>DUSN01000117.1 GCA_012842605.1 Clostridiales bacterium
ACGCCTGACGACCTGGATAATTATATAAATAAGATGGATCATAGCCAATTGCGGCATGACGGGGAATATTCGGGTCAAAACCTTGACGGGGCCATAAAAGCGCTGGAGAACGAAATAAAGGAGACACAACTGAAGATTGCAGCGCTTAAGGTTAGGATCGAGGACGCGCCTGCTGAAAGCGAACTTACCCGGGTGATAGAGGAGATCGGCAGCTGCCAGGAGAAAAAGGAAGCCCTCGAGTTCAAGGGCGCAAGTCTTGCCCTGGCAAGCCAGATACTTAAGGAAGTAGCCCTGAAGATGCAGAAGAATTATATTCCCGAGCTCAATAAGGAAATGAGCAGGATGATCGGGATAATCACTTCGGGGCGATACAGCAGGGTATCTACCAATGACGAACTGAGGATCAACCTTGAAGTGCCTGAAACCGAGGAACTGGTAACAGTGAACCGCCTGAGCGGTGGTACGATAGACCAGGTGTACCTATGCATGCGCCTGGCCGCGGTAAACCTTCTTGACAGGGGAGGAGAGAAACTCCCGCTGTTTTTGGACGAGCCTTTTTCCCAATATGACGAGGAACGCGTCAAAAAAGCCTTTGAACTTCTTAAAGAGGTATCGAAGGAACGACAGGTCTTCTTCTTTACCTGCCGGGAGCGCGAGTACGAGCTTGCCTGCGCCGCCTTCGGCGACACCCTCCACCGCCTGAGTATTGGGGACGGGGGTTTTCACTCAAAATGAGTATTGGGGACGGAGGTTTCTACTCATTTTGAGTAATGGGGACAGGTGAATCAGGTTTATGCTCGTTGAATTATATTTCTGCTTAATCCGGTTACTTTCTCAATCTGTTTCTGACTTACCCCAGGCAAAGCCTTTAGATTTCTGATAAACTGGTTTCTTTCAGCTTTACTCATCTTTAATATTTCAAATGCTGTTATTCCTGACAATGCTTGTTTAATTAATTCTTCAGCATGCTCATCAGAAATCTTGGTACCATCATCAATATCAATAAAATCATGATCATCCTGTCCATGATGAAACTCAATAAACTGCTTTAGGCCGCCTGCTACATCCAGCCCGAGTTCAGTATCAATTAAACATATTGCTTGCTGTCCCGGGTTTATGTATTCGTGGTAACTTGTCCACGGATAATCACCACAGTGACGTGCAATGCCCGCCTTGACCGGGTTTTGATGGATATACCTCAATGCGACTAAAAGATAACTGTTTGAATCTACAGGTTCACTGCGAAAACGTCCCTGGAATAAATAGCCTATCCTGTTATATTTTTTATTATACCAAAGAGCATATGTGCTTCCAAGGCGTCTCATTATCTGTCCAATGGTTTCTTTATATTCTCCAATTAGCAAATGAACATGGTTGTCCATAAGGCAATAAGCATATATCTTACATTCGCTGCATTTTTTTACCTTCTTGAGTTTTTCCAGAAACACTATCCGGTCTTCCTTATCCTGAAAGATATCTTGCTTGTTTATGCCTCTGACCATTGCATGATAAACACCTGAATAACTTTTTTCACGGGGAGTTCTTGGCATATTCTTACCTCGATATTAAATTTTTCTATATTATATCATATAATTTAACTTGAATACCATAAAATTGTATAAAAACGAGCAAAGATTCCCCGTCCCTATTACTCAAAATGAGTGAAAACCTCCGTCCCCAATACTCATTCGTCCCCTTCACTCATGCATAATAGTTGCAAGAAATTGAAAGAATATGCTTGAGGTGACAGCAGTATGGATAAGAGATCAATGGTTTACATTTTGGTTCCACTTCTTGTTCTGTCATTCGTGATCTTGTCATCCCCGCCAAGCCTGGGCCAGGAGGCGGGAAGAGTCAGTGATCTCCAACTGTTGGCCAGGGCGATAAACGGCGAAGCCAGGGGCGAACCCTATGAAGGGCAGGTAGCTGTCGGCGCGGTGATCCTGAACCGTGTCAAGTCTCCGGACTTCCCGAATACCATAGCAGGCGTGATCTATCAGCCAGGGGCCTTCACGGCAGTTGCCGACGGCCAGATAAATGTTCCCATCGATCCAAAATCAACAGTAGTGAAAGCGGCCCAGGATGCGCTGAACGGTTGGGATCCGACCTATGGCTGCCTTTATTATTGGAACCCTGAAACCGCTACCAGCAAATGGATTTGGTCCAAAAAGGTAGTCGTTAAAATAGGAAAACACAATTTTGCGAAATAGATAATCAATTCAAGAATATTAAGAAAGGCTGGGTAAGGTTAGTATGGATAACAACGGGATAACCAACAACGAAGAATACCAGGTCATCAAAGAGAGGGAGAACAAAGAGAAAAAAATGCGGAAAGAACTCCGTGACAGCGATGCGAGAAACAGGGCCAAGAATTTCATTATTGCCATACTTCTTGCCACGACAATATTCGGAGCATACCAGCTGAACAGGGCCAATACGCTGAGAAGGCAGCTTGACAACTCTTACAACAGAGCATTTCATGAATTGGTAGGCTATGTCCAGAACGTTGAACTGATGCTAATGAAAGCGAGACTTGCTTCTTCGTCAGAGATGGCTGCAGAAGTGCTGCACGATGTATGGAGAGAAGCGTCATCGGCAAGCAGCACCCTGACCCAGCTCCCTATTTCGCTTGGAGTGATTTCAAACACAAAGAAATTTTTGACCCAGGTATCCGATCTTTCAAGAGTCATCGCCAGGCAAAGCGCTTTGGGCATGGAAATAAGCGAGGAACAGGAAAAGACCCTGGCAGAGCTGCATAAATTATCTGTAAGCCTTGAAAACAGCCTCAGTGAGATGCACCAGGACCTGATCAGCGGGAACCTCAAATGGGAAAATGTAGCAAAGGAAGAAACCAAAGAAATGAAGGAAGCTTCCGAGAACATGCCGGTGACATTCTCAAACGTGAATTCCGAATTCGAGAAAATGCCTACACTGATTTACGACGGACCCTTTTCCGAGCATATGCAGAACAGAAAGGCCCTGGGGCTGACCGGAGAGAAAGTGACCGAGAACCAGGCTATAACAAACCTTCATAAATTCTTAGGCAAGGACAGGGTGGAAAATGTACAGAAGCTTTCGGACAACAACAATGGTATTATCGACACCTACAATTTCCGGGTAGCGCTTAACGGAAACAACAAAAGCAGCAATATAGCTGAAGCGGACGTCTCGGTAAAAGGCGGGCATGTCATATGGTTCCTGCATAACAGGGAAGTTGGAGAAAAGACCATTGACGTCCGGAAAGCCATGGAAATCGGCGCTGAATTCCTTAAAGAACGGGGCTTCGAAAACATGAAGCAATCCTACTATCTTAACAATGACGGGATTGCCACAATCAACTATGCGTACCATGAAAACGGCATTACCTACTACCCTGATCTTATAAAGGTCAAGGTTGCGCTGGACAATGGCGATGTAGTGGGATTTGAAGCGAACGGTTACTTTATGAACCACAGGGACAGGAACCTCGAACCTCCGACTTTAACTGAGGAGGAAGCCAGACAATTGGTCAGAAAAGGCGAGAATATCAAGTCTTCAGGCCTTGCGGTGATTCCGACCAATTACGGGACAGAGCTTCTATGCTACGAGTTCACAGGCAAGCTTGAAGACAGGGACTTCCTCGTTTATATAAACGCATATACCGGTAAGGAAGAGCAGGTTCTTATAATAATCAATTCTGAGGAAGGCATCTTAACTATGTAAAACATTAAATTTTGCCTGATCTCTTATAAGATACAGGGATCGCAGATCCATGCATTGCGGGAGACGGTGCGCAGCCCTATAACATGGCGCTGCAGGCACCGTTTTCTTCATGCGGAGAGATCTGTCCCCATTACTCAAAATGAGTAAAAGTGTACGTCCCCGATACTCATTCTCGACTTTCATCATGGTATAGCGGAAGATCCTGATCTCATCGGCGATGAGCTTGTTGATTTCATGGGTGAAGCTGTTCTCTTTCAGTAGTAAGCTTCTCGTTCCGGATATATTCAATAAGGCGTTCAACAACCTGTTGAACAATTGATGTTTTTTTTAGGAGCAGCATATTAACCTCCGGGTATAAATGTTATAATTTATAAAAAAACAGAAAGCTGGTATCGTTATGAAGTATCTTCGTTATATTTATAACAATAACCCACATTATGGAATCCTGGAAGGCAACAGGGTTTTCGAGCTGACAGGAGAGCCGTTCGACGGGCCGCTGAAAACCGGCCGTGACGTGTCCCTGTCCGAAGTTAAGCTCCTTAGTCCCTGTACTCCTTCGAAAATAATATGTATAGGTCTTAATTACCGCGATCACGCCGAGGAGACCAATACACCGCTTCCCAAATCACCGGTGGTGTTTCTGAAACCGCCCAGCAGCGTTATCGGTCCGCTGGACGACATTATATATCCGAAAATGTCACAACGTGTTGATTATGAAGCCGAGCTCGCAGTTGTTATAAAGAAAAAGGCAAAAGATGTGCCGGTCAGCGATGCTATGGACTATGTCCTGGGCTTTACATGCGCCAATGATGTGACTGCCCGGGATCTTCAGCCTTCCGACGGTCAATGGACAACAGCCAAATCCTTTGACACGTTTTTGCCGCTGGGTCCGGTCATAACCGATGAAGTCGACGCTTCAAACCTCAGGATACAATCCAGGCTGAACGGCAGGGTTATGCAGGATTCCAACACAGGTAATTTAGTTTTCAAGGTAGATTACCTTATCAGCTATCTGTCGGGGATAATGACTCTCTGTCCGGGGGATGTCATTATTACGGGCACTCCCGC
>DUSN01000037.1 GCA_012842605.1 Clostridiales bacterium
AAAATCCTAATATAAAACCATAGTTCCAAGGCGCACCTTTACCTTTTCCCTATGGCTTTATGCAACAACTTTATTTGCTCCTTCTCAAACATTTGAAAAATGAAAGGAGTTTATTTGATGTAGACAAAACAATGCCCCTGCCTACATCTCCCTGCGGCCTTCCAGGGCCTTGGACAATGTTACTTCGTCCGCATACTCCAGATCACCGCCCACAGGAATGCCGTGGGCTATTCGGGTAACTTTTATGCCCAACGGCTTAAGCAGCCTTGAAATGTATACGGCAGTGGCTTCGCCTTCCACATCCGGATTGGTTGCCAGTATCACTTCACGGATTTCACTATTGTTTACCCTGTTAAGAAGCTCTTTAATCCGGATTTCATCCGGTCCGATGCCTTCCATTGGAGATATGGTGCCATGGAGAATATGATATACCCCTTTATAGTCCCGCATCTTTTCCATTGCAATTACATCACGGGAATCTTTTACAACACAGATAAGCGAATGATCTCTGTGATGGCTGCTGCAAATAGCACATGGATCCTGGTCTGTTAGATTGCAGCAAACCGAGCAGTATTTAATCCCTTCCCTGGCTTTCATAATTGCCTGAGTCAGCTCACGCACTCTCTCTATTGGCAGATCAATTATATGGAAAGCCAGACGCTGGGCTGTTTTCCCGCCTATTCCCGGCAGCCTTGACAGCTCGTTAATCAAGCGGGCAACCGGTTCTATATAATAATTCATGGGTGTTCACACCGCTTTCCTTTTAATCCTTAAGCAATTCTTAGGTTAAAACAGTCCCGGAGGCATACCCAGTCCGCCGGTAAGCTTGGACATTTCACTCTGCACCATTTCATCGGCTTTTCTGATTGCCTCATTTACAGCAGCAAGAATCAAATCCTGGAGCATTTCTATATCATCGGGGTCTACTACCTCAGGCTTAATTGTTATCTCCATGATTTCCTTTTTGCCGTTGGCTACAACAGAAACCACTCCTCCGCCAACCGAGGCTTCAACTGTTTTCTCTTCCAGTTCCTGCTGCATTTTAAGCATTTGCTCCTGCATCTTCTTTGCCTGCTTCATGAGATTATTCATGTTTCCCATGCCCATACCGCCGGGAAATCCGCCTTTTGCCATATTCACTTTCCTCCTCGTAATATTTATTTCTTCTTTATTTTTACTTCATTATACCATATCCATGATAAAATCAAGCTATTCTTCATCAACTACTTCCACTATGTCTTCGCCAAAAACCTCTATAGCCTTTCTTACTACATAGTCATCATCTGCATCCAATTCCTGCTCTTTCATTTGATCCTGCATCATGCATTTGATCTTTACCTGCTGTCCCGTTACTTTTTCTATGGTTTCCTCCAGGAATTTCCGGCTCTTTTCCTGCTCTATCAGCATAATATGAAAACCAGATGCCGGCGGAAATATCAATGTCATTACACCATTTGCGCCCATTTGAGGCCTTACCCCTATCAATGCCGCATGAATGGATTGTCTTTCCCGGCTGAGCAGATCCATAATATCTGGCCAGGCAGCAACAGGATCCTGAACTTTATTCGCTATTTGCTGAACTGATTCCTTCTTGCCCGGTTTAGCCGGCTTCTGTTTTGCAGGCAGTTCCTCTGGTTTATTATCTGGGCCTTCAGGCATAATAACCGGTATATACTCATCCACCGGCGGGACATACTGTATATCAGCCGCTGCGGCAATAGGAATTTCATGCTCATCATTCGCCGGCGGCGGGACATCATAGACAACCGTCCCTCCGTTGTTAAGCTTTTTTTCCAATAATTCAATCCTATCCAAGAGAGCTTCCAGAGATGCTTCACTCTGGGGACGGCAAAGCTTGACAGCTGCCAATTCCATTAAAATTCTGGGCTGGCTGCTGTACCTCATTTCCGATTCCAGTGGTGAAAGCAGCTCGATTGCCCGTATCAGCCTTGCTTCACTTGCTGCTTTTGCCTGGCTCTTCAATTGCTCCAGGGTGGATTCTGCCACATCAAGAAGACCCTCAGGGGTATTGCAGGACTTTACAATTAAGAGATTACGCATATGGTTCAGCAAGTCCCGTAAAAATACATTCAGTTCCTTACCGTTATCAAGCAGGCGGCCGATTTTATGCAATAAGCCCTGGAGATTGCCGGTTAATATATCATCTGACGCCTGGAACAGAAAACTCTGGTCTTCTGTGCCCAGTATATCCAGGACATCATCATTGGTAATATGGCTGCCGCAAAAACTCATGCATTGATCCAAAAGGCTGAGAGCATCCCGCATTCCGCCTTCTGCCCATCGTGCAATTGTATTAAGGCCCTCTTCCTCCACTGTCACATTCATATTCTCACATATTGTTTTCATCCTGTTTACCAGTGTTTTCAGGGGAATCCTTTTAAAATCAAATCTTTGGCAGCGAGACAAGATGGTGGCGGGCAGTTTATGAGGCTCGGTTGTTGCTAAGATAAACACCACATGAGCCGGAGGCTCTTCCAGTGTCTTGAGCAGGGCATTAAAAGCCCCTATTGAAAGCATGTGAACCTCGTCTATGATATATACTTTATACCTCCCGACTGCCGGCGGAAAGCGGACCTTGTCCCTCAGATCCCTGATTTCATCTACCCCGTTATTTGACGCTGCATCAATTTCTACAATATCCATATTGCTGTCAGAGGATAAATTCCTGCATACTTCACATTTCCCGCAGGGGCCATGCTCATCAGGTGAAATGCAGTTTATTGCCCTGGCAAATATCTTTGCAGTACTGGTCTTTCCTGTGCCGCGGGAACCGCAGAATAAATATGCATGAGCAATATGCCCGCTGGCAATCTGATTATTCAAGGTTCGAACAATAGTATCCTGGCCTACCACATCCTGGAAGGTATTGGGACGCCATTGCCTGTATAGGGCTGTATACATCACAGCTCACCTGCTTTCCACTGAGTCTTCTTTCTTTTGCCATACAATTATATCATAAAGAAATGCCTATTGTTAGCCAAAAATAGCGCAAGCTGTGACTATTTAGCAGCCTGACTGTTATATTATCTTCCTGATTTTCCCTACTGCCAGCAAAATAACAGGCATGACGAAACATACAATGATATTGACCTGTAAACCAATGTGATCAGTGAACTGCTCCAGCTCCAGTCTGTTATTGCCAAGATAAAAGGCAAAAATGTATGCAAATAAAACTACGGGACTTATAAAATATTTTACTTCTGAAAGAGAAAAAAGGTTTTTAATAACACTGACAGTAAGATAAAGAAATAGACTGATAACTGTAAAATCAATAAATACCCATAATGCAAGGGCCAAAGATTCAATTCGATCTATAGTTTCCAGCAGTGATATGCTTTTTATAGATTCAAAATAGGGCAAGGGTATACGCGCTATCACGGTATGGCCATATACACCAATAGTCTGTATTAACAGCATGATGCACGTAATTGTAATAAACAGGATGGTTTGCAGGCCTATCCTGCTGATATGCTCCTTATCATTCAATCTGTCTCCAAAAAAGAACAACAGGGAGAAGTAACACCATACGCCAAACAAGGACTTTATTGTCTTGGTCATGGGTATAATATCATACCGTGTTACAGGCAATAAATTGATTTCTTGCACATTTGGCAAGTTGAACAGGAATAATGATATAAAAACAATTACAAACAGATAATAAAGAAATTCAACTGTCCTGGCAAAATTGACTATTCCGCCTCTAACAGCATAATAAACAGCAATAAGCATGGTTATATAAAAAAAGGTAGGTGTTGTATTGGGCAGAATGGACGATAAGAATCTTTCTGCAAAATACCTCAGATATAACCCCATCAGTATCATAAACCATATAGAGCAGAAGGCCAATACAGCCCTTCCTATAAATTTCCCGAAAACCTTTATATAAAGCTCTCCAAGGCCGGAATTTATATGCTTTTTGAATATCAGCTGCATTACATAAACAAGGCAGATGAATGGCAGTACAGAAAACAAGGGGGCTACCCATCCCGCACGCCCTACAATTTCAGAAGCATGTCTCGGCATAATCCGTATGACCGGAGAAGCTTGAGCGGCAATAAAAAGAATGACAGCCTGACGCGTAGAAATCTTGTTCCTGGATTCCAGCATTGAACTCACTCCTTTATGCCGATTAATGTAATTAAAAGCTTCGAAAAGCTTGTACGTTCCGGGTCTGTAAAATAGAATATGCCAAACAGCCCAACAAGCACCATAAATATTGCATATATAACTGCTTCTTTCTTCTGCTTTTTTGCTTTCATCTGCAGGATATCATAAATGCCAAGTCCGGCCAAAACAATAATAAAGTAAACCATACTATTTCATTCCCTTGTATGCACTTGGTTCATCCAGTTCATAGCTTCTTCTTAATTTTGACTCAACCTCTACGTTTATTTTCATATTTAAAAATATTTCCATCCAATTATCTTCTATCTTGTGCCATTTCACTGGTTCTTTCAGCCTGATCCTGTCACATATTCCAAGGCAATCCGATTCTGACTCCCTAATCACTTCCAGCACTTTTTTCATTTCATTTTCCAAAATAGCTGACTGCTGAGCTTCCATATATTTATAATTTTCCTCAAACCTGGATGGTGCCTGAGATTGAATTTCGCCCAGGTTGCTTAATACTCTAGTCTTAAGAGTAATTTCTTCCAGTTTATCACCGGCAAAGTGAGGTATAACCTCTGTATTGCTTAAGATAATTTCAAGCGAAACATCTCCTCCATATACATCCTTTACCGTGACTACAGAGGATTCAAGTTTGTTGGTAATTAGATTAACTCCCCGCGCTATGTCCCTTCCTATGTAACTAGCCAGCTTTAAATCAGATACTATAGCATATCCAAACCCCTCAATGTCAGGTGCTGTTGTCTCGTAACCAATTTCCCTGTCAACCAGTTGAATACAGGGAATACGAGCGCTGCCAAAATGAATATCGAAAAATCGCATCAATTCCGCAGTATTTATTTCTTCCATCATGCCCATCAGTTTACTGTTTCGTCCCACACTATTCAGCTTGTCCGCTATATAAAACTCAGACTGATTAAACTTCAGTAATAAATCCTTGGCAGTCATCCCCTTAACGATATAAACCATAATGTTTAGCTGGAACTCGTGGTCCCGGGTAATAAAATCGATGTATTTGACAATATTATCACGCGCTGCTTCTTCTCCTATAAGAATATACTTGGTATGAGACCAAAACAGGGTTTTATCAGTATTGTTCTGGATATTCCTGGCCGCATCAAAAAGCGTTTTGCCATTGGCCATAGTTATTAATGCCTTATTGTTGGGGATAATGTTCACTCCTCCCCCGCTTCCGTCTTCCTGAGACTGCCCGCCCCCCGACTGATCCAGCTTTCTGCTGGCTATTGTTATAGTTACATCCTCAGGCATTTCGGTGGATTTATCAATGCCTATAACTTCTACCAGCAGCAGATCATCAATTTCTGTCCTTTGAGGCAGTGAAGTTGAACTGCATCCTGAAGTAATCAATACCGTAACCAAGATAAACAGTATAGTATGTCTTTTCATTTCATTACCACCTGCTATCGGCGTTTTTTATTAATAGTTTTTAAGCTTTCAGGTCTTTTCCTCATAATAGCCAGCGGCATCCGGATCAATGTATCATCAGCAAACTGCAGATCATCACTTGGTGCGAAAGGAGTAAGATAAGGAACTCCAAAGGTTTCTATGGTGCTCAGATGGTATATAAGCATAATAAACCCCAGAGAGAGCCCGTATAACCCGGCAATAGAGGCAAACAGCACGAATATCATGCGAAGAATCCGGATCCCATTGTTTAAATCCTGGCTGGGTATAATAAACCCTGCAATGCCTGTAACCGCTATGATAATTACAACAACAGGTGAGATAAGCTTAGCCTGAGCAGCCGCCTGTCCTACCACCAGTGCCCCGATGATGGAAACTGCCTGGCCTATGGCTCTCGGAAGCCGTATTCCTGCTTCCAGCAGCATTTCAAAAGCAATTAGCATTCCGATAATGGATGTTACGGTAGGAAAAGGAACCTCGGATTCGCTTCTGATAATGGAAATAGCCAATACCGTAGGTATCATTTCCTGATGGAATGTGGTTACGGAAACATAGAAAGCAGGCAGGAGCAGGGCGATTAAGGCTGATATATACCGCAGCAGACGTATAGCGGAACTGATTATGAAATGGTAGGCATAATCCTCAGGCGCCTGAAAAAACAGCGTTACAGAAGCCGGGGCAATATAGGCAACCGGCATGCCGTCAATTATAATTCCCACCCTGCCTTCAATTATATTGGCACAAAATTTATCTACTCTTTCCGTGTTCAATACCTGCGGGAAAGGAGAGCTTTTTTTATCAATAATATATTCTTCAATAAGACCCGGAGATATAGCCGCATCTTCATTAATACTGTTAAGGCGTTTCATTACCTCTTTTATTATATTTTCATTTGTCAGATTCTCAATGTATACAACTGCTACCTGTGTAAGGCTCTGCCGCCCTACTGTTGTTTCTTTTATCCGAAGGTATGGCGTGCTGATTCTTCGGCGTACCAGGGATGTATTTACCCTGAGAACTTCCACAAATGCATCCTTAGGGCCTTTTACAGCATTTTCGCTGGTGGGTTCTGTTACGCCTCTTTTTTCATATCCCTTGGCATCAAAGGTAATGGCTCGTTTTTCCTTATCAAATATTAAAGCAACCGACCCGCTTATAATGTCGTTCAGTACATCTCCCAGATTGGTTCGTATCTTACGGGAAGCATGATATACTATTCCATGCTCAATCAATTCAATTATATCGTCAAATCCCTTAACCTCCCCCAGACCCTTTTCCTGAGTTAACGGCTTTAAAATATTGTCACTTGCTAATTTTATGTCTACCATACCGTCCACAAAAACTACCGTCACCGGAAGATTACGATTTCCGTTTATATAATGCTCCTGATATACGATATCACTGCTGTCAGCTAAAATAATTTTTACATTGGCTGTTGTGATTTCTTTATAATTGTCTTCAAATTCGTTCACCAAGTACTCTTCACTCTGAGCGGTCTGTTTCTTCCGTGTCCAGAAATGCTTCAACACTCAACTCCCCTTTGCTGCATCGCTTATGTATGGTAGTTTTTCACCGATTTGTCAGTTTAATTCACATCATGTCCTATCTGTTTACATAAAAAAGATATCAGTTGACAGCCAAAAATAAATACAAGCCATGATAACATGGCTTGCAATATAAATTTAAGCTGTGCACCTGCCTCTGATTTGAAACCATAAGCGGGAACCGGACAGTTAACTCCGGCCAGGCTTCCCTGCGGCACACAAAGATGTCCACTTACTGCTGCTTCCTTCCGGACCTGACAGGGTTCATGGATCTTTGTTGCGCAGGACCCAGCCATCAACATCACTTACCCGGACCTGGCCCTACAGAATTCAAACCTCGGGCAGGAATTCAACCCCGCTATAGCGGGTTGCGGGTTACAGGGCACCGCTACCTCCCCGTCTAGCACAGCCAAACTTTATAACTTTTTTGTAACATTCCTTATTGTACTATGACATCAGTCACAATACAAGAACCTTTTCATGCCAGCTAAGCAATAATATGCCTAATGTAATTATACCGGCTATAGTCTGTCTGACAGGTATAATAGTTTCCGGCTGATGTTGTTATTATAACATGGATATAATAAAATATCTATGAATTTTATTTTTAAGAGGAGTTTTCATGAGTAACAGCAGAAAAGTCGTAGTCATAGGCGGCGGTCCGGCAGGAATCATGGCAGCCGCTGCAGCCGGCAGCCGCGGGCTTGATGCAACCCTGGTGGAGAAGAATGACAAATTAGGCAGAAAGCTTTATCTGACGGGCAAGGGACGCTGCAATATTACCAATAATGCCGATATGGAAACCTTTATCGCTAATGTTCCTACCAATGCCAAGTTTTTATACAGTGCATTCTATACCTTTACAAACCAGGATTTGATTGCATTGCTTAACCAATTGGGCCTAAAAACCAAGGTGGAACGAGGCAACCGCGTCTTCCCGGTTTCAGACAAGTCCTCTGATGTGATTAAGGTTTTGGAAAAGCACCTTATGAACAATAATGTCCGCGTCATAAAGGGTGAAGCAGACAGGATAACAGCTGAAAATAATCATATAACGGCAGTACACTTAAAAGATGGCAGAATTCTTCCCTGCAACAGTGCTGTTGTGGCTACAGGCGGCATATCATATCCGGCTACCGGCTCTACCGGAGACGGATATCGTTTCGCCAGGGAACTTGGTCATACCATCATTCCTCCTAAACCATCCCTGGTTCCCCTGGAGTCTATGGAAGACTGGCCGGCCCAGGCCCAGGGCCTGTCCCTTAAAAATATATCAATAACCGTTACAGACAAGAATGATAAAAAGATATTCGAGGATTTTGGCGAGATGATCTTTACCCATTATGGTGTATCCGGACCGGTTATACTGTCTGCCAGCTCTTATATGGGCAAAATGGAGCCGGGAAAATACCGGATCAAGATCGACCTTAAGCCCGCCTTAGCTGAAGAACAGCTGGATGCACGAATTCAGCGAGATTTTGCAAAATATGCCCGTAAAATTTTCTCCAACAGTTTGGATGATTTGCTGCCTCAAAAGCTTATACCCGTGATAATTCAGTTGTCCGGTATCCCTTCAGACAAGCCTGTACACCAGATTACCAAGGAAGAGCGTAGGACCCTGGTTTCATTATTAAAAGGACTGACGCTTACTGTTAAAGGATACCGCCCGATCAAAGAAGCCATCATTACTTCCGGCGGAGTTTCCACCAGGGAAATTGATCCGAGTACTATGGAATCCAAATTGGTAAAAGGCCTTTTCTTCGCAGGTGAGGTTATAGATGTGGATGCCTACACCGGAGGCTTTAACCTGCAGATTGCCTTTTCTACCGGATACCTGGCAGGTATGAGCTGCTGAAAAGAAAGCCAAAAAGGCAAGAAGACCGGATTCAATCCGGCCTTCTTCCTTGAGGTGTACATTACTGCATGCAATTGGCTTTTGCTACTTACCTGTTCTTTTTATTTGACCATAAGCCTGCTTTAAAATTAACATGCCAATTTTTTGTTTTATACTTGTTATTATTTTTGCTATTACCTTTGCTATTGCTTTTGACCTCTTTTACTCCATTGTATTTGTTGTAGCTGCAGTAGCTTTTGTTGTTCTGCTTGATGCCGCTACTTACCTTGTTGCCATTATTATTTTTCACATGCTTTTTGTCTTTGTCACTTTTATTCTCCTTATTGCTCTTATCCTTCTTACCATCGTCAGAGGATTTTTTATCATCTTTCTTGTCATTGCCAGGTGATTTGCCTGCATCTTTATCGTTTTTGTCCTTGCCTGCATTCTCTTCTTTTTGCTCGTCTATATCTTCATTGTCATCTTTATTTTCAGTATTCTTTTCTTTATCATTATCATCCTGATCTGTATCATTATCGCCCTGGTTGTCAGGCATCTTATCATCATCCTGATCAATGTCCTTAGATTCGTCCTCATTTTCAGGAAGCTCTTTTTTGGCTTTAGCTTCCTGTTTTGCTGCAGCAAAAGCCGTCTTTATCTCGCACTTTGTATCTTTGAATACTGCCTTGATTCCTTTCAATGCAGCCCTTGGACGCAGTCCCAGCTCCATAGCTGTTTTACCGATGCCCTTTCCGTTTTCCAGGAATACCGCCAACACTTCATTAAAGCTTTTATCAGACTGTTTTGACAGGGAATATATGGTTAACACCTGTCTAAGGTTAAGCTGCCTTAGGGCATACAGCTCTGCAGCGTCTTCTCCTATAATTTTTGCCAGCACTTCAACTGTAACCCTTTTCTTCAGCGGAAGAACGGGGAGATCAGTTTCATTATTTGTATTATCTTCAGTTTGTTCATCGGTTTGTTCATCAGTCTGCTCACCGGCTTGCTCGTCGGTTTGTTCACCAGGTTGTTCGCCAGATTGCTCGCTGGTTTGTCCGTCTGTCTGCTTACCAGGTTGCTCTTCTGTCTGTCCGTCTGTTTGCTCGCCAGTTTGCTCATCAGTCTGTTCGCCAGGCTGCTGACCTGTTTGCTCACCGGTTTCGCCATTGATGTCTTCCTTGGCTTCTTCATCGGTATCTTCCTCGTCTGTTTCATCATCCAGATCTGTTACATCAATGGTAACTTCCACATCATCCAAGGTCTCCTTAAGAGCATCTTCGATTTCCTTCCGCAATTCTTCCGGCAGATCTTCCAATATAACTTCGATGAGCTCTTTTCGTTTTACCAAATTGCTGCTGAACTGATTCAGAACATCGATAATATCCTTGTTGTTTATGATGGCATCATCAAAGACTTCGATGGCTTTCTCCAATGCCGCCTTGTATGCTTTCAAGGCAATAAGGCCGTATTCTCCTTTATTTTTTTCAATCATTTCCAAGGCTTCTGCCAGCCGTTCTCCTGATATATCATCCAGCAAACCTGCTTTGCCCGCTGCATTGAATGTAAATACCAGATGCAGCTCCTTCATAAAATTCTCCAATCCATATAACCAGCTGTCCGGTGTAATACCTGCCTCAGGCACCACCTGTTCCTCCGTTGTTTGTTCTTCCTGCGCAGCCAGACCAGCGACCGGCAGAGAGAACAACATGACTACTGCAAGTAATATCGTGATGGCCCTTTTCATTTGTTTTTCCTCTCCTTCTCAATTCTATTTGGGTCATTATGTGTTTTTGCATGGATGTTTTTGCCGTTTGGTTAACTTCATTTTTTATTTATGCGGTTTTTCAGCTTATTTCTTCTTCCGTTCCAGTTAAATTTATTTTTATTGCCATTTGAATTCACATCTTTTTTCTTTATTGCATGCTTGTTATTCTTATTCCTAAAAAGCTTCTTTTTCTCCTGCTTGATACTCTTGTCCCAAGCTTTCTCCTTTTCCTGTTTGTTACCCTTGCCCTGAATCCTCTCCCTTGTTTCATTTAAACCTCTATTAGCAATTTTCTTCCAATACCCATTCATCTCACTGCGATTTTCTTGCCCATTATCTTTTTCTTTCTTTGTCTCTGCTTTTTTGGTTTTGCTGCCTTCTGCCTGTACGGTTTTACTGCTGCTTTCCTTTTTATCTGACTCTGCCTTTTTGCTTTCTGACTTCACAGCTTTGCCGGAGTCGTCACTGTTTTCATTTTTCCCTTTAGGCGAACCTTCCTGAGGATTTTTGTCCTCTGTATTCTCTTGCACAGCTCCTTTTAATCTTCCGGCAGATATACCAAGCTTATGGGCTTCCCTGTGGGTTTCTTCATCTACCGCTATGACATCTACATCAACTTCTTCTCCGGAAAATTGCAATACTTCCTTCTGAACTTCCTTAATGTACGCAAGCCCGGCCTCAACAGATTGTTCATCTTTGGCATGCCTTGAGTAAAAGGATACAACCACATGATTCTGTGTGTTGCTGCCTATGGGTTGAAGAGTCAGGGCAGACCTGGTGAATTCAACCAGGACCGACCTGATTTCCTTCCTCTCATACTCCAGCTGCGTCAGAATGCTTTCTGCTTCCTGGTTATACGGCCGTGCCTTTAATACAAGGTAATCGGAATCAATGGCAAACTCCACACTGGGGTTGATATCAAGAGTAACGTAAGCATAAACCTGGTTCCACTCCAATAAAACAGGCAGAACCTGTGAAAAGAATATAATTATCACCAGGGCAGCAGCTACAGCAGCAAGCCTTGAGGCAGCAGAGCAGTATTTGATGGATATCTCCTGCCCTACTTCTTCTTTGATGATGCCGTAAACCTTCCTATATTCCCCTGTAGGCGTCAGAACAATAGAGCAGAAGGCCTGTTTTTCTACAACCAAACCCTTCAATCTTTTTCACCTTCCTGCAGGATATCTTTTATGTAATCTTTCATATAATCAAGATCACTGTTGATAAGTATAAAATTGGCCAAAATATATTTCCGGTGACGCTCCAATGTTTTTCTGCTGAAATCCACTTTACTTTCGATGTCCTTTAAGGGGAGGCACTTGCGCTTTGTGATATATGCCCTGGCAGTGGAATCCTCCGACAGCATTTTAGCCAGTCGTATCATTCTCCGCCTGACACCGGCATGCTTCGGCGTAGCGGAAACCAATAAGTTGAAATCAATGGAGTACTCCGTTAAAAGCGCCTTGTAAATGGTGATTTCCTGCTGCAGATTGAAGCTGTCCTCCTGAAAGCGTATAGCTTGCTCAACATTTTCAGGTTCACAGTATTCATCTTGACCGCAGGCGTCTTCCTCTTCCCTGAGCTGGCTGGTGGAGATCTCACGAACCGTGCTGTTCTTTTTGTACAGGTCAATAATAGCTCTTTGAATCAGCAGTCCCGCAAAGGTGAAAAAAGAAGTTCCTTTGTCAGGATCATAACAGTCAATAGCCCGGTTAAAGGCGCTGAGAGCAATGGGATATTCCTCGTCGTTTTCTATCTGGATATACCTTCCTTTTATTCTGCTCGCCGTACTTAGAATGAAATTGATGTATCTTTCGATAAACTGGTTCCGGAGTGCTTCGTTACCTTCTCGAATTGCCTTAATTTCATCTATGACTGCATCCTGGTCCGTATCTTTCAAAGCTGCTTTGACAGAAAACACTCTCAAGGAAGTATCACCACCTATTATAAAATACGAAAAGCTTCTCCCTTTTTTGGGGGCACAGTTAAAATTTTTATAATATTTTCTTAATACTTTCTTAACAAATAGTTTATCCTAGATTAGACTGCCAGTAAACGGTAATTATTGGAAATGTTGTAAAGACAGGAACTCAGCAAGCAGCGCAGTCAAGCTTCTTGTTGAGTTAAGAGAACTTTGCAGCAATCATAAATAAGGATTGTAATCATAAAAATAAGGACATGCCGTTCTATTGAATAATTTAAGAGGGAGTGGTATACTATGTTATACACAGAACAAATGTTCGCATATCGAAAGGAGGACCGGCATTCGCCGCTTTGCCATGAAGGTCTTAATGAAACCTATTAAAATGATTGCCTGGTTCAACGAAGACGGAACCCCCAATCCCGTTCGTTTTAATATGAGGCAGGATGATGAATCTGCAATTACCGTCCGCATTGACCGGGTCGTCCAAAAGCGGGAAGAAAAATTGGCAGGCAACCGTATGCTGGTTTTTACCTGCCAAAGTCTGATTAACAATATTGAAAAAATCTATGAGATTAAATATGAGCTCAACAGCTGTAAGTGGTACCTTTATAAAATGTAGGACTTACTTTACCAGCTTCTCTACCATAGGAGCTCTCAGCCTGCCGGCAACAGGCATGTTGGAACCCATGAGCGGTCTGACATAGGCGCGGAATGCTTCTGTAACATGGTTGCCTTCCGCATTGATAAATTCATCGGGCATATGCTTGGTTAATGCCGCAATCTGTTTTATATCAGTCAGGCGATAATCAACAGCATAATTGCCTACTCTGTGGATGGTTACGGAACCGTCCAGGTTGTGGAGAATTGCGTATTGTGCTGCTCTTTCGCCTACTTCTCTGGCCTCTACCTGATCAACATCAGATACACATCCCATGAAGGATCTCTGCAGATATCCGAATGTATCGGAACGGACACGCTTGATTTTCAGGTTATCCTTAATATACTTGGCCAATACATCACCCAGCGCGCCTGAGCCTGACAGCTGAACATTGCCATGGGCATCCTTTTCTACCTGATCTGCAAACTTGGTGATAATAGGAACGCCGTTTTCATCCTGAATGCCTTCGGATACCGCAATTATGCAGCGGCCGTACTTATCATACACGCTCTTGACATCTTTCAGGAACTGCTCTGTATTAAAGGTTCGTTCAGGCAGATAGATGAGGTGCGGACCGTCATCGGGGAACTGCTGGGCCATAGCTGAGGCTGCTGTTAAGAAACCGGCATGTCTGCCCATGACAACACCAATATATACACCGGGCAGAGCACGGTTGTCCAAATTGATTCCCATAAAGGACTGTGCCACAAACCTGGCAGCAGAACCATAGCCAGGGGTATGGTCGTTAACCATCAGGTCGTTGTCAATTGTTTTTGGTATATGTACCGCACGGAATTCGTATCCCACGTTCTTTGCCTGCTCGTTGACAATTCTTACCGTGTCAGAAGAATC
>DUSN01000038.1 GCA_012842605.1 Clostridiales bacterium
CTAATCCCGTTGGGTGTTGAGTTTGTATTTGTGGTTATTTACTAATTCGACATTCAAACGGGATTTCCTTTTGGTTTGGTAAATTTTATGAAAAAGTTTTAAGACTTTTTCAATGAGAACTAATTAGCTGGTCTTTCGATATTTATAAAACCTTTATATATTTTATAGTAACACAAAAAAGGTATTGCTAATAAAAAATTGGTTTAGTGATGAAAAAAAGAGCGTTCCCATAGCATACAGGGGTATTAAGTGCTGTTATTTTAGAGGAGAGCTTAACAATATATAATAATTTTGAATCGCTGAAGATACAAGTCTGGAGCAAAATCGTAAAATGCTGGTCATTTAAATATGCAATATGATATTATTACTGTGAAAATATAAGCTAAATAATAAACGAAAATAAGGAGTGCGTTTATGAAAAATGTAGTTATAACCGGCAGTACCCGCGGAATTGGCTTTTCAATGGCAAAGGAGTTCCTGCAGGCCGGATGTAATGTTACTTTATCTGGCAGGGGAGAAGACTTGACGGAAGAAGTTTATGAAGAACTGGCACCTTTTAAGGGTAAATACATCTATATTCTCTGCAATGTGCAACATAAGGCAGACCTGCAAAACTTATGGGATGTTTCAGCAGAAAAGTGGGGAAGCATAGATATTTGGATCAATAACGCGGGGCAAAACACACCGCACGTGTTTGCGTGGGAAACAGGCGAATCATATACAAAAAACGTCATAAACACCAATATTCTCGGCATGATTTTTGGTTCTCAGATTGCAGCGGCAGGAATGCTGAAGCAAGGACATGGTGCGATATACAGTATGGAGGGTCTGGGCTCCAATAACATGATACAGATAAAGACAATACTTTATGGGACCACCAAGTGTGCATTAACTTACTTTATGAAAGGACTTGCCAGAGAACTTGAGGGTACCGGCGTAATAGCAGGGAGATTGTCACCTGGAATGATGCTGACTGATTTCATTACAAAAACGCCAGATGGAGATCAGTCAGAGGTTATTACTGATGAAAAGTTCAGAAAGATATTCAACATATTGGCGGACAAACCTGAAACAGTAGCAAAGTATTTTGTACAAAGAATATTAAACAATACAAGAAATGGCATCCAAATAGCCTGGCTGACAAACACAAAAGCGATTTGGCGTTTTATGACTGCAGGTTTTCGCAAGGACAGACTGATATAGACACTAATTCTGAACCAGCCATAAAAAAGATTAACAGTCCACTTACTCCATCCGGACATTTATGCCGCAATCCCTGAGATAACGCTTCAGGTCCCTGATGCCTATCATTTTTGAGTGAAATATACCTGCAGCAAGCCCTGCATCAATTCTGCCATGCTTGAACAGTTCGGAGAAATCCTCCATTTTGCCGGCCCCTCCGCTGGCAATTAAGGGTACTGTAACAACTTCGCCGACTGCTTTAAGCATCGGAAGGTCAAAACCTTTGCGTACACCATCCGTATCTATTGAATTGAGCACTATTTCACCTGCTCCGAGATCCTCTCCGCGCTTAGCCCACTCAAGAGCATCTATGCCTGTGTTCGACCTGCCGCCATAGGCAAAAACACAAAACTTTCCGTTAACTCGCTTAACATCCATACTGAGTACGACACATTGGCTGCCGTATCGCTTTGCTGCAGCGCTTATTAAGAAAGGATCTTCTATTGCACCGCTGTTTACGCTTACTTTATCAGCTCCGCATTTAAGCACTCTGTCAAAATCGTCAAGCGAGTTTATTCCTCCTCCGACAGTAAGAGGAATAAAAATTTCAGAAGCTACAGCCCGTAAAACATCAGTAAAAAGCTTTCTGCCTTCAAAGCTTGCCGTAATATCGTAAAAGACAAGCTCATCTGCACCTGTCTCGTTATAGTATCGTGCCATCTCCACGGGGTCGGCTATATCCTGAATACCATCAAAATTAACGCCTTTAACTACTCTTCCGTTTCTGACATCAAGGCAGGGTATTATTCTTTTAGTGACCATAATAATGCCTCCTACTCAGGAATTGCTGTTCCATATCAAGTTGCGGCATATGAGTATTTGCCGGGAATCTCATTTTATATCCCGATGGCTCACTAAATCTCAGAAAATGCTTTAAGGAGGCGAAGTCCCGCACTGCCGCTTTTTTCCGGATGGAACTGCATGCCATATACCAGTCCGGAACGAACAAGTCCAGTTACCGTAACATCGTATTCTGAAACGCCAAGGATGCTGTCCTGGCAGTATTTGGCATAATAGCTGTGAACATAATAGACTGATTCGCCGTTGTTGAAGTATTTGAATATAGGGTCGTCCCTGATAATTTCAAGCCTGTTCCAGCCCATATGAGGAATCTTCATTCCCGGACTTATATCTGCAGAAAGCGGCATGACTAAGCCCGGAATGAGCTTCAAGCCATCATGCTCACCGAATTCAAAGCTTTTATCAAATAATAGCTGCATGCCCAGGCAAATGCCAAGCAGTGGCTTTACATCTGCCTGTTCTTTTATCGTTTCCACAAGCCCTGTTTCAGTCAGCTTTGCCATAGCGTCTCCGAAAGCGCCGACACCCGGAAGGATTATCCTGTCAGCAGCCTGGAGATCTTCTTGTTTTTTTGTCACAAGGCAGTCGAGCCCCAAAAAGCGGAGGCTTGACGCCAGTGAAAACAGGTTGCCCACACCATAATCAACGATAGCGATCATTAATACAACTCCTTTAATGACCAATTATCATTCGTTAACGCTGTATAAAATCTCTGCATAGGTTGGAATTTTCCAGTGCCTGCTGCTGATTAGCAATTCCAGTTCATCAACAACCAGCCTTAATTCACTCATTGCCATATAGACTCTTTCCCGGTAAGCTTTAGCCAATTCTAAATTATCTTTTATATCCCTGACTGCAACTGTCTGCTCTGTGAGATACTCCAGTCTTTTCTCCAAGCATTCGGAAAGCCTGGCTATTTTATTAAGCAGATTTTCCTCAGGACTTGCAATGATGTCCGGGCTTATTGCTCTTTTTCGTATGATAAGCTCAGCCAGCTCATTTTCATAATCAAGAACCGCAGGAATGACCTGCTTGTTAACCATGTCAATCATTGTAAGTGCCTCTATATTGATAGCTTTTGAATAATTTTCCAGCAATATGTCATAGCGTGAGTGAATTTCATGTTCGGTAAACACTCGATGACGGGCAAACATCTCAACATTTTTGGGATGTATCAATGCCGGTAAAGCTTCCGGAGTAGTCTTCAGATTGAGCAGGCCTCTTCGCTCGGCTTCTTTCACCCAGGACTGGTCATATCCGTTTCCGTTAAAGATAATACGTTTATGCTGTTTTATTGTCCTTTTAATGAGCTTGCTTAAATCTGACTTGAAGTCATTGCTCTTTTCAAGCTCATCTGCAAACTGGCGAAGCACTTCAGCTACGATAGTGTTCAGTATAATGATGGGACCGGCAATGGAGAACGATGAACCGAGCATACGAAATTCAAACTTATTTCCTGTAAATGCAAAAGGTGACGTACGGTTCCGGTCGGTTGTATCTTTAGGGAAGTGGGGCAGCACTGTTGCTCCAATTTCCATCAGAGTTTTGCCTTTGCATTCATATAGTGTATCGTTTTCCAAAGCGTTTAATATTTCAGTAAGTTCATCACCTAAAAATATAGATACAATAGCAGGAGGTGCTTCATTTGCACCAAGGCGGTGGTCATTGCCGGCACTTGCAACGGAAACACGAAGCAGATCCTGATAATCGTCAACAGCCTTTATGACAGCCACAAGGAACAGAAGGAACTGCGCATTTTCAAAGGGCGTGTCACCGGGTTCCAGCAGGTTGATACCTTTGTCAGTGGATATTGACCAGTTAATGTGCTTGCCGCTGCCGTTTACACCTGCAAAGGGTTTCTCGTGTAAAAGGCAAGCCAGGTTGTGCTTAGCTGCAATGCTTTTCATAAGTTCCATTACCAGCTGATTATGGTCAGTTGCTATATTTGATTCGCGGTAAATAGGTGCTAGCTCGTGCTGTGCAGGAGCTACTTCATTATGCTGTGTTTTGGCATAAACACCCAGTTTCCATAGTTCTTCATTAAGTTCTTTCATAAACTCATAAACACGATGCTTTATAGCACCAAAATAATGATCTTCCATTTCCTGGCCCTTGGGAGGACGGGCACCGAACAGCGTCCTGCCGCAATACATAAGGTCAGGCCTTTTCAAGAATACATCCTTGTCGATTAAAAAATACTCCTGTTCAGGCCCTACTGAAGATACAACCCGTTTTGCATCGGTAACTCCAAACAAGTGCAGTACCCTCAGTGCCTGATGGTTAAGTGCCTGCATGGAACGCAGAAGCGGTGTTTTCATATCAAGAGCTTCTCCGCTGTATGAGCAGAAAGCAGTAGGAATGCACAGAGTGTTGTCTTTTATAAAGGCATAGGAGGTAGGATCCCATGCAGTATATCCTCTTGCTTCAAAGGTAGTACGCAAACCACCGGAAGGGAAACTGGAAGCATCCGGTTCACCCTTAACCAAAGCCTTGCCTGAAAATTCCATAATTGCCTGGCCATCGCCATCAGGCACAATGAAACTGTCATGTTTTTCGGCTGTTATGCCGGTCATAGGCTGAAACCAATGGGTAAAATGAGTAGCACCCTTTTCTATAGCCCAATCCTTCATAGCACTTGCAACTACATTGGCTACATCCAGCTCTAAATGCGTCCCGTTGGCAATTGTCTTTTTAAGTGCCTTGTAGATATCCTTTGGCAGACGCTCTTTCATTACAGCGTCACCAAACACCATACTGCCAAAAATACCAGGAATATTACTATTAATATTAACCATTTTATCCTCCCCTTAAAACAATTCAACTCCGGCTGCCATGCAGCCATTTACTGTTTATCATCTCAGACTAAAATCAGAAATTCGCAATATGAACTTTTTGAAGAATCAGCATGCAGATTATTAATTGCAGGCAAAATAAAAAAGGCACTGTGGTCACATTGATCCACAGCGCCTTTGCTGTTCTTTTGAATTCTAGCATATATAAAGGCCGTTGTCAACATATTAATAATTGTTTTTTATTGTCAAATTGCTGAAATATATATTTGCAGCAATATACTTCTCCGGACATGTCGTGCAATACGTATATTTAAATCCTGCATTTTTTCATATTAAGCCCTGTTAATTAATAGGTGTATAAGATTTTATTGCAAGATATAAATAGAAAAATTCATATAATAATTGACAGGTTAATTTTATAATAGTATAATATACCGTGAACAAAGGCGTTCGTCAGATAGTACCAGACAAAAAGCTGATACAGCTTATTTTGTCTCATTACAGGTACTATGTGATGGACGCCTTTGCTTTTTAGGTTGGAGGTATGAGTTATGAGAGAAGGAATGTTTAGAAATTTATCTGGGTGTGCGATATCAGGTATAATTTCTAAATCCGGCAAACGATTTTCGGGCCAGCGCATCATTGATTCTATTACAGTTATGCATGAACGCTCCAACGGTCTTGGCGGCGGTTTTGCAGCTTATGGAATATATCCTGAGTATAAGGACTATTATGCTTTTCATATGTTTTATGATAATAGAACAGCAAAAAAAGAATGCGAAGAATTTCTGGAAGAGCATTTTGATATTATCAATCTATCAAAGATTCCTACACGAAAGATTCGTGAGATTACGGATGAACCTCTTATATGGAGATATTTTGTAACACCGCTGCCTACAAAGCTTGCCGAAAGCCAGCTGGATGAAAGGGAATTTGTAGCCCGGTGCGTATTCAGAATAAACACCTGCATTGATGGTGCGTATGTTTTTTCAAGCGGCAAGAACATGGGGGTATTCAAAGCGGTAGGATTTCCTGAAGATGTAGGATATTTTTACCGCCTGGATGAATATGAGGGTTATTGTTTCACTGCACATGGACGATATCCGACAAATACTCCCGGCTGGTGGGGAGGTGCCCACCCGTTTGCATTGCTTGATTATTCTGTAGTCCATAATGGGGAAATATCCTCGTATGATGCTAACAGGCGTGCCATTGAAATGTATGGGTATAAATGCACATTGCTTACTGACACCGAAGTAATTACCTATATAATAGATTACCTGCACAGGAAGAATAAGCTTACCTTTAACGAGATTTGTTCGGTAATGGCTGCTCCGTTCTGGTCAACCATAGAAAGCAAACCACAGGAGGAAAGGGAAGAACTTGAATTTTTGAGGTATACATTTGCTTCCCAGCTTATTAACGGGCCGTTCTCAATTATTGTGGGATTCGAGGGCGGAATGATGGCACTGAATGACAGGCTGAAACTTCGCAGTATGGTAGTTGGTGAAAAGGATGACATGGTATATGTTGCAAGTGAAGAAGCAGCTATCAGAGTAATACAGAATGATCTGGACAAGGTATGGTCGCCCAAGGGTGGCGAAGGTGTTATAGTAACCGTGGAGAAAGGAAAGATATAATGGCTATTGATTATATATATCCCGATTATGAAATTGTCAGAAATTATGATCGTTGTATAAACTGCCGTGTATGCGAGCGGCAATGTGCCAACGAAGCGCATGAATATATAGAAAGCAGCAATAAGATGGTATCTGATGATTCGAAGTGCGTTAACTGTCACCGATGTGTTTCTCTTTGCCCTACAAGGGCACTTAAAATAGTTAAGTCAGACCATACATTTAAGACTAATGCAAACTGGGAAGGCAAAAGCATAAAAGAGATATACAAGCAGGCAGAAAGCGGCGGTGTTTTGCTTTCCAGCATGGGGAATCCTGAAAATTATCCTGTATATTTCGATAAAATACTGATCAATGCATCCCAGGTTACCAATCCTTCTATTGACCCTTTGAGGGAACCGATGGAAACCAGGGTTTACCTGGGAGCAAAGCCCAGCAAGATTGAAAGAGATGAAAATAGCAGAATAAAAAGGAATCTGCCGCCTCACGTAATGCTCTCCATGCCTGTAATGTTCTCAGCAATGAGCTATGGATCACTCAGCTATAATGCACATGAAAGCCTGGCAAGAGCATCTGCAGAGCTGGGAATTCTCTATAATACAGGGGAAGGAGGCCTCCATGAAAACCTATATAAATATGGCAAAAACACAATTGTTCAAGTGGCCTCCGGACGTTTCGGCGTTCACAAGAAATATTTAAGCAGCGCTGCTGCCATTGAAATTAAGATGGGGCAGGGTGCTAAACCTGGTATAGGAGGGCATCTTCCGGGCAAAAAGATTGTGGGTGATATTTCAAGAACACGAATGATACCTGAAGGCACTGATGCAATTTCACCCGCTCCTCACCATGATATTTATTCTATCGAAGATCTGAGACAGCTTGTATATTCTTTGAAGGAAGCTACAAGATACACAAAGCCGGTCATTGTTAAAATTGCTGCTGTTCACAATGTTTCTGCAATTGCCAGCGGCATTGCGCGCAGCGGTGCCGATATTATAGCCATTGACGGCTTCCGCGGCGGAACCGGGGCCGCTCCCACACGCATACGTGATCATGTCGGCATTCCGATAGAACTGGCATTGGCCAGTGTTGACAAACGACTGAGGGATGAGGGAATTCGTGATAATGTATCAATTGTTGTAGGAGGCAGTATTCGTTCCAGTGCTGATATTGTAAAAGCGATTGCCCTTGGTGCGGACTGTGTTTATATAGGAACTGCTGCACTGATTGCTTTAGGGTGCCATTTATGCCGAAGCTGCCATTCCGGCAAATGTAACTGGGGTATTGCAACACAAAGGGAAGACCTGGTAAAGCGCTTAAACCCCAACATTGGTTACAAGAGGCTTGTTAACCTGATGACTGCATGGCAGCATGAAATAATGGAGATGATGGGCGGCATGGGCATTAATTCTATTGAGAGTCTGAAGGGTAACAGGCTGATGCTCCGTGGTGTAGGCTTAAATGAAAAAGAACTGGAGATATTGGGCATTAAGCATGCAGGAGAATAAGTGCGGGTTTGCTTAGTTCAGCATTCAGATGGGGATTAGGCCTTGCCCGGCCTGGAAAGCTGATAAAAATATTGGTGGTGAAATAAAATTGAAAAGGGTATATGTAAATGAGAATTGGTGTCTGGGATGTCATTTGTGCGAGTACTATTGCGCTTTTGCATCAACAAATGAAAAAGACATGGCGAGGGCATTAAAGGGCATAAAAATAAGTCCAAGAATCAGGGTTGAAGAAATGGATGGGATAAGCTTTGCTGTTTCATGCCGCCACTGCAATGAACCGCTTTGCGTTAAAGGGTGCATAACCGGTGCATTGACTAGAGTCGATGGTATTATTATGATCGACAAGGATAAATGTATCAGCTGCTATACCTGCGTATTATGCTGCCCTTATGGTGCAGTATCACCTTCTGAGGACGGGGCAGTACTTAAGTGTGAGTTATGTATAAAGACATACAGCAGAACTCCCATGTGTGTAAAAGGCTGCCCCAATGAAGCAATTGTATTTGAAGAAAGAGGTGAATAGCTTGAAGTACGTTATAATCGGCAACTCAGCAGCTGCTGTAGGTGCAGTGGAAGCCATACGCAAAAATGACAAAGAGGGCAGGATTGTAATTGTCAGCAATGAAAATTACCATGTATATTCAAGGCCTTTGATTTCTTATCTGCTGTTGGGCAAAACCAATGAAGAAAAAATGAAATACAGGAACGATGATTTTTACAGAGAAAACAGGTGCGAGCTGAAATTGAACAAAACAGCTCAACGATTGGATATAAAGCAAAAGCAGGTAATATTTGAAGACGGCGATGCTGAAAGTTATGACAAGCTTTTAATCGCCACAGGTTCTTCACCTTTCATTCCGCCGGTCCAGGGATTGGATAAAGTTAAGAGCATGTATACCTTCACTACGCTGGATGATGCCAAGGCATTAGACAATGCCCTGAGTGAAAACTCAAAGGTACTGATTGTAGGGGCAGGTCTTATTGGCCTTAAGTGTGCTGAAGGTATCAGTAAGAAAAAGGTTGAAATTTCATGTATAGACTTGTCTTATAAGGTGCTGTCAAGCATATTGGACGACGAAGGCTCAGAAATAATAAAAAGACATCTTCAAGACAATAAAATCAGGCTTTATTTGAAGCGGCATATAATAGAATTTAAAGAGAATATTGCGATGCTTGATGACGGCACTGAAATCCCGTTTGATGTTCTTGTGATGGCTGTTGGTGTGCGGCCGAACATATCTTTAGTAAAGGATGCGGGCGGCAGAACCAACAGAGGCATTATCATTGATGAAAGGTGCCAAACCTCTATTCCCGATGTTTATGCTGCCGGTGACTGCTGTGAAAGCATGGATATTTCATCCGGAGAGGCAAAGGTAATGGCGCTGCTGCCCAATGCGTATATGCAGGGGGAATGTGCAGGAATGAACATGTCAGGATTAGATTTTGTGTTTGACAAGGCAATTCCCATGAATGCAATCGGGTTGTTCGGCAAGCACATTATAACCGCAGGGACATATTCAGGAGATGTCTACTTTGAAACCGACGGGAAAAACTACAAAAAGCTTTTTTACTCAGACAATAAGCTGAATGGGTTTATCCTGATCGGGGACGTAGCAAAAGCCGGCATATATACTGCTCTTATAAGAGAGAAGACTCCATTGGATACATTGAATTTCGAACTAATCTGCAAAACACCTGGGCTTATGGCATTCAGCAAAAGGGCGCGGGGAGAAATGCTGGGAGGTATTAAAAGTGAAGCTGTCAGCTCATGAATTAGGTTTTCAGGCACTGAATGAAAAAATCCATAGTTCTAAGGAGGATGTTGTTATTAACGAATGTTTTGGCGAGCGCTTCATTGGTGTAGGCGCTTCATCCAAGACAATCACTATAAACGGTACCCCGGGAAATGCGCTGGGTGCTTATCTTGACGGAGCTGCCATAATTGTAAATGGAAATGCCCAGGATGCCGTAGGAGATACAATGAATGACGGAAAAATAATCATATATGGAAATGCCGGAGACACTTTGGGTTATGCAATGCGGGGAGGAAAAATCTTTGTTAAGGGCAATTCCGGTTATCGTACAGGCATCCATATGAAGGAGTATAAAGAAAAAAGACCTGTCATTGTAGTGGGCGGAAGTACAGGAAGCTTTCTGGGTGAATATCTTGCCGGAGGGCTTATTATTGTATTAGGTCTGGACACTGATGAATTCCCCGCAGGATATTTTACCGGAACAGGCATGCACGGCGGTGAAATGTTCATAAGAAGCAATAAAACGCCCATAAGTCTGCCAAAGCAGGTTAGCATAAATGAAGCAAGTCAGTCGGATATTAGAAGAATAGAAGATAACCTGGCGGAGTTTTCAAAAGTTTTTGATATTGCTATGGATGAAATATTAAGCAAAAACTTCTACCGCTTAATACCCAACGCAAAAAATCCATATAAACAGCTTTACACTGAAAACTAATAATAAAAATCATGGTATACTATTTCCAAATAATAGATTTGGAGGGTTAGAAATGACCACAACTGTTAAAGAGGTTTTGCAGTTTGTAGAAGAAAATGATGTGAAATTTATTCGTCTTGCTTTCTGTGATTTATTAGGCAGACAAAAGAATATATCGATTATGCCATATGAACTGGAAGGAGCATTTGAGCATGGAATTCCCTTTGATGCCCATGCGATAAAAGGCTTTACAGATATAACAAAATCAGATTTGTTTTTGCTGCCTGATCCCGTTACACTTCAGGTTTTGCCGTGGCGTCCGCAGCAGGGGAGAGTGATCCGGTTTTATTGTCATATAAAAAATCCTGATGGCAGTGCATTCTGGGGAGATACCAGAGAGATACTTAAGTCAGTTCTTGCCCGCCTGGATGAAAAGGGATATATTTGCAAAATTGGTGCGGAATGCGAGTTTTATCTCTTTAAGACCGATGAAAACGGAGAACCTACCACAACTCCTTTTGATAACGGCGGTTATCTGGATGTAGCACCTTTTGACAAGGGGGAAAATATCCGGCGGGAGATCTGCCTTTGTCTTGAAGAAATGGGAATAAAACCTGAAACCTCCCATCATGAACAAGGACCTGGCCAGAATGAAATTGACTTCAAGTTTTCAGATGCCCTAAGCTGCGCTGATAATTTTGTTACATTCAAGGCAGCTGTCAGGGCCATTGCTGCAAGAAACGGATTGTTTGCATCCTTTGCTCCGAAACCATTGCCTGATAAAAGCGGAAGCGGACTGCATATTAATTTATCGCTTTCGCAAAACGGATATAATGTGTTCAGGTTGGGCGGCGGCGAGCACTCAAAAGTAGCAGAGAGCTTTATAGCAGGTGTTCTTGAAAAAACGCCGGAAATAACTGTATTTTTAAATCCACTGCCCAATTCCTATGAACGGTTTGGCATGTTTGAAGCACCTAAATATGTATCCTGGTCCTACGGCAACCGCTCTCAGCTTATTCGTATTCCTGCCGCTACTGGTGAAAGGGTGCGTATGGAGCTGCGTTCCCCTGATCCTACTGTAAATCCTTACCTTGCATTTGCTCTTGTCATAAGTGCAGGATTGTATGGAATTGAAAACAATCTGTCGCTGCCCGAGAGCCTGAATGTTGACCTTTATAATATAGATAAAAGCATATCAGATAGATTAATCCGCCTGCCGGAAAATTTGGGTGATGCCATAAAGCTTGCTGAACAATCGGAGTTAGTAAAGAACACATTGCCTGAAGAAGTTATTTCAAGCTTCTTGAATCTAAAGAAAAAGGAATATAAAGCTAATTGTGAAGCCGGAGACAAAAGAGAATATTTCTTGATTAATTATTTCAGAGAGGTTTAGCTATTAACATAAAAAAGAAAGGTGGGATTAGATGGACAGTGCTCTTGTAATTTCCTGTTCAGAAAAAGGTACTGATTATTTGACAAAAGTACTGAATGAGGCATCTGTCACTAATATTACCACCATTTCTAATGCCGGTGAAGCAAGAAGGCTTTTAGTTGAAAAGGATTTTGATTTGTGCATAGTAAATACTCCGTTGCCTGATGAATTTGGCGGAAACCTTGCCTTGAACATTGCATCAAAAGGCACAAGTCAAGTTATACTTATCGTAAAATCCGAGCTCTTTGAAGAGATTTCAGAGAAGGTTGAAGATTATGGCATCATAACCATATCAAAGCCTATAAGCAAGGCATTACTGTGGAATGCTATTAAGCTGGCAAAAGCTACCCATAAAAAAATTCGGGCTGTGCAGAGTGAGAACAAAAAGCTCATACAGAAAATAGAGGATATACGCATTATAGACAGAGCCAAGTGCATATTGATTTCCCACCTTTCTATGACTGAGCCTGAAGCTCATAGATATATTGAGAAACAGGCGATGGATATGCGGGTGACACGCAGAGAAATAGCCGAGAAGATATTAAGAACATATGAAAATTGACCGCCATAGGTATTCTGCATAACGATTCGGAGGGGGCAGAAATGCAGATCAAAGCATACTTAGTACTTGAAAACGGAAGGATATTTGAGGGTTTTTCTTTAGGTGCTGTTGGAGAAGTTATTGGAGAAATTGTCTTTACAACCGGTATGACAGGTTACCTTGAAACCTTGACGGATAAAAGCTATTATGGGCAAATTATTGCACAAACCTTCCCCCTCATCGGAAACTATGGTGTAATCCCAGAAGATTTTGAAAGTCAGACCATATCTGCTCGTGGTTATATTGTAAAGCATTGGTGCCATGAGCCGTCTAATTTCAGGAGCAAGGGCACTTTGCATGCATTCCTGAAAGAGAACAATATAGTCGGGCTATATGGAATTGATACCAGGGAACTTACAAAAATACTGCGCGAACAGGGAACCATGAACGGAATGATAACCAGCGATCTTCAAAGGGCAGATCTGGAGAAAATTAAGGCTTATTCGGTCACCAATGCTGTGGAAAGCGTATCGACTAAAGAAATGTCAGTATTAAACCCTGATGGCAAGTACTCAATTGCATTGCTTGACTTTGGATATAAAGAAAATATAGTCCGGGAGCTCGTAAAAAGGAATTGCAAAGTAACCATTCTGCCGCACAATACTCCGGCAGGGAAAATTAAAGAGCTGTCTCCGGATGGTATAATGCTGTCCAACGGCCCGGGGGATCCGGCTGACAATCCTGAAATAATAAAAAACCTGAGAGAAATGGTAAATTATAATATTCCAATATTCGGGATCTGCCTGGGACATCAGTTATTGGCTCTTGCTTTTAGGTTTAAGACAGAAAAGATGAAATTCGGGCACAGAGGCGCCAATCAGCCTGCAAAAGATATGATAACTGGCAGAACTTATATAACAAGTCAAAACCATGGATACGCAGTAAAAACTGATAGTATAGACAAGACAATTGCAAGGCTTTGGTTCCTGAATATAAATGACAATACCTGCGAGGGTATAAAGTATCTTGAAAAGCCTGTTTCGTCCGTTCAGTTCCACCCTGAGGGCTGCGGAGGACCTCAGGATACAGGATATTTGTTTGATATATTTATTGAGGAGATTGACAGATATGCCACTTAATAAAGAAATTAAAAAAGTGCTTGTAATTGGTTCAGGGCCGATTGTAATCGGCCAGGCTGCAGAGTTTGACTATGCAGGAACACAAGCCTGCCGTGTTCTGAAAGAAGATGGTATTGAAATTGTACTTGTCAACTCCAATCCCGCCACAATCATGACTGACAATTCCATGGCTGAAAATATTTATATTGAACCCCTGACTCTTACCACTGTCAAGCGAATAATAGAAAAAGAACGTCCCGACAGTATTTTATCGGGATTGGGCGGGCAGACCGGTCTTACACTTTGCATGCAGCTTGCCAGGGAAGGATTCCTTGACAAGATGAATATACGACTGCTTGGTTCTTCGCCTGAAGCCATATATATGGCTGAGGACAGGCAGGCATTCAAGCAGACAATGGAAAAGATAGGCCAGCCTATTATTCCTTCTGTTATTGCCCATGATATTGACATGGCCCTTCAGTTTGCCAGAGATAACGGCTATCCTGTTATAATCCGCCCGTCATTTACATTAGGCGGCAGCGGGGGAGGAATTGCTAACAACGAATGGGAGCTTTTAGAAATCGCCAGAAACGGGCTTTCTCTTTCTCCCATTCATCAAGTTTTGGTGGAACGATCGGTTGCCGGGTGGAAGGAAATTGAATTTGAAGTAATGAGGGACAGGTTAGGCAATTGCATTACAGTATGCTCTATGGAAAACTTTGACCCGGTGGGTGTGCATACGGGTGACAGCATAGTCATAGCTCCGGCCGTTACCCTTGCGGATAAGGAATACCAGATGCTGCGTCGTGCTGCACTGGATATAATTGATGCTTTGGGGGTGGAAGGCGGCTGCAACTGCCAGTTTGCGCTGCATCCCCACTCAATGGAGTATGCAGTTATTGAGGTTAATCCACGGGTATCGCGTTCATCTGCCCTGGCATCAAAGGCAACCGGTTATCCAATAGCAAAGGTAGCTGCAAAAATTGCTTTGGGTTATACTCTTGATGAAATTCCCAATGCTGTAACAGAAAAAACCTTTGCCGCTTTCGAGCCTGCTCTTGACTATGTAGCAGTTAAGCTGCCGAAGTGGCCCTTTGATAAATTCATATATGCCAAAAAGGATTTGGGAACGCAAATGAAGGCTACCGGCGAAGTTATGGCTATAGCGGATACCTTTGAAGATGCACTGCTTAAAGCGGTGCGTGGTGCGGAAATCGGTCTGACAGACCTAAATCTGCCAAAACTTAAATCTTTATCAGATAGTCAAATATTCGATCTTCTGTATGATGTAACCGACGAGCGGCTTTTTGTGGTTTATGAAGCAATTAAGAGGGGTATTTCAGTAAATGAAATACATTCTATAACCATGATTGACCGCTGGTTTTTATACAAGCTTGAAGGCATTGACGAAAAAGCTCCAGGAAAGCCCTTGATTTACAAAATGGTTGATACCTGCGGCGGTGAATTTGAGGCAATAACCCCATATTTTTATTCAGTATGCGGTGATGGTGAAAATGAAGCCTTAGACTTTATTCAGAAAAGCCAGAAAGAACGTGTCATTGTTCTGGGAAGCGGGCCTATCCGGATAGGACAGGGCATTGAGTTTGACTATGCTTGTGTTCATTGTGTAAAAACTCTTAAGAAAATGGGATATGAAGTTATAGTAATAAATAATAATCCCGAAACGGTATCTACTGATTTTGATACTGCTGACAGATTGTACTTTGAGCCTGTCTGCATAGACGATGTAATGAGCATTATAGAAATTGAGAAGCCCATAGGGGTTAATGTTTCCTTTGGCGGGGGAACGGCCATAAAACTGGCAAAAAAGCTTTATGAGCGCGGCGTAAATATTATTGGGATATCAGCGGACAGCATTGATATTTGTGAGGACAGAGAACGCTTCAACAAGTTTTTGAACCGGCTTAATCTCAAGCAGCCAAAAGGTTGTTGTGTAATGACAAAGGAAGAAGCTCTAACTGCTGCCCAAAGCTTGGGGTATCCTGTTTTATTGCGTCCTTCTTACGTTTTAGGCGGGCAGAATATGATTATTGCCTTCTCGGATGAAGATATTGATGAGTATATGGATATTATTCTGCGGCAGAAACAGGATAATCCGGTTTTGATTGATAAATATCTGAGCGGCAGGGAAATAGAGGTTGACGCAATTTGCGACGGAGTGGACATACTAATACCCGGAATCATGGAGCATATTGAACGATCAGGTATTCATTCCGGTGACAGCATTGCTGTTTATCCTGCAATTCATATTGATGACAGGATGGCAGAGAAAATATTGGACAGCACTAAAAAGATCTGTCTTGCCTTGAAAGTAAAAGGACTTATCAACATACAGTATATAGTCATTGGCGAGGAGCTGTATGTAATTGAAGTTAACCCGCGAGCTTCCCGCACAGTGCCATATTTGAGCAAAGTAACCGGTGTTCCAATGTGTGAGCTTGCTACAAAGGTTAGCATAGGGCATAAGTTGTCAAGCTTTGGATATGGCAGTGGAATCTACAAGGTGCCGCCATATGTTGCAGTTAAGGTACCGGTATTCTCTTTTGAAAAGCTTGTGGATTTGGATACCCATTTAGGGCCCGAAATGAAATCCACGGGTGAGGTATTGGGGATCGGCAAAACATTGAGAGAAGCTCTGTATAAAGGATTGGTAGCTGCCGGTTACAAAATGAAAGCCAAAGGCGGTGTGTTTATAACCGTACGTGACAGTGATAAGGGTGAAATTGCTGAAGTTGCAAAGAAGTTTTATGACCTTGGATTTTCGCTTTATGCTACAAGCGGAACAGCTAAGGTATTGTCGATGGCAGGGCTTCCATGCAAAGTAGTAAATAAGATAAATGAAAATATTACTGATAACGCAATGACAATTTTGGAAAGCGGACGGATTTCTTATATTATCTCCACATCCAAGAGAGGCAGGAATCCTGCCGATGATGATGTGAAAATAAGAAGAAAGGCTTGTCTTTTAGGTATTCCCTGCCTAACTTCCCTTGACACTGCAAATGCATTGGCAGACAGCCTGCTTAGCAGGTTCAGCGAAATAAATACAGAGCTTGTAAATATTAATGAAATGAGGAAGGAACGTATGAAGCTTGAATTTACCAAAATGCATGGTTGTGGAAATGATTATATTTATATCAATTGCTTTGAGAGAGAAATAAATTGCCCGGAAAGCCTTTCAATAGTCTTATCTGATCGTCATTACGGCATTGGCGGTGATGGAGTAATTTTGATATGCAAAAGCGACATATGCGATGCCAGGATGAGAATGTTCAATCTTGATGGCAGTGAAGGAAAAATGTGCGGCAACGCCATACGCTGTGTTGCTAAATATTTGTATGACAATGACATAGTCAAAAAGGATGTTATAACCATAGAGACCCTGAGCGGTATAAAAACCATTCAAGTCAATACTCAAAACGGTCTTGTCAACTCAGCGAAAGTAGATATGGGCAAGGCAGAGCTTGATCCTGACAAAATTCCTGTATTATTGCCGGGGAACAGTATTGTGAATGTACCTGTGGAGATAGCCGGCAAATCTTACCATATAACATGCGTTTCAATGGGGAATCCTCACGCCGTTGTCTTTTGTGACGAGATTGATAATTTAAATATTTCTGAAATTGGCCCTTTATTTGAATATAATGAGTTGTTCCCCGACCGTGTTAATACCGAATTTGTAAAGGTTATTGACAGAAATACAATAAAGATGCGTGTATGGGAGCGTGGAAGCGGTGAAACCCTTGCTTGCGGAACAGGTGCATGTGCTGCAGCTGTTGCAGCTGTGCTTAATGGATATTGTGATAAGGGCAAGGATATCCGTGTGCTTTTGCTGGGAGGAGAGCTTGTCATCAACTACACCGATGATACAGTGTTCATGACCGGAGACTGCATTAAGGTATTCGAAGGAGTCGTTGAAATTTAAGAAAGAACGTGTATAATATATTTAACGTGTATATATAATTATTTTGAAAATTATCCTGACTTGGGCTTCAAAAATGAAAACAGGCAAAAGCAATCTATTTCTGCGTCAATATACTGTTTTCATCAGGTAAAGAGGTAATTAATACATGGGGACGATTAGTTTCAGGCTCGCACAGGAAACAGATGCCGAAGAAATTTTACGAATATATGAGCCATATATCAAATATACGGCTATCACATTTGAGTGTGAAACCCCTTCAGTTGATGAATTTAAGCGCCGCATAAGGGAAATATCATCTGACTATCCTTATATTGTTTGCATTTTGGATGGCAAAATCATTGGATATGCATATGCTCACAGGCATATGGAGCGGGCTGCTTATCAATGGAATGTAGAGCTGTCTGTTTATATTGATAAAGCCTATTTACGCCACGGGGTGGGCAAAGCGCTTTACAGTGCATTAATTGAGATATTGAAAAAGCAGAATGTACGCAATGTATACGGATGTATTACATCCCCTAATGAAAACAGTGAAAGATTGCATAAGTATTTCGGATTCAAAAAAATAGGCGTATTCCATAATACAGGGTACAAATGCGGCGCATGGCATGATGTGGTATGGTATGAAAAGGCTATTGGAGATTATTGCCTTGATCCCAAACCGTTTGTGTCAATTCAAAAAATAGACAAGAATGTGATCACGGAAATACTGAACCGCTATAACCGCGTTCTTCAAAACAAGTAATTATTACAGCGGCTGTTCAGCACTAATGGTGCTTGAGAGCCGTTTTCTGCTTATTATCAGCCACTTGACTCCACTTACTATTTAGTCCGGCAGGACGATTTTTCACTCACTACTTTAAGAAATGTGATCTTTTGGAATAATTCGGTTTATTTTAACACTAAAACTGATGAAAATTATGGTATAATTTATAAGTGATTTTAAAATAAATATTTATTTAAGTAACTTAATGCTGAAGCAGCTGGAATATTGTCATAAAGCATTTAAATAATTTTGCTTGAGTATAGATAACATACTGCTGTGTCATAGGGGGTTAGCATGAACGAAAACTATATAATTCAAAAAATAAAACCTTATTTAAATGATCAGGGTATGCTTGGCGAAGAGGATTTTGACAGGATTTTCAGTATGCTTAACAGGCGTCAGCAATATAAAGTTATTGATATTCTAATAGCACATAACATAGAGATTGACTATGAAAATCGAAGTATCAGCAAAAAATCAAAATTTGAAGAAAACCCGAATTTTGCCAATAAGGTAAATTTGAATAAACTAACCAATGAACAGCTGTGTGTTATGTATCAGAAAGGATACAGACAAGCATTGGATGCTCTTATTATTAAGAACGAAAATCTGGTGTGGAGCAGGGTAAAGATTCATGGCAGGAGTTTTAGGCACAAACTCGATGATGACGATTTATTTCAATATGGTGTTATTGGAATGATGATTGCTGCAAAAAAATTCGATACTATAAAGGAGTCCAAGTTTACAACATATGCAATTTGGTGGATTGATCAACAGATACTGCGGAGTATAGCGGATTATGGATTTACTATAAGACTTCCGGTGCATGCATTTGACTCATTAATAAAAATAATGCGAGTTTTTCGGGAGAATCCAGACTGTTCAAAGGATCAGATATATGAAAAAGTGAAAGAATACGGCTTCAGCAGAAGTAAGTTTGAAAGCTTGCTTAACATAGCCCATAATATACTATCAATAACTTCATTAAACACTTATGTGGGGGAAGATGAAGATAGTGAACTTAGCAACTTTGTTAAAGATGACATTAGTCAATCAATAGAAGAGCAGATTGAGCAAAAAGAACTTAAGCATATAGTGAAAGAGTTGCTGAATACCATCACACCCAAGGAGCAAAAAGTCCTTAAACTTAGGTATGGAATAGAGGACAACAGGCAAAGAACTCTGGAGGAGGTTGGCAAAGAATTCAATGTAACTCGTGAACGAATAAGACAAATAGAAGCAAGAGCATTGAGAAAACTTCGGCATCCATCTAGATCTAAGTTACTTAAGGATTTTGTGTAGGAGGATATGTATATGAATTTAAAAGAAAATGTAAAAAGCATAATCGAAAAATATATAGATGAAGATTCATCTGTTATAGTCTTAAAAGGTATAGACATAACTATGTATTACGAAAATTTAGTAGTTGATATGGATGAGCTGCTAAATAATAAGATGGCATACTTTATGAAGATATATGCAAATAACCGCAGGGTAATTACATATGATGAGTACATTGCTCTATATGATTTGGTTTTATTGCAGTATAAAAAGATAATTATAATTGACAATAATCTTTACATCAACTTCTATCCGCTTCAAGTAAAATTGAGCGATCAAGTATTAAATGCTTTGCTTGCTCACTTTGATGAAGACAGAGAAGGAGACAAGTTTGAAATTGGTGATTTGACAGATATTACTTCTGTATATGCTAACGTTATAGCCATAAATAATAGATATTATGTCTCTTATAATAATACCGCAGCAAATGAAAAAGAAATAAAAGTTGACCTGTTCGAAAAATCTCTGGAACCGATAACAAGAGAAATTATTACGAATGTTGATCTCTGTCTCAATATTATTGATGAATATGATTACATTGCTATGTTGGACAGGATAAGTTATGATGTTCCTGAAGCATTATACATACTGGAAAAAAATACAAGCATAAATAAAATATTACTGGAAGAAAAGCTGCATGTAATAAAAACAGTATATGAAAATCTCAATGTAGCAATTGCTTTAGCACCAGAAACCAGAGAATCAGCAGATGTAAGATCAGAGTTTACGAATATTCTTAAAACTTATTGGGGATATGATACCTTCAAGAAAATAAAAGTATATAATATGAATGAATTATATAATGGATCAAAGGTAGTTGAGGAAGTTACCCAGGGAGAAATCATAGCCAATATTGTAAATGAGGCAGAAAAATGTATGGACAAAAAGGATTACCGTGATATATTTGTCACTGCTCCTACCGGGGCAGGAAAGTCGGCTATGTTTCAGATCCCTGCAATATACCTTGCTGAAAAATATCAGCTCTTTACAATAGTAATTTCTCCGCTAATTGGTCTAATGAAGGACCAGGTTAACAATCTCGAGCTTCGTAATTACAATTATGCCCGTACAATAAACTCAGATATATCACCCATTCAAAAGCAGGAGATTTTGAATGATATTGCTGACTACAAATGCCACATTCTTTATATTTCACCTGAATCACTGCTGAGTAAAAGTGACCTGGATCAAATCATTGGCTATAGGACTCTGGGCTTGATGGTAATTGATGAAGCTCACATTGTTACCACATGGGGTAAACAGTTTAGGCCGGATTACTGGTATCTTGGTGACCACTTAAACAAGATAAAGAAGGCGCAGTTAAAGAAAAAAGGTATGGGTTTCGTTGTGGCAACCTTTACAGCAACTGCTATTTTCGGTGGAGTAGAAAACATGTACGAGGAGACTATACAAAGTTTAAAGATGATTGACCCTATAACTTATCTGGGGTATGTAAAGCGTGATGACATAATTATTAACATAGAACCTACTGAGACCATTAGAAGAACCACTGAGTATGAGTTGGAAAAATTCAATCAGCTGCTTGAAAAAATAGATTATGCAATAATGCTTGGTAAAAAGATGCTAATTTATTTTCCGACGGTTGCACTGATTGAAAGGTTTTATCAATACTGCTCGGTAAAAAACTTGTTGATGTACGTTTCTAAATACCATGGTCAAATGACTGCTTATCAAAAGGAAGAGAGTTATAGAAAGTTTTTAAACAATGAAACTCCTGTCATGCTGGCTACAAAGGCTTTTGGAATGGGTATCGATATTGACGATATAGAGATTGTAGCTCATTTTGCTCCCACAGGTAATGTATGCGACTATGTTCAGGAGATAGGAAGAGCCGCCAGAAGAAGAGATTTAACAGGTGAAGCCTTTTATAAGTTTATGAAAAATGACTTTAAACATATTAACAGGCTTCATGGTTTGTCTGTTATCAAAGAATACCAGCTGGTTGAGGTAATACGAAAGATATATGAGTTGTATCAGGAAAGTATTAGAAACAGACAAGAACGAAAAATCACTAAAAAGGCACACGAAATGCTTATAGACGCAGAGAGTTTTTCACATATTTTTGAAAATCCATTTTTTAGTGAGGATGACGGTATTAACAAGGTTAAAACTGCTATGCTCCTAATACAAAAGGATTTTGAAAGAAGATTTGCGTTTTCACCTTTTCATGTTAGACCTATTCCTTTATTTGAGATAGGTTATTTTAAAATTGACTTATCGACTCAGAATGAGATAAGAAAAAAGTATGGATCAGTCTTGCAGGAAGTTGATGAGATCATGCATGTCTGTTCTGTTAACTTGAAAAAAATTTGGGAGCAAGGCTTTGATTCTAAATTTTCCTTCCCTAAATTCAAGTATATGCTTTATACCAAAGATGCTGACTTAATGTTTCAGTTTAAAGATGCAATGAAACCCGCATTATGCGTGGATGTAGTTTTTGAAGAAAACTATTTGAAGAAATATGATGAATATTTCACTGCGTTAAAAACAATAGTAAACAGATCAATAAGGAATGAGCAATATTACAGTATAGACGGAGAAGATGGGCTTGTTAGTGCTCTGATGAAAGAAATAAAAATAAATATATATAAATCCAAAAGTATTATTGAGACCTTAATTTCAGCCATGTCAGTGTATCAGAGAGATTACAGCAGGAACATCCATGGTAAAATCTATGTGCCTAAGCCGTTAAAATCAGGAGATGTGAAATATAAATTCACTAATGGAGCAACCAGTTTTTTCAGGTGGGTTGAGAATGGGTTCAATAAAATTCGTGACAATATTAAGGAAGGAAGAATATATCTGGTTGAAAAGGATGGTAACCAGACTTTTAAAGAAATACTCCTTATTCTAGGTATTTTAGAAACGCTGGATATCCTTGTTTTCAAAGCACTTGGGGGTAAAAACAGTCAAATTTATATCTATGTAAACCAGACTAAGACTATGAGAGAGATTTTAGATAAGCCATGGCGATATAAGAACAGGCTGCTTGAACTTGTAGCTGAAAGACATAGAATTTCGGTTGAAATGTTGACATACATTTTTGAAAGCAACTTCTCCAATGATGAAATATGGAATCTTATTGAGGACTACTTCTTGGGGGTAATACCTGACATAGTTGTAGAACGCTATAAGAAAGCAATAGGAGGCAGTTTAGAAAACTGATTAACGTGGATGTTCTTTACAATAAGCTGTTTATATGCAAACAGGTTTCGTTTGATATAAGAAAAATATAATTGGATTTTACGCGAGAGGGTATAATTAATATTAGGGATTATTACTGCAGTCCTTAACAAACAAACGTAATTAAGAATAAAGGGGTGTGAAAACTATGAATTGGATATTTGAAGACGGACGTATATACAGTGTGGACGAAAACAATGAATTGCTGGCAGAGACAACTTTTGTTTATAAGGAAAACAGTGAGGTCAATATTGATTATACTTATGTTAATCCTGCTTTAAGAGGCAAAGGTATTGCCGGAAAAATGATGGAGGTTGTTGCAGATTATTTAAGAAAAAATTCACTGAAAGCTACGGCTACATGTTCATATGCCAATGCATGGCTCAAAAAACATAGAGAAGCCTATTCAGACATAATATCCAAAGATATAGACGATGAAGCTGTATCATGTAAAATTGACGGAAATCATTAAGCAATATTCTGATTGCCTACCCTGCGGAGTCACACAGCTATGATTCTGTGGGGTTTTTATATATATAAAGGGGGGCTTGAATGAACAATGTTGAGAACTTTTTTTCTGAGTTTCCGTAAGCGTCAAAGTGTGTCCTGAAGATGAAGTTGCAACGAAAGGAGTGAGATAAACGCAATTAATCGTGCTTAGTAAGAGATGAGAGTAGGCCTCTCGAAATCGGCATTCAGGTGCAGATTTCAAACTGCCTGTTGGTGCTGCAGTCAAAAACTGTGGTATTGAGCGTAACAGGAAAAGGTTGATGAATCAATCAAGTACGTGCCAAGAAGCTGAATGAAAATGAACAATCGTAGAAGCGTCGTTAATACATAAGTGCAGTCAAAACCGGGTGTTTTTGACCACACGGGACAAGTCTGAAGGAAACCTGATTACTGTTCAGATGGCTGTCGGCGTAAAGGTTGCAGGAGCTTAGCACAGGCTCTTACTAGGAACAGGAGAAGTCTCTGCTCTAATGTTAAGTGAAAAATCCAAGCGAGGAAATGACAAGGGTGAAAGTAGCGATGTAGAGCAGAGATGCGGAAGAACCCGTAGTAGTGTAGAAGCTGCTGTAATGGCAGTGGAGCGAAGGGGTTCTGTTATCTATACTTCAAAAATTAAACAACCATAAATGGGAGGATTTAATGGGAGAAGGAAAGTCGTTTGAGATTTCACGACATCAAGTGCTGGAAGCGTACAAACGTGTAAAAGCGAATCATGGCGCAGGGGGCATTGATGGAATCAACTTTGAAGAATTTGAAAAGGATTTGAAGAACAACCTATACAAGCTATGGAACAGGATGTCATCAGGCAGTTATTTTCCGAAAGCAGTCAGGGGAGTTGAAATACCAAAGAAAAACGGAAAGAAGAGACTATTAGGGATACCCACGATAGGGGATAGAGTAGCCCAGATGACTGTACGCATGAGTTTTGAGCCGCTAGTTGAGCCTGTATTCTGTGAAGATTCATACGGATATAGGCCAAACCGTTCAGCTATTGACGCTGTAGCAGTAACTCGAGAAAGGTGTTGGAAAACGCCATGGGTGTTGGAGTTTGACATAAAAGGATTATTTGATAATATTGACCACGAGTTGCTAATGAAGGCTGTAAGGAAGAATACAGACAGCAAATGGATTATCCTTTATATTGAAAGGTTTCTAAAAGCGCCAATAAAGATGCCGGATGGGACTATGCAGCAAAGGGACTGCGGAACACCTCAAGGGGGCGTGATAAGTCCTGTTCTTGCAAATCTCTTTATGCACTATGCATTTGACAAGTGGATGAAAAGGGAATTTCCTGCAAACCAATGGGTGAGGTATGCGGATGATGGAATAGTGCACTGCAAAACAAAGGAAGAAGCAGAATATATCTTAGGGAAATTGAGAGAACGAATGCTTGAATCCAAACTGGAGATACACCCGGAAAAGACCCGAATAGTATATTGTAGAAGCGACAGATATACAGGAATGCATGAGTATGAATCTTTTGATTTTCTTGGGTATACTATAATGCCCCCACTTGTCAAGACAATTTTTTAGCTTTTCTAAGTTAGGTTCTCCTTTCTTTATTTTTGTATAATTATAACATTTATGCATTCTGTTGGAGGATGTCAAGGGCGAGCGTAAGCGA
>DUSN01000125.1 GCA_012842605.1 Clostridiales bacterium
ATAGAAAAGTTCCCGTTTTGCTTTCAATATATCCTTGAGGGCCTGCCGCGCCCTGCTGATCCTCGATTTTACCGTCCCTTCGGGACATTTGAGAATGCCGGCTATCTCTTCATAGCTGAATCCCCGCAGATCCCTGAGAACTATTACCGCCCTGTGCTCGTCGGATAAATCTTTTATTGCATCTCCCACCAGCCTCTTAAGCTCGTTCCTTTCGGCAGTTTCCTCAGGAGTGGGGCCGTCGCTCTCGATCTGCCGTTTCACGTCGCTGTCGTCAAGCTTTACGTCCTCATCTATCGAAACCACGCTTGCGTTTTTCCTTTTCCTGAGTTCATCCAAACATACATTGGTGATTATCCTGTATATCCAGGTTGAAAAAGATGATTGCTCCTTGAAATTCTTTATGGATTTATATACCCTAATAAAGGCTTCCTGTGTCATGTCGTTGGCGTCGTCGTAATCTCCCATCATCCTGTAAGCAATATTAAAAGCCTTTTTCTGGTAGTTTTCCACAAGCTTTTCAAAAGCTTCGATATCACCTTTTTTAGCTTTAGCGAGGAGTTTCTTTTCATTCTCCATCATCTGTGAATTTTCACTCCCTTATACTAAGAAATGATGGTTGATACCATCATTTCACCAGAACATATTATAACATTTTTTCTTATAATTATTAAACTCTTGCTGAAAATATTTCATATATTCTTAATATTTCCATATATTTTTAATGTTTTAATATTTTAATTTGCGGCCCTGCTTGATATTCATGTTCCGTCTTGTTCCTCTTATGCGCCAATGACATTACACACCCACCAGGGTAGCTTATAGTCACTTTGCCGCAACGGGCCAGCATGGGACCCATAAAAATAATGGACGACCTCATTTCTATTGCCAGTTCCTCGGGAATTTTAGTGCTGTTTAATGTGGAACTGTCAACAATTACCGTTTTATCCTCCATTTTTACCTTACATCCGATTTTTTTCAATATTTCAATTGCAATTTCCACATCCCTCAGCTTGGGACAGTTCTTGATGACGCTGGTACCACCGTTTAGCACAGTTGCTGCCAGGATAGGCAAAACTGCGTTTTTCGAACCTTCTACAGCAATTTCTCCCCTTAGCCGTTGCCCGCCTGTTACAATCATTTTGCTCATAAAAAACACCTCACACAATATTCTATGCGAGGCTTAAAAAAGTGTTACATTACGTCAATAAAACGGGGTACAGGCTTTAAACCGGCTATTTTTTCTTCATGATATCCAGCATCATGTAATATATTTTTTCGGCAGCCTTTGCGGTGCCGATTTTTTTGGCGTTTTTTGCCATCCTGTCAAGCTGTTCCCTGTCGTTCAACAGGCCGGTTATCTGACTGTACAAAAGCTCCTCGTCCAAATCCTTTTCAAGTATCACCACCGAAGCCCCGTTTTTCTCCAGGGACCTGGCATTGTATTCCTGGTGGTTGGCCACCACGTTTGGCGACGGTATCATTATTGACGGGACGCCAAGAACGGTCAGCTCGCTGCAGGTTATGGCCCCTGCCCTGCAGACAATCAGGTCGGCAGCC
>DUSN01000039.1 GCA_012842605.1 Clostridiales bacterium
CTCAGTGGTAGAGCGTCGCCTTGCCAAGGCGAATGTCGCGGGTTCGAATCCCGTCTTCCGCTCCATTTTTAAGGCGGCATAGCCAAGTGGTAAGGCAGAGGACTGCAAATCCTTTATCCCCAGTTCAAATCTGGGTGCCGCCTCCATTTTATTTCAATGATATTTAATATAGCACAGTGATAAATATATATGCCGGAGTGGCGGAATAGGCAGACGCACAGGACTTAAAATCCTGCGGTCCCAAAAGACCGTACCGGTTCGACCCCGGTCTCCGGCACCAGAAAGCAAGGGTTTCAGCAATCTGCTGAAACCCATTAATTTATACTGACACCTTATTTGACACCTGAATTTTTGTTTTATATATCATTAACTATTCAGCAATGTTCTTATCCATATCTTTAAGACTTGCTGATTTTTTCTTGCCAGTATATATTAATGTGCCGGAATATGAATATATAAAGTCTCAATACCTCTATACAGCGAGGATTTATACAGCAACATTGCTTGCCTGTATAGACTTTTAAAGGAACTACCAAGAAGTGGTCTGATTTTGTTTGACATCTGATATTGGTTAATGCTAATCTGGCATTGTGATGAGCATTTCTATTTGTCCATAGCATCTTTTATTATATTAAGCCGAAGCATTTAGCAATGGATTATTATTTGAAATAAATAAGTGGGTAAAATTGATAATTGGAGGGAAATAGTGATGAAAAACAGACAAATTACAAGACTGCCTGCCGTTCCTTTAGTTACATGTGATCCATACTTTTCGTTATGGTCACCAGCTGATCATTTATATGACAAGAATACATGTCATTGGACCGGCCGGCCAAAGCCTATTCGAGGATATATCAGGATTGACGGAAATGAATATCGCTTGATTGGCTCAGACGGGCCTTCGCAGACAGTGCGGCAAACCGGACTTGATGTCACGCCAACCGCTTCAAAGTATTGGTTTGAGAGCTGCGGTACTGAAATTGCATTAACCTTTTGTACACCGTTATTATTGGATGATCTGGATATAATGTCGAGCCCGTGCAGTTATATTGACGTATCTATTGTTTCTGTCGACAATTGTGAACATGATGTAGAGTTGAGGCTGGAATTTGACGAAGCGATCTGCTGCAATTCGGGCCGGCCGCTGATGGCAGGCGGAGAACTGAAACTTCCCGGCATGGATATGGTATGGATGGGAAAGCGTGCTCAGGCACCTTTGAGCCACAGTGGGGATGATGTAACTATTGACTGGGGATATCTGTACCTTGCAGTTCCCTCTGATGAAAATACTACCCTAAGTCTTGGGCACGGAACCATGGGCACAACAAGTCTCATATCCCATATGGCATTTCGTGCGACGAAGGAGCCATCCAAGCGGTATCTTGTGGTAGCCTATGATGATATTGCTTCAATATTTTATTTCGGGCGTTTCCAGCCTGGCTGGTGGGCACGCTCCGGGAAGGATATAATTACAGCTGTAAAGGAAGCTGTTGACGATCATGACCGGCTTTTGATCAAGTGCCAGGAGTTTGACGACAGCTTAACGGAAGAAGCGCTTAAATTCGGACCGTCGTATGCACTGATCTGTGCTGCTGCCTATCGCCAGACTATTGCTGCTCACAAACTAATTGCCGATGAGCAGGGCAATCCTGTTTTTCTCTCGAAGGAATGCTTTTCCAATGGCTGCATAGGCACAGTAGATGTAAGTTACCCGTCGATACCGTTATTCCTGCGCTTCAATCCCAGGCTTGTTGAAGCAATGATGCGTCCTGTTATCAGATTTGCCAAGCTGCCTGTATGGCCGTATGATTTTGCACCGCATGATGTTGGACGCTATCCATATGTTATCGGACAGGTATACGGTTTGCGTGGGAATGCAGAACCCATCCGTAATCTGCACATGGCTAATGGTGATGTTTATCCTAAGCTTTATATTATGCCGTCTGGTGTTGAGCTGTATGATCTCCATTATCAGATGCCGGTGGAGGAATGCGGCAATATGCTTGTGATGGCAGCGTCATTGTTAACCTTTGGAGGCAATACATATACTGGATTTATTAAAGAAGCAATGGTGCTATTTGAAAAGTGGGTGCAATACTTGCTGAAAAACGGGTCTGATCCGGGGAATCAGCTATGTACCGATGATTTTGCCGGTCATCTTTCACATAATGTTAATCTTGCAATAAAGGCAGTTTTAGGAATAGAATCATTTGCTATTCTCCTGAAAGCATTAGGAAGAGAACAGGAGGCAGGAGAATATCACAATAAAGCAGCCGATATGGCAAATGATATTTTATTGCGCGCAGGATCGGAGCAGAGAACACGCCTTACTTTTGACAGGCCTGACAGCTGGAGCCTAAAGTATAATTCTGTATGGGATATAATATTTGCTTCAGGTTTATTCCCGGATAGCTTTTATAAAGACGAGCTTAATTGGTATAAAACTCATTGCAATCGATACGGAGTACCGCTGGACAACCGCAGGGACTACACAAAATCCGACTGGATCATGTGGTGTGCCGCAATGAATGAGCGACCGGAGGATGTTGAAGTGTTCGCAGAACCTCTGGCGAGATTTTTGCAGGAATCACCGGACCGGGTCCCGTTTTCAGACTGGTTTGATACCAATACCGGAATACACCACAGTTTCCAGAACCGTACCGTACAGGGCGGACTATATATGCCATTATTGAGGTTCTACAGAAAAGAGATGCAAGGAAAGGAGCTTGAAAAATAATGTGGCAATGCCCCAAATGTGGAAGAGAGTTTAATAAGGAGAATCAAAGACATACATGCGGAGAGCCGCCTAAAACAATTGATGAATATATAGCTGCGCAATCTGAACACATTCAGCCCATCCTGCATCAGGTAAGAGATACATTGCGTGCTGCCTTGCCCGAAGCGGAGGAACGAATATCATGGAGCATGCCTACTTACTGGAAAAAACATAATATAATTCATTTTGCAGCAGCAAAAAATCATCTTGGATTATATCCGGGTGATAAGGCAATTTTGCATTTTGCAGATCGTTTAAAAGAATGGAAAACAAGCAAAGGCGCAGTGCAATTTCCATACAACAAACCGATGCCGCTTAACCTTATTGCAGAAATAGCAAAATGGTGCTATGAAACGGGAAATCATCCATAACTGACTATTTCTTCCTTTGAATTATTCGGGTAACTGCTTTGGTAAAGGAAGACACAATAATTATTCCTATGGCGAGAGCCCCTGCTTCAAGTGTTGTTTTAATGCCGTATACCAAGGCAAGGTCATTGTTCCCCTCCAATAAATTGAGTGCAAATTGGAACATTGTTCCGCCCGGGACGAGGGGAATTAAGGCAACAGCAAGAAAAATTGAAGCGGGGGCTTTTCGCAGGCGGGCAAAAACCTCTGCAAATATGGATATGGCAAGACTGGCAATGAACATGCCCACATGACTCTCAAAACCATTGGCTGCTGTGACAGCATACAAAAGGTAGCCTAATCCTCCGTTTATTCCTGCTAACAGCAAATTTCTTTTCTGCACATTGAATATTATGCCGTATGATATTGCTGCAACTGATGAAAATAAAACGTTCTTAAACAAATTATCTACTCCCCAGCAGTCTTAAAATCATAAGGGCTGCTGCAGCACCGAAACCAAGGGCTGCAGCTATGCTCAAGGCCTCCACTCCGCGGCTTATTCCAGATAAAAGGTCGCCGGCAACAGTGTCGCGCAAGGCATTTGTAAACAAAAGCCCCGGTACCAGCAGCATTATTGTAGCAAATGTTATAATCCACCACTCAGGCAGAATTTCTGCAGAAGCCAAGGTCCAACCACCTATTGTTGCCGCTGCCGCGCATATTAAAATTGTGGTAAAGTAACCCAATTGGATCCGTTCCAGAGCCAAGGCAATCAGACGCAATGCTGCTCCTGTTAATAGTCCGCACAAAAAGTGAGCAAGCGTTCCTCCAAATATGACTGTGAATGCACTCGTTGCCAACCCGGCTGCAATAATGGTAAGCCACAACGGATAAGGCGGGGTTTCGCTTATTTCCTGCAATTTAGCTTTTGCTGCCGGAATAGGTATGGGATTTTTCATTATGCTTCTGGAAAACTCGTTTACTGCCTCAACCTTGCAAAGATTTATGCCGCGGGATAAAATCCGCATCATTCTTGTGTGGACCTTGCCTTGTTCATCTATGATGGATATCATAATTGATGTAGGTGTAGCATAGCATTCGCTTTCTTCCATGCCGTATGATCTGCAGATATACAGCATGGTTTCCTCAACCCTGTAGGTCTCGCCGCCGTTTTCAAGTATGATTTTGCCTGCCCTGCAGGCAATATCCATGGTTTCTCCTATTAGTTGCTGATTTGCATTCACTATATGAGTCCTCGTTTCTGTTAAGTCTTACAATTCCGGCTATGCTGCCGGCATATCAAATCCGAGGTGATCAACACCTTTTAGCCCAATGCGGGGTCATACACAGCACGTGCCCCTCCAATGCACCTGGGCCTTGTTCGAGCCAGGACTAAGTGGGCAGAACCAATATGATCAATGCTTATTCTTACCGGTACCGCTACGGGCCTAAGATGCATGCCGATAAGAGTGTCCCCTATATCCATGCCTGCTGCTGCTTGTATTGATTCAACAACATAGGGCTTTTCCATGCCGGCATAGGCTGCAGAAGCGAAACTTCCGCCGGCTTTTAGCTGCGGAATTACATTTACCCGCTGGTAACCGTATTGTTTTGCAGCATCAGCTTCCAGAACCAGGGCCCTGTTAAGATGTTCGCAGCATTGTGCAGCCAGGTAAATTCCCAGTGGCTTTATTACCTTTTGAATACTGTTATATATGCATCGCCCTATATCTTCGTTTGAAGCGCTTCCGATCATCTTCTTCTGAACCTCGCTGGTTGAGCATCCCACTACAAGGATATCTCCTGCTTCCAGCTTAGCTGCTTTAAGCAGCTCCTGCACCGCTTGTTCTGTGTCAGCAGCAATTTGCTCCAGAGAATATAACTCAGACACATTATTCCCTCCCCAATATCAATAGACAATTGATTCTTTATAGCAATTTTAAATACTCATGCTTATTGTAACCGGTAAATCACCAATTCAGTTAATATTGTAGTGTTGCATTGCATGCATTGCAAGTGCTTATTCCAAAGTAGGCATGCTGATCAATTATCAAATCTGTCCTGATCCGGTATATCAGGAATAATGGTAAATGAATCTACAGCATGTCAAAAATACACCCCTTGCTTACTGGATAAACTTGCTATATACTGTTATAAACTCGGAAATCCTGACATGCAAATGCTACAAACTCGCTTTGCTGCTATTGTTATGCCTTTTATCACTATTTTTTACAAGGAGGAGAAGCATGTTAAAACAGGTTTTTACAAAAGAACAGTTGCATTCGTACGGTAACTTCCGGAGTTTTAACGGAACCCATGGGGAAGCGGCCTTTTTGCTGGGAGGCATAGGCACAGGCAATGTATCCATTGGATCAAGAGGACAATTCCGGGATTGGGAGATATTCAACACACCCAGCAAGGGAACCTCTTTGCCATATTCCTTTTTTGCCATATGGGCAAAAGAAGAGCAAAAAAAACCTATAGCAAAAATACTGGAAAGCCAGATTTTACCTCCCTATTCAAAGTCACATGGTTTTGGAGCAGGAGAATTTGCCGGATTGCCCAGATTTGAGTCTTCCGAGTTCCGGGGAGAATATCCCTTTGTATGGGTTAGGCTTAAGGACAGTCATATGCCGGTAGAAGTCACATTGGAGGCGTTTACACCGTTTATTCCGTTGAATGAGAAGGATTCAGGCATTCCCTGTGCCATATTGAAATACAAGGTAAAGAACCTAACAGACAGGAAGGTAAATATCACTGTTATTGGTTCAATTCCAAATGCTGCAGGGTTCAACGGCTTTAGTCCATTCGGTGCTCCCAGGGTAGAATATGCCAAGGGAAATACCAATGAGTTCAGGAAAGAAGGCAGTCTTTCAGGGGTTTATATGTACACCACCGGATTGGAAAAGAGCCATCTAAAGTACGGAAACATGTCATTGGCAACAAATGCGCCAAATGTTACCGTCAAGCCCAACTGGTATGTCGGGGACTGGTTTGATGCTATGACAGAGCTGTGGGATAATTTCTCCTTAAGCGGCAGGCTGGAGTATGAAAGCACTGCAGGGCCTTCATCCTTTGACAATCCATATCGGATTGGCAGCATAGGTGCTTACGATATGCTGGAAGCCCATGAAGAAAAGGAATTCCTGTTCTTGCTGACATGGTATTTTCCCAACCGTGTCAATGACTGGTCCCAGGAATGCTGCGGGCCTGCCTGTGACTGCAAGAAGACAAGGAACTATTATGCTGTTATGTTTGAGGATGCATGGGATGTTGCCAGGTATACCATGAACAATTATGACAGGCTTTACAAGGGTAGTTTGGATTTCCATGATGCACTTTTTAGCAGCACCCTTCCGGATTATGTCATCGATGCCGTTTCCAGCAATATTACCGTGCTGCGCAGTACAACCTGCTTCTGGCTGGAGAACGGCAAGTTCTTTGGCTGGGAAGGCTGCTTTGACAGCGCAGGCTGCTGTGAAGGCAACTGTACCCATGTATGGAATTATGCCCAGACTTTAGCGTTCCTGTTCCCTGCTTTAGAGAGGGATTTCCGGTTAACAGAATTCAACGTGGAAACCGATGAAACCGGCAAGATGGAGTTCCGCACAAAGAGGCTTTTTGGAGGCAACAATAACTTCCATCCGGCAGCAGACGGTCAGCTTGGGTGCATCATACGGCTGTATCGCGACTGGAAGCTGAGCGGAGATACGGAATTTCTGAGGAAGGTATGGTACAATGCAAAGAAGGCATTGGACTTTGCCTTTACTTATTGGGACTCAGACAAGGACTGTGTGCTGGACAGCCAGCAGCATAATACTTATGATATTGAATTTTACGGTCCTAACAGCCTGGTCAACTCCATGTTCTTCGGAGCCTTAAAGGCCGGTGCGGAGATGGCAGCTGCCCTTGGTGAAACAGATCGTGCAGAAAGATATCTTAAGGCTTTGGAAGCAGGGTCAGCGAAAATGGACAAAATGCTTTGGAACGGTGAGTATTACATACAGGTCATAGATGATGTGAACAGGTATAAGTATCAATACGGAACTGGGTGCCTGTCAGATCAGCTTCTTGGTCAAATGCTGTCCCATGTTGCAGGCCTGGGATATGTATTGCCCGAAGACCATGTAAAAAAAGCTATTGGATCTGTTTTCAAGTACAATTTCTTTGATAGCTTCTATACACACTGCAATGCCCAGCGGACATATGCCCTTAACGACGAAAAAGGGCTTGTGCTTTGCTCCTGGCCATATGGCGGAAGGCCCAGGTTCCCGTTTGTATATTCGGATGAGGTTTGGACCGGAATTGAATACCAGGTAGCAGCTCATTTGATATTTGAAGGCTTTGTGGAGGAAGGGCTCACCATTGTTAAGGCTGTCAGAGACAGGCATGATGGTATCAGAAGGAATCCGTGGAATGAGGTGGAATGCGGCAACCATTATGCCCGGTCTATGTCAAGTTGGGCTCTCCTGATTGCACTGAGCGGATTTAAGTTTGATCTGGTAAATGGTGAAATTTCATTCCATCCTGTTATCAATAAAGAGGACTTCTCATGCTTCTTCAGTTGTGGAAAAGCCTGGGGCATTTTCTCACAGAAACTGGACCAGGCATCCGGAAAGTATGATATTCACATTAAAGTATTGTATGGAAGCCTGGACGGAATCAAGGTAAAGGCTGATAATGTCAGAAATCTGACCATCAGCTGATAAAACTGTATTAACTGGATGTTTTTACACCCCTTCTGCAACCTATGGTATAGGAACCTCAAATTGGTATCCTATAGTATAGGCAGAAGGGGTGATTTCTTCATATACGTAACGATATCTCCAGCCATTGCATATCATATATATAGCTCATTTAAAAAGGGGGGTAGGGAATGACACCATATACCGGGAATCCTTTTGATTCCTGCTGCGGAAATGATACTGGAAGACAGCAGGTATTTGCCGATCCTTTTATGCAGGATATGTACCAAATAATGCAGATGCAGCCCATTTTATCCAACAATCCGCCTGTTACAAGCCTGACTTTGTTTAAGGAACTAACCGGTTTTCCTAACTATGGTAATCCCAGCGGCAATGCAGATATCCTTTATACCGGAACTCAGGGAGAATGGACATTTGAAGTACCTCCGTTTTTCTTTATACCCGGTTTGCTGAATGCTCAGCTAAATATTAGGGCGGTACTGGACGATCATAATACTTCTGTATCGCGTTATTCTGCAACGATAAGCATTAACGGCAGGGTTGTTCACAGGGGCCAGCTTCCTTTGGAGCATGGCAGGCCGGCAGGGCAGCGCTTTGTAAACTGGACTACTTTGACATTTAATGTACCATCAATCCAGCGTATCAACCGGATTGTTATCACTAATACCTCCAATGCCAATCCGGGGGACTGGATTGGACTGGACTGGATGGAAATGAGGTTTACCGGCAGATAGAACTGTAGTTTATTTCAGGCATAAAAAACTGAAAAGAAATAAAGGTATGATGGGATGGTTTTACTGTCCGGCATACCTTTTTCTATGTTAATGGTTCTTACTTAATCATTTATATAGAACTATGTGCACATCTAAGATTCTCAAAGGCAGCAGGATTGTTATCAATGAGCATATATAAAGTCATGTCAATGCGGGCAAACTCTTGGTATAGTAAAAATTACAGCTGCATGAAGGAATATGCTGCGTGCCTGCAGAATAAGTAATTATTTCCATAATCATTTTGCAGCCAGGTTAAATGTACAACAATAATTTAAAAGGATTGATTTTAATGCCGGCATTTGATTTCAAGAAGGAATACAAAAACTTATATCTTCCCAAAGACAAACCATCTATTGTTGATGTGCCCGCAATGCGCTTTATCATGATAAACGGCAAAGGTGACCCTAATACTTCTGAATTTTATAAAATTGCTGTTAAAGTATTGTATGGATTGTCTTATTCCATTAAGATGAGCAAAAACAGCAGCTGTCAGCCCAAGGGGTATTACGATTATGTAGTTCCGCCTTTGGAGGGGCTGTGGTGGTTTGAGGATGAGGTTTTTAACGGTACTGTTTCCGGCAGAAAGGACGAGTTTAGCTGGATCATAATGATTCGCCAGCCGGAGTTTGTCACGCCTGAGGTGTTTGAAGCCGCAAAGAAGAGCTTATCAAAGAAAAAGCCTGAGCTTGATGCATCAATAGCACGGCTGGAGGATTTCACCGAAGGCTTGTGTGCTCAAGTATTGCATATTGGCTCTTATGACGATGAACCCAGGACAGTTGCAGCATTGGAAAAATTCATTGATGAAAATGGATATCGTACAGTGATGTCAGGCATGCGCCAGCATCATGAGATTTACTTAAGTGATCCGCATAAGACCGCACCTGAAAAACTAAAAACTGTTATCCGCCATCCTATTGAGATGAAGTAAACTATGAACTCCAAAATATATGAATTTGATGCCATTATTCAGAAGACCCCGGTATTGACGGTGCTTATGTGGAATTTCCATATGATATAAACTAAGTTCAGCAAGGGCAGGCTAAAGGTCCAACCTGCTTTTTTAGTTAAAAATGTGCTCAAAATGCTTAGTTATGCAACCAAATGAAATAATAAACGTCTATGAAGATAGAACAACTAATGCTGCTGGCGTACTGCATAATATTTAACGTAATGTATTATATCGTTCAGACATAAGATTATATGCCGGAACTAAAAATTTCTATATGGGGGCTGTGAAATGAAAAAGTTATCAGTACTTTTTGTATCCCTGATTCTGATAGCAGCAATAATGGCAGGCTGCGCCAGCAAATCTGCACAGGACAAAGCAGATTATGACACCAGCCCGGGAGGCAATAATGGCGGCTATTGGGGAGGTGCTGCTCCCGCTCCTGCCGCACCGGCTGAAGGGCCTGACTATGAAAAACCATCATTTGATGAGCCTGCAGGCGACCCTCAAGATAATGGATACTTGAGCGATGTCAGCAGGAGTATCAATGCGGCAGAACTGGCTGACCAGATGGGCTCAAAGATCATTAAATCCGGCTACATGTCTATAGAAACCCTGGATTTTGAAGAAACCACGTCTGCAATAGAACGCAGGGTGCAGCAGGAAGGCGGTTTTGTAGCATCATCAAATATTCAGGGCTGGTCCAGGCAGGATGCGGAAAGCAAGCCTATGCGCAGTGCCCATTATAAAGTCAGAATTCCCAGCAACCGGTTTGAACAGTTTATGACCGATGTTGGTGAACTGGGTAATGTCACTCGCAGTGAAAGCTGGGGAGAGGATGTTACTTCAAAATATTTCGACACCGAAGCCAGGCTGAAGTCGCTTACCATTCAGGAAGAACGCTTGTTAACCCTATTATCAAAGGCAGAAATTCTTTCCGACATATTAGAGCTGGAACGTGAATTAGCATCTGTACGTTATGAAATTGAAAACCTGACAGGCACCTTAAGAAAGTATGATAACCTGGTAGCTTATTCCACCTTAGAGATTGATGTTCGAGAGGTGGAGGAAATTAAGAAAGTTGAAGAAAAGCCGGTAACTCTTTGGGATAAGATTGCCAGAGCTTTCAACCGATCAATAGAAAATGTTGCAAAGATGCTGGAGAATCTGCTGCTTTTCCTTATTGGCGCATTACCTTTCCTGGTTGTGCTGGGGGTATTCGTACTGATTGTTTACGGATTGCTGCGGCTGATTGGCAGAAAAGATCGTAAAAATGTATCGGTACAGCCGATTATTCAAAAAAATCAGAACTTAAATGATAATAAGGAAGAACAGAAATAAGAACTAATTAAACTATTGTACGGAACCGCAGGAATTTTCTACTGCGGTTTTCTGTTTTTTCCGTTAAAATTATGTAGTGGCTTATTAAAAAAAGCAAAAAATAATTGTAAATTCGAATGGAGAAGCAAAAATGATTGATTTTGTGGACATGCCGTTTCTTCCTTCAGAAAAAGTATGCCTTGCCATGATTGACAGCAGAATGGACCTTGAGATGAAGCAGCATTTGAGAAATCAGGGTGTGGATTTGATTGAAGTGCCGCCTTGCAATGCTTTATATGATTCCATATCATGCCATCCGGATATTCAATGTCATCATATCGGCGGCAGAAGGATAGTTCTGGCACCTAATGCAAGTGAGTCACTGAAGAACCAATTAATACAACATAACTTTGAAATCATCACGGGGAATACTACTCTTGAGGGAAACTATCCAAATGACATTGCATATAATGTAGCAAGAATTGGGGATTTTGCCCTTCATAATACAGCCTATACCGATCCTGTTGTTAGGGATTTGTTATTGAGCCTGGGTGTGAAATTGGTTCATGTTAACCAGGGCTATTCGAAATGCTCGGCAGCAATCCTGAACGAGCATGCCCTGATCACTTCGGATAAAGGTATGGCTGCAGCAGCCCGGAAATGTGGTTTTGATGTGTTACTAATAAGACCGGGCTATATTATGCTTAAAGGTATGAATTATGGCTTTATTGGCGGCACCTGCGGAATGACGGGACCGGATGAACTGTTCTTTGCCGGAGACATTGAGCAGCATCCGGATTATCCTCAAATTTGCGACTTTGCCGCCAAACATGGAAAAAGGATACAAGCGTATAAAGGGAAAAATCTTACGGATATTGGCAGCATCATTCCTCTGAAGGAAATCAAAGAATAAAGGAGGATGGAAAGGGAGTGTTATAATGCAGCTTTTTTCCATCGGGGTAGAAGAACGGGACATGAACATTAAAGAGGCACTGGTCCGCAAGGTTCAAATAAGAAAACCGGATGGATTGGATATCGAAGAAAGAAAAGCGGGGAACTTGCTGTTCCTTAATTATATCAGCAATTGTGACTATGACAGTGACACCATAAAGCAAATACGGGAGAAGTTGCATCAGTATATAGCTGATACGGTCTCAGAAATCATTCTGGAAGATCTTCAGTCCCATATGGTGGAAAAGATAATACAGGATGAATATTTTTATTTTGGACAGGAAGAACGCAATAAAATCCTCCGTGATGCCATGGCCATCATGTGGGGAGGGAATCCAACGGTTCGATCCGAAGTTATTAGAAGCAGATGGCGAAGCCTGGTTTGGAAGAGGGTTATGGAGCATCTGGAAAACAATGATGAACTGATTTTAGAGGGATTTATAAGGTTCCGTCTGAAGGATTTCACCCAGGAACTGGAGGAAGCGGTAGACAGGGCAGTGGACGATCTGCTGATAGAGAAGGAGTATAGCGAATTTATCAAACTTCTCCGCTACTTTGTTGAAATCCAGGAACCTAAGGTGGATGAGGTTCATGTCCTTATGGGTGAGGATAAGAAATATACACTGCTTGATTCCAACCTGCAGGTTATTAACAATGACATGCTGGAGGATCTGGCCAAGGAAATAACTGACAAGGAAATCAGCCATGATGATCTGCTTATCAGCTCGCTGATTACCATAGCACCCAGGAAGATCACTATCCATCAATTTGACAGGATTCAGAACAAAGAGCTTTTGAACACTATAAACAATGTATTCAGCGGCAAGGTTGTCATGTCACAGGAAGGGATTGTGCCCAGGCAATAACAGCTGATATAAGCATCTTAAGAGCATTAGCAAGCGGCATCGGAATATTGTTCCGGTGCTTTGTTTTTTTACAAAATTTATGCATTTATAAAGGACAAGTTATGTATTAAAATTATGAAATAGGTATAATACTGCGTATAGGGGTGAAAACGGTTGATTGATATAATTATAATGACAGCAGTTGGGGCCTTGATTGGCTGGTTCACCAACTACCTTGCTGTTAAGATGCTGTTTAGGCCGATACGGCCCTGGAGAGTACCGCTGATCGGCCTGGAGCTGCAAGGCCTGATCCCTAAGAGAAGAGCGGAAATAGCTGTCAGTATCGGAACCACTGTTGCAGAACAGCTGATATCTGCAAAAGATATGGTCAGCAGACTGATACAGGGTGAGAACAGGCAGGAATTGATTCGAACTATTCGGGCAAGAATAATGTCAGCTATAGAAGACAGGATCCCGTCTATTATACCCAGTGGTATTAAACAGGCAATTTTAGGCCGTGTAAGAGATATTATGACCCAGGAAGTAGAGAATTTCGTGGACAACTCCATGGGAGAAATGATAGAGCAGTCTATGCAGAAAATTGATATAAGCAACATGGTGGAAGAGCGAATCAACAGCCTGGAAATGGAGGAAGTGGAGCGCCTGACTTTGGAAATAGCCAGCCGGGAACTTAAATATATAGAGTTATTGGGAGGGGTTCTTGGAGCTGTTATCGGACTTGTACAGAGTCTGTTCCTGCTTATTATGAAATAATTCATCAAACATTTAAAATTGCTTGACAGTCCAGGCTAATGCGGCTTATAATAATTTTTAATATACACTGTTATTAAGACAAATGCGTTGAAAAGGACGAGTAAACCAAAGCACCGTCATCAGAGAGGGGATATCAAAGGCTGGAAGTATCCCTTGGCAGGATTGGTTGAAAACCAACCTTGGAGCATTTCGTGTGGATACGTTAAAATCCGAATGAGTTGGGCATTTATATGCCAACAAGGGTGGAACCGCGAGTAAAGCTCTCGTCCCTTCATGGGACGGGGGCTTTTATATTTAGGTAAATAACTGGACGAAAGGAGTGTTATTTTATGAAGATTATTTTGAAGGATAACTCCGTCAAGGAATATCCTGAAGGCATGACGGTGCTGGACATCGCAAAGGATATCAGCCCTGGCCTTGCAAGAGCAGCATTGGCAGGAGAGGTGAACGGGGAAACTACTGATATCAGAAAGGAAATCCATGAAGACTGCAGTTTAAATATATTAACCTTTGATGATCCGGAGGGAAAAAAGGCATTTTGGCATACTTCTTCGCATATCCTGGCCCAGGCTGTGAAGAAACTGTTTCCAAATGCCAGGCTTGCAATTGGACCTGCAATTGATAATGGTTTCTATTATGATTTTGACGTGGATCACCCTTTCAGTACCGAGGACCTTGAAGCCATTGAGAAGGAAATGGCAAGTATTGTTAAGGAAGATTTGGAACTGAAACGATTTGAGCTGCCAAGGGAGGAAGCCATCCGTTTAATGGAAGAGAAAGGAGAAAGCTACAAGGTTGAGCTCATTCAGGATCTTCCGGAGGATGCAGTCATATCCTTCTACAGCCAGGGTGATTTTACTGACCTTTGTGCCGGGCCCCATATACTTTCCACCGGTGCCGTAAAGGCTATCAAGCTGCTTAGTGTAGCCGGAGCATACTGGAGAGGCAGCGAGAAGAATAAAATGCTGCAGCGAATATATGGGATTGCCTTCCCAAAGAAAAGCCAGCTGGATGAATATTTGGCTCGTCTTGAAGAAGCCAGGAAGCGGGATCATCGAAAGATAGGCAAGGAACTTGACTTGTTCAGCATTCAGGAGGAAGGCCCTGGTTTTCCGTTCTTCCATCCAAAGGGTATGATAATCCGAAATCAACTAGAGGATTTCTGGAGAAAAGAGCATACCAAAAGGGGATACCAGGAAATAAAGACCCCGATAATCCTTAACAGGGATTTGTGGCTCCGTTCCGGCCATTGGGATCATTACAAGGAAAATATGTATTTTACCAAAATTGATGAAGCAGACTATGCTGTAAAGCCTATGAACTGCCCGGGCAGCATGCTTGTATACAAAAGAAGGATTTACAGCTACCGGGATCTGCCTTTGAGGGTAGGCGAGCTTGGTCTTGTTCACCGTCATGAACTGTCCGGTGTGCTGCATGGGTTGATGAGGGTTCGCTGCTTCACCCAGGACGATGCCCATATCTTTATGCTGCCGGAGCAGATTAAGGATGAGATTATCGGAGTAATCGACCTGGTGGATTATTTCTACAGCCTGTTTGGATTTAAATACCATGTAGAGTTGTCTACCAAGCCGGAGGATTCAATGGGCAGCCAGGAAGACTGGGACAGGGCAACCAACGCATTGAAGGAAGCTATGGAAGAAAAAGGCATCAGCTACAAGATTAATGAAGGAGACGGTGCATTCTACGGACCCAAGATTGACTTCCATCTTGAGGACTGCCTTGGACGTACCTGGCAATGCGGTACAATCCAGCTTGATTTCCAGATGCCGGAGCGCTTTGATTTGACTTATGTGGGCCCGGACGGAGAAAAGCATCGGCCGGCAATGATTCACAGGGTGGTATTTGGCAGCATAGAAAGATTTATTGCTATCCTTACCGAGCATTTTGCAGGAGCTTTCCCTGCATGGCTTGCACCGGTGCAGGTTAAGGTTCTGTCCATTACTGACAGGTCCAATGAGTATATTGCCGGGATAATGAATGACTTCCTTGACAGCGATATCCGGGCGGAAAGCGATTTGCGCAATGAGAAGATCGGCTATAAAATAAGGGAAG
>DUSN01000040.1 GCA_012842605.1 Clostridiales bacterium
AGCTTTATCTATGCCATATCAGAGCTGCTGGGCACTATACTCATAATATCTGCTATTACAGGCATGAGCAGGGTCATGTTAAAAACAGGAATCAATGAAGTTATGGTATATCCCTTTACTAAACTGATAAGGACCCCGGCCTTGGCCTATTGGGTCATTGGAATTCTGATGATGATAATTTCATGGTTTTTCTGGCCGTCGCCGGCTGTTGCCTTAATGGGTGCGGTATTGCTGCCCGTAGCGCTTAGGGTAAAGCTGCCCGCTATTGGAGCAGCCATGGCAATGAATCTATTTGGTCATGGTATTGCACTCTCAGGCGACTACATTATCCAGGGGGCACCCAAGCTGACTGCTGATGGTGCCGGAATTCCGGTCGGAGATGTAATTTCTGCAAGTGTACCTTTGGTAATCGTTATGGGAGTTGTTACTACCATAGCAGCATTTTTGTATCTGCTTTATGATTTGAAAAAAGGCAGCCTTCCAATGGACACAAATCTTCTAAGAGATGAAAACAATACAGCAAAGTCCGATGAAAATCAAACTGAGCAAGCTGTTCTTTCCAAAACAGCCAGACGTGTTTTCGCAGCGTTAATCCCAATATTATTTGCCGCAGATTTGGCTGCAATGTATCTGCTGAAGCTCCAGGGCGGAGATGCTACCGCGCTTGTTGGTGGAACATCAATGTTCATACTGATTCTAATTTCCATGTTTGCATATAAAAATAAAGGACTGGAGAAAATTACAGCACATTTTATTGAAGGACTGAAGTTTGGTTTTGAGATCTTTGGGCCTGTAATTCCAATTGCAGCTTTCTTCTACCTGGGTGACTCAGCCTTTACCCATTTATTCGGAGAAGTACTGCCTGCAGGTTCAACAGGATTGGTTAACGACCTGGGCATTGCCCTTGCCAATAGCGTTCCGTTAAACAAAGCAATTGGCGCAATAACCTCCACAGCTGTGGGTGCTATAACCGGTTTGGACGGTTCAGGTTTCTCTGGTATTACTCTTGCAGGTTCAGTGGCCAGAATGATGTCTACTGCCCTTGGCGGCGGCGTGGCAACCCTTACAGCCCTGGGCCAGATAGCAGCAATTTGGGTTGGCGGAGGTACAATCATTCCATGGTCTGTTATCCCGGCTGCTGCAATTTGCGGAGTAAGCCCGTTTGATCTTGTCAGACGAAATATGAAGCCTGTCATCATCGGGTTGGTAGTAACTACAATTGTAGCTATATTTCTTATATAATTGTGTTCAAATTCAGCTCTATAATATCTTCGGTGAAATATAACCATAGCGCGTCGGAAACACTGAAACCAAAAAGCCTCCTCAAACGAGGAGGCTTTGTATTGTACAAGATTTATCTGATTTTTTGTAATAATTACATAATTGGAATCATATCTAATTGACTAAAATTCCGTTATTGATTGACATACGAATAATTTTAGTATATATTAGTTAATATAATCATATAATAATTCTATATTTTGTAGAATTGTTATAAATATATCAAAAGGAGGGTTTTTCAATGTCTGGTATTCCACTTATTATTGCATTTGTCATTGCAATTGCACTCATGATCTTTGCTATTTCCAAACTGAAAATTCATCCGTTCCTCTCTATCATGGCGGTCTCACTGCTCTTCGGAATAGTAGCAGGCATTCCGCTGACCGACATTCCCAATGTTATCGGTACCGGGTTCAGCAACACATTTAAAAGCATAGGAATCGTTATTATCTTTGGTGCATTAATAGGCACTCTTCTGGAAAAAACCGGTGCCGCACTTAAAATGGCGGATTCGGTCGTTAAACTGGTAGGCAAGAAAAATCCCGAACTGGCAATGTTATTAATGGGCTGGATTGTTTCCATCCCGGTATTCTGCGACAGCGGATTCGTTATCCTAAACCCAATCAGAAAGGCGCTTGTAAAGCGTACAATGAAATCATCCGTAGCAAGCACAATTGCACTTTCATTGGGACTGTACATTTCTCACTGCTTCATTCCTCCAACACCCGGCCCGATCGCTGCTGCCAACACTTTATATGAAGGTTTGGGACAGGAAACAAACCTGCTGCTGGTAATTATTTTGGGTGTTCTCGCATCAATCCTTCCGCTCATAGCCGGCTATATATTTGCTATTGCAATCGGCAAGAAGGTAAAATCAAGAGATGAAATGGGCGAAGATAAAGAAGAAATTGTTCAAACTTATGAAGAACTGGTAGCCAGCTATGGCCAGCTTCCGAATGCCTGGCTGTCCTTTGCTCCAATCGTAGTTCCAATTATTCTGATGAGCCTTTCTTCTGCCTTTGCTATGGCCAAGCTGTCTGTTCCGATAATTACTTTCCTTGGAACTCCGATTATTGCTATAGCCGTTGGCGTTTTATTCGCTCTCTACCTGCTGCTGGTACAAAAGCGTACAGGAGACTTCTATGAACTCACTAACGAAACCCTTAAAGTTACCGGTCCTATCTTGTTCATCACAGCCGCCGGTGGTGTACTTGGAAATGTAATTGCAAATACCACCATGGTAGACTTTATTAAGGCGAACTCTGCAACCCTCTCCATGCTGGGTATGATGTTCCCCTTCCTGCTGTCTGCAATTCTCAAGACTGCACAAGGTTCCTCCACCGTTGCACTTACAACCACTGCAGGAATCTTAGCACCCATGCTTTCTTCCATAGGTTTGGGCAGCCCTGCTCTTGCAGCCCTGACAGTAATTGCAATAGGCGCAGGTGCCATGACTGTATCCCATGCCAACGACAGCTATTTCTGGGTAGTAACCAATTTCGGCAACATGAAAGTTGAAGACGGTTACAAAACACAGACTCTCGGCACACTGGTGGTTGGTATTGCATCCTTAATTAATGTATACATTCTGTATTTCTTCATTAGGTAATGTATGTTATAATAAGGCTGTTACAAAGCGCCAAAGCATATGCTTTGGCGTTTATTCTAAAAATAGGATATAATAAACGAAAGAAATGTTGTATGATAGGCAGGTGAAGTCATGAGTCTGAAAAACGATGCTTATAAAATAATAGACAGCGCCATTACAGCTGCTCTTCCTGATACAGCTGTAAAAAAAGCTTTGCAGGAATTTAAGTTCACAAGCGGGAAATTAGTAATGGTGGCTATAGGCAAAGCTGCCTGGTCCATGGCAAAGGCAGCCTGCGATATTCTTGGAGACAGAATCCATGACGGAATTGTAATTACAAAATATCATCATTCCCAGGGAGAACTGCCCCGGGTAAGGATTTATGAAGCCGGGCATCCCATTCCCGATGACAATTCCTTTGCAGCTACCGAGCAGGCAATACAGCTTGTTTCGGGCCTTACTGAAAACGATCAGGTACTGTTCTTAATTTCCGGCGGCGGATCAGCCCTCTTTGAAAAGCCTCTTATCCCAAAAGATATGCTGGAAGACCTTACAAAGAAACTATTGGCTTCCGGTGCCAACATAGTAGAAATGAATACAATCCGAAAACGGTTATCTGCAGTCAAGGGAGGCAAATTCGCAAGGCTTTGCGAACCGGCTCATGTATTTTCGGTGGTATTGTCCGACATTATAGGCGACCCATTGGATATGATTGCCTCGGGACCAGCTTATCCTGATCATTCTACAAGTGAACAAGCGCTTGAGATAATCAGAAAATATAATATCAAAGTACCTGAAGAAGTAGAAAGCTTATTAAAAATAGAAACACCTGATACAATAACCAATGTAACAACCAGGATTACCGGCAGCGTAACCCAGCTCTGTGCAGCTGCTGAAAAGACATGCAGGGAGCTTGGGTATGAACCGATTGTACTTACAGCAAGCCTTAACTGTGAAGCGCGGGAAGCCGGCAGCTTTTTGGCCTCCATTGCACAATATCATAATAACTCAGCGAAATCCCTTGCTTTTATAGCAGGCGGCGAGACTGTAGTGCACTTAAAGGGTACAGGCAAGGGGGGCAGAAATCAGGAGCTGGCCCTATCCTCTGCTATAGGCATATCAGGACTTAATAATGTTGCTGTTTTCTCGGTAGGTTCCGATGGCACCGACGGCCCGACAGATGCCGCCGGTGGATATGTTGACAGCAATACTAAACAAGTGCTGGCCAACAAAGGCATTGATATCTTCAATATGCTGGAGAACAATGATGCCTACAATGCACTGAAAGCATGTGACGGGCTTATCATCACAGGTCCTACAGGCACCAATGTAAATGATCTGTCTGTGCTGCTGATTAAAAGGTAACGAGTTTTAATGAAAATCTTAGAAAAACTCGTACTTAGAATGCTAAAAAGAAAACTTGTATTTACCAAGCTAATGCGGAAATAACCATAACGAAAGGCATATATCCTGTGATATCTGCCTTTCGTTTTTCTACAAGTTAGCTGACGGCATTTTACTTGCCGCGCTTTTTGAAGTCTTCATCTATTTTCTTTTTCCAGTCCCTGGATATGGCATTGCCGGCACGGAAATTACATACCGCTTCATTCAGAACACAATAGTTCAGCCTGGTCCCCGCACTGTCTGCCATGTAATTTGCCGCCCTGTCTTCATCTATGCCAAAACGCTTAGCGGTGGCAATGGCATCAATATTTGCTCCAAGAAATAGAAATTCCCATCCGTACAAGCTCTTTTGCTGTTCTATCAGGGCATTAATGGTTTTATAATCAAATTCTCTGCTGGCATTTTCCATCCCGTCAGTAATGATTACAAACATAACACGCTCTGCCCGTTCATCATCAGATGTATGCTTCTGTACATTAATAGTTTTGTGAATTGTCTTTCCAATGGCATCCAACAGGGCGGTGGCACCCCTCACATAGTACTCCTTTTCTGTAATAGGTTTAATTCCCCTTAAATTAATGCGGTCATGAAGCAGTTCATATTCATTGTCAAACAATACTGTGGTAATAATAGCTTCGCCGGGTTCATTCCTCTGCTTCTCGAGCATGGCGTTGTAGCCGCCAATAGTGTCATTTTTCAGGCCGCTCATGGATCCGCTTCTGTCAAGGATAAAAACAAGTTCGGTTAAACCTTTTTTCATATATATCATCCTCCGGTCAATTTGTTTTCTGACCATAGGATAACATTTCCTGAAAGCAAAAATGTCGCCTAATAAGCGACATTTTACAATACGATATGTTTGTTCATAGCTAAAGATTATGTAATAATAGCTATGCTCCCAGCAGCTTCTGATCAAACGCAAACAATGCCTCATTTATTTCAAATATATTGTAATTTCCATTTTTAATAAAGTACTCTACTATAATATCAAATTTGCTGCTGCGTGATAATGCATACCCGGCTTTCAGCAAAAGGTCCTTTGTTTGATCCAGGTTCAGTTCCAGCGCAATTGCAAATGCAATGACCGTTTGTTTGCTGGGTTTGTAGTCAATGTTATTCCTGATTTTCGAGAACAGCCTTCTGTCTATGTTTGCCCTGTTATAAACCTGTGCATCCGTCAATCCTTTTTCATCAATCAATCTAAGCAGCATCTGAGAAAAGGTTTCATCTGTTTGGTTAACAAGTTCTTCAAGAGTACGTGCACTTTCAAATAACGTGAAACTTTCTAACTGTATATTATCTTCTGCTATTTTCCTGTCTTCGGCAGCATTATAGGCAATATGCCTGCTTATGCGTTTAACATGATGCTCATCCACATACCTGTCATCAATATATTGCTTAATAGATGAGTATAATTTTTCAGACAGCCTAAATGATGACTTGTCATATACTACCAGGTACACTGTCATTTCATTTTTCAACAGAAAATCACCTATCACAGAAATTGCAACCTTAAGAGCCTGATCTTTTGGGTATCCATATGCGCCTGAGGAGATTAAAGGAAATGCAATGCTTTCAAGTCCGTACTCTTTTGCCAAGGCAAGTGAATTGCGATAACAGTCAGCCAGCAGCTTTTCTTCGTTATAACCGCCGCCCTGCCAGACAGGTCCGACGGTATGAATGACATACTTTGCCGGCAGTTTATAGCCTTTGGTTATCTTGGCCTGCCCGGTATTACAGCCTCCAAGGGTACGGCATTCTTTAAGCAGTTCCGGTCCTGCGGCTTTATGAATTGCACCATCCACTCCCCCTCCGCCCAGCAGGGTGGGGTTTGCAGCATTGACAATTGCATCTGCATTAACCTTGGTTATATCATTCCTGATAATTTCAAGAGGCATAAAAACTCCTCCCTTATCAATTATTTATATACTCACTGTACAATCAGCCTGTACTGCCGATGTACTATCCTTGCGAATCTTGTGCCGCGCATAGAAGAAGCAAAGCACCTGGCCTATACCAGCTATAGCCCAGGTAACAGGATAGCAGGCAAAGAGCGTAACAACTGAAGGATACATGGAAAATACAGTTGCCAGCCAAATTATTCTCAAAATACAAGCTCCTACCAGAGTGCAAAGCATAGGCAGCACGGAATAACCCATTGCACGGGTTAATCCCGGAAATACATTCATGGTGCCGCAGGTGAAATATGCTATCATCATTACTTTTATACGAAGCATTCCCAGTTCAATAACCTCAAGATCAGATGTATACAGGCGAAGCAGCTGCCTTCCAAACAACATTGTCAAACCGCCGACTATAATCCAGGTAGCAAATATCAATACGGTGCATATCTTGGCAATGGTGTCTATCCTGTCATACTTTTTTGCACCCATATTCTGTCCGGTAAAGGTGATGGCTGCATTGTAATAGGCATTCATAGTGGTGCCTACAAAGCCTTCTACATTACCTGCTGCAGAACTGGCTGCCACCATTACAGAGCCAAAGGAATTGATTGCAGACTGCACCACCATATTGGAAATGGAAAACAACGTGCTCTGAAGACCTGCAGGAAGTCCGATTCTCACAATCGTTAACAATTTTTGTCTGTCTATTTTCATTTGCTTAGGTATAAACTGTATTGAACCATGGCTTCTGTACAAGCAGATTACAACGAGCAGTGCTGCAATGAATTGGGATATTACAGTAGCCCATGCTACACCTGCTACGCCCATCTGAAATACAATGACAAATAACAAATTTAAGACAACATTTACAGCCCCTGAAATTATAAGATAGTTCATTGGACGTCGGCTGTCACCAACAGCACGTAAAATGGCTGCGCCAAAATTGTATATCATACCGGCAGGTATTCCTAAAAAGTAAATTTTAGTGTACAGCAATGAAAGATCGAAAATGTCATGAGGGGTACTTATAAGCTCAAGCAGCGGTTTGCAAAAAATTAATCCCGCGATCATAACAATAAAACCGCTTATAATACTGATTGCTATAGATGTATGGACAGATCGGCTTACATCAGCATGCTTATCGGCACCGTATTCCTGGGCAACTACTACACTGGTGCCTACTGAAAAACCCATGAACAAGTTGACAATAAGACTGATTAACTGGCCGGTCGCACCTACCGCAGCCAGAGCTTGTCTGCCTGTGAAAAGCCCTACTACGGCCATATCTGCAGCATTAAACAATAATTGCAGAATATTGATTGCTATAATAGGCAAAGAAAACAGTATGATTTTGCCAAACAGCGGTCCGCTGCTCATATCCATGTCATAATTTTTATAAAACATCTGAAGCTTCTCTTCCTTTATATTCGATAAAACTATTGCATCTTTGCTTTGTATACATCTTCTCTTTTATATATCGTATATATAACAGTATTTTTCAAATTTTATATGATAATAAACATAAAAAAGACTCAGGCATTGCAAAATGACCGAGCCCTTTATAAAACTAATTTTACTATATTAAACATGCTTTGTAAAGCACAGAGCCTTTCTTCAGATAACCATGCTGCCTGTCAAAGGCTAAAATCCCACTTATTATATTTAGCCTTCGCTTCTGACTCAATATCCTGCACTAAAGCTTACTACATTTTTCAACTGGCCGCCGGTTAAAAAAGCTTCCAGATTATATAAGCAGATCTTCAGCAGCCGGTTCTTAGTTTCCGGTAAACTGTAACCACCGGAAACATGAGGTGTAATAATTGCATTTTTAATCTTCCAAAGCCTGTGGTCTGCCGGCAATGGCTCCGGATCTGTCACGTCCAGGGCCGCCCCCAGCAGATGCCCGTTTTCAAGTGCATCGCACAGCGCTTCAGTATCAATGGCATTTCCTCTGCCTACATTAATCAGAACCGCATCCTTTTTCATCAGAGCCAGAGTATGCCTGTTAATGATTCGATAGGTCATTGGTGTAGAAGGCAGGCTGAGTGCCACTATATCTGCTCTAGGCAGAAGGTTTTCCAGTTGATCCATATAATGAAGCTCATCCAAATATTCCGGTTTATTGGGATTAGTTCTTCGGATTCCAATGGTGTATGCACCTAATGCTTTCATTCTTTTGGCAAATTCACCGCCGATGTCGCCCAAACCTACTATCAGCGCGGTTGAATTGTATATTGACTTCACCTGTCCCATATATTGCCATTTAGATTCATTCTGGTTATCCCTATATAAATGAAGATTTTTATAAAGCTGCAGCAATACTCCCAGCATATGTTCAGAAATAGCCAGCCCATAAGCGCCGGATGCGTTAGTCAAAATTACTCCTTCCCGGAGAACCCCTTCATTAATATATTCCCCTACTCCTGCACTATTGAGTTGCAGCCATTCCAGATTTGGTGAGCCTTTAACCATATTAACGGGAGGGTTTCCAATTATAATGTTGGCTTGCTGAATCATTTCCTCTGTAACTGTCCTATTGTCAGCATATGTAAAACTGCAGGAAGGTGCCTTATCTTCAAACATTCTCTTCGTCTCTTCATCAACATGCATTAGTACAAGTATATTTCTGCTCATGCGTACACTCCGATCAATGAAAGATATTCCTTGAAAACTTAATTAATATATTATAACACCTTTTTCAGCTTTATAACATTCTATAGGATCTATATCGGATTCCATCAGCATATCCTCGTTAAGATCCTCGTTTGCAACAAGAATCCCGTATAACCAGCTGGCTGTCAAATACAATATCCTTCGGCACTTCTCTGCCTTCTAAATGCCCAATCATTACTTCAACAGCCATCCTTCCCAACTGCTTTGGCTGAATATCTACAGAAGTTATCTCCGGCATTACCCATTCGGTCAGGTAGGTGTTGTCGAATCCCACTATGGATATGTCTTCCGGTACTTTGAGTCCCATCCTGACAGCAGTATGCAAAGCACCGACTGCAACCAGGTCATTTACACAAATAACCGCAGTAGGACGTTCTTTCATCTGCAGGAGTTTTTCCATGCTGTCCTTGCCTGCCTGAACACTGAAATCATCTTCAATGAACCAATCCGGGTTGAACTGAATCCCATATTTAGCCATAGCGCTCCACATGGTTTTCAGCCTTCTCATGGTAGGCTGTATATCCATATAACCGCCTATAAATGCAATTTTTTCATGATTAAGGGATACCAGGTAATCTACCATTTGATTTATACCCTTGGTATCATCGGTTCTTATATTATAGCAGTCCAGACCTTTTATTTCACCATTGACCATTACCACAGGCACGCGCCCAATGAGCGCTTTAATCCTGTTGAAATACTCAGGATCAGTATGCAGGTTGTCTATATGCCCTCCCAGAATTATTAATCCATCTACCTGGTTTTCCAGGAGAAATTCTATATAGCTTCTCTCTACATTTGTATTGGTGATAACATTATCATTCATGGTATTGCCCAAAAGCAGGCTGTATCCCATCTCAAAAGCAACTCTTTCGGCTTCTAAGAATACCATGCCGAAGAACGGAGCAGTGACATCAGGCAGTAATATACCTATAGTTTTTGTTTCCTGATTTGAAAGATTCCTTGCAATGCTGTTTGGCCTATAGTTATATTTCTCTATCACTTTCTCTATTTTCTGCCGGTTTTTCTCCTTAACATTTGCATTGCCGGTTAAATATCTTGATACTGTTGCAACTGATACACCTGCTTCTTCAGCAATTGTGTATATGGTTATATTTCTTCCCATCACCAAATCACCTGTTTATTATTTATGCTTCACTTGTAACGATGAAAATTCGGTATAAACATCTTCATAGTTGATAAATATTATTGGTTATCTGCTTATAATTTCTATCTGGCATGACCGCAGTTTATCAGCGTATGCTCTTACTCGTATAATGCCTTTTTCCGTTGTTGAACCTATATAAATCAGCAGTCTGCCGTTATAAGCACGCCTGTAGGGCAGGGCATATGGCATAGTATCTTCCAGATTGCCATTTTCCAGACCCAGTAGAATACCCGGTCCTTCTATGGAAACATGGATTAAGTCCTGAGCATGACAAGTCTGATTCCCATCCGAATCGACTATGTTAAGCACTACATGGGCTATATCCAAGCCGTCTGCTATAATTTCTTTATCATTGCATGTCAACTCAATACCCACGCCGGCTCCGGCAGTCTTTAATACATCATAGTGCATTCTTCCATGTTGATCAGTGGAAACTGCCTTCAATTCCCCTTTTTCAAACGGAACCTTCCAAGTTAAATAGCCCTTGTCACTATCATTTATATACTTTGTCCCCAAAGACCGCCCATTCAGGAACAGCTCTGTTTTAACGCAATTGGTAAAGCATAATATCTCTACCTCTTCATTATCTATAAAATTCCATGATGGTGTCAGGTTTTTATTATATACAATATACCTTCTATGATCAGTTAAATTTTCTGCATAGCCGGCAAACAATTTAACCATAGGTTTGTCTGACCACATGCTCATACGGAAATAATAGCTTGGTTTTTTAAAACCTGCAACATCCAATAGTCCTGCCTCTGAACCATGGGAAGGCCATCCTCTTGTTTCTCCAAGATAATCTATCCCTGTCCATAAAAACTGGCCTGATATATAGTCATTGTTTTTAACCGCAAGCCATTGATCCAGTTCTTTTCCATTCTCGCTTCCCATAATGATTCTTTCAGGGTACCTTTTATGATCTTCCTCATATAAGTGCTCTTTATAGTTGTAACCGACAACATCCAGGCAGTCAGCCAAACCTATGACATTTGACAGCTCGGGACATGCCAGGGCTGCAGTAACCGGTCTTGTAGTATCATATTTCTTCACTATTGAGACCAGCTCTTTTGCTATTGTTACCAGTCTTTCAGCATTGGGTCTGTTGGCATCATACAAACGCTCCTGAGCCGGCTTGTTTGCGTCATTATTGCCGGTCAGAATCTTGAAAGCAGGATGGCAATAGGGATCGTTGGGGTAATCTATCTCATTTCCAATGCTCCACAGGATAATGGATGGATGATTTCTGCCGCGCAGCACCATAGCTGCAAGATCTCTTTCATGCCAGTCGTGGAAATCTTCATAATAACCATAATGTACCGGCGGATATACATTGTGCCCCTGACTCCACTTGTTCTTTACTCCTTCCCATTCATCAAAGGCTTCCTCAAATACCAGAAAGCCCATTGAATCACATAGATCATAGAGCTCAGGCATATGAGGATTGTGACTCATGCGTATGGCATTGCAGCCCATTTCCTTTAATGCAAGAAGTCTTCTTTCCCATACCTTTTTTCTTACGGCAGCCCCTAAACAGCCGGCATCATGGTGGACACATACACCTTTAAGCTTCATATTCTGCCCATTTAGGAAAAATCCTCTATTTGCATCAAATTTAATTGTACGTATGCCTATGCTTGTCTCTTCTCTGTCAATTACCCTGCCATCCATTTCAATTTCGGTGACAAATCTATACAGGTAAGGAGATTCTGTGGACCAAAGCTTAGGCCGGCTGACAATCATTACTTGCTGATCTGTTATACTGCTGTATGGAGATAATATTTGTTTCTGCTCCAATGATGAGGCAACTTTATTATCATCATATAAGTAATACTTTATTACTACATCTGCATCCCGGCCAGTTGTATTAATAACAGATGCTTTTATGTCAAGTTCAGCTGTATCCTTACTCAATGCCTTTGTTGATACAAAGACTCCATAGTTATCCACACAAATCCTGTCTTTTACGATCACAGTAACTTTTCTGTAAATCCCTGAACCTGTATACCAGCGTGAATCAGCAACATGCTTATGATCAACACGGACTACCAAAACATTTGGATTATCACCGAAGCAGGCGAAATCTGTTATGTCATAAATAAATTCAGCATAGCCTGAAGGCCGTTTGCCCAGATAATAGCTGTTGAACCAAACCATGCTGTTGTTATATACACCATCAAATTTTACATAAACACGCTTTCCTTCCAATTCTTTGGGCAGATAAAAACGTTTCCTGTAGATTCCTGTTCCCCCCGGCAAATATCCTGTTCCGCTGGAATGCTTTATATCAAATGGATGCTCAACTGCCCAATCATGAGGGAGGTTTACTGTACGCCACCCACTGTCATCATAACCTTTATGCCATGCTCCAGGGTCGTCACCCAAAAGAAATTTCCAGTCCAGATTTATATTGTATATACCTCTTGTATCAGCGGTATTCATTTCCTTCCTCCTTATTCTGCAGGCATTGTACGTTTCCGGCATTTGTAATTTTAGTTATTTTAAAAAGGGCCGCCGGGATGGCGGCCCAAATCAGCTTATTGACTTTAATTTCTTGATTCCTTCCACTTGTTTATCTGATTTTGAATTTCTGCAAGCACTTTGTCATAGCCGGCAGCCTTTAATTCCTGGCGGAATGCCTCTACGGCTGCTTCCGGATCTCCAGCCTTGCCAAATACGATCGGTGGTACATGTCTTGCCTTAACATCGTTTAATGCGGAAATCTCAGTTTCTACCGGTGTCTTGTCAAATACAAATCCTGCATACGGATATGGCTTCTTATATTTATCATATTCAGCATACAGATCACCGATCTTGTCATATACCCTGACGGAAGGTAGTGCGTTCTCAAATTTATCCATACGTCCGCCCCAGAAGTTTGAGAAGAAGCTGTGAGCTGTTTCATCAAACCCTTCCGGTCTTGTACGCTTGCCGTTAACTACTACATAGTTCACGCCTTCTCTACCGAAGTTGAGTAGCCTGTACAGGGTTTCATCGTTTCTCATAAGGTCATAAACCATCAAAGCTCTCTCAGGATTTTTTGATCTGGCTGCAACAGATTGAGCACCGTGAGTTATACTCATCTCAATCAGGTTGTTTCCGCGCTGGAGATGAACTGGGAACATCTGCAGGTTGGAGCCAGGCTGCTTTTCATCCATTTCTACCCTCAAGGAAGCATATGTCTGGGTATGATGTGCATCAACACCGGTCTGGCCTGCTTTGAGGGCTTCACGGGTATCACCGGTATAATTCAGTACATCGCTTCTCCAGTAACCGGCATCTCCCCACTCTTTCATCTTCTTAGCCATTTCAACCATGGTATCTTCAAATATGGGAGAGTATACTGTATAAAGGTCATCATAGGATTTTGAATAGAATATGTTGCCCGGAACTTCCAGCATTATGGAGTCTGTATATGAGGCAAACCAATAATCAAGCAGCTCGTGAGCCTTGCTTCCTACAACATCATAGGGAATAAGGCCTTTTACATCTTTTACCTTCTGCATATATAGGCCCAATGTATCCCAGTCACGGATAGGCTCAGTTATTCCAAATTCCTCTGCCCAGTCTCCGCGGTAATAGAATCCGTGATTTACCCATTGAGTATATTGATCTTCCGGTATTGTTATAATTCTGCCGTTAAATTTGCATTGATCCCAGTGTTCTTCAGGGACTGAAGCCCATGTCTGCGGAGCATATACCGGCAGCAGGTCGGTAATATCCATAAAAGCTCCTTTTGCTGCATTGGGCCACATATCCAGCCAGTCGGAGGCAGTATTAACCATATCAAAGTTTTCGCCTGTAGCCAGCAGCAAATTGTACTTTGTGAGGTAATCTGCCCATTCAATAAAGTTTATCTTCAAATGAGCATTTACCTTATCTTTGAGTATTTTGTTCCATTCTTCAGCTGCCAGATCCAACTGATCATTTGTCGGCGGATCGCCTAAGTGATACCATACTACTTCTACAAACTCTGAAGTATCAATGACATCTTTAGGACCATCTCCGCCTGGGCTCGGGCTTTTATCACCTGGCTGCCCACCCGGACCGGCATTTTGACTGCATCCTGTTAAGATTGCAAGCACCAATATTACAATAAGTAACAAAGCTGTCATATTTTTCAGGCTTTTGAACATGATTTCCCCTCCTTAAGTATTTTTAATGTTCTATATAAAACCCTTTATAAAAGGGGTTTTATTGAATTTTAACTCAGCCTTTGACTGCTCCGATTGTTATTCCTCTAATGAAATATTTTTGTATGAACGGATAGACAAGCATAATAGGTCCTATAGCAACTAAGGCAGTTGCCATTTTCATAGTCTCCAGCGGGATATCCATGGGTGGTATATTGGAACTGGCAGCTGAATTTCTTATATATTCAACTTTATTTACTACATTATACAAAAACAATTGAAGCGGTCTGTATTTTACATTGGCTTCCAGGAACAGCATTGAATTATACCATTCATTCCAGTAAGATAAGGCCAGAAATAAACCTACTGTGGCCAAAGCCGGTTTAGACATGGGCAGTATAATTTTCATAAATATCAGAAAATCGCTTGCTCCGTCTATCTTTGCCGATTCGGTTATGGCAAAGGGAATGGATTTCGTAAAATTTTTCATCAGGATTATCAGCCATGGCGACATTAACAGCGGCAAAAATACAGCCAGATAGTTATTCTTTAAGCCCAATACCTTTACTATTAAAAGATAATATGGGACCAATCCGCCGGAAAACAATGTGGTAAAGTAGATATAAAAGGATATTGTGTTTCTGTAATCAAAGTCAGGTCTTTGCAATGCATATCCGGCCATGGAGATTAGAAACAGGCCTATCGCAGTCCCGAAAAAGGTCATAATTATGGTAACCGCATATGACCCTATTACAAGATTAGGGTTTTCAAAGACCAGTCTGTATGCAAGCAGATCAAATTTTCTGGGCCACAGGTTGAATCCATATTGTCTGACTACATTCTCATTTGTAAATGATGTCCCAATCATCAGCAAAAAAGGGATCAGGCACGCAAAAGCCAGCAGCGATATAAAAGCATAGGCAAATGATCTTACAAAATAGCTTGATGTATCAAGCCTTATGGTATTTTTAGCCATATTATCCTCCTCCCGGCTAGAACAATGAATAATCCGGTTCTATTTTCTTAACCAGCCAATTGCAGAATAAGACCAGTACACATCCAAAGAAAGACTGATATAAGCTTACAGCGGAACTCATCGAGAAATTAAAGTTGATCATTAAGGAGCGGAATACAAAGGTTTCAATAATATCCGTTGTCTTAAACAGTGTTGAATTGTTTCCCACCAGGTTGTAGAACAGACCAAAATTGCCTTTTAAGACTCCACCCAGCGAGAACAACAGCAATAATATGAAAGTAGGCTTCAGCCAGGGGAGAATAATATACCTGATCCTTTGAAATGCATTAACACCGTCTATCGCTGCTGCTTCGACTATTTCTGAATCTATACTGGTAATCTGAGCAAAATACACAATAGAACCATACCCTACCCCCTGCCATAGATTTGTCAGGACTATTATAAAAGGCCATGCACTAGGTGTCGAGTAAACTGCCAAAGGCTCTAAATTCAATTTTTTCAGCATGACATTTAAAAATCCATAATCATAATTCAGGAAGTTATATGCCAGGAGACCTACAATTACGGCAGAAATGAAATATGGCAGAAACATAACTGTCTGAGTTATCTTTTTAAACCTTGCACTAGCCACCTCATTCAGCAATACTGCTACAAAGATTTGCAGGCAGTTTCCAAGCAATATGAATGCAAGATTATACAGAACAGTATTGATAGTAATCGTAGCTAATTGCCCTGATTGTATCAGGAATCTGAAGTTCTCAAAGCCTATAAACGGACTTTTAAAGATGCCTTGATTATAGTTGTATCTTATAAATGCTAAATATATACCAGGCATAGGAATGTAGCTGAAAATAAAGAAGAATACTATGACAGGCAAAGTCATTATCAGCAAGGATTTGTTTTTCTTCAGCTTAAAAAGGAAAGGTTTCTTTTTATTCTTTTTTAGTATAGGGGGTGCGGATTCAATATTCAGGCCTTCGTTTTTTGTATTAAATGCCATCTGATCTTCCTCCCTGAAACATATACATTGTATATGTTGTGTTCTTAACTGTGATTGACATGGACAGGTTAGCTAAAATGCAGGCTTGTTCTGTAAGTTTTCGAAGTAAGAGGAAAATATTCAGTTATCTATAAAATAAGTGCAAATCAATAATGGCAGTCCATAGGTTTTGCTGATCGTAATTTTGTAACCGGTTTCATTTTTATTTTATATGCATATTGCATCATTGTCAACACAATTTTAAATATTTTTTTGTACATTTTTTTGAAAACCCTTATACAATACCAAATACAATTGCATGCAAATTTACTTAATCTATAGAAAGGTCTTCCTGTACTCACCGTATATGCTGCATTTACATACAATAGTATATACTATTTTTAATATTACCAAAAAAAGATAATCCGGTATAAATATGAACAGGGGGGCATATTATATGATTTCATGCATGGAATTTGTGCGCAGATCATTGGAATTGCATCTGTTTTTCTCCAGGATAATGAAAGAACATTCCTTTTTTCTCGAAATCGGTTTTACGCAAAGGGATGCTGGGTTCATTCAAACCGCTGACAGCCTAAGAAGAGAATTTGACAGTTTTCTTGCAGAGGTTGTGTCACTTTCCAGCGGTGTAGTCAGCAATGATGTCCTGCAGTCAGGCGAAGTTGTAACCCAGTACACTGCAAATGCTGAGATGGCTACGTCTTTCCTGACAGGAATAAGAATTCCTGTTCAACTGACACAAGAAGAAATGAGGTTGACCGGCGGCACCTTCCATTGCACACCTGCACTTGAGCAAAGAATATATATGCTCAACGACAGAGCCATCAAATTAGTTAACGCTATTATTCAATTCAAGACTGCAGTTTTATCGGAAGTATTGGCATGCAAAATGTTTACAGTCAATTATCCTTTATTAATAGAGCATATCCTCCGAGAAGCACGGCTGTATTTATCCATGATTCAGAGGCTGCAGAACAGGGAAATGCCTAATCAGCAACGAGAAGTTCTGGAACAGGAGCTATTCTGGAACAGGATAATGGCGGAACATGCAAAATTCATCCGTGGACTGCTGGATCCTACTGAGGAAGCACTATTTGAAACTGCTAATGCTTTCGGAAACGAGTTTGATCAACTGACAAATGAGGCAAAACAGGCAATTGACAGGACATTGCCGGCTTCAAAGGTCACAGATGACAGCCTGGCTGCAACAAAAAGGATTCGGGACTTCAAAGCTGCCGGAACTCAGGGACTGCTTGATTGCAAGATCAGATCCATCATAATACCTTTGCTTGGCGATCATGTTCTGCGAGAAGCAAACCATTACCTGCGGCTGCTAAAGATATTTGAGCAAATTACGTGATACCTGCAAACCCATCACTATTATACCGCAATCATTCAGAATTCCATCCCTTACTCTGCATACTTGCGCTTATCCAGGTGCACAGCTAAAGAACCCGCATTTTTACTTTATTTGCGGGTTCTAAATGTATATTAAACGTCAACTATCATATATAATAGATTGTCCTATTGTCATTGAATTAGTAACGCTGCAGGTAATATTATACTGACTTCTTTTAATTTTCAGGGTTTAGCACTGTACCTATAAATACGGGCAATTTGGTAGTGTTATCTATAATAGCATATACAAATGGTCTGTCCAGTTTTACTGTTATAGATTCGATAAAAGCACTGTCCTCAACAGCAACCTCAGTTGCCCTCCTGCTTTTGTTCCCATTTCATCCAGTGAAATGAAGGTTTTGTGGATTACTCTGTCTATGGTGATAGGTCTCATGTATTTTCCCATCTTTGAAAAATCAGCTTTGTCTTCGTCAAATGCATCCGGCATGCCTAAGTCTTTTAATACATCATCAAGCACAACATCATATTTATAGCTGAACTTCGGCATCACTGCATTTACTATTGTTGATTCGGCATCATTAACTGTACTAAGCAGGCTTAACTCGGTAAATGGAATTTTATAAATCTCAGCATTATAATAGTCTGCATTCTTCTGCAGAAAGTCTTTTTCAACTGTAAGAAGTTCATCATTACGGAACCAGATGGAATTTGCAATCTTCAGCTTTGCCTTTTCTTCATTCGGCAGGTTTTTGGAAAAATATTTAAGGTGTTGATTTAGCTCATCAATGTGAATATCCCTGCCTATAACTTGTTCCATCTGAGAAAGGGTCTCCCCATTTGCTCCATTAGCGGTCATCGCAAGAGCCAACATCACTGAAATCGGAGAAATAAGGGAATTTTTCTGATTGTTAATTGATTTTTTAGCAAAATAAGGCTCAGCAATAGTGCGCATTTTGCTTTTTCCGGTATCCTTTTTCTCTCCATTTAACCCACATCCTTTAAATTATTTAAGGCCACTGGGATGCATTATTGTTAATGGTTAAGAGGCAGCCCCTTTGATGACATTGACTAAGTTTTATTTGAATTTGTTCCAAAATTGTAATTTATAGCCTTTTAACTGATTTTTAAACACATTTAGCAAGCTATTGCATTTTCAGGTAGTACATCTCCCGGAATGTTATTAGCAGAGGTTAAGCCATTTTTCAATATTTGCTTGTACAAACTCATCATCATTCAAATGAGGATACATTTGATAAACCCGATCAATTTCCTCAGCCTGGCCTGGGGATAAGGTTTCATGCTTGTCAATGCACCAGGTTCCTTCCATTAATCCCTGACGCCTGAGTACCTCATGTATTCCTGCTATGCAGCCCTTGAAATTATTGGCAGCATCAAAAAATGCAGAATTGGCATCGGTTATCTGAGCTGCAAGAGTCAACAGCTCAGCAGAAACATCTTGCTTTACTGCCTCCTCTTTTACCTTCTGAAATATTTCTACAGCCTTGTGGGTCCATACGGCCCAATGCCCTAACAACCCGCCGACAAACCCTTTTTCCTTTACAATTCCGTTTTTACTGAAACGATACCTGGTTAACAAGTCAATTATGATATTGTCATCATTCCCTGTGTACAGCGAGATCTCTTCGCTGCGGTCTGACAGGGCAGCAGCCCTTACCACATCAATAGTCTGATAACGATTGAAAGATGCACATTTAATACCGATAACATTTTCTATATCGCAAATCCTTTGCCAGTATTCATAACTGAGTACCCTGCCGCCTACAGATGACTGCAGGTAAAAACCAATTACCGGCAGTACTTCAGCAACCTGTTTAGTCCGATGAATTAGTTCCTCCTCACTTAGGTATGCCATTCCTCCCGGGCTGAGAAGAACTGCCTGGTATCCTAGTTTTTGCGCTGTTTCTGCTTCCGCTACTGCCTGACTGATCGGGCCGCACACTCCGGCTATACGAAATATCGGTCTTCTGTACTTTTTCTCATATGCATTCATTTCCTCAGCAGCAATTCGCAGGACCGGTTCAAATAAGCCAACCTTAGGATCCCGAATAGCAAACTGGGTAGTATGTACTGCAACAGCCAGGCCGCCTGCGCCTGCATGCAAATAGTATCTTGTTAATACCCTCTGGCGTTTTTCATCCAGTTTTCTATCCTTATTCAGAGCCAGCGGGTGTGCCGGTATTACTATTCCCTCGCGAAATTTAGACAGTGCATTTTGACCGTTCATCAATACTCCCCTTTTCTTTCTTCAAAATGTGTTGATATATTAAGAGTCCGGCCGCCTGACAAAATCCATTCTGCCTGCCACTGAATCATGGTCTGCAAAGATACAGACGGATAACCGAATGTCTTTATGGCTAAGGATGCATTGCTCAGATAGGCACTTTCCTCTTCCTCACCTTCAAAAATAACCTCTTTGTTCAGCAACCTGCCTAACTCCTGGGCAGCATATCGAACTGATATAATTTCCGGACCGGTAATATTCATTTTAACAGCCGGGCTGCCTGTATACAGCAGAGAACGAATAGCAATTTCATTGGCATCCCCCTGCCATATGCAGTTAAAGACCGGCATGCGAACCGAAACCGGCTTGTTGTTTATAATTTCGGACGCAATATCATGAAGAACTCCATAACGCAGATCAATAGCATAATTTAACCTGTATATAAAAACGGGTGTCTGGTAAGTCAGGGATGCATATTCGAAGATCCTTTCCCTTCCCTAAGCATGACATGGCATAGTCACCGTTTGGACGTGGAGGCAATTGCTCTGTTGCACCGCCGGAATGAATGGGAACCATGGGATAAACATTTCCTGAAGAAAAAACAACAATTCTTGATTTTTTAAACCGCTCAGCCACCATTACAAGCAGCCATACATTTATCGCCCATGTCAAGGGTTCCTGCCCCAATGTTCCAAATTTCCTTCCAACCATGTAAATGATGTTTTCTGCATCGGGCAAAGAATCCAAAGCTCCGCTGCTCATCAGGTCAGCATTTATTGTTTCTACTCCGTTGTCTTCCAATAACTTTTTTGCAATCGGGTCAGTAAACCTGGATACTGCTATTACTCTTTGGTTTCCACCGGCCATTTTTACTGCATTATTTGCCAGCAGGCTCAAAGTCGGGCCCATTTTGCCTCCTGCGCCCAAAATCATAATATCACCTTTGATTCTGGCTGCATCCTCAATCAACCTGGACGACGGAGTAGTCAATAGTTCGTCCAATTTAGCTCCATTCCACATTATTTGTCCACTTCCTCTCCTATTTTCCCGTTTCTTTTTGCATACTAAAATTGATTGTTTGTTAATTGAGCTGTCTGCTAATCCAAAATGCTTGTCCAAAACTTAAATAAATGCATCAGTAGGTTCAGCTATTTGCACCTGTCAGTTAGAACCTGGCATACAACCCATTCACTGGAGAAACATTACTATATGAATTTTATTATATCATATCTATCAGTATATACTGTCCATATATGCATCACATTTTTTCTTAATTTTGAATATCTTATATAAGCTGCAGCATTACAGATATTCATCTGTAATGCATCAGAGTAATATTCTTTAATATAAATGGTGAAAAAGGAGATTTGACTAAATGCAAGTGTTATTATTATCCATCATGGCAAAATGCGGAGTATTTACCCATGTAAGAGACTTAGCCGTTCACCTTAAGAAAAAAGGATTCAGCCCTATTATTGGTTTTTTATACAACTCAGCTACAATGAGTTTATTCAAAGTATCGAGAGAAGACAGGACAGCCCTTGAGCAGACTCTTGTTGAAGTGCCTTATTTTTATTATGATACCCTCAGCAGCTTAGTTGAAAAAGCTAAGGAACTTGAAACAGATATTGTACATGCCCATTCCCCTATTGTTCTGAAGCATGCTGCTTATATTAAGTATCTGCTACATATCCCTTTTGTTATAACCCTCCATGGAGTGATTGACTGGAGCAGGCACTATGGAACTGAACTGAAGATGGCTGACAAGATAATAGCAGTCGGGCCGGAAGTGAGAGAATCCTGCGGCAATAATTTTCATAATAAGGTGACTATAATTTATAATGGTATAGATACAGAATATTTTAAGCCGGATGAAAACAGGACAACAAACCATCCCCTGCGTATTATATGGATTGGAAGAACCAGCGGATCAGCTGCCCGTGGAGCTGAATGCCTGTCCTTGTCACTGAACAAGCTGAAAAAGTCAGGTATTCCTTTTGAAGCTAAAATAGTAGGTTATCCCTTCGGAGTAAATACCCATGGTATCGAATACTGCGGCTGGGTGCACGATCCGCTGCCGTTGCTGCAATGGAGCGATATAGCATTTGGCAGAGGCCGTTCCCTGCGTGAAGCAATGGCATGCGGCAATGCCGGTTTCCTTCTGGCAGAAGGTTATGGAGGTCTGGTTCATTCAAAATGGTTTGAGAATGGCAATCAACCCCAGCTAAGCGGGTCGCTCAAGCATGGTTACCTAAAGCTGGACCCAACCCGTATTGCCAGGGATATATTGTATTTTCATAAGCATAGAGACCATTTAGAGTCTATAAGAAGAGATTCAAGACTAATTTCGGTAACATACTTCGACATCAAAAAAATGGTGGATGAAGTCATTGCTGTTTATGAAGAGGCTGCATCACCAAATTATCAACCCTAATTGTCTTGATGGAACTTAATGCAACAAAGATAAGAATTATAACTCCGCCTATGATAGATAACGTACCGGGTGTTTCGCCAATGGTTAGATATACCCATACTGGATTAAACAGAGGTTCAATCAAACAAATAAGAGTTGACTGAAGCGCAGGAATGTTTTTTATAGCTATTGAATAAAGCAAATAAGACAGTCCTAACTGGAATATGCCAAGCAGAGCTAATCCAATCCAGCTTTCTTTGCCTGGCACATTAACTATCATAAACGGGCTGGTAATTATTACAGTCAGTATGCTGCCCCAGAAAACATTCTGCAGCGGGTCTGCATCCTTTTCCCTTCTCATAAATATGGTATTGAAAGCCATTGCTACTCCGCTCAGAACACCGAAGAGATTTCCTATTAAGTTTATAGAACCAAATTCATCCAGGAAGAATAAAATCATTCCGGAAAATATAAAAAAGATCACAACCCAGTCTCGAAGGCTGGTTTTTTCCTTTAACAGCAAACCGCCAAATATCGCTATGTAGATAGGTGATGTGTACTGGAGCAGTATAGCGCTGGCAGCAGTTGTAGTTTTTGTTGCCATAACGAAGAGTATGGTCATCGAAGCATAGGATATTGCTCCAAAAGCTTTATTCCATGAAAACTTAAAAGCAGATTTATTTACAAATAAAGACAGGAAGAATATAGATATAAGGGCCCTGTATCCCGCAACAGCAACAGGGTTCAGATCAACGAGCTTGATTAGCAGCCCGCCGCTGCTCCATAGAATTGAAGTAGCCAGCAGAAGCAAGACAGATTTTTTCATTATATAATTACCTTCCTATGTATTCTAAAGCTATCCCTGTATAGTCCGCTTATTTTTAAGATTTCATATATTCAATATAAGCTGAATATTGCCTATGTCGCACATGAAATCAGTTGTCCAGAATTCTTATCCGGCCTATCCAAGCAGCATAATATCAGTATATCATATTGGTTCATTCTAATAAAGCATTAATATAAAGCGATAAATTTCTAAGTCTTTAATATGGCATATTATGCAGCAATGTTTCGGGGAAGGTTATGGTATAATTACTTGTATCGAATATTTTTAGGAAGGAAAATTGTTATATGAAAGCATCATTGAAAGGTAAAACAATTGTTTTAACAGGCGGTGGCGGAGGAATAGGAAGAGCTGCAGCACAGGCTTTAGCAAAAGAGGGCGCAAGAATTGCTTTGTGCGGGGGGAATAATATCGAAAAGCTTGAAAAGACCGCTTGTTTAGTCAAAGACTGCGGAGCTGAAGTCTTTGTTTTGCCCGGCGATCTTACAGATTTCAATTTTCTCGAAAACTGCATAGAAAAAATAGCAAGTCACTTTGGGCAAATTGATATCTTAATAAATAATGCAGGTATAGCTCTTAACAAACCGTTTGAAGAAACCACCCAGGCTGATTTTGACAGGATATTCAGCATAAATGTCAGAGCTCCCTTTATCCTCTGTCAAAAAGTACTGCCATATCTACGCAAGTCGAATCATGCGGCTATAATAAATATTGCATCGGTTGTGGGGCATAAAGGATATGTCAACCAGGCAGCTTATGCAGCATCAAAACATGCATTGATTGGATTCACAAAAACACTGGCAAATGAGGTCTATACCCAGAACATCAGGGTACATATAATAAGCCCAGGCGGGGTATATACGGATATGGTAAAAGTTGTCCGCCCGGACTTGAAGGAAGAAGGCATGATTTTACCGGAAGAAATTGCTGATATTATTCTTTTCCTTCTTCAAAGCAGAGGAAATGCAGTAATAGACGAAATATGCGTGCACCGGGTCGGGAAACAGCCATTTGATGTATAAAGCTTAATACAAGCTGAGAACCTGCTTGAGCAGCAGGTTCTCCTATTTGCCTTATTTATAAAAACATTTATTTAAATAATAATAGGCAGGATTTGATACCAGTGACTATATCATTTAGTGGCAATGACGGTATTCCGGGCTTGTTTGCAACTTGCTCAGGAATATAAGGTACATGTATAAAACCAGCTTTTATATTCATATTGTCCTTATGAATTCTATATAATACCCCATACATCAAATGATTACATACATATGTGCCCGCTGAATTTGATACCTCTGCATGGATTCCTGCCATATTAATGGCATTTATCATATCTTTTATGGGAAGAGTTGAAAAATAGGCATTTTCACCATCTTCAAATATAGGCTTGTCCATGGGTTGATTGCCTTCATTATCCGGGATTCCGGCATCATCCACATTTATTGCTATTCTTTCTACAGAGATACAGTTGCGTCCACCGGCCTGTCCTAAAGATATAACAAGATCCGGATGCTCCTGTTCCATTGCCTTCCAGACTTCCTGTATTGATTTGCGAAATACTGTAGGAATTTCTCTTTTCACTATCTGTATGTTTCCTATATACTGCGGCAATAGTTTCATGGTTTCCAGAGCGGAATTAATGCTTTCTCCTCCAAATGGCTCAAATGCAGTTACAAGAATCTTCATCTATCTTCCTCTCTCACACATAACATTCCTTAATATTATACCAAAAAGTCTCCAGACAAGTTCCCCCTTATTATTTATTAACAAATCATCCATCCCCATGCGGGGTGTGAATTTAGATTCACCAGCATGGAAAGCAAACCAACTAAGATCTGATTACTTCCAAGGCCCAGCATACATCATTAACAAGCATACCGTCAACACCCATGTCAGCCCATAAATGCAGCTTTTTCTCAGAAGTATACCCTATACCTCCTCTAATAACATTGCATGCCATCACCCAAACCTTGCAACCAGCTTTGTGAATCCTATCTACTGCCCTGGCAGTTACCCATGGCTCCCATAGACGTATAACATCTGCTCCTTTTTGAATAAACAGTTTATAATGATTGTGATTTTGCATAAAGGCCAGGGTTTGAATATCAGAATTATAATTTTTAATTATACTGACATCATCAGCAGACTGTACTCCTATAACCACTTTATTCTCATAGTTATGTCTGCGCAGGCAGTACAATAAATCATAAATAAACCGACCTGACACCTTGCAATGCAGCAGAATTGGTGCAATTCTACAGTCAAGAACATCGTCCAAGGAATGTGATCGATATCGTCTATCACTTAAATGGCGAAGTGACAAAAATTCCGTAGAAGTCATTTCATAGATGTTCTTATTCAAGCCGAATAAACGGGTTGCCTTCTTATCATGACAAACCACAGGAATGTTGTCAGAGGTAAACCGAACATCTATTTCAACATAATCTGCCCCTAATTCAAGCGAATAAGCAGCTGCTGCTATTGTCTGTTCGGGATGTGCCCCCGGACCGCATCTGTGAGCTATAATTTTCATTATCTGACCACTCTTCCGGGCAAAAATTGCCTACTGCTTATTCATGTACAATATTGACCTTCTTTCCTGCCAGAGATTCTCCGGATTGTCTGTGGCATCCAGAAGCCTTCCATATTTAAACCCGTCCTAATTCAATATTGAGCAGGTCGGGCCAATTAACAGTCATAGAGTTTACACCAATATCTATCATTTTCTTCATCAGAGTTATATCTTTAACTTTCCATACCCTTACATGTTCAAATCCATTATTTCTTAAACAATCTACCACGTTACTATCAACTGTTGGAGCTGGGGGACATATCTGATCTATACCCGCTTCTTTAGCTAAATTTATAATTTTCATGTTGAATCTTCTAACCATCCATGCATATAGAACACCATTAAGAACTTCCTTTGTCTTAGTCAGATACCTTATATTAAAGGATGAAATGGTGGTTCTGTCCTGTATATCATACTTCTTTATTAAAAACGATACCTTTTCCTGCAATCCATCATCCTTTAATTCAATAGCAAAATGCAAATCTCTTCGGGCAAAATAAAATAAAAAGCTTTCAAATTCAACTATACGCTCACCTTTGTAAATGTCGCTGAACCAGGAGCCTGCATCAAACTCCAGCAGATCCTCCAGGTTATAATCTCTTACCTTTCCTCTACCATTTGTAGTCCTTGAAATCTCAGGATCGTGAAAAATTACTATCTTTCCGTCCCTGGTACTGCGCAGGTCCAGTTCTATGCCATCAGCCCTTAATTCCACAGCCTTGTAAAATGCAGCAAGTGTATTTTCCGGAGCATAGGCACTAGCCCCGCGGTGAGCAAGATTAATTAAATTATCATTTCCCTTGCTGTTCAATCTGTTATCATCCTTCTACGCTAAATTACATAAGATACATATTTGAAAATACTACCATTCACCTTTAATGCCAAATTTTTCTTTTACAGCACGTTTAAAATCATATTGTGCTTTAACTAGATTTTCTAAGATTTGCTCCTTAGACAATCCAGCTGTGCTCCTGGCGGCATTTATCAAGGTATTGCATTCATTTGAATCCATAAATACTGATGCTTCCAGCAGATTTTGCTCATCTTCTTCAGGTATTACCATGAAGCCATGTTTGTCAGCGTGTATTAGCTGGCCTGGTTTTACTGTGACACCAAAAACCTCTACATCGCAGCCCCATCTGACAGGTGTAGAATAAGCATGCCCTACGCACAATCTGCTGCCAATAGCTTTAAAGCCTGCATTTGTCATTTCATCAATGTCCCGAATAGCCCCGTCAGTTATCGTGCCAACACATCCAAGAGCTTTGTGTATATTGCTGTTTACTTCGCCCCAAAACGCTCCTACGAAATTTGGCTTATCCAGATCCTGTACAACGACTATTTTCGGGCCATCAATACTTGCTACATATTTACGATATTCATTCCAAGCATCCGGATTATGTTCAGCATGTTTTGGATTGCTGGGTTCTATGACAACCGTGACAGCATATCCAACCATAGGCCCCATTTGAGGCATAAAATCCCTTGTTTCTTCTGCATTGAAATAACCTTTTGTTCTATCATGCTTAGTTATTATCTCCCAACCATTGTATATAGTAGGTGTATTCCAACGTTTCAGTTGCAACAGTGTACTGTAATCAAGCCTATTCATACTTAATTTCCTTTCTGTTTATAGTATTGTTTATATTTGCTGTATATTAAAAAGAGTACGGTTCAATTTATTAAAGCGTTCGATTTAATTGCTTATGCTTGTCCTAATAGGCTTGCCATTTCAAAATCATCAAACCAGCCTGCCTTTTTAAGGTCCTCCATAAGCAGTTCCTTATCATTGCCTTCAATTTTAGGCATCGGATAGGTAGCATCTCCCACATCAAAGCCTAAAGATTTAAGGACTGTCTTTATAGAAGGTATTACATTATGCTTAATCAGAACACTTGTCACTCTGTTAACCTTGCACTGCATCTGCCTGGCTTTATCAATTTCTCCATCTCTGAAATACTGGTACAGTTTCTTGTACTCTGCTGTCATTAAATTATAAGTAGATCCAATGCCACCGTCTGCACCAGCTGCTAAGCCACAGATAAGTGTTTCATCAGGACCGTTTATTATATTAATTTCACCATTTGTCATATCCTTAAGCCTGAGCATTTCATAATAATTGCTGCTGCTCCACTTTACTGCAGTTACATGTTCCAGCTTAAATATTTCATAAATGAGTTCAGCCTGCATATTAAGATTGGCTGCCGGGTGATAGTATACCATTATCGGTATATTTACTGCTTTATCCAACTCTCTGTAGAAGTTTACTATATCTATATCATCGTATTTATAATAAAAAGGTGGAACGGATGCAATAGCATTGGAGCCAGCCCTTTCCGCATGCAATGCCAGATCAATGGACGTTTTCAGATCAACAGCTCCTATATGGGTAATAACTGGTTTTCTCCCTCTTACTGCATCTATGACTATTTCACACAGCTTTTTTCTTTCATTCTTCTGCATTACTATACCTTCACCAGTATTTCCGCAAATATAAAAGCCATCAGCACCTATTAAAAGAAGGTAGGCTATCAGCTTACATACCGCATTCTCATTAATGGTAATATTGTCGTCACTTAATGGAGAGACAAATGCAGGTATTATTCCTTCAAATCTCATTTTTCAGATCCTCTTTCATATAATTAAAGAATAATGAACTAATTAACCTTTTACAGATCCAATCAATACGCCTTTGACAAAAAACTTCTGAGCAAACGGATAAACTAAAATTATTGGCCCTATGCTTATCATAATAGCAGCCATTTTAATAGCTTCACGGTATCCGATAATATCTGCCTGATCTTTAACTGAACCTTTTGCTTGATTCATCATACCCTGCATGGTTCCTTCAGCAGCGGAGTCTGGTATTATTATCTTTCTTAACACAAGCTGAAGCGGTGCTTTTTGAGGATCAGATAAATATAACAAAGGTGCAAAGAAATTGTTCCATTGGCTGACTACAGTAAATAATGCAATTGTAACTAGGATGGCTTTTGAAAGTGGCATTATAATTCCAAACAATATTCGCCAGTCACTAGCCCCATCAATATATGCAGCCTCCCTCAGACTAGAAGATACATTTTTGAAGTTTGTCCGAACCAGTATTATATTCCACATAGTTAGGCATGACGGAAGAACAATTGCCCATATAGTATTTAATAGACGTAAACTCTTTATCAGAAGAAATAGAGGGATGATACCACCCTTAACGAACATTGTAATGGTAAAGTAAATAGTGAAAAATTTTCTTCCTGGAAAATCAATGATTGTCAGCGGATAAGCTGTCATACTTGTTAGCAAAAGCGTTAAAACGGTAGCCACTACTGCATATTTAATAGTATTATAATAAGCCATCGGTATAGGACTTGTTTTGAATACTGCTTTATAAGCATCAAATTGCAGACCTACAGGGAGAAACTTTACCTGACCCAGTGTAACTGCATGAAAATCGCTTATGGATACGGAAAGTACATATAGGAAAGGATAAATAAAAATAAATGTTAGAAAGATCAGTAAAATAGTATTACACCAATCAAACAATAAACTGCCAAAGGATTTCTTGTATTTCATTTTAGTCTCCTCCCTTCCTACCATAAACTTTCTTCTGTAACCTTACGACAGACAGTATTCGCAATTGTTATCAGAACTAATGCAACAACTGAGTTGAAAAAATCTATTACCGTTGCATAGCTGTAATCGAAACCCTGTATACCCCTTCTATAAACATAAGTTGATATTACATCTGCTTTTTCATAAATAGCAGGTGAGTACATCAAGTATACTTTCTCAAACCCTACATTAAGCAGCCTGCCTATAGAGAGTATTAACAAAACTACAGCTGTGGGCATAATTCCTGGTATTGTAATATAAATGGCTTGTTTAAATCTGTTAGCACCGTCTATAATAGCTGACTCGTATAGGTGTGGCTCTATTCCGCTTAATGCAGCCAGATAAATAATTGCATTGTAACCAGTATCCTGCCATATTTTAGAACCAACATATAGGGGACGGAACCAGTTAGGATTGCCGAAAAAATTTTGCTGCTTGATTCCAAGGCTGTCGAGTAATTGATTTATAATCCCATCACTTGCAAACAGCTTCATAAGTATGCCTACAATTACCACTGTAGAAATAAAGTGCGGTAAATAGCTTATGGATTGAGTGAATCTTTTTAATGGAGAAAAATTAACCTCATTTAGAAGCAAAGCAAAAATAATCGGAGCTGGAAATCCAAAAATAATACTATAAAGGTTAAGCAGCATTGTATTTCTGATCAATCTGAAACAATACGGGTCGTTGAAAAATTGTTTCAGATATTTTAATCCTACCCACTCACCTTCAAAGTACCCAAGATTCGGCTGAAAATTCCTGAATCCTATGGTTATTCCATACATGGGAATGTAGTTAAATATAAACGTTATAATAACTCCGGGTATAATCATCAAATACAAGTGTTTATATTTCAAACATCTCCTGATTTTTTTAGATATTGCTTCACGCTTGGTTATTTCATTTCGCTTGGCCAATGATATCATAGTTATTCACTTCCTCTGTCGTCTTAACTAACATCAAATATCTTGCTAATGTTTATTTTTCACGCTTAAGCAAAATTCGAACTAGTTATTGTTGTAACATCCATGATTTTTATCGACTTATTCTGTCTGACTGCTTCAGCTGCTATTTTACCTGCAGCAACACCAAATAGCATTGTATTCATCTGACCTCTAAGAAATTCCTGACGGCTTTGCCTGTCTGCAGATATGCACTTGCCTGTCCCAATAACAATATTGTCAACATTTTTAGGTATAAGGACCTCAACCGGTATACCGATTGTCTCATTATAAAGCCGTAGCCCCAGATCCTTGCCGTCTTCTCTCTTCTTATACAAGATCGGTGTCCTAAAGATCACATTATTATATTTCCTGTTGACCTTCACATCATCAAGGGTTAAATATATATCCCCAATAATGTTCCTGGTCAGTCGCACTCCCATTGTTGTTGAAATCCTTGACAAATAAGCATTTTCACATCCGGGCATACGCTCTGTCATCAGCTTGGCCAATTGGATGCAAAACAGCCTTGACTCCAACTCCGCATAGGAATGAGCTTCTACATCGCTCAAGGTATCAACATAGCAGAAATGACTGTTTACCAATAGACGATTACTGCCCCTTGTCGCATACAGGCCAAAATGGTCCAGTTTGGTTGCTGTTCCTTTTTCATGCCACCATTTGCCTTCCTTTATGGCATCCTGCAGGATGGACAATTTCTTTCCCCCCCCGTGAGGAGTGTGAAATATGCCTCGCTCATAGTAATTCTTTCTGAATGTCTCAAAAGGAAGCGCTACATCTTTTTGCTCATCAAAATTCTCAGGATGCTCTTCAAAGAACTTCATAATTTTGTCCAAATCAACATTGGCCAGTTCAAACAAGGTAGAACAGGAATCATGGCCATAATACTCATATTCCGCTCCTGCATGGTATGCCAAATCCGCATCGCCTGTGGAGTCAACAAGGACTTTAGCCATAATTGCCATGCGGCCCATTTTTGTTTCAATAATGACACCTCTTGCCGTATCACCTTCCATGATTACATCTGAAACAAATGTGTGGATAAGAATTCTGACACCGGCTTCTGTTAGCTTCTTAAATAGGCATTCCTGCATTACTTCGCTGTTGTTCGGTATGCATGGTACCTCTACATTTTTCCATTTGTCGGAAGCAGCTCCAGCTTCTGTCAAACTGTCAACAATCTCTTCCACTATATCATGTACTACCTGTGTGCCATCTTTCTTAAAGAAGAAATTTGTTATGCAGGTCATCAGCCCTGCAGTAGCAACACCTCCCAGAATACCGTCGCGCTCAATCAGTATAACATTTGCACCGTCGCGGGCAGCTTTAAGAGCTGCACAGCATCCTGCCAGGCCGGCACCTGCTACAACAACATCAACTTCATCATATACAGGTATCTCCCTTGCTGCTTCCATACACTTTTTATTTGTTTTATATTTCTTTGTAGTAAAGTCCATTTATTGCCTCCTTATTTTATATGTAAAATTTTAATAGTTATCCATTTCATTGGTTTAGTAATTTAAATCTGAATTGTTATTATTTTTAAAAAGTCCCGCCGTTTAAGACGGGACTTTTCATTACATTAAAAACGGCCAACTATTCCAGTGTCTCATTATAAAGAGCTACTAATTCGTCAATTCTCATGTCTTTGAGAGTCTGCATAAAGTTATCCCATTCATCCATGGACTTGCTGTTGTTGATAAACAACACCAAATTCTCTTGAAAGGCAGTATCCAAGGGCGTTTGCAATTCTTTTAATTTCTCAACCTGTTCCTGATTAAACTTCTGAGGCGGCAAAATATAGGTATATATTTGCTCAGCATACACTTTGCAATAAGGTTCCATCTCATTCTTATTCTTACCATAAATATGCCAATCGTTAAAGAGACTTTCATCCATTACTCTTAAGAAGTTTACATTCTGTCCTGAGCCATATTCAGTCGGTAAGGGCCCTGTTCCTGTTTCCCAGTCAGAATCAACAATATATTCGTTTGTGCCATCATCTCTTCTTCTAAAAGTTTTGCCTTCTTCGCCAAAGACTACAAATTCCACACCTTCATCGCTAAAGAGCCAGTCATTTATCATTAATGCTTCATCTAATGCTTTAGTTTTTGATGAAATAGCAGTACCCCTGTTATTGTCAAGTTTTGCACTGCCACCCCATTCATATCTTATACCATTATACTTGGGAGGTAAGATAGCTGCCAATTTTGCATCTGGGTTATCAACACGCAGGTCAGCATTGCGTTGAGCAATCTGCTGCATATTGTCAAAGAAAACTAAAAGCTCTCCACTAGCTACAGATTGTTCCCAAATCTCATCACTCATGCTTGCCCAGTCAGGATGTAGAATTCCATCTTTGTACAATTTGGCACAGTATTCAACTGCACTCTTTAAGTTAGGATCATCAACAGGTGATATATATTTTTTTAATTCCTTGTCATATCGTGGTATCATAAATCTTGTACCGAAGGTCTGAGCAATAAGATTTAGATTTTCAAGTCCGTTGCGCGCTCCAATTACAGGCTTGCCATCGTTAGCATCTTTTAATGCTGCAAATGCTTTATATAGATCTTCCACAGTCTCAATTGAATTTATATCTATACCTTGTTTAGTAAGTAGGTCTTCTCTTAAAACAATACCATGAGCAGGAATTGGAGCATTATCGCGAACAAGTGGAAAACTATAAACATTATTATCATTGGCTGTCATATGAGGAACAGAATCAGCAAACTTATCAATATATTTTTTAAAATTAGGCAGTTTATCATAGTGGTTATTCAAAGCAACAAATATGCCTTTTTCTCCCAGCTCATTGGCTGTTTTACCAACAGAGCGTACCGACACAATGTCAGGTACATCATCTGAAATTACCGTTATATTGAATCTTTCTTTATAAACATCGCTTGGAACCGGTATTGGAACTATCTTTACATTCGCTAGCTCTTCAAGCTTCTGATAAATCTTCAGATGTGATTCTAATTTAACAGTACCATATGCATACAGCATCCATTTGACTTCTTTTGGTTCACTCTTACCACTGGGTGGATCTGTAGAACTACCGCTTCCACTAGGTTTTTCATCAACTTTGCACCCAGCAAAAGCGAACACAACTGTACACACCATGATTGTTACTAATAAAAATGATAGTACGGTTTTTAGCTTTTTCATCGATTCTCCTCCTAACATATTTTTTTGGTGTTAAGGAATTAATATATACGTATCCCCTAGTTAACTGCCCCCTTTCTCAACTTTATTTAATACTGAATTTGTTGAACATATTTGGATTGTTTTTGCTTGCATAAGGTTTCGTCCACCCTTAATGCCAAGCATAGTTTTTACTTTAGTTGATAAAAAATTTATGATTGTATAGTCTGCTCTAAGAGATGCATTTCAGCGTTTATTACAAGCAATATGCTGAATTAAGCCTTGTCATATGTTATTCCCTCTTGGTTTATGTAATGGAATCATTTGCCATAATTATAATGCGTTCGGAACGATATGTCAAGTGTTCGGCTCAATTTTAATATTAAAATATATACCGAAACTTATTCACAATAATATAGAATTTTTAGCAATCATTCGGAATTCTTTAGCAAAAATCATATAACTTTCGGAATAGATGTGTACAAACTCTTGAAATGTAAACATAAGTATTATATATTATAGTTAATGCAAAAAATATACTTCTCCTGACTGTATAAAATAATGTCTATATTATATATACCCTATGAAAAACTGATAATGAAGATCTTGCGTATTTTACAAGTGATAACGCAGCTTTTACATAAAAAATGATTGGAAAGGTAAGCAATGAGTAAGAAGTATTTATATCAGAGTATTAAAGAAAAAATAAAAAACGATACAAAAGATCTTAAGCCTGGTTCTCGGATTCCTTCCAGAGTTGAGCTTATTAAACAGTATAATGTTACTCATACAACAATAGAAAAAGCGATTTCCGAGTTAATAGGCGAAGGATATCTCTATACACTGGAAGGAAGCGGCACTTTTATCGCTAAAAAAGAAGATAAATCCAAGGAAATTTCTATACAGACCTGGGGGCTTATCATACCTAATATATTAACAGACACTTATCCGGGGATATTGCGTGGTGTAGAAGATTTTGCACACGAAAAAGATATTAATATTGTTGTTTGCAATACAGATCATGACATTGCTAAACAAGATCATTATATTCGTAAGTTAGTAAGTACAAAGGTAAATGGGATTATAATAGTACCAGCAATATATTCCAGTTCTGCTGACTTTCAATACCTGGTATCCAAAAAAATACCCTTTGTATTTTGCAACAGGGGAGTATGGAATATTAACGCACCACAGATATTATCCAATAACTATTATGGCAGTTATCTTGCCACCAAACACCTTATAAATATAGGGTATAAGAATATTGCTTTCCTTTCATATCCTTATTATTCACATACAGTAGCACGCTATCAGGGTTATCTTGCTGCCCTCTACGAGCATAATATGCCTATTCATGATGAACTTGTCATCTTTGAATCTTCCTTTGACGATCCTTCAACCGGATATGAAAGCGGTAAACAACTATTCAGCTACGAAATTAAACCGGATGCTGTGGTCTGCTGCAATGACAGTATAGCAAAGGGTTTGTATAAAGCTGTCGCAGAACTGGGTTTAGTTGTTGGCAAAGATCTAGGAGTGATTGGTTATGATGATTCAACCATATGTGAGATGCTGCCAGTTAAACTGACAAGTATTTACTACCCTAAATATGAAACCGGATATACAGCTGCACAAGTTCTCTGGAAGCTTGTAAATGGTGAAAAAATTAACAAGAACTATACTAAAATACTAAAGCCGGAACTGAGAATAAGAGAAAGCTGTGGTTACAAAAGAAAGCAAGAATTGGAAGACATTACTCATCTGTAAAGTAAACATGACCTGTTGATAACAGGTCATATTTGTTTATTATACGTGCGAATCTTTTTTATTTTTACTTAAGGGTGATCGCACCAGTATAAGACAGCCACATGTTAAGTAATAAAACTATTCCTCAGCATCCATTATCAATACATAGTCTTGTTCCCTGCCATGAGCGGGAGTAACAAACTTCCGGTCCCCGGTGTTTTCAATAGTTCCAGCCGGGATTGCCTCCCCGGTTCGTGGGTTAAACCACTGTACTTTTACCCTCTGTCCTTTTAATATCCCCAGCTTTACATGAACAGAAATACCATGTGGTGCATATACAAATGCATACCTCTCTCCCCTGGTGGCCTGCTGGTGGTTAGAGCCTTCATAGTTCACCATTAAAAGAGACTGATCCGGGATCCGTTCAAAAAACGGCCGGGATTCCATCAACTGCCTCAGATACTGCATTTGGTTAGCTGCAGGGCGATTTAAAGCCTCTTTCCAATTCATACCAAAGTACAATCCTGGTTCCTTATTCATGCTCCAAATGCAATGATGGCCGTATGTAACTCCAAAACCCCCTGCAAATACGCTCCAGTATACTGCTTTCCGCACGTCCACTTCATCAAAGAAATCGTTGTCTTCCTTGAAATTGATTGGATGGTCCTCGTAACAAGGTTCCCCGTCAAGAACCGGTTTGACCGGTGTTCTTTCATAATCCTTTTGAATCATCTTGTAGTTGGGGTTATTCTTCCTGCTGTGCCCGGATTGTATCATGTTGAAATCCAGCCATGGTTCATCATTAACATACAGAGCGGAGGAATTTTCTCCGCAAGGATGGAAGGATATCAGATGCCTTCCTTCGTCTGCAGAGCGCAGCCCTTCTGCCAGTGCTTCCTGGATGTCAAAATGTTTGCGTGTATGTAATGGCCGGTCACCGCCAAGAATCCAAATTATATTGTTCCTGTCCTTATAGCGGTTCCCAAGAAATTGCCCGTAAGCTTTGGCATTATGCTTATCAAAGATTTCCGGACCTTTTCCCCACATTTTATTGTACTTGTCGCCCCAGGTAGGCAGTAATGCTACATATAAGCCCAATTGCTCCGCTTTGTCGATGATATAATCCACATGATCCCAATAGCTGTATTCCCCGTCAGTGTCCGGCAGACTTGGATCATACTGCCCATTATCATTCATTTTCAACGGCAGACGCCCGTAAGCATTTCCAATAGTTAAACCTTCAAACTCTGCCAAAGCTACTGCCTGTATGACATTGAACTTCTGCTTTGCCCTGGTCTCCAGGTAGAAATCCGCTTCTTCCCTGTTTAATCGATGAAAAATCTCCCATGCAGTGTCTCCCAGCCAGAAGAAAGGTGATCCGTCTTCCTTCATTAAAAAGCGGCCGTTATTATGAACCTTTAACAGCTGCATTCTCTAATTCTCTCCTTTCTCATATATTTCCGTTCTTAATCTATGTAATGCTCTCTTATGTATCAAGTCTTAGCTCGGTTACTGAACAATTTAGAATATCTATTCTTCCTGTTTATCAGTGGATGACCATTCCATGAGTTACCACAATTACTTTATCATATGCACAGTATTATTTCAAAACCTTTAAGACTCTTTGATTTACTGCCTCACGTGTTTCCTATTTGTATACTGTGCTTGAAGTTCCAAGTTTATAACAACTTAGTTCTTTGTCAGAAATGCATTTTAATTCTTCAATGATGACATTATATCAAAATTTCCTGAACACCCAGTTATCATCAAATGTAAACCCATAACATGATATGATGGACTTTACCAGCCTGAGTTGGCAACTTCCCGGGCTTTATTGTAAGAGCATACATTGATAATATATTAAACCGCTATGAATCGACCAACTCTGAGTCTATAATAGATATGAGCAAATAACTTTAGAATATTTTCTTATTTTTGTCTAAAAACAAAAACAGCTTACGGATATATATATGGATAACACAGGTAATGTGAGGTGAAGAAATGAAGGATGAAGACATCTGCAGGCTTCTTTTGTCCAGGAATGAGGATGGCCTATCCTGTCTGCTGGACCGGTATGGCTCGCTGATTGCCTATATTATCCGGAATACGGGAGTTACCAATGAAGATGACATAGCCGAATGTATCAGCGATATTATGCATACTGTCTGGAAAAGAATCAAGAAATATGATCCATCCAGGTCATCATTTAAAACCTGGCTCGTAATCATCACCAGGGGCTGTGCTATTAACTATCTGCGCAAAAGCAATAAATACAGCAGCGTGATTTCCCTGGACAGTTTAGAAGGGACATACCTAAAGGACTTGTATTCAGAATCCTCTGCCTTGGAGCGTTTGTTGGATCCGGACCTGATCCAGCTTCTGCAGGAGATGCCGCCTCCTGATAATGAAATCTTCTATCGCAGATTCGTATTGGGAGAGACAGTGGCCTGTATAGCAGGCACACTGGGTCTGACGCAGGATAATATCTACAAAAGGATCCTGAGAGGAAAGGAGAAGCTGAAAATGCTTATGGAAAGGGAGGGATACAACTATGGCTGAAAAACGGTATTTAGATGAATTTTTAGAGAGTTATGATGTAAATAAAATGAGCTTGAATGGTACTTGTGAAAGCGATGAGAATCCAATTGGCAGAAATTCAGCCTTGCAGTATATGGATGACATTATGAAACAAAAAATAATAATGATCACCAAGCACAAGCTGCAAAGAAGGAATTTAATTATCCGATATGCAGTAGCTGTCTGCATCCTTCTGGCTTTGCTGTCTTCCTTTATTCCTAATACTCCGGCCTACGCACTTCGGCAAAAAATTTTATCCTATATTCCCGGAATAGGTGTTGTTGAGAGTATGGATGAAACAGATATTGTGACAGGTGTGCTGGCAGAGCCAGTCAAGGTAACGGATGATGATAAGTTCGTAGAAATAAAATCAGCCTTTCTGAGAGGCAATGTACTGGCAATAACAGGATTAACAAATGTAGGAATAAAAGATGCAAAGCACTTTGATACCGTGAAAGAGTTTAAAGAGTTTTACTCAGGTGAAACAGCACCGGATATTTATCTGGTGCAGGGTCATGAAAGAACAAAGGCAGGCCAGCGGATATGGACCGGCCCTTCCTATGAAACAAGTGTATATCGTACAGATGCCTATTTTTATATAGATAATAATAAGATAACGGATACTTTTGTATTCGAAATGGATGGTTTTAAGAAACAGATAAAAATTCTCCTCACACCAGCTAAAACAGGCATGGATCCGGAGGAGATCGGCAATGCAGCAGTCATAGATGATGTAATGATCTTTGCTCATTCAATACGGGAAAAGGACATTGTTGAGGTGCTGATCAGCATCGTTGCCCCCAGTGACTTCAAAAATCCCAGAAGTTATTTATTTGATGATGAAGCAGACTTATTCAAGAGCGGAGTTTACCTTACCGATCAAAGCGGAACCCGATACGAACCTGATAATGAATTAAGAAAAAGCCGGGACAGCGAAATTAACTACTTCTATTTTCATGTACCAGAAGACAGGCAAGGATTGAAGCTGGTGATTCCCCAAATAATCTTTAAAAGGGATTACAAAGAAAACAATATTATAATCTCTATGCCTAAGGAGAATAAAGAAACATGCATTAATGAGAAAATACAACTGGGAAGCCACTGCATATCAATGGATAAGGCATCGTTAATTCCTGCCGGAAGTGAAATCCTGCCGGGTGAGTTCAAAGCCGCCAACTGTCTGATGATTGAAGCCAGCGCGACTACTGAAATTGGTTCGAGAGAATCGGTCCTGCGAATAATACCGGATATTCAGGTAATGAATTCACTGTTTCATTTAATGCCAGTCTCGCAGTCGATCTACGCTGAATTCTGGGATTTAAAACTGCATAGCGGATATTCATTGATTCACTTTGATGATTTAGAGGAAACAAAAAAGATCATTATCAACTTTTCGGCTGAATTGTCAATGACCGGGCCCTGGGAGATTCAGCTGGATGGAAAATGAAGTCATGAAAAAGCGCAGCGTTTGTCGCTGCGCTTCTCTAATGGATCTTATTGCTTATTCTGCTCTTTTGCTATTATGAGTGCATCATTATTATCTATAGCAATCCAAAATGATCACTTTCTATAATGGATTTCATCTCACATAAGCAAAAAGGGTGTCCGGCAGGGTCAAACATAACTGTCCAATGACTTGAGAACTGCTGGTCTGCAACCTTGGCTCCGCATTGAATAGCGAATTGAACTGCTTTTTCCATGTCATTCACAGCGAAGTCTATATGCGCCATTTGCTGCTGGGTTTCAGGCTCTTCCGGCCATACAGGCGGTATATACTCTGAATTTCGTTGAAACAATATGCAAGGATATGCTCCCTGCTTGGTTCCAGCCGGATATACGCATGCATATTCTTCGTCAATAGACACTGCTTCCCATTCGAGCAATGCTGCATAAAATTCAGCCAGTCCGTACGGATCTTTGCAATCCAGCGTAAATGAGTACATTTTGATTTTCAGTTCATTATCCATGTTAGTACCTCCATATTTAATATTTTTTCTTCTATTTAGTAAAAACACCACATATAGTTTCACCTGCATCTGAGTACTCTTTACCAGCGACATCGCCATAAAATTCAAATGCATAGAAGCCTGCTTCCTGAGCCTCTGACAAGAGTGCTTCCCTGGTAAAGAAATGGTCCCATATGTTATAGCAGTCTACATTATCTTCAGTTATCACAATGAACTGGGTCAACTCCGTATGGTCTTCATCATCATATTGGTATATGGATTCTAAGCAAATGTGCGGCTTTTCGCTCCAAAATCCCCCTTTATCATAGTAATGCCATGAACGGCTTTCGTTCTTTCTCATAACAGGTGTAAAAACATCAAGAATAAACTTCCCTCCCGGCTTTAATGCCTGATAAACCTTCTTCATAAGAAAAAAGCCTGTCCGTTTTTGATAGTACTGCATAGTCACAATATATAAGAGTTACTGCGTCGAACTGTTCTTTGTAATCTATTGTCAGGTAATTTTGGTAATGGTATTCAATATTGCTTTTTTTCAGGAGAGATTGTTCTCTTGCATACGCAATTGAACGTTTAGAAAAATCGATTCCTGTAACTGTGTAACCGGCGCTGTTAAACCGTTCTGCATATAAACCCGGCCCGCATCCTAAATCAAGCAGAAACCTATACTGTGACGGTGGTGCAATGCTTGAAATCCAGCTTACGGATCTGTCGAGAAACTCATGTCTGCGGGTTGCAGCATCCCAATTAGGATTTAAATGAGCCTCCAGCAACCCTTTAGAGATATGATCATCATCCCAGAAATTTTTAGTGCCTTGAGCATATAGCGCGGGCTTGGATGTGTATTTTACAAGTTCATTGAACATAATCCTTTCTCCTCGTTTGAGTCTCCTGCAATCATTACGTTCCAAACAGCATTTAAATAACTTTCATCTAAAAGCCAAAAAATAGAAAAACTTACACATATAATACCATACATGTAAGTTTTAACAATACAAATTTGCATAATTCTTTATATTCTTATATATCAGCAGCTGACACAATCTTCAAAGTTTCCTCTTAGAACTACAGGCCTTTATACACATGTATGTGTATTGAATGGCTCTTTCACAACAACCTGTACCTTCATCGCCTGTTGACGGTTCAGGTGCGGGAGATAAATGGTATTCTTACATATTTATCTGTCTTTATTGCTTCACCGAATGAAACATCCAGGGGTCTATGAAAGATGGGGCCGTCAAAAACAAAAGTGTGGTATTCTCCGTTTTCACCGCAAATGTCAACTCCGTCGTCTTCAATCCGCTGAACAAGCTCTTTTGTCAGGATCTGCCCCACATATCCTTCATCCATTCTGGAGGAATCAACCACTGTAATAATAGCCTTAAACCCACAGTTGATAAACTCATAAACCAGATCTTTCCGGCTCTCCTGCCATAAAGGAAAATAACTGTTTATACCGGCGTTGCGGCATCTTGAATCACACCAGTCGAAGTGCTCCTGTATGTCTATATCTCCAAAAACACATGTATTAACACCAAGCTCCTTTAGTGCCCGAAGCTCAGCTTCAAAATCATGTGCATACCGTTCACCCTCAGTCTTTATAATGGACAATGGTATACCCATTGCATCTGCAGCTTGGTTAAGTATGCTTTTGGGTATACTGTGGAACCATGATCTTTGGTTTTTTTCATCATAGGTCGTAATTAAACGAAACGGAGTAAAGCCTCTTCTTATGGCGCGATAAATGGCAAGAATGCTGTCTTTTCCGCCGCTGTACGAAGCAGCAAAGCATGTATTGCTTTTCATAGTTATATTCCTTCTTCCATGATAGCGTAGATCCTGTCTATGTCCAGATGATCTCTGAGCATAGAAGCAAGCATATCAAATTGTGCATCCAAGTATTTTCTGTACTCTGCTTCGCTCATGTCTGATTTGGATGTTTTTGCACAGGTATTGGGATCAATCAGATTGTCCTCATCTTCAATTTCTAGCCTGAAATATGGTACCATGCCAACTACCGGAAGCCCGGCAATCTCCTCCATCTTTTGCTTTACATCCTTGAAGGAATCCATTTCACCAATGCACTTGTTTATGATAATACCCTTAACATATTTTCTTTCATTCTCTGTAAACAATGAAAGGGTTCCATAAACCGAAGCGAAAACTCCCCCACGATGGATATCAGAGACCAGAATAACCAGTGAATTTGTCTTTTCTGCAACCCCCATGTTGACAATGTCGTCTTTGTTTAAATTCAACTCCACCGGGCTGCCTGCACCTTCTATTACAACCACATCATTTGAGGCACACAGCCTGTTATATGGTTCTAAAATTCTTGGCCAGATATTCTTTTTCAACTCATTGTACTCATACCTGTTCTTCAGCTCTTCCCTCCTGCCGTTCAGGATTACCTCAACACTCCCGTCTACCGGCTTTAGAAGAATCGGGTTCATGTCAGTATCCGGCTCTATGCCGCAGGCATATGCCTGAACAGCCTGTGAACGGGCCATTTCCCTGCCATCGGCAAGCATATGGGCATTGGAAGACATGTTCTGCGATTTAAAAGGCGCTGTTCTATGGCCATCCTGGGTAAAAATCCTGCAAAGACCGGTAGTTATAATGGATTTGCCGACTCCTGATGCTGTACCTTGAATCATTATGCTTTTTGCCATGATACACCTCTATCTAAGATTTTAATTTAGCTGTAAACAGCGGCAGTTAAAAGTTTATATTGCTTAAAATATTTACAGCTTTAATAAAGCTGTAATCACCGTCAAAGGATGCAATGCTGATGCTCCCATGGTCTACCCGGAAGCGGTAAAAATGGTCCCTGTTGGAAAGCATGAGCGACAAAGCACAGCGTATGACTCCTCCATGGGTTATAACAAGAACCTTTTCATATACTCCCCTAAGGCTGTTAATGAAGTCTTCAACCCTGTCATATACATCATTGAGGCTCTCTCCGCCGGGAATTTTGTAATTAAGATAATCAGCATTCCATTTTTCCATATACTCCGGGTATTTTTTAACCGCATCCTGATACCGGAGCCCTTCAAATATGCCAAAATCCATTTCGCACAGCCGAAGGTCCTTCATGTAATCTCTGCCTATCACTTGAGCGGTTTGTATTGCTCTTTTCAACGGGCTTGTTAAGACTACATCAAATGAAGCATCCTTTATTAGTTCTTTTGCCTTTTCAGCCTGCCTGTACCCCTCTTCGCCCATGTCGCAATCAGTGCTTCCTATATAACAGCCTGAACCATTCAACATACTTTTGCCATGTCTTATAAAAACGATATCCATTTTTCCACCCCTATGAATACAATCAGCCCTGCTATCTCTGACAGCTCGATTCCTGCTCCGTACACATCACCGGTCAGCCCGCCGATAATCTTATAGGAATACCTCATAAGAAGCAGAAATACAAAAAGCACGGCAACAAGGCAGATAACAGCCTGAAATCCTCCTGATACAGCACAAATCAAAGCATATGCAAAAAAAGAAATGAAAAAGTAAAGCTTATTCGAGCTTGAGGAGAACATTTCTCCCAGTCCTCCCGGCCTGGCACTTTTGCCGAAGGTAATCATCAAAGCCGCGCCCAGCCTGGATGCGCCAAATATAACCACAAATGCAGTAATAGCAGCATCCTGGGGGAGATCCTTTATGACAGCATATCTGGCCAGCAGATCCAAACATATGGCTATGACTCCGAAGGTGCCTGCCCTGCTGTCCTTCATGATCTCCAGTATTCTTTCTCTTGAGCGTGCGGAGAAGAAGCCGTCACAGGTATCAGACAGGCCGTCCACATGAAGCCCTCCGGTTACCGCCACAGCCCCCATTACTGCACCAAGGGCTGCCATATCCCTGTTAAGAAAGCTTAAGATATAATATATTCCCCAGGAAATGATTCCCACCAGCATTCCAACTATAGGAAAAAATAATATTCCTCTCGAAATTGCTTTCTTTTCCATATCAATTGAAATGGGAATTGGTATTCGTGTAAAGAATTGAAGCATCAATATAAATGATTTTAAAAACGACTTCATTATTTCAACCTCAACGGCAGTCCGCAGACAACAAGGTAGACCTCATTGCACAGCTTTGCCAGTCTTTGGTTAACCCTCCCTATTATATCTCTGTATACCCTTGCCACGTGATTTTCGGGAACAATGGAATCCCCTACCTCATTGGTAACCATCACAAGGTCTCCGTCAATTTGCTCGACCGCCTGGACCAGACCCTGGAGTTCATCAATTACTTTGTCCTCCACAGCTCTCTGCATTACAGTTGATATGTTCTCTGATTCTCCTGTTATATCAAACATAATATTGGAAGTCAGGATAGTTACGCAGTCCAGCAAATAATTCTTTTGTATACCTACAGCTTCCTTTAATCCATAGCTCCTCTCAAAGGTTATCCACTCACCAGGCCTTTGTGCCTGGTGCAGCGCAATCCTGTCACGCATCTCGCTGTCGGTAATCCTTGCTGTCGCAATATACACTACATCGCTTCTGTCTTTATAAAACCCTTCGGCAAATGTGCTTTTCCCGCTTCTTGCTCCTCCTGTTATCAATATAATCCTGCTCATCTTAATCACCTGATATCTATTAAAAAGTCATTGTTGATCATAGCCTCTTCAAAGGTTCCCATTTTGTTTAATACCTGAAGTGCAGACTCTATGATATAAAATGCAAACGGGCAGCCGGAACCCTCTCCCAGTCTCATATCAAGAGTAATCATGGGCTCAAGCTCAAGCTCCTTCATCATGCTGGAAGCTCCTGTTTCGGCTGAAAGATGTGACGGGAACATGAAATCATGAACAAGGGGATTCAAGCGATATGCACAAAGGGCAGCAGCAGATGATATAAAGCCGTCAATTACAATTGGAATTCTGTGTTTGGCAGCTCCGATAAAGCATCCGCAAAGCCCTGCTATATCCAGTCCGCCAACCTTGGACAATACATCAATGACATCATTCCTGTCCGGTTTATTAACTTCCAGTGCTCTTTTTACAACGCTCTTTTTATTCTCATACTGTTCCTTTGTCAAGCCCACACCCA
>DUSN01000041.1 GCA_012842605.1 Clostridiales bacterium
ATGGCACCCAAGCCGATGACCCCCAGCTTTTTACCGGCCACCTCAGGACCTGTAAATTTAGATTTTTCTTTTTCAATAAGCTTTGGAACTTCATTTCCTTTTCCCTTCAGGGATTTTACCCATTCAATGCCCTCATAAATTTTCCTGGATGATAAAAACAAGGCAGCCAGAACCAATTCCTTTACTGCATTGGCATTAGCCCCAGGAGTGTTGAATACTACGATTCCCTTATCAGTACATCGGTCCAGCGGGATATTATTAACACCGGCTCCAGCTCGGGCAATGCCAAGCAGAGTGGAAGGCAGTTCCATATCCAGCATATTTGCACTGCGAACCAGTATGCCATGAGCATCTTCAAGATTTTCTGTAATCCGGAATAAATCAGGTGTCAGGTTTTCATAGATTATATCTGATATTTTGTTAAGCAGCATTATATTGTACATTAAAATCATACCCCTTACATTCTAGTTTATTTTATTCTCCAGCTCGAATTTTTCCATGAATCTTACAAGAGCTTTTACTCCTTCAATAGGCATTGGGTTGTATATGCTTGCCCGCATGCCGCCTACTGAACGATGACCGGCTAAGTTCACCAAACCGGCTTCTTTGGCTTCCTTTATAAATTTCTGGTTTAATTCTTCAGATGGAAGTATAAAGGGAACATTCATCAGTGAACGGTCTTTTGGCACAACCGTACCGCGGAACAGCCTGGAATTATCCAGAAAATCATACAGCAGGCCGGCTTTTTCGATATTTACTTTTTCTATTTCAGCAACACCTCCCATATCTTTTAGCCATTGAAATACCAGCATGGCCATATAAATAGCAAAGGTAGGAGGTGTATTATACATTGAACCATTTTCAGCATGAACCTGGTAATTCAGCATGGTAGGTGTAATATCCATTGCCTTGCCTATTAAATCCTTTCGAATAATAACAATGGTCAGACCTGCAGGACCGATGTTTTTTTGTGCACCGGCATAAATCAGTCCGAACCTGTTGACATCATAAACCTGTGAAAGAATGCTGGATGACATGTCAGTTACAAGGGGCACATCACCCGTATCCGGCAGGCTGGTATACCTGGTTCCATAAATGGTGTTGTTGATTGTGATGTGGAAGAAGTCAGCATCTTCAGTAAACTTGGACTTGTCCAATTCGGGTATATAGTTGAAAACCTTGTCTTCTGAAGAAGCTACAACATTTACAATTCCGTACTTTTTGGCTTCTGCTATTGCTTTTTTAGACCATAAACCTGTGTTGACAAAGTCTGCCTTTTTGGATTTTGAGAACAGGTTTAACGGTACCATTGCAAATTGAGTGGAAGCGCCGCCTTGCAGGAATAGAACTTCGTAATTTTCAGGTATGTTCATAAGCTCTCGTAATAGTTTTTCTGCTTCGGTTATGATGTCAAGAAACATTTTCGATCTGTGGCTCATTTCCATGACCGACATACCTGAATTATTTGTGTTAATCAGCTCGTTCCTGGCTTTTTCCAGAACAGGGAGCGGCAGTGCAGAAGGGCCGGCAGAAAAATTATAAACTCTTTCCATGGTGAAATCCTCCTTAAAATATGTGAATAATATGATGACTATGGTAAAAAATTAACAATATTTAATATGTATATGCCAGAAATATATTTGTTGAGTATTATACTACATTTATTTAAACAATTAAAGTAGAAAAGTGATTTTTAATTTATTGAAAAATTGCTATAATGATTGCTTGGGACCTGAAAGCATCACTAAATTTTTTCAGCATTTCATGGAGTTTATGGTATAATATAAAAAGTTTGATGCAAAGGAGTAATTAGTTATGAGCCTGTACAAAAGATGGAATGAGCTGGTGGAAAGCCATCAGACACAAAATGATGTAAAGTCGTTTTGGAAGCATTATTTTGATAAGGAAAAGGATAACTATGCAGCTATCCTGTCAGAAGGGCTATGGGTTTTGGAAGGCAGTGTAAAGGATCTTGCAGATCGCTTTAATATGGACCCGGTGATGTTTACCGGATTTTTGGACGGAATTAATACCAGCCTGACTACTCAGCTGAATATTGATGAGCTTGAAGAAGATACGAATATTACACTGACTATTGAACCCGAAAAGCTTTACTTCAATATGCTGGACGCAAAAGCTGACTGGCTGTACAACCTTCCGCAATGGGACGGTGTCCTGTCTGCAGAACGGCGCAGGGAAATTAACCAGGAATACCGTGCATCCAAAATGGCAAGAAGCACTAAGATAGGCAGGAATGAACCCTGCCCATGCGGAAGCGGTAAAAAATACAAGAAATGCTGCGGAGCATAAAAACAAAACTATGACTAAAATCAGGGAAGCCATAATTGTAGAAGGTGTTTATGACAAAACCAAGCTGGAGCAGTTTATAGATGCCATAATCATTCCTACCAATGGTTTTGCTTTATTTAATGACAGTAAACGAATGGAAATGATCCGGCAGCTGGCAGCCAGGCAGGGAATTATAATTCTTACCGATTCGGACCGGGCGGGTTTTCTGATACGAAGGTTTATTCAATCCTGCATACCTCCTGAGCAGATAAAGCATGCCTATATTCCAGAAATTGCCGGCAAGGAAAAGCGCAAGGCTGTTCCCGGAAAGGAAGGGCTGCTGGGAGTTGAAGGGGTATCAGAGGAAATAATAGTAAAAGCTCTGCAAAATGCCGGCTGCAGTCCCGTAAAGGAAGAAAAAGCACATGTCATTACCAAGCAGGATTTGTATATGGCCGGTTTGAGCGGGAAAAAGAATAGCAGCTGCCTTCGAAAAGAATTGCTCAGGGAACTACAGCTGCCTTCCAGGTTGTCTGCCAACGGGCTGCTCCAAATGCTGAATGCTTTGTTTACCTATGATGAGTATCAGGCTTTTATTGCAGATTTCCTGGCAAGGCATCCGGTACATAACGGAGACTGTTAATATCTTGTGCAATAATGGCCAAAAACAATGCGGAGACAATCGCTGTCTCCGCATTAGTTTTTATGATATTTAAATCAGCCTATATATAAGTCCTCAGAGGGAAAATTGGGGTCGCAGGTTACGTTGATACCCAGCTTATGGAGTACTGATTCATCAGTAGAAGAAAGAATATGAGTGGAGTGCATCTCACAGCCATAAAGCTCCTTCAGGCTGGACAGAGCCAACTGGGCAGTTGGGTTGGTTGTAGCGCTGATTCCCAGTGCAATCATGGTTTCTTCCAGGTTAAGCCTGATATTCTTTTCATTTAGAATATCCTTCTTCAATCCCTGTATTGATTCAATTACATTGGGAGAGAGCAGATGAATGTTGTCCGGAATACCCGATACTATTTTGATTGCATTAAGTATTACACTGGATGTGGCATTCATCAGTACAGATCTCTTGCCGGTAGCAATTACTCCGTTTTTCAGCTCAATTGCAGCGCCGCATTTGTTGTCCTTGCCAATTCCGGGTTTGCCGTTTCTAACCTCCCGGGCAGGAATTACTACTCTCCGGTCTTCCGGAACCAGCTTGAAACCCTCCATCAATACTTCCACCCGGGTATATGCGTCCTTGTCTGCTATGCCTTTTGCGTAATCAGCCTTATACCAGAAATACCTCCGTATAATTTCCTGCTTTGCGGCTTCACGGACAACTTCATCATCTATGATGCCAAAGCCGGCACGATTAACTCCCATGTCGGTGGGAGACTTGTAAATGGATTCGCCTGAAGATACCCTTTCCAGTATTCTTTTTAATACAGGGAAGATTTCCACATCCCTGTTATAGTTAACCGCTGTCTTGCCGTAGGTCTCCAGATGGAAGGGGTCGATTATATTCAAATCCTTCAGATCGGCTGTAGCGGCTTCATAAGCTACATTAACCGGATGCTTTAATGGAATGTTCCAGATTGGAAAAGTTTCAAACTTAGCGTATCCGCTTTTAATGCCCCTTTTGTTGTCATGATAAAGCTGGGAAAGACATGTAGCCAGCTTGCCGCTTCCGGGGCCCGGTCCGGTTACTATAACCAGCGGCTTTGTGGTTTCTATATA
>DUSN01000042.1 GCA_012842605.1 Clostridiales bacterium
ACCTATTCTTTTCTGATTATTATCGTAAAGTCTGCGTAAACTAAGGAACCGCCGTATACGTGAACCGTTTGTACGGTGGTGTGAGAGGTCGGTAGGTGAATTTATCACCTACCTCCTACTCGATTTCACGGAAGGCAATTCTTTTTGATTTCTGGAAATCGTTGGGTGTTTTGATATTTGAATTTTGTTTACCAATATTATAAGATATAAGAGAAGTAATATAACAGACAGGGTTATGAAAAAATAAGATAACAAGCTGCAGGAGGGAAAGAAAAACGTGCATGCAACTAAAGTAACCGATGATATATATCAGTTATCAGTAAATGTTGATAATATTTTATTTGAAGGTCTCTGGGAAATTCCCAACGGTGTAGCCTTGAATTCTTATATAATAAAAGGTGAAAAAACAGCTATCGTAGACGGAGTATGCGGCTGGGAGGGTGTACCCGGCCAATTGTATGAGCTTTTGGACAAGCTGGAAATTGATCCGAAATCTATCGAATACTTGATAATTAACCATATGGAACCGGATCATTCCGGGTGGATTGAAGATTTTAAACAAATTAAATCCGATTTCAAAGTGGTATGCAGCAGAAAGTCTGCCGAATTGCTTGAGCATTTTTATGGACATACCAGCAATATATTAATTATGGGTGATAACGATACTTTAGACCTTGGCAACGGTCATGTGCTGAGTTTTTACGAGATACCCAATGTCCATTGGCCGGATACAATGGTTACATTTGACAATCTGACAGGTACACTGTTTACATGTGATGCCTTTGGTTCCTTTGGAAAAGCCGAAGAAGCCAATTATGATGATATGCTGAGTGAAGATAAACTGGCTTTCTACGAAAAAGAGGCAGTAAGGTATTATTCCAATATTGTTGCCGCTTTTTCAGGACCGGTAAAAAAGGCAATAGAAAAATGTGCAAAGCTGCCTATAAAGATAGTAGCACCCGGGCATGGAATTGTTTGGAGAAAGGATCCAGGCCGGATTATAGAGAATTATTCAAAATATGCCTCTTATCAGAAAGGCCCTGCCAGGGAAGAAATAACCGTTATCTGGGGTTCAATGTACGGCATGACCGAAAAAGCGGTTAAGCATGCAGTAAAGATTCTGGAAGAAGAAGGCATTGAGCATCATGTGCATAGGGTTCCTGAAACATCATGGGGGACAGTTCTTGCCTCGGTCTGGACTTCTACCGGTGTTATACTGGCTATGCCGACATATGAATATAAAATGTTCCCGCCGGCAGCTGCTATACTTGATGAGATGGGAAAGAAAAAGGTACAGAATCGAATAGCTTTCCGTATGGGTTCATATGGCTGGTCCGGAGGAGCACAGAAGGAATTGGATGAGATTACAGCCCGGAATAAAATGAACTGGAGTTTTCTTGAGCCTGTTGAATTCAGAGGAAATGCCTCGGACGAGGAGTTAAAACTTATAGAAGAAAGAGTAAGGGAATTGGTCAGAGCTGTCAGATCATCCGTTAAATAAGGCAGAACAGTCAAAAAGAAATTGCTGCAGGAACTGTAAGCCATCCTGCAGCTTGTTTTTTGCCAATGAGTCAATATTTCTAGAATTGCCTATATCTGGACAGATAAATAGAACCATGGTACAATATGGCTGCTGAGTATTATTTCTTATGCAAACAGCAGAAAAAAACCCTGCTTAAAGCAGCATGACAGTATTGTCACATATTAGCCAACCAAAAAGGGTATTCTATTTCTCATATCAAGGGAGAGTGTACAAGTTGGATTCAGACAGTATATGGCGATTAATAATATTGGTTATACTAGTAGGCTTATCGGCATTTTTTACAGCTGTGGAAACTGCTTTTCTCTCATTAAGCAAGATTCGGCTGCAGAATATGGCTGACGAAAATGTAAAAAACGCTGATAAAGCATTAAAGCTTCTTGAAAATCAGGACAAGCTTAAGAATGCCATACTTGTAGCTGATAATTCCGTAAATGTGGGTGCAGCCGTACTGGCAACCGAGCTGGCTATCCGTTATTTTGAAGATAAGGGAGCAGCCGTGGCGGTTATCGGCATGACATTTATTGTACTGATTTTTGGTGAAATTTTCCCAAATCTATTGGCTGAGACATATTCAGAGAATTTTTCCCTTCGAGTTTCCAGAATTATCACAGTGCTGATCAAAATTTTAAACCCAGTCATAATTTTTCTCATATTTTTAACTAATTTAATTATTAGGCTCTTTGGTTTGAAGATAAATAAAAAGCCACGAATAACTGAAGAAGAACTTCGCACTATGGTAGATGTGGGACATATGGAAGGTGTTCTGGATCCCGAGGAAAAGAAAATGATCCATAATGTTTTTCAGTTTGGAGATTCACAGGTAAAGGATGTAATGATTCCAAGAACCGATATAGTAGCTATAGATGTTGAGTCTACCTATGATAAAATTCTGGAGGTTTTCAAAAAGGAACAGTATTCCCGTATGCCAGTTTATCGCAATACCATTGACAATATTATAGGCATATTGCATGTCAAGGATATTTTTTTCTTTGATGATAAAAAGGAGAAGTTTGATATTGAGAAAAATATAAGAAAGCCTTACTACACTTATGAAAATAAAAGGATAGCCGAATTATTTGAAGATATGCGTAAGAAACGCCTGCAAATGATTGTTGTGGCAGATGAATATGGCGGTACTGCCGGCATAATAACCATGCAGGACATTGTAGAGGAAATATTCGGAGATATAGGAGACGAGTACGAAGATATAATGGATGAAATCCAGCAGATTGCACCTGGTGAATATATTATTGACGGCCTCACCAGGTTAAGCACATTGAATGAAGAATTGGGTACCGATTTGGAATCAGAGCACTATGAAACTATCGGAGGGTTTATAACAGGTATTATTGGCCGGTTTCCCAAGAAAGGGGAAGTAGTGGTATATAACAATCTTAAATGGGTTGTTATTGATGTCTATCGTACCCGTGTTAAGCGCCTCCGGTTAAAAATAGAGGATCCAGTTCAATTTAATGAAGAATTCGCAGACAGGAAGGAATAAAATACATGAACGGCATTTTCATGACAAGCGGTGGTACGAAGGCAATAGAAAGAGCATATGACAGGAATACCCGGGATATATTGTCAAAAGAACTGCATTTTTTTGAAGGGTTATTTGATATAAATCAAATAGATGCAAGAAAAGATGACCTTAAAAATGTTGACTGCATATTTTCAACCTGGGGAATGTTTACCCTGAGCCATGAGCAAATACAGGAATACCTGCCAAGACTGAAGGCTGTATTTTATGCAGCAGGATCGGTACAATACTTTGCACGTCCATTCCTGGACAGCAGTGTAAGAATATTCAGTGCATACGCAGCTAATGCTGTACCGGTGGCAGAGTATACTACTGCTCAGATTCTGTTGGCTGGAAAAGGTTATTTTTTGGCTGAAAGATTATATAAAACCAAAGGATTTGAGAAAGCACGTGAATACATGGCACTTATGCCTGGCAATTACGGAGAAAAGGTAGGCATTTTAGGAGCTGGTGCAATAGGCAGGCTTGTAATAGCAAGCCTTAAGAATTATAATTATCAGATATTGGTTTTTGATCCTTTTTTATCACAGGAAAAAGCTGATGAAATGGGGGTAAAGAAAACCGACCTTAATGAAATTTTCAGGGAATGCCTGATCATATCTAATCATATAGCAAACAATGAGAATACCAGGGGAATGCTGAAATATGAACATTTCAGCTTAATGCGCCCCAACGCAGTTTTCATTAATACCGGAAGGGGAGCACAAGTAATAGAGGCTGATTTGGTAAGAGCTTTAACTGAAGTTCCTACACGGGCAGCTGTTCTGGACGTAACTCACCCTGAGCCTGTGCAGCCCGGACACCCATTTTATACGATGGAAAATGTATTTTTAACACCACATATAGCAGGCAGCATCGGTGATGAAATTGCCCGGATGGGACAGTATATGCTGCAGGAATATAAGGCTTTTTCAGGCAATATGCCATGCAAGTATGAGGTAACTATGGAAATGCTGAAAACCATGGCATGAATATACATTTATACGTATCAATGGACATATGGTTTCATACATGATATTATAAAAGGAGTGAATGTGATAATATAAAGGATGTGAGTCTCAGCAGTGGATACAGACTTGCGAAAAATGCTGCAGTGGACCAATAGAAAGAATACCCCGAAGAATGCCCGAATGGCACTCGACCTGGTAGAAGCCGGCAACGATGAAAACGACTACGGCATTATGGAGAAGGTAACCAATCATATCCCGGAAGGTGTTACTTCCCAAATGCTGTATCGAGATATAGTCAGAATTGCCTGGCCTTCTTTTTTGGAGTTGATGCTGACGCAGCTGGCATCCATGGTGGATATGATGATGGTTGGTCAATTAGGTTCCTGGGCAATTACTGCAGTTGGATTGACCACACAGCCTAAATTCTTGCTGATGATTATGTTTATGGCAATGAATGTCGGCGCGACTGCTTTGGTTGCACGGTATAAGGGAGAAGGTTCTCCTGAAAAGGCTAATAGGATTTTGCGGCAATCGCTGCTGCTGACATTTGTTCTGTCCATAATCAGCTCCATAGGAGGTTATATATTCTCCGAGCCTATGATTCAATTTATGGGAGCTCCTGACAGGCTTACTTTGGAGAAGGGAACTCTTTATCTAAAGATCCAGATGGTTGGATTTATTACACTGGCACTAACCAGTACTATAACTGCTGCCTTAAGAGGTGTGGGAAACTCCAGGATAGCCATGGCATATAACCTTACTGCAAATGCTGTAAATGTTATATTCAACTACCTGCTTATTTACGGTCATATGGGTTTCCCAAGAATGGAGGTTGCCGGCGCTTCTCTCGCTACGGTAATAGGCCAGTTTGTGGCTTTCGTCCTGTCAATGGCTGCAGTAATGCGGGGAAATCAGTATATTACCCTGCGCTTTCGAGACAGCTTTAAGCCTGATTGGAAGGCTATTAAATCCATATTTAACATAGGAATGCCTGCCATGGTAGAACAAATTTTCATGCGCATCGGTGTGATAGTATATGTAAAAACTGTTGCTTCCCTTGGTACTGTTGCTTATGCTACCCATCAGATTTGTATGAATATACAGGCCATGTCCTTTATGAACGGTCAGGCTTTCGCTGTATCTGCCACATCACTTGTAGGGCAAAGCTTAGGCAAGCGCCGGCCTGACATGGCACAGGCATACAGCAGCCGAACTAATAGAATAAGCATGGCAGTAGCCTTTGGCCTGGCATTGGTATTCTTTTTTCTGGGGAAATTCATAGTAGCTTTATATACCAGCGAACAGGAGGTCATCAGGCAGGGTGCCGGAATACTGATGTTTGTTGCTTTGGTACAGCCCCTGCAGTCCTCTCAGTTTACCTTAGCCGGCGCATTGCGAGGAGCGGGGGATACGCGGGCGACTGCTATTATCACTTTTATAACCGTAATGCTGATTCGTCCCGGATTGGCTATGCTTACTATATATTTATTCAACTGGGGACTGGAAGGGGCATGGCTCGCACTGGTTGCTGACCAATTTGTCCGGTCTTTGTTGGTATTGTTCCGGTATAAAACCGGCAAATGGAAGAGTATCAAGGTTTAACTTAAAATACGATTCCTGCATAATGCTTTCCTTTTAGTGTTTGTTTCAGCATATGCAGAATAAATCAAATAGTGCTGTTCTGCAATGGACGCCTTGGTTTTTTCGTTTCACCGAAAATATCATGGTAGAACATAATCATTGCACCGGCAGTGGTTCTCTGGGAAAGGGGGAGGTTGCATTTAGTTATCAGATAGTAACGCTCCTCATCATTTTTTACGTTTTTGTACCGTTTATGTATTTTCAAGGCAATCCTTGCGTTAAACTTAATGTATTCTTCGATTGTATCCAGTTTATAAGCTCCGTTTTTTGCCTGGAATTCCTTAACATATTGGTATGTCCGCTTGACGAAAGTTTCATACTGACGGTGGTTATCAAGCAGACGTATGTTTGCATGCTGTGGGATGGTCATGTCATGTATAAGATGGAGCGCTGCTCCCAGGTAAAACAGCGACTTGTTGAATTCACCTGTATTCCAAAGGGTTAAGGCTTGAGAATAATATTCTTTTGCCAGGTCCATAGCGTTCTTTCGTCCATACAGTCCTTTTTTCTTGTATGGATGGTAAAAGTGGTGTGTACTCTTAAAATCCTGGTCAGCCCAAACTGCACCTTTGTTTATATCATCAATGAAGCTTATGAAAAAATTGTACTCCGATTCATATTTGTCATTTGCAAGAATATGAAGGGCCAAAATATTAATAAATTTATGAACATTGCAATGAGTATTAACAATGGACTTTTTTATAGGGTTGGAAACTTTCAGCACAGCCTTTAGAAAATAATCATAGGATTTTTCTATTAATTTCACGGTTAACCGCCTTTCTTAGCCAAGCAGACAATATATTAACAAATTATATTGTTCCTGCTTGAGTAAAGGTTTATTCGGACTGCAAAATTGTGACATTAAGGACAATGCTGTTGAAAAATATTGAATATTCATAATATAATTATAACAGTGATGGGTAATGGTGACCTTGGGAGAGTGATGGGGTCAAATGAGAATCATGGTTGCAGACGGGGATGAGCTCACACGCAGGGAATTACATACACTTCTAAGCAAAGAGGGATATGATGTAGATCTAATCTCAGATGGAATTACAGCTATAAAATATTTTAGACGCTATGAATATCATCTGGTAATTTTGGATTTATTGCTTCCTGAACTGGACGGTAAAAGTGTCATTTTGCAATTGCGGAAAATATCAGACACACCGTTTATTGTATTGTCGGCAATTCAGGATGAAAATACTATAGTAAAGGCTTTTGAGCTGGGAGCGGAGGATTATATCCGCAAACCTTATTATCCAAGGGAATTGCTGGCCAGGGTAAAAGTGATACTGCAGCGTAGAGGAACAGACCGGGAACTGCCAAGACGAAATTTGTCTTTTGAAGGACTGTATATTGATACTTCATCGCGAAAAGTATTTGTGGAAGACAGGATAGTTAATCTAACTCCAAAAGAATATGATCTGCTGGTTCTTCTGGCCAGCAGCCCAAATCAGGCTTTTTCACGTGAAATGCTGCTTGATGAAATATGGGGGCCGGACTATTACGGAACCGATCGTACTGTTGATACACATATTAAGACCCTGCGGGATGCACTCAGGCCCAGGCATCAATATATCGCAACAGTCCGGGGATTTGGATATAAGTTTGATGAATTTTATTATTATTAAACTTGATAATGAAAAAAGCTGCTCTCGAACGAGCAGCACAGACGTCGATAAAAAGCAAATCTTGCAATAGCAGTGATGATTTATCTGCATCCAATATGCACATTAAATGCAAAACTCTTTATTCAGGATGCTTATTTCTGTTTAGAGTAATCAGATATTACCATCTTGAGAATATCGATGGTTTCCATTGCATCGGACAACTTAGCCCTTAAATTTTTATTTTCTGATTCCAGGTTCAGTATTCTCAAAGATTCCGGTTCTTCCCGATTCCGGGCAGGAGAGGTTTTTTTATCAGATGTTTCAACGCTGCCTTCGATTTTAGATAATTGCTGTTTTTTCGGCAGTTGATGCTCTATTACAAAAGTTTGATTGCTTAATTGGTTGAAAACCCCTCTCTGCACATAATGAGTATGAAGCAATTCGTGGGCTAAATGACCATTGGGCTGGCCCAGGTATTCTTTATAGAAAGCAATAATAGACGGGTTTTCATGGGATTTGCGAACAACCTTGCTTTCGTCCTCGCTGTATAGATTTTTCATGCGCTTTTCCCAGACAAAGGGATCCTGGCTCCTTGGCTGGCCGCCGCCGGTAATGCAGCCGCCCGGACAGCCCATCACTTCTATAAAATGATATGGTGATATACCTTTGTCTATTTGCTCCAGCAGCACTTTGGCATTTTTAAGCCCGCTTGTAACTGCAACCCTTACTTCCACACCATCCAGATGCTTGAAAGCATCCATTGGCTTTTCAATTTTAATGACAGCTTCTTTTACACCATCTAAGCCCATGACAGGCTTTACATGAAGGTTTTCAAAGGGAAGTTCCCTGCCGGTGACAAACTCATATACAGTACGCAGTGCAGCTTCCATTACACCGCCGGTAATACCGAAAATATCCGCTGCACCTGTAGAAATTCCAAGAGGAGCATCAAATTCACGGTCAGGCAGGTTTGCGAAGTCAATTCCTGCTTCTTTTATCATGTCAGCCAGTTCCCTGCATGTCAGTACAGCATCAACATTTGGCAAACCGTTGTTTTTAAGCTCCGGACGTGCAATCTCAAATTTTTTTGCAGTACATGGCATTACTGATACTACGAATATTTTATCAGGAGATATGCCGATCTTTTCTGCATAATAGGATTTTACTACAGCACCCATCATCATATGGGGAGATTTGCATGTGGAAAGATGAGGCAGCAGGTGAGGGTAGGCATGTTCTATATATTTAATCCATCCTGGGCTGCAGCTGGTTATCATAGGCAGAACCGCATTATCTTCTGTGAGAGCATTATTCAGACGGTTGAGCAGCTCAGTGCCTTCTTCCAGTATGGTAAGATCAGCAGCCCAATTGGTGTCAAATATATCATCAAAGCCAAGTCTGAACAGAGCACTGGCCAGCTTTCCCGTGCAGCGAGTCCCTGGCGGGAGACCGAATTCTTCACCTATGGCCACCCGGATAGCAGGGGCTGTTTGTACAACCACACGCATTTCAGGGTCGTTTATTGCTTTCCATACCTTATGGATGGAAGACGTTTCCTTCAGCGCACCAACGGGACATACAACAGTACACTGGCCGCAGAAGGCACAATTCACCGAACCCATTGGAAGATCCATCCCAGGACTGATAATAGTATCAAAGCCCCGGTTTTGAGGATTTAAGATGCCCGTGCCCTGAATTTCATTGCATATGGTAACACAACGGCGGCAAAGAATGCATTTTGATGTATCACGGGTCAGTGAAACTGAAATATCAAGCTCATACGGGGAGTTCTCTCCTTCAAAGCGCGATTCTTCAACTCCCAGCTGTTTGCCTAAGGTTTGCAGTTCGCAATTGGTATTGCGGCTGCAGTTTAGACAATCCTTGTTATGGTCTGACAAAAGCAGTTCGTACAGCACCTTCCGTGCTTTTTGAACTCGTTCGCTGTTGGTATATACAACCATTCCGTCTTCTGCCTTTGTTATGCAGGAAGCCTGAAGATTCCTGGCACCTTTTACCTCAACCACGCAGATCCGGCAGGCACCTATTGCATGTATATTTTCTAAATAGCACAAGCTGGGAATCTTGATATGATTCAGCCGGGCTGCTTCAAGGATGGTGCTTCCTTCCGGAGCAGACACTTCAATGCCGTTTATAGTCAGATTTATCATATTCCTCTACCTCCTGTCACAGTGCAGACAGCGCATTGCTTCTGCAATAGCGTTAAGCTTGTGGTAACCCACTACAACCTCATCAAAGGTATTTTTTCTTTTCTCAACAGGCAGCAGCTCAACGGGGAACCTTGGGTGTGAAACCAGCTCATCCTCATCTATAATCTCCGGTATATCGATTTTTTCACCTTTGTTCAATATACCCTTGCCATTCAAATATAAGTCAATAGACCGGGCAGCATTTTTTCCGTCGGCTATAGCCCTGATAACTTCATCCGGCCCTCTGGCTACGTCTCCGCCGGCAAATACACCGGGCATGGTTGTCATCTGGGTATCCTGATCTATAATGAACGTTCCCCAGGGGGTTACTCCTATTTCTTCCTTCTTTACAAAAGGAAGATCTGCATATTGGCTGACTGCTATAATAACATTGTCTACATCTATGAAGAAGTTGGACCCTTCTATATGACTTGTGTTTCTGCGTCCTTTATTATCAAAATTGCTCAGCCGTCTCCGTACACATTCAATCCTGGCTACATTGCCGCGTTTGTCTGATATAAACCGGACCGGTGATACAAGCTCTATAAGTTCTACACCTTCATGCAATGCTTCTTCTATTTCCGTATCGTAAGCCGGCATTAACTGACGTGTCCTGCGATAGAGGAGCATGACTTTCCTGGCACCTAAACGTACTGCAGTTCGTGCCGAATCAATTGCTGTATTTCCCCCGCCGATGACTGCAACAACACGGTCCTTAAGATCAATATTGTTATACAGTTTGACATCCTTCAGGAACTTAATACCCGGGAAAATACCCCGCAGGTTTTCTCCGGGCACATTTACCTTTTGGGGGATTTGTGTTCCGGTAGCAATATATATAGCATCATACATGGCCCGCAGCTCTTTGAATGATATGTCTTTGCCCACCTCGGTATTATACAGAATATTAACCCCTGAGCGGCAGATAAGGTCCACTTCATGTTTCAGGATACTGCTTGGCAGCCGGTATTCCGGTATTCCAAAAGCAAGTACTCCGCCGGCAACCGATTCTTTCTCGTATATATCAACTTCATAGCCGGTTCTTGCAAGATAATAGCCGCAGGTCAGTCCGGATGCACCTGCACCTATAATCGCCACCTTTTGGCCGTTCTTTGTATATACAATGTCATGAACAAAATTAGCCTCATTTTTCATTGCATAATCTGAAACAAAGCGCTTCAGGTAACAAATTGAAACAGGTTCGTCCACAGTTCCGCGGCGGCATCGTCTTTCACAAGGATGAGTGCAGATTCTCCCGCAAACAGCAGGGAAGGGATTTTCCTGGCGAACCAGGTTATATGCATCAATAAACCGGCCGGATGCAATCAGGGAAAGATAACCGGGAATATTTACATTTGCCGGGCAGGCATTTTCACATGGAGAAATGAATAAATCACTGCAAACACCGGCTCTGCAGTATTTATGTTTAATATGTGCTTCGTATTCTTCACGGAAATACTTGATAGTACTCAGCACGGGGTTGGGTGCTGTCTGCCCCAGGCCGCACATGGCAGTATCCTGGATGGTATGGCCTAATTCTTCAAGGAGCTCAATATCGCCTTCTTTGCCTTCACCGTGGGTAATGCGCTCCAGGATCTCCAGCATCCGCTTGGTTCCTACACGACAGGCAGTACATTTGCCGCAGCTCTCATCACGTATGAAGTCCATGAAATAGCGTGCTGTATCCACCATGCAGGTATCTTCATTCATGACAATCAATCCGCCGGAGCCCATGATTGCACCTAACATGGTCAGAGATTCATAATCGGTAGGAACATTTAAATTGTCCTGTGTTACACAGCCGCCTGAAGGACCTCCTATCTGAGCAGCTTTAAATTGTTTTTTGTCGGGTATGCCCCCGCCGATTTTATAAATTATCTCACCAAGGGGCATGCCTATGGGCACTTCTATAATACCGGTATTTACAATATTGCCGGCCAGTGCAAACACCTTTGTGCCGGGAGCTTTTTCAGTCCCGAACTGTCGATACCATTGACCGCCCATTTCTATGATTTTAGGTACACTGGCCAGGGTTTCTACATTATTAATAACAGTGGGCTTATTGAAAAGTCCCCGGTCCGTAGGGTAAGGAGGCTTTTGCCTTGGTTCGCCGCGGTTGCCTTCAATTGATGCTATGAGAGAGGTTTCCTCTCCGCATACAAAAGCACCTGCACCTATTCTAATCTCCAGGTCAAAGAAGAAATCACTGTTAAACAGATTTGTGCCAAGCAGACCATATTCCCGTGCCTGCTCGATGGCATTGCTCAAACGCTCAATTGCAAGGGGATATTCAGCACGTACATAAACAAAACCCCTGGATGCGCCAATGGCATACCCGCCTATTATCATGCCCTCAATAAGAGTATGCGGGTCACCTTCGATAATGCTGCGGTCCATAAATGCACCAGGATCACCTTCATCAGCATTGCAGACAATGAACTTTTCTTCACTGTTGGACCTCCGGCCAAAATCCCATTTCAATCCGGTAGGGAAACCGGCGCCGCCGCGGCCTCGGAGCCCAGAAACTTTTATTTCACTGATGACATCATTCGGGTTCATGTTTAAAAGTGCTTTTGCAGCGGAAAAATATCCTCCGGCCGCTATATATGCATCCAGGCTGTTGTATTCCAGGATTCCGCAATTACGTAGTGCTATGCGCACTTGATCACGGAAGAAATTTATATCGTCTATTTTGGGAATATGCTTCTGAAGCGAATGATCAAAGAATGTATACTCAACAGGTATCTTGTTCTCAACTATATGAGACTTGACAATATATGAAGCTTTTTCAGGTGTCAGGTTGGTATAGAATATCCGGTCGGGCAGGATCATCATTACAGGCCCTGCTGCGCATGTCCCAATGCATCCTGTTTCATAAACACGAACATCCTTCTCCAGGGAAAGGCTTTTAATAACATCTATGACAGCATCCCTTACCAATCCGCAGTCTGAAGAAACACAACCGGCTCCTGCACAGACCAGTATCTGATACTTGTATTGGGATATCTGTTTGCTGTATTCTTCTTTAATCCTGCATAAATCTTCTATCCCTGAAATTTTCATACTCACTTTGCCACCATCCTTCCTTAAAACTTGGATAACAGGGTGTTTAACTTGGCTGGTGTCATCTGCTTGTAAACCACATCATCAATCATTATGGCAGGTGCGAGGCCGCATGCACCAATGCATCTGGCTACTTCGAAGGTGAATCTGCCGTCGGCTGTTGTACCGCCAAGATCTACGTCAAGTGTTTTCATCAGGTGCTCTACAAGCTTTTTTCCCCCTCGTACATAACAGGCTGTGCCCATGCAGACACGTATTGTATGCTGACCTCTGGGCTGAGTGGAAAAGAAGGAGTAAAAAGAAACTACACCGGACACTTTTGATAAAGGAATATCAAGCTTTTTGGCTATAATCTGCTGGAGATCCAAAGGAAGGCATCCATATACTTTTTGTGCGGCATGAAGTATCTGAATCAGGTTTCCTTCCTTGTGCTTATACAAGTCAATGATATTATTAAGTGCACTGTATTTGTTGTCATCTGCGCTGCAATTTTGCTGGGAATGCATTATCCATCTCCTCCCCTCAAGGCAATTATTAATATACTAATGTCATATTGATAATACATTAACAATGTTAAGATTAAATGAAGAAATTGGAATTAATGTTAAAAAAATAACATTAATTTACGGTAATTTTCATATAAATGCACTTTTTCATTTCACAAAATTTTAATAATCAAATTTGCTGTATATACTTTAATTTTTTTATCATCACTATTTACTTTAGCGTGCTAATATGTTAATATATCAGTGTAATAAAATATACTATACAGAGAGGGATATAAATGATCAAAAGGATATCACTAGTATTAGCGTTAGTTCTTATGCTGTTCGCGATGGGGGGATGTACTGAATCTAAGAAAGCTGCTACGGTATCTGAGGGAAAATTCACAGTAGGTTTTGACCAGGATTTTCCGCCTATGGGCTTCATAGATGAGAACGGTGAATTTACAGGTTTTGACCTTGAGCTTGCTGCCGAGGTGGCTAAACGCCTGAAACTGGAACTGGTGCTGCAGCCCATTATTTGGGATGCCAAAGATTTTGAGCTGGAATCCAGGAATATTGACTGTGTATGGAACGGCTTTACCATTAACGGAAGGGAAGACAAGTATACCTGGACTGAACCATACATGGCCAACAGACAGGTATTTATGGTGCGTTCTGACTCCGGCATAACAAAACTTGCTGATTTGGCAGGCAAAACAGTAGCAGTTCAGAAGGAGTCCAGTGCTGAAGATGCCTTAGCAAAAAATCCTGACCTGCTTAATTCATTCGGCAACCTAATCACTGCAGCGGATTACAATATTGCATTGATGGATTTGGAAGCCGGCGGAGTCGACGCAGTAGCATTGGATGAAATTGTAGCCAATTACTATATTCAAAATAAGGGCAGCAAGTTTGTCATACTTGAAGAAACCCTGGCAGAAGAAGAATACGGTGTTGGTTTCCTTTTAGGAAATGAAGAATTGCGTGACGCAGTGCAAAAGGCATTGGAGGATATGGCAAAAGACGGAACCCTGAAGTCTATATCAGAAAAATGGTTTGGCAAAGATGTAACAACCATAGGCAAATAAATCCAGCATAGTTAAGATTGTCAATAATGATGAATTGAAACGGAGTGTCCTTGATTGGAATGGTCTGTTATACTAAATAAGCTGGCGGAAGGCATGGTAGTGTCAATTGTAATATTTGTACTGACACTGCTCTTGTCCTTGCCGCTGGGACTTATTGTAGCATTTGGGCGAATGTCGCGAAATTTTTTGCTGAGAAATTTTATAAAGCTGTATATTTCCATCATGCGGGGAACTCCTCTGATGCTGCAGCTGATGGTTGTATATTTTGGACCATATTACGTGTTTCGGATCAGACTGCCCAATGAGTATCGTTTTATTGCAGTAATAATAGGCTTTGTCATAAACTATGCCGCCTATTTTGCTGAGATTTACAGGGGCGGGATTGAATCCATGCCGGTAGGGCAATATGAAGCAGCATATATTCTCGGATACAGCAAAACGCAAACCTTTATGCGGATAATACTGCCCCAGGTAATAAAAAGAATTCTGCCTTCAATAACAAATGAGACCATTACTTTAGTAAAGGACACTTCCTTGGCCCAGGTAATTTCGGTATCTGAAATGTTTACACAGGCAAGGGCTATAGCATCAAGGGAAGCGTCGGTGCTTCCGTTCTTTGCAGCAGGAGTTTTTTACTATATATTTAACTACATAGTTGCTTTTGCTATGGAATGGTTTGAAAAGAAGCTAAGCTATTTCAGATAGGAGAGTTACCTATGGCGTTATTGCAGATTAACAATATGAGAAAAAGCTTTGCTGACCTGGAAGTAATTAAAGATATAACTCTTAAGGTAAACAAGGGAGAGGTTGTTGCGATTATCGGGCCGTCCGGCTCAGGAAAATCCACCCTGCTGCGCTGTGCTACACTGCTTGAGAGAATGGACAGCGGCGAATTAATCTATCTGGATAAAAAAGCAGCTTATACAGATGATTCAGGAAAAGCAGTTTATGCACCACAGGAAATACTTAAACAGGTAAGAGGCTATTTCGGGCTGGTTTTTCAAAGCTTTAACCTTTTTCCGCATTTTTCGGTTATAAAAAATGTTACCGATGCACTGGTTATTGTACAGAAGAAAAGCAAGGAAGAAGCTTACAGCATTGGCCGGGAGTTATTGGCTAAAATGGGCTTGTCGGACAAGGAAAATGCATACCCTTATCAGCTTTCAGGAGGTCAGCAGCAGCGGGTTTCTATAGCACGTGCTCTGGCACTCAATCCTCATATTTTATTTTTTGATGAGCCTACTTCCGCGCTGGACCCTGAATTAACCGGGGAAATATTAAAGGTTATACGTGACCTGGCTGCTGAACATATGACAATGGTTATAGTTACACACGAAATGAATTTTGCAAGGGATGTTGCTGACCGGGTGATATTCATGGATGATGGCGTTATAGTGGAAGAGGGAACAGCAGACCAGGTAATAAACCATCCAAAACAGGAACGTACCAAAGCTTTCCTGAATCGGTTCAATAATTAGCTAATATTTATACACATAATGGTTTAGTAACCTATGTATTGGGGTATAAATAATATATTGCTATGTATACAATCAAGAGGCCAGTGGCTCAAGTGTGTATGGAAATATAAATGATTAAATATGCACATTTTGATAATAAGTTACCATTGTTGGCTATTGACAGACAAATTAATGGTATAGTAACATTATGATAATATTTTTAAATAAAGGGGAGGTTCTTATGAAAAAAACATTACTTATACTGACCGCTATTATGGTTGTAATGGCTGTATTTGCAAGCTGTTCACAGCCTAAATCAAATTCTGATACTATTAAGATAGGTGTAAACTATGAGCTTTCCGGTGGCGTTGCAACATACGGACAAAGCTCGGTAGAAGGTATCGAACTGGCTGTTGAAGAAATCAACAAAGCCGGCGGTGTAAACGGTAAGCTTATTGAAATTGTAAAGTATGATAACAAGTCAGAAGAAGCCGAGGCTACAACATTAGCCACCAGGCTGATGACACAGGACAAAGTAGTGGCAGTTTTAGGACCTGCAACTTCCGGAGCATTCAAAGCAACCATTCCGGTGGCAACCCAGCATAAAGTTCCGGTGGCTTCCGGTTCTGCTACAGCAGATGATGTTACTGTCGACAGCAACGGTGTTAAGGAATATGCCTTCCGCATCTGCTTCAACGATTCATATCAAGGTACAGGTATGGCAAATTATGCACTTAACAATCTTGGCTTGAAAAAAGCAGTTATAATCATGGACAGCTCCAGCGACTATGGCAAAGGTCTGGCTGAGAACTTCAAAAAGACCTTCGAAGCAAATGGCGGAACAGTTGTAGCCCAGGAAGCCTATGTTGAAGGAGATACTGACTTTAATGCAATTTTGACAAGCATTAAAGGAAAGGATTTTGATGTTATCTTTATCCCCGGATATTATGAAGAAGCAGGATTGATTATCAAGCAGGCAAGAGATCAGGGCATTGACGTTCCAATCCTCGGAGCAGACGGATTTGATTCTCCGGATCTGAAGAGTTTGGCAGGAGCAGAAGCTCTTAATAATGTTTATTTCTCCAATCACTATTCTTCCCTTGACCAGGATCCTGTTGTACAGGATTTTATAAAACTCTTTAAGAGCAAATATAATAAACAGCCCGATGCCTTCAATGCTTTGGGATATGACCTGGCTAAATTCGTTATTGATGGTATCAGCCGTGCAGAAAAGCTGACCGGAGAGGCAGTAAAGGATGCATTGGCAGCTACCAAGAACTTTAATGGAGTTACAGGTTCCTTCAGCGTTGACGAAAATCACAATCCTGTTAAGGCCTTAGTTGTAATTCAGCTGAAAGACGGCGAACAGTATTCCAGTGAAAGATTAAGCATGGACTAATGTTAGGGTTGAATAAATAGTTGCCAGATAGTAATATAAGTGAGGGGCTTTGCTCCTCACTTATATGTATTTAATGAAATGTCTGCTTGAAAGAAGGGGAGAGATTTGGAACAGTTAATACAACAAGTTGTCAACGGAATTTCCTTGGGCAGCATATATGCATTAATAGCTTTAGGATATACAATGGTTTACGGCATTATAAAGCTGATTAATTTTGCTCATGGCGATATATATATGCTGGGTGCATATATAGGCTACTTTTGTATGACAACTTTGCATCTTGGTTTTTTGCCGTCTCTGCTCATTGCTATGGTGTTATGCACCCTGGTAGGTATAACAATAGAAAAAATAGCATATAAACCTTTGCGTAATGCAGCCAGAATAGCTGTTTTAATTACCGCTATAGGTGTTTCATTGTTTATAGAGTACGGAACCATGTTTTTTGTGGGTGCAGGTGTCCGTTCCTATCCGGCAATGACAGGGTTGATGGTACAGAAGATCAGCCTGGGCAGTACTGTTATTACCATGCAGCAAATTCTCATTGTTGCAGTTACCGTTGTACTTATGACCATATTGCAGTTTATTGTAAAAAAGACCAGAATAGGGAAGGCAATGCGCGCCGTATCGCTTGACAATGATGCGGCACAGCTGATGGGTATTAATGTTGATACTACCATATCATTCACCTTTGCTCTTGGATCTGCGTTAGCCGGAGCAGCAGGCATTTTGGTTGGTGTTTACTACAATTCTATAAACCCGCTAATGGGGATAATGCCTGGCTTAAAGGCATTTGTTGCTGCTGTATTGGGGGGCATCGGCATTATTCCGGGGGCTATGATCGGCGGTTATTTAATAGGTATTGTGGAAGTGTTTGTTTCCGGATACGGATATTCAATGTACAGGGATGCGGTGGTATTTGCCATTCTTATTCTTATTCTGATAATCAAACCTGCCGGAATAATGGGCAGAAATACCAGGGAGAAGGTGTAGATATGAATAAATGGACAGCGCTGGCGCAGAAAATGAGCAAATGGATAATATTAGCACTCACCTTCATAATAATTCAACTGCTTATACAGGTCAATATAATTAACGATTACCTGCAGGCTACGCTTGCCACTATTTGCATAAACATTATTCTTGCAGTAAGCCTGAATCTCATTACAGGGTTTACAGGCCAGTTTTCACTGGGCCATGCTGGCTTTATGTCTATCGGTGCTTATACATGTGCTATTATTCTTTTACGAATGCCTACAACCTGGGGATTTTTGGCAGGCATATTCGGCGGCGCATTGCTGGCTGCTGTTGTTGGCTTCTTGGTCGGGCTTCCCACCTTGCGGTTAAGAGGCGATTACCTGGCTATTGCAACTTTGGGAATGTCGGAAATAATCCGGATATTATTTCTTAATATGGAAATTACCAATGGGGCTGCCGGATTAAGCGGAATTCCCAGGTTTACAAACTGGTTTTATTTATTTGTGTTCATGATAGGCACTATCATTGTTATTACAAACTTCTTAAAGTCGTCTCATGGAAGGGCATGTATTTCCATAAGAGAAGATGAAATAGCTGCTGAAGCAATGGGTATAAATACAACACGCTACAAGGTAACTGCCTTTACAATTGGTGCATTTTGTGCCGGTATTGCCGGAGCTTTATACGCTGCTTATTTCTATTTTGTAAAACCCAGCACCTTTGGATTTTTAAAATCCATTGATGTACTGGTAATAGTAGTGTTGGGCGGCATGGGCAGCATTTCCGGGTCTATACTGTCAGCAATTTTGTTAGCTCTTATATCCACTATCCTGCAGGATTTTTCTGAATTGCGGATGATACTTTACGCACTGATGCTGATTATTATTATGTTATTCCGTCCGCAAGGCCTGATGGGTTCGAAAGAAGTTTCTCTTAAAATATTCAAAAACCTGCTAAGCTACATGCCATCCAGGAAGGAGGGGCAATAAAATGGCTATCCTGAGCGTTAATAAACTTACCAAATCTTTTGGAGGTCTGACTGCTGTTTCAAATTTAAACATGGAACTGGAAAAAGGTGAACTGGTAGGACTGATTGGTCCCAACGGAGCCGGAAAGACTACAGTATTTAACCTGCTGACCGGTGTATATACTCCTACCAGCGGCACAATAATACTGGAAACCAATAATAGAAAGCAGGCATTACAGGGTCATAAACCTTATTATATTTGCAATGCCGGGGTGGCCAGGACATTCCAGAACATTCGTCTGTTTAAGGATCTGACTGTTCTGGACAATGTTCGTATTGCAATGCATAAAAATGTGCAGTATGGCCTATTTTCATCTTTCTTTCATCTTCCTTCCTATAAAAAAGAAGAAAAGCGCTTATTAGAAGAAAGCCGTGAGCTTTTGCGCATAATGAAACTGGATAATAAGGCAGACGAGTATGCCAAAAACCTGCCATATGGTGAACAGCGGCACTTGGAAATAGCAAGAGCTTTGGCTACACAGCCTTCGCTGCTCCTTTTGGATGAACCCGCAGCAGGCATGAATCCGGCAGAAACCAGCCAGTTGACTGAACTGATATATTGGATTCGGGAGAAATTTGATTTAACAATACTTCTGATTGAGCATGACATGTCTCTGGTTATGAAAATTTGTGAGAGAATATATGTATTGGATTACGGTATGCTGATAGCAGAAGGTACTCCTGATGAAATAAAAGCTAATAAGCGGGTTATCGAGGCTTATCTAGGGGAGGATGTCAGCGATGCTTGAGATAAAAAACATGAATGTTCATTTTGGGGTAATCCATGCGCTTAAGGGGATTTCTCTGACTGTAAATGACGGGGAAATCGTAACACTGATTGGTGCAAATGGTGCAGGAAAGACCACTACTCTTCGCACCATATCAGGATTGAAGAAACCAACGGACGGAGAAATATTGCTCAATGGCAGGGATATTACACATACAACAGCGCAGGAACGAGTAAAAATGGGCATATCTCATGCTCCGGAAGGCCGAAGGGTGTTTTCTACAATGACTGTGCTGGAAAACCTGGAACTGGGTGCATATCTTCGTAAAGACAAGGAAAACATACCGAAGGATTTAAAAATGGTATATGAGCATTTTCCTATCCTGTATGACAGGAGAAAACAGGCAGCCGGAACACTCTCCGGAGGAGAACAGCAAATGCTGGCAATCGGCCGCGCTTTAATGGGCAGACCTCAAATCCTCTTCCTGGATGAGCCTTCTATGGGATTAGCGCCCTTGCTGGTTCAGGAAATTTTTAGTATAATTAGAAATATAAACAGTACCGGCACAACCATCCTGCTGGTTGAACAAAATGCAAGCATGGCACTGCAAATAGCGCACCGGGCTTATGTTTTAGAGACCGGATCAATAACCCTTTCAGGAACGGGAGCCGAGCTGATGCAAAGCGATGATATCAGAAAAGCATATTTAGGAGGTTAGAGTATGTTTGTCAAAACAAAGATGACTACCAACCCGTTTACTGTTTCTCCTGAACAAACCATTCCGGAAGCACATGAAATAATGGCCAAGCATGGTGTAAAGCGTTTGCCTGTTATGCATAAAGGCAAACTGGTGGGTGTAGTATCTAAAGAAGATATTGATCGCTATTCTCCCTCTAAGGCTACCACACTAAGTATGGGTGAAATCACCTATCTGTTGTCAAAAACTAAAATAAAGCAAATAATGAGCAAAGAACTGATAACCATTTCACCGGATGCTTTGCTGGAAGAGGCAGCAACTTTGATGAGGGATAATAAGGTCAGCTTTTTGCCCGTGGTTCAAAATGACAAGCTGGTAGGCATTATAACTGAAAGCGATATTTTTGATTCCTTTATCGAGCTGCTTGGATTCAGAGAGCACGGTACCAGACTGACAATCGAAGCGGTTGATGAACCGGGTATAATGTCTAACCTAACCAGCATTATCGGCAAGCACGGTGCAAATATTACCCGTGTGGCTGTTTACAGAGGCGAAAGCGGCAAAAGCGCAGTTGTTGTAGGCATTAGTTCCTTTAATACGGAAGATATTGAGAAGGATATGGAAAAGCATGGATTCACCATACTTCACAAGCTGCAAAATGGCAGCAGTGAATAGTTTTATGATAAATAAGGATTTAGATAAACGTGTCTTTATTGCCATTAATTTTTCCAATGAGGTGAGGCTTTACCTGTCAAACATGCAGCAAAAGCTAAAGGCTGTATGCAAGTCCGGAAACTTCAGTCATCCGGACAACCTGCACCTGACCCTGCGTTTTATTGGAAGCACCGGAACTGATGGTATTGAAAAGCTGAAGGCAGCAATAGATGAAGCTGCCCGAAACAGTAGAATATTCGAAATGTCATTGAGTGGTTTGGGACAGTTTGCTTCCCGGGACAAGCATATTATATGGGCTGGTATCCGGTATAGCAGGAAACTAGAGGAATTATACAACAATCTGCAGGCTGCATTGGAAAAAGCCGGATATCCGAAAGAAACCAGAAAGTTTACGCCTCATATTACATTAGCCAGAGAGGTGATACCTGAAAGCTCCCTTTCTGAAACGCTTGACGCAGCAAATGTTTCCGATGAAATCAGGATGGTGGTTGACCGTATATATCTAATGGAAAGTACTCGTGTAAACGGCAAATTAAAATATATAACACTATATTCAAAACATTTGTTGATGCATAAAACCGTATCCACATGAATTGCTTTTCTTATGCAGGTTTAGAAAAAAGCAGGCATGCTGTAAGTAAGCAGTTCAAGATACGGTTTATTTTATATAATAGCCTAAAAATAAAAGAGAGCCGGCTATATGAATTTAAGCAATTCATACGGGCAACTCTTTGAATTCAGCGGAATTTTTTTGCCAGCGCTTCAAAGGCAGGTATGGAATTTTCAATAGTTTTCATGTCCACACAATAGGAAATTCTGAAATAGCCCGGGCACCCGAAACCGCTGCCTGGTACCAGCAGAAGGTTGTATTCCAAAGCATGATTGACGAATTTAACATCATCCTCAGTCAAGGCTTTGGGAAACAGATAAAATGCACCTTCTGGTTTAATGCAGGAATATCCGAGAGCTGATAATTGCTCATATAGAAAATCCCTTCGCTGCTTATATATTTCCACATTAACTTTTTCTTCCAGAGACTCCGCAATTACTCTCTGAAATAAGCCCGGAGCGTTTACAAAGCCTAATATTCTGTTGGATAGTATCATTCCGCTGGTTAATACTTCTGCATTATCAATGGCAGGATTTACGGCAATATATCCAATTCGTTCTCCCGGCAATGCAAGGGATTTGCTATATGAGTTAACAATTACGGAATTGGTAAAAATCTGCATAATCATCGGAGCAGATACGCCGTCGTATACCAATTGTACATACGGTTCATCTGAGATAACCAGTATTTTTGATGAGTATTCTTTCTCCTTTTTTTCCAAAATGCCGGCTACAGTTTTAAGCGTGGATTCACTGTATACCACACCAGTTGGATTGTTGGGGGAGTTCAGAAGTATTGCCTTGGTAGAAGGAGTAATCCTTTTTTCTAAGTCTTCAGGATCAGGTTCAAAGGTCTCTTTACTGCAAGGGGAAATTACTGCAACCCCGCCGTGATTTTCAATATAGGACAAGTATTCCGGGAAAAATGGAGAAAAGATAATAACCTCATCACCGGGGTTCAATATGGTTTTAAGGACCACATTCAAGCCGCCTGCTGCTCCGCAGGTCATGATTATATGATTTCCGGCCAGATGAATGCCGGACTCTTTATAAATATGATTTGCAATTTTTTCACGGACATCCTGAAAGCCGGCATTGTTCATATATTTGTGAAGGCCGGGCTGGTCTGAGGAAATCAATCTTTTTAGAGCCTCTTTGGTTCCTTGGGGAGGGTCCAGATCAGGATTTCCCAGAGAAAAATCAAATACCTGGTCAGCGCCATACTTTTTCCTTAATTTTTCGCCTTCCTCAAACATTGCCCTGATCCAGGACGTATTATTGATTTTAGATAAAATATGGTTAGCTACCATCAATTGAACCTCCTGCAATTTCTTTCCAATATAGTACATCAACTGCTGCCATTAAAGCAAGGCTTAAACTTTATTTAAGGCAAAATAAAAATTATAAAAAAACTAAAAAATGAGTGTTGACATTAACGTTACGTAAAGGTGTAACATAATTTCCGGAGGTGAGAGCTTATGGAATATACAGTACAGCAATTGGCCAGACTGGCAGGCATTAGTTCCAGGGCAGTCCGATACTATGATGAAATAGGACTGCTTAAGCCTGCAAGAATCAGTTCATCCGGTTACCGAATTTATGGGCAGAATGAAGTAGATACATTGCAGCAGATAATGTTCTACCGGGAACTGGGAATGGGACTTGAGGAAATCCATAAAATCCTAAGCTCGCCTGGCTTTAATCGGACAGATGCGTTGAAGGAACACCGCATACGTCTGTTGGAGAAAAGAAAGCAGCTGGATGTCCTGATTTCCAATGTGGAACGGTCTATAGCTGCAGCAGAAGGGAGGATATCTATGAAGGATAATGAAAAGTTTGAGGGATTTATAAGACGAGCACTGGAAGAAAACGAGAGAAAGTACGGCAAAGAGGCACGTGAAAAGTACGGTGCTGAAGCTGTGGAGAAATCCAATCAGAAATGGCTGAACATGACTGAGGAGCAATACCGGGAGTTTACTGCTTTGTCAGAGGAATTAATAAAAACCTTAAAAGAAGCATATAACACCGGAGATCCAGCAAGCGAAACAGCCCAAAAGGCAGCAGATCTTCATCGGCAATGGCTATGCTTTACCTGGCCGGTCTATTCAAAGGAAGCCCATGCAGGTTTGGTACAAATGTATGTAGATGATGAACGGTTTAAGGAATACTACGACAAGCATCAGCCTGGATTGGCAGAATTTTTGAGAGACGCTGTTATGATTTATACGGAAAGGTAATCCCAAAAAGGCAGGAAGCATTAATTCCTGCCTTTACTAATTTATACAGGTATATATTATAGGTAATAAAAAACCATGAATGATTAGATTTACTGGAATTATAGGTGTTAATTTATTGTCATTAAATATATTCATATTGACATAAAAAGAACAAAATTAGGAGAAAATTTAAAACGTATTTGGCTTGAAACCTATAGTATGATTGTTCTTTACAATTTTTCAAAAGTTGTTTATATTTTGCATACAAATATAATTTCATTATTTTTTAACATGTGATTGTCTATTACTAAACGATATGTTATAATGGATTTGTTTTTAATCCATATATATTTACTTATTGGAGGGTGTTGCATGAAAAAATTACTTTCTATTCTACTTGTACTTACACTGACAGCATTATTTGCCGGATGCGCAAATAATGGCTCAAATGATGCCACACCGGCACCTACACAAAGTTCCGGTGACAATACCGGTGCTGGAAGCATTGTTAAGCTCGGTCTCGGCCAAAACATAACCATAGCAAAATCAAAGAGTGCCGAGGGAGAAAACGGAGCTGTTGCACAGGTTGATACCGTAATAGCAGCAGTTGGTTTTGACAAGGACGGCAAGGTTGTTTCTGTTACCATTGATACAGCCCAGACCAAGGTAAACTTTGACAAGGACGGAAAACTAACATCTGATCCTGCTGCTGAGCAACAGACAAAGGTTGAGCTGGGAGATGGCTACGGCATGAAGAAAAATTCCGGAATCGGCAAAGAATGGTATGAGCAGATAGCCGAACTGGAAAAATGGATGGTTGGCAAGACTGTTGAAGAAATTAAAGCTTTAAAGACAAAGCAAAAGGATGACGCACATCCTGCCGTACCCGATGATCCTGAGCTGACTTCTCTTGTTACCATTTCTGTACAGGATTATATTGCTGCTGTGGTTGAAGCCTATGAAAAGGCTGTAGCTGTAGAAGGCGGGGCATCTAAAGTTGGTTTGGGCCATGTAATATCCATTGCCAAATCAAAAAGCGCTGAAGGCGATAATGGTCCCGCTGCGCAGGTCGACACTGTAATGGCAGCAGCTGCCTTTACAGCTGACGGAAAAGCTGCAGCTGTTAAGATCGATACAGCCCAGACCAAGGTAAGCTTTGACAAGGACGGAAAATTAACATCTGATCCTGCTGCTGAGCAACAGACAAAGGTTGAGCTGGGAGAAGGCTATGGCATGAAGAAAAACTCCGGAATCGGCAAAGAATGGTTTGAACAGATAGCTGAACTGGAAAAATGGATGACCGGCAAGACAGTAGAAGAGATAAAGGCTATGAAAACAAAGCAAAAGGATGACGCACATCCTGCCGTACCGGATGTTCCGGAACTGACCTCTCTTGTCACTGTAACAGTGCAGGATTATATAGCAGCTGTTGATGAAGCTTATAAGAATGCAAAATAATCAGTCGGTAATATAATAATATTATAAACATGAACTCCCCCATATGAATGGGGGAGTTTTTTACTGGATTTGAATTTACAAAGACTTAATGATTTGTTATTCTAATTTAGGGTGATCAGATGAAGAATAAAACAGCCTTGATTATAGTTATTGTTTTACTTTTTTTTATGGTTGGATGCAGAACTGAAAAATACGAGAAATACAGCGGCAGTTTCTTTGGCAGCTTTGACACATATACAACTGTAGTAGGTTATTGCAGGAGCCAGGAAGAGTTTGACAGGTATTTGGATCAGATAGAATCACGTTTTATGGAACTGCACAAGCTGTTTGACAAATACAATAACTATGAAGGCATCAACAATATAAAAACCATAAATGAAAATGCAGGAATTAAACCTGTTGAAGTAGAACAGGAAATAATAGACCTTATTGATTTTTCCAAAGAGTGGTATGCAAGAACCGGAGGAAAAACCAATATTGCAATGGGACCGGTACTTGAAATATGGCACGATTATTTTGACATGGCTTCCTATGACCCTACTGATACCGCCATACCGCCGATTGATGAGCTTAAGAAAGCTTCCGCATTAACTGACTTGGATAAGGTTATAGTGGACAAGGAAAAACATACGGTTTACCTTGCTGAAAAAGGAATGAGCCTGGATGTTGGTGCAGTAGCCAAAGGGTTTGCCACAGAAATAGTTGCCAAAGAAATAGAGAAGGCAGGATTTAACTCCGGCATTCTAAGTCCCGGCGGCAATATTCGCATTATAGGCAAGCCATTGGACGGAAAACGTGAAAAGTGGGGAATAGGCATACAGAATCCGGACAAGCCTGTGGTTAATGATGCAGAAAATACTCTGGATACTTTATATATCAACGATGCGGCAGTAGTAAGCAGCGGTGATTATCAGAGGTATTATATTCATGAAGGCAAGAGAATACATCATATTATAGATCCTGACACCTTAATGCCGGGAGAAAATTTCAGGGCAGTAACAGTGGTTGCCAAGGATGCAGGTGTGGCAGATTTTATGTCAACAACCATATTTCTGCTTACTTACGAAGAGGGCTCTGAACTGGTAAACAGTCTTTCAGGCATAGAAGCAGTTTGGGTAATGCCGGATATGACATTGCGATTTTCGGATGGTATGAAGGATATGCTGAAAAGCCAGGGAGCTTCCGGCTTAACTAAATAATATCGGTTTACCTTTAGAATTTTATATTATCAATACTATGAACAAGAAATAATTTTAGAAAGGAGCAGATTGATAATGAATAATTTTACTTATTATAATGCCACAAGGATTATATTTGGAAGAAAAACCGAGTATCAGGTAGGTTCGGAAGTAAAAAAGTACGCAGATAAAATATTGCTTCATTATGGCGGAGGCAGTATAAAGAAATATGGCCTTTATGACAGGGTAGTTAATTCGCTCAATGAACATGGCATCCAATACATAGAGTTGGCAGGGGTGCAGCCAAACCCAAGAGTATCGTTGGTTCGCAGTGGTATTCAAATATGCAGGGAATACAATATCAGCTTTATTCTGGCCGTAGGCGGCGGAAGTGTAATAGATTCTGCTAAGGCCATTGCCGCTGGTGTACCATACAACGGAGATGTATGGGATTTTTACAGCGGCAAGGCTCAAATTAAGGAATGCCTGCCTGTAGGTGTAGTATTAACGATTCCTGCAGCAGGCAGCGAATCCAGTACAAGCTCGGTACTGACAAATGAAGACGGTTGGATAAAAAAGGGTACAGGAAGTGAGTTAATTCGGCCTGTGTTTGCTATAATGAACCCTGAGCTTTCGTTTACCCTGCCGGCCTATCAAACAGCTTGCGGTGCTGCTGATATTATGGCCCATGTTATGGAAAGATATTTTACAAATACATTGGATGTGGACTTTACAGACCGGCTGTGTGAGGCAACATTGAAGACCGTTATTAACAATGTTCCCATAGCTATTAAAAATCCCGAAGACTATGCTGCCCGTGCTGAGGTTATGTGGGCTGGCTCTATTGCGCATAATGGTTTATTGGGAACCGGCAGGGAAGAAGACTGGGCTTCTCATAGAATAGAGCACGAGTTAAGTGCCATATACGATGTAGCTCATGGGGCCGGATTGGCAGTCATTTTTCCTGCATGGATGAAATATGTTTATAAGCACAATATACCTCGGTTTGTACAGTTTGCTGTACGCGTATGGAATGTAGAAAATGATTTTCAAAATCCCGAGAAAACGGCTCTTATGGGAATAGAAAAGACAAAAGAGTTTTTTGCTTCTATCGGTCTTCCAGTTTCATTAAAACAAATGGGTATTGGTGATGACCGCCTGGAAGAGATGGCCGATAAGTGCACCAATGGTGATACCAAAACCCAGGGTGGATTAGTTAAGTTAAAGAAGAAAGACATTATACAAATATATAAAATGGCGCTTGAGTAACCAGTCTCTATAATATTTGTGCATCATTTCTGATGCACATATTTTTTGTGCGCCCAGCATGGGCGCAATCTAACGGGTGAAAGTCCCGAGTACGGGTTGATAGTGCCAAGTACATAGCCAAGAGCAAGGGTGTCCTCGGTGACGAGGAATCTGAAGGAAGCTGGAG
>DUSN01000043.1 GCA_012842605.1 Clostridiales bacterium
AAGAATCATTCCCGCCGATGTAGAAGAAATATCTGATATCATGAGCACGCATGACCTCAAACATCTGCTTGCAATATGCTTCATCGGGCTTGTCCCTTGTAGACAACAAGGCAGAGGAAGGGGTATTTGCAACCATCTCTAAATTGTGTTCAGTTTCCTGTGTTAAATCCAGAAATCTCTCATTGATGACACCGGATACACCGTTCAAGGCACCGTAGATACGGGTAACCTGCGGGTATTTTCGTGCCTCCAGAACAACCCCTACAAGTGATTGATTAATGACGGCAGTTGGGCCGCCGCCTTGTGCAATAAGTACTTTACCTTGCAATTTCATAATTGCCCTCCTTATGTATAAAAAATAAAATTTATTGCTATTTTTTCCATGCAGGATGACTTTATTTCGCCACCATTTTCCATCTTATATTTTTTGACACAAAAAGTCAAGGAGTGGTGCAAAAAGCTTTATCATTCAGCCACTCTACACATAAGTTAAACCAAGAAGCAGCATGATGATTTACCCAGTCCTTCAATTCGCCATAATTAGCGGCAGTCTCCTTATCACAAAGGGATAATCCATGCTGGCCTTCCGGATAGATATGGAGTTCAAAAGGAATTCCCTGCTTCCTCAAAGCATTGGCAAACAATAAGGAGTTTTCCACTGGAACAGCCTCATCGTCAAATGTATGCCACAGGAAGGTCGGCGGAGTCAGCTTGCTTACATGAAGTTCCAGAGACATGCTGTCCAGTAATTCCCGGGAGGCATCCTTGCCCAGTAAATTTTCAAAGGAGCCCCGGTGGGCGAATTTTCCGGAAGTAATAACAGGATAGCTTAAAATCAATGCATTAGGCTTATTTATACCCCTGGGCATTTCAATTGTCTTACTGATCCATTCTTGATGCCAAAACACTCCCAGGCTGCCTGCCAGGTGAGCCCCTGCCGAAAAGCCGCACACTGCAATCCGGTCTGTATCAACATGCCATTGATGTGCATTTTCGCGTATGATCCACATTGCACGGGATACATCCAATAATGGGCTTGGATGTCTGGCCGGAGTTGTACGATACCTTAGCACAAACGCATGAAATCCTGCTGCTGCAAATCTCATGGCAACCGGTTCAGCCTCACGGTCCGAGGTAAGAAAATAGCCGCCGCCGGGGCAGATTAATACTGCCGGTCTCTTATCATGATGAGGCATTTCGGGACTGTAATCCAGTACATATGTAGTAAGAGTCGGCTGCAGTTCATTGGCTTGCGGTGTATAGCCGGTATTATCCCAAATAGCTATTGTTTGGTTAATCATGGTGTGCCCTCCTTATGTCTTTTATTATTTTAAATGTTATCGTGCTGCCTCAGCCTGATTTTACATCTTGAATCTTGCATCTAAAAATCAGCATTCAGTTTATTCTATAATGTCTGCCACCTTAACCTGCGGTCAGGCTTTTGACATTTCCATTTCTGCTTCATTAAACGGCTGAATCAGTGACTTCAGCAAGGGAATGTCATGTATGGTATGATCCAGCCATACCTCTTCCTGGTCTCTGGGGAGGATCACAGGCATCCTGTCATGAATAAGGGATACCAATGGATTGGGGCGGGTAGTAAGAACAGTAAATGCTTTATAGAGGTTTCCTTCTTCATCCTGGAAATCTTCATATATACCTGCCATAGAGAACAGGGAAGAATTCTTCATGCAGAACTTATACTTTGTCTTATCCCTGCCTGCCTTGCTCCATTCAAAAAATGCATTTGCAGGTACAATACAGCGCTTGAAGCGAAATGCACGCCTGAACATGGGTTTTGCGTCTACGGTTTCTCCACGGGAATTAATGATTAATCCCTTCCCATTGGGCGGCACAAAACCCCATTTCATGGGTATGAGTTCCTTTTGATTTTGATTAATAACAATCGGCACCTTATGTGAGGGAAATACCTCCGGAGCCCAGGCATCGGTTATCCATCCTTTAACAATGCCATAATGCTGCAGGATTTCCTCAACATCTACATGAAGCATATATCTTCCGCACATCTGAAATTTCACTCCCCGCATATTATTACCTGCATTTTATTTCCAAATATATAATAGCACATAATTAACGCAGATCTAAGCTTTTACCGATGGTTTTCAACAGAATTGCATAATTTAAGGGTATTTTTCAAAATAATAGATTTATGAAGGAAAAGGAGGTAATGAATATGAGCAAAATTATGAAACCTGATGAGCTTAGACGTCATATTAAAAATTTCTTGTCAGGCAACCGTTTCGGTTCTCTGGGCACATGCATGAACAATATGCCCCGTTCCAGCCCGGTACAGTATTTTCTCGGGCAGGACCTGGAGATTTATATTCTGTCTGCCGGCGGTACTAAATTCCAATATATCCAGCACAATCCCAACGTATGTTTGTTAGTAAATACTGAGTACACCAATTATACCCGCATAGAAGGCGTACAGGTATTCGGCAGGGCTGTTACCAGCGAAGAAGAACCGAGGCTGCTCCATGAAGCCATGGAATTCTGCCCCGACTGCCATACCATTGAATCCTTGAAGGATACAATAAAGGTTATCAAAATTATACCGGAAGAAATAATTTATCTGAACTCCAGAGAAACCGGCGACAGGACCAAGCAAGTTTTAACTAAAGAGCATATTACCAGGCAGAAAACTCAATTCGACAGAGAACTGGTTTTTCAATAACGATCCAGTATCATCCTGCACAGGCTGTCTAATGCCCTTTCAAATCTGGCACTGTCTGCCTGATCACGTTTACGGGGTCCGGGATGCCTGCCCCCTGCCCTGCGTATCTTGGCATTCAGGTGCCGCTCAAACAACAGCCTGTCCAGGACATCCTGCGTATAGACAGTACCACCGGGATGGACAGCCATGGCACCTTTAGCACAAGCCATGGCTGCCAGGCCATAGTCCTGGGTTACCACAATATCCCCTTGCCGGGTACGGTTAACCAGGGCAAAGTCTACAGCATCTCTGCCCTTGCCTATTACCACCACTTCGGCATAGTCATCTTCAATTACATGACTGGTATCAACAAAAAAGACTACACCAATACCATATCTTTTTGCTGTTGCTGTGACTATCTCTTTAACCGGACAGGCATCAGCATCCACCAGTATCTTCTCTTTTATTGCATAAGGTGTCATGAGTTAATCCGTCTCTTTCTTTTGTATACAGCTTCCCAGGATCCAAAACTTATATTAAGGAGATAATTGTAATCTTCGGGCCGTCTATTACCTTTATCATATGCTGCTTTTCATCGTACTCCACGAAACCGGAACCAACTGAGGCAGTAGTCTGCCGGCCTAAAACATAGATGACATCATCAGAAAGAGTACGTATGCAATCCATCCTTTCCTCTGATGACAAAGCTTTCCAATCATCGGTGTTCATCTCGAAAAAATCATGAACGCCTTCTATGTGCTCCAATGCTGACGACAATTCACCAATGATTGCTGAATAGTCCCTCCTGTACTTAACGCCCATTACTATCCACTCCTTCTTTACACGTCTCAATGACTTAGATAACCTGACTTAAGCCTTACAAGGCTTTATTGCTGGTTCATCAGCCTGTACAGGTCAAAAACCAGTTGATGCGTATTTTGTTTAAGAAGAAATGGATGGCGGTATATCAACAAACCTTACATTATCATGTTTGTCAGCAATTCGCTGTACGGTCCATTGATCGCTGAACAGCACTACCTGCCTTGAGTAATAGTCTTCCATCAGAACCGCCCTGCCGGTATAAGACAAGGCATCCCGGGAAAGAGTTCCGTCCATTACCCATCTGACAGCTGTATAAGGCAGCATCTGTACCTGGATATCCACGCCATACTCATTTTTAAGCCGGTAAGTGAGTACCTCAAGCTGCAGTATCCCTACTACCCCGACAATTAAGGTATCGGTTCCTATTTCCGGCTGACGGAAAAGCTGTATGGCGCCTTCTTCAGCAATCTGCTCCATTCCTTTCAAAAACTGTTTTCGCTTCATGGCATCTACCATGCGTACCCTGGCAAAATGCTCCGCCGGGAACATGGGAATCCCCTCAAAGGTAAAATCCTGGTTTCCTTCCAGCAGCGTGTCACCGATATGGAATATTCCCGGGTCAAATACGCCGATTATATCACCGGCATAAGCCTCTTCTACAATCATCCGGTCCTGTGCGATGAATTGCTGCGGCTGGTTCAGCCTGATCTTTTTTCCTTCCCGGACATGCTTGACCTCCATGCCTTTGGTAAACTTGCCTGAGCAAATCCGGATAAAGGCAATGCGGTCCCGGTGCGTTGGGTTCATGTTGGCTTGTATCTTAAACACAAACCCTGAGAAATACGGAGACATAGCATCCAGCCTGCCCTGGGAAGTCTGACGGGCAGCGGGCATAGGTGCCATCCTTAAGAAATTTTCCAGGAAGGTTCGTACTCCGAAGTTGGTCATTGCACTGCCAAAGAATATAGGTGTCAGGCTCCCGGCCAGAACCTCCTCCAGGCTGAATTCGTCCCCGGCCATGTCCAGCAGCTCAATCTCCTCTATGAGCCTGTCATAGAGATAATCACCCAGCAGTTCTCTGAAGCGCGGATCATCCGGGCTGCCAAAATCAGAATCAATTTTGGTACTGCCGTGGTCCCCGCCTTTGAATACTTCAATCAGCTTGGTTGCCCTATTATATACTCCCTTAAAATTACCCTCCGTACCAATGGGCCAGTTCATTGGGTAGGAACGGATACCCAGCACCTTCTCGATTTCCTCCATTAGTTCAAAAGGATTGCGGGACTGGCGGTCCATTTTGTTAATAAAGGTGAATATGGGAATGCCCCGCATCTTGCATACGTGGAACAGCTTAATGGTCTGGGCTTCCACACCCTTTGCTCCGTCTATCAGCATAACTGCACTGTCGGCAGCCATAAGGGTACGGTATGTGTCCTCACTGAAATCCTGGTGACCGGGAGTATCCAATATATTGATACGGCATCCGTCATAGTCAAACTGCAAAACGCTGGAGGTAACCGATATACCCCTTTGCTTTTCAATTTCCATCCAGTCCGAGACAGCATATTTCTGTGACTTCCTGGACTTTACTGTTCCTGCAAGCCTGATTGCTCCTCCATACAGCAGGAGCTTTTCTGTCAGGGTGGTTTTACCCGCATCCGGGTGGGAGATTATTGCAAATGTCCTGCGACGACTTACTTCTTTATTTACTTCATTTATTAGTAGTTCCAATTCCAAGCGCTTCACTCATCCTTATTTGTCTGCATTTTAGTATAACACTGATTATTATAGTGTAGCTTGGCATAGCCGTCAAACACAAAAAAAAGAACCTGAAAATCAGGTTCAGAGTAGGAGTTATATATGAAATTACCACTTGCTGCATATGCCAAGGCCCCCGGGCCCAAGGTGAGCACCGATAACCGGTCCTATTTCATCTATTTCAACATTGATATTAGGGAACTTTGCCTGCAGTTTTTGCTGTACCTGCTTCGCTTCATCCGGGCAGAGTATATGCAATACTGTGATATGAGTCGCATTTTCAGGTACGTGTTCAATAATGTATTCCAAGGCTTTGCTTCTGCCCCTAGCCTTTGCAAGCGCTTCCAGCTTTCCGTTTACCAGCCCGATTACCGGCTTTACATTGAGCAGGGAGCCTATTGCAGCCTGAGCTGCGGACAGGCGTCCTCCTCTTTTCAAATATTCAAGGGTATCTGCCGATAAATTAACCTGCATCCGCTTCTTCTCTTTTTCAATTGTATCTACTATTTCTTCCCTGCTTTTTCCCTGTTCAGCCAGTTCCCAGGCAATATTAACCAGCAGTTTCAGATTGGAGACAGTTGTTTCAGAATCAACTACCGATATTTTATCAGGTGCAGTCATAGCTGCTGCAGCAGAAGCACTGTTGTATGTACCGCTGAGTTTTTCAGAAATTACAATTGTAACTATTTCACAGCCTTCTGCTAAAATTTCTTCATATACAGAAGCAAAAGCTGCTATTGATGGCTGGGATGTAGTGGGAAAATCCTTTGAGGTTTGCAGCTGATGATAGAAATCTTCAAATTCGCCAGGAAAACCTTCTTCCTTGGTCACCCCGGAAAACGTAACTGACAAAGGCACGACCCGGATCTGGTGCTGCTGGGCATATTCCTTGGTAATATAAGCTGTACTGTCGGTTACTATTCTTACTTTAGGCACGGGTGAATCTCCTTTCCAAGCTTATTTTTTCAAGTATTAAATAATTGCAGTTATTTCTATGTGTTACTATTATATGATTATAATACCAGGTACTAATACCAAAAGCAACATTTTTTTGTTTCTATCAGCCAAAAATACTCTTAAGATTATCATTACCAAAGATTCCATTTTCAAGCAGCTATTTTTTAAGAGCAGAATATATTTTACTGGTCAATGATCAATTAAACATCAATCGAGTAGGAGGTAGGTGATAAATTCACCTACCGACCTCTCACACCACCGTACAAACGGTTCACGTATACGGCGGTTCCTTAGTTTACGCAGACTTTACGATAATAATCAGAAAAGAATAGGT
>DUSN01000044.1 GCA_012842605.1 Clostridiales bacterium
CCTATTCTTTTCTGATTATTATCGTAAAGTCTGCGTAAACTAAGGAACCGCCGTATACGTGAACCGTTTGTACGGTGGTGTGAGAGGTCGGTAGGTGAATTTATCACCTACCTCCTACTCGATTAAAAGTTAAGACCCCTTGTCTTAAAAAAACAAGGGGTCTGTCATCAATCTGAGACTCTCCTGAAGGAGAGCTTTTTTGCAAGAATTAAAGCAAGCCTTGCTGTCAATATGATATTAATAGTTCTCTACGAAAAGTTCGAAATAATTCTGCGGATGCAGGCAGGACGGACAGGTCTTTGGTGCGGAAGTACCGGTATGTACATAACCGCATTTCTGGCAAATCCATTGTACCGGCTGATCTTTCTCAAATACCTTTCCGTTTTCAACGTTTTCTTTGAGCTTAATAAACCTGGTCTCATGTCTTTGCTCTGCATCAGCAATTTTCAGGTATGCAGCTGCTATTTCGGGGAATCCTTCTTCTTTTGCTACCTGTGCAAATGAAGGATACAGGTCATGCCATTCTTCATTTTCGCCGGCAGCGGCAGCTTTAAGGTTCTCAACGGTATTGCCCATGGCTACCGGATATCCTGCATTGATTTCTACTACGGTGGGAAGCTCTTCCTGCAGGCCTTCTACCAGGAAATTGAAGAATCTCTTAGCGTGCTGGTATTCGTTTTCAGCTGTTTCTAAAAATAACTTTGCTATTTGCTTGTAACCTTCTTTATCGGCTACCTTTGCATACATATAATACCTGTTTCTTGCCTGGGATTCTCCGGCAAAAGATTTTAGTAAGTTTTCACGAGTTTTTGTTCCTACAAGACTTTTCATTTGATAACCTCCTCAATCTTAGCTTACTAATAGTATTACTACCCATTAATGCTAATAGTAAACATTTTTTTGAAGGAAAACTCAGCAAACTATTTTTGAAAGATTACAAAAGCTGCAGCCTGGATGCCTGCATATCCAGAATTTTTTCCATGGGCTTGAACAGGAGCAGTACAATTATAAAATTGGATGCACCATGAATAAAATCAAATGTCAAGCCATTGATCCAGTAGGCAAATCCGTATGCCGGCCCATAAAAGAAAGATTCAGTTATGGCAAAAAACAGGCCGAAGCACAGGCCAAACAGGCCTGCAAGAACAGCATAGCCATATTCTGAGCTGGTCTTTCTGCTCAAAAGCGATGCAATCAATACCAATAGAGGCCAGATAAAATAGTACCCGATAACCCAGGTTGAGAAACCGTATATAAGGATTTCTGTTGTTACAAACACTATGGCTATGAAAAGGCTTCGCTTCAAACCAATAGTTGATGCAAAAACGATAAAGAACAATGTGACTATTTCCACATTGGGTATTATGCTTAACGCAGCCTTGCCGGCCGTAGTAGCAGCACTTAACAATCCAATTAAAACAATATCTCGTATTTTCATGGCTGTTACCACTTGGTCAGTATGAATTTATAGGTATCTCCGTCTTGAATCGGTGTATCATCTGTTCCCGCCATTGCATCGTCACCGTTTATCTGGAAGAGGAAAAACTCATTGGCGGCAGGGTCTGCTTTATAGTTCATCATGCCTGTGATCATGGTACCATATTGAGTGGAGTCAAAACTGGCTCCCAACTGTTCCTGCTTTTCCTTCAAAAGGTCTGTTAAAAATTCATGGTCTGTTCGGAAAGTAAATGTTTTATCTATATTTTCTTTTTCAACTACAATCTGTATTGTTACTTCCTTAGAACCTTCAACTGCCTTGGGAGCTATATATGCCTCATAACTCACATAAAGCAGTCCAAATACCAATAAGACTGTTATAATTGTTATAATTTTCTTACTCATTCTTTATCCTCCTGTTCTTCCTTGATTTGCATATTATGCACTTATTTGCTTTTTTTAGTATAGCCTCTATTACTGCCTTTAGTCAGTTTCATACCTCCTTTGCTGACTATTCCAACAAAACAAACAAAAAACCCTCCAACCGTTGGTTGAAGGGATGGATGCTGTGAACTTGAATATGCATAAATGCGTGGAATAATTACTGTATGATGCATATTGCACAACACCCCCCCATCCCCGTGAGGTTATCGGTGTTCTAAGTACAGGCAGGTCTTCCGGCTGAAGCAGAAATACTAAATAAGCGATTGGCCTTCCCAGTTGCCCAGTGGCTGCAGCTTAAGTAAGCTGCATCAATCGCGCTGCTATCACGGCGGCGGGACCGCACAGGATTTAAACCTGTTTCCCTATTAATGCACCATGTGCAACCTGTACCAGCTATATTTTATTTTGCTGTTGTTCTAATAATATAACATCTCTCTGCACAAATCAATAGCTAATTGCTTTCAGCATATTGTACAGTTATTTGTAATGCTGAATGGAAGACAGCGTGATAGCAGAGTTATAGACAGAGGCAAAAAATAATGTTATAGGGATATAACATTGGTGTATATAAATTCTAAGTACCAATTGTTAGTAAAGGGGTGAACATATGGCAGAACAGCCACAGTTAAAAATACACCCGGAACAAAGTAATGTACTGTTATTTTTTAAAACACTTCTAAGAAAACAGCCTATGATGAGAAGAGTACTTATTTCATTGATTCCCATTCTGTTATTTTCTATTTATTCTTTCGGCTGGCGGGTTCTTTCCCTATTATTACTGGTTACTGCAGCAGGAGTTGCAACGGAGTATTTTTTTGAAAAGAGCAGAAACAGCAAGCCAACCGAGTCCATACTGGTTACCTGCTTCCTGTATACATTGATTTTGCCTGTAACTATACCTTATTTTATAGCTGTTATAGGAATTATATTTGCAGTAATTTTCGGGAAACAGGTATTCGGAGGATTTGCGAGGAACGTATTCAACCCTGCTGTATTGGGACGTGTATTTATATTCGTCACCTTCCCTAATTATATGACTAATAACTGGGCAGAGCCTTTCAGAGGTTTTCCCGGGGGCTTTGCCGGGTGGATGCCCAAGGCAGTGGACGGTATAAGCAGCGCTACTCCGCTGTCTGCGGTTTCCCAGGGCAGTGCTTTGCCATATAGCCATTTGCAGCTTATCATTGGCAATATCCCGGGTTCAATAGGCGAAACAAGCGCAATTCTCATATTACTTGCAGGAATCTATCTGATAGCGCGGAAAACTGCATCCTGGAAGACAATTGTCTCAGTACTGGCCGGGGTTCTGGGCATGGAGGTTATCTTATACCTGGCCGGAGTGTCACGCATCCCGGATCCCCTTTTTGCAATATTGTCCGGAGGGGTGTTGTTCGGAACTGTCTTCATGGCTACTGACCCTGTTACTTCTCCTTCCTCCGATCAGGCAAAGCTGGCATATGGTGTTTTGGTAGGCATAACTTCAGTGGTTATCAGGGAATTTTCATTGTTCCCGGAAGGCATGATGTTTGCTATTTTAATCATGAATTCCTTTGTACCCTTGCTGGATTTTGTGTTTAAATCTCTGAAGAGAGAACCGGTACAAAGGAGGGTTGCTGTATGAAAGAGAAAGCCTGGTTCAACATAGTATTCATGCTTGTTTGCACTGCAGTTTTTACCGGGATTTTATCCGGAGTATATGCATACTCCCGGCCGATTATTCAGGCTAATACCGGGGTAATTGGAATTACAGCCCAGATGAATGCTCTTGGGATTTCTGTACCTGCCGGAGGGGAGACAGATCTTGAGTCATATTATAAAGAGATAATTTCAGAAGAAAATATCAATGGAATGACTGTATATAAATATGAATCCGAAAACGGCAGGTTGTATTATGCCATTCCTTTTGAAGGCTCCGGCCTGTGGGGGAAAATAACCGGCATTATAGCACTGGATCAGGATTTAAAAACCGTAATAGGCATGGACTTTATCTCCCAGAACGAAACACCGGGACTGGGCGGTCGTATTGAAGAAGAATGGTTTAAGGAGCAATTCCGAGGAATAACCCTATTTGAAGAAGGTGACCCCATACGTTTTCCTGCTTCAGGCAGCGAAGGCCAGGTAGATGCCATAACAGGGGCAACTGCTACATCTACGGCGGTTGCTGGTATTATAAATGAATCCATCAGGGAAGCAAGAAGCAAGTTAGGGGGTGGACATTAATGGGTTCCCAGTATAAGGAAATTGCAAAAAAGGCCTTATGGACAGATAATCCGGTTATCCGGCAGATTTTAGGCATTTGTTCAGCCCTGGCTGTAACTAATCTGGTATCCAATACCCTGGTAATGGGACTTGGCGTGGCTTTTGTTACAGCATTTTCCAGCTTCACAGTATCGGTCCTGCGAAATATCATACCCATTCGGGTTAGGATGATGGTGCAGACTTTGATTATCGCATTTTATGTAATTTTGGTTGATATCCTGCTTAAGGCCTTTTACCCGGACATGAGCAGGGCACTTGGACCTTATGTGGGCCTTATTATAACCAATTGCATTATAATGGGACGGTGTGAAGCCTTTGCACAAAGCAATAAGCCGGTCATATCCTTCTATGACGGATTAATGTCCGGCCTGGGGTATACCCTGGTACTGACTGCTATAGCAGTTGTACGAGAACTATTGGGATTTGGCACAATATTTGGACTGCGTATCTTAGGTGACTGGTGGGTACCGTGGACTATTATGGTGATGGCTCCCAGCGCATTTTTCGTACTGGCGTCCATAATCTGGGTTACAAAGACCTTCGCATTGAAAAAAGAAAAGACGGCAGGCCAGAAAGTAATCAGGGGGGTGCAGGCAAGTGGAAATTAGTCCTTTTTTAATATTTTTTGCCTCTATTTTTACCAGTAATATTCTGTTGACCAATTTTTTAGGCATGTGCTCTTACTTATCCATTTCCAAGGATCTTAAATCAGCCTTAGGACTGGGTGAAGCGGTTATATTTGTAATGTCGGTTACATCTGTTTTAAATTACCTGGTATATAAGTACATTCTGATTCCTTTTGACCTGGATTATCTTAGATTTATCATATTCATCATAGTGATAGCAGCGTTTGTACAGCTGGTGGAAATGATACTGGAGCGTTTCATGCCCAGGCTTTATTATACCTTAGGCATATTTCTTCCCCTGATAACTGTTAATTGTGCTATTTTAGGGGTGGCATTGTTCCTGGTTATCCGGGAGTACAATCTTCTGCAGTCCCTTGCTTACGGGGCTGGAGGCGGTATCGGCTGGACCCTTGCCATTCTTGCTTTGGCGGGAATCAGGCAGAAGGTGGACGAATCCAAGGTTCCAAAAGGTCTGCAGGGACCGGGTTTTGCAATGATTGTTACAGGCATAATGGCGTTGGCTTTTATCGGATTTTCCGGGATCATATCCATTCAATAGGGGGAATATGGTATGCTGTCAGAAGTTCTCCGAACTGTTTCCATTGTATCCGGGATCAGCGTTTTCCTGGCCGGGCTTTTGACCCTGGCAGAGAAGTTTTTGCTGAACTACGGAACATGCAGGATAAACATTAACAACGCCCGGCAGATAGAAGTTAAGGGCGGAAACAGCCTGCTGAGAAGCCTTATGCAGTCCGATATTTTCATTCCGTCAGCTTGCGGCGGGCGGGGCAGCTGCGGATTATGCAAGGTTAAGGTGCTTGAAGGCGGCGGTATGGTTCTGCCTACAGAAATCCCGTATCTGACAGAGGAGGAGCTAAAAGGCAACATCAGGCTGTCCTGTCAGGTGAAGGTTAGGGAGGATATTGCAATTGAGATACCGGAAGAGCTTTTTAATATCAGGGAATATACGGCCACTGTAGAAAAAATCATAGACCTTACCCATGATATAAAGACTCTTTATTTAAAGTTCAACGATGGTGATGAATTAAGCTTTAAAGCCGGCCAGTATGTTCAGATAAAGGTGCCCCGGTATGGAAAAGTCAGGGATGAAGTATACCGGGCTTACTCAATAGCTTCTTCTCCACGAAACAGGAAAGAAATCCAGCTGATTATCCGGAGAGTGCCACAGGGCATATGTACAACCTATATTTTTGATTATCTCAAAGAAGGAGACAAAATAGTGCTCAATGGAGCCTATGGAGAATTTTACTTAAGGGATACTGACCGTGAAATTGTGTGCATAGCCGGCGGCTCTGGTCTTGCACCTATCAAATCAATACTTCATCAAATGCATGAGGAAGGAATAAACCGTAAAGCCACTTTCTTCTTCGGATGTGTCTCAAAACGGGATTTATACTATGTTGATGAGATGAAGGTTTTCGAAAGCCTGATTCCGAATTTCAGGTTTATACCAGCCTTGTCCGGCCCGAAGGAAGAAGACAATTGGACGGGAGAAACCGGACTTATTACTGAGGTGGTAGACCGTTATATTACAGACGGTTCCAATATGGAAGCGTATCTGTGCGGCAGCCCGGGCATGATTGATGCCTGTATCCGGGTGCTGCGTTCCAAGGGGATGCCGGAAGACAGGATATACTATGACAAGTTCTGAGGAGGGGATAGCGTGAAGCAGGATCCTATTTTAGAAAGAGCTGAAAAACTAATGAAGCCCGGAGAGATAAGCAGCAGCGGGTTCCTTGGAAATGACAACAGGAAACTTGTTGATATTCTGCTGGATGATGGTCAAACCGTTGCTTCATTGAATTTAAGCCACGAGATTCTGGCAGACAGGATGGAGGAACTGACTGAAAAAGCAAGGGAGTATTTGGGCAGCCCTGTGCTTGTTGACGGGTATTTAGAGGTGACCATACAGGATTCCCGGGGGAATATTGCATGCCCCTTTCAGCATATGGGCATGTATCCGAAAGAAAATGTACATGTGCTGAATGTAAAAACAGGAGAAAGCATCCAATGGACTTCACTCAATATACATATGATACGCGAACATGGCTTTTATGAAGGCAAGGGCTCACCTTTCCGTGTTGACCCATTGGATCTTGTCAGGGTTCTGGGAATTATGGCGTAAATACTAAGCATGCAGGCTAAATGTATAAACATTTTTTAGTGTCATAACAGCTCAAAATTAATACAAATATTATATATGAGCATCATAAATGACTTTGTAAATTTACAAAGCCTTTTTTTTGTGTTAATATGTTTCTATTAATAAGGAGTTATATACATAGACTGATGCATAATACAGACATAAAATGCATGCGCAAACACAAGAAAAAGGGGTGTCCTGTTTTGAATATCATCCTAAGACTGATAGCCTTTCTTGCAAGAAAGATAATCAGTATAGCAATCGTTATCCTGCTCATTGTACTGGCTACCTTTATATCATACGACATGGCTAATATATATGTAATTATAAATGACGGCCTTTCTGAAAGGGCTGAAACTATCATACACCGGGAAAATCCGGCTGATCTTGAGCGATTCTTTACATTGAAATACTTAAATTCAGATCCAATGTTTCATAGTGAACAGTTCAAGGATTATATAGTACAGGATTATGAATTTGAATTAAAGATTAAGAAAATGTGGGTTTGGCCCTGGGAATCCTCAACTGAAGTAGTAGTTGAGGAGTTTATACCTGAATCCTCCTGGAAATTTTCTATAACCGATGAAATGAGGGAAAGACTTATTGCAGAACAGTATCCTCCTGAACAGGAAGGCGGGGAGGAAAATGAAGATGAAAATGAAAATACAGCTAATCAGAATGGAAACAAGGATATAAAGCTGGATATTCCTGCTCCCCAATGGCAGAACGGAGAGAAAATAGTGGAATTTCGCAAAATAGAAGGGAAATGGAAGATTAATAACATTGAATTTGTAAAAAGCATTGATCCAGAGCAACGTGCAGAAAAAAGCAGTAAGGATTAACTGCTGTATAAATAGGAATAATTCAACATGGGTTAAACTATTACCGGTTATATGCCGGTAATTTTTATGTAAATTAATTAAGTGGAGGACATGGATGAACATTGGCACTTTATATATTGACAAACCATTATTTCTGGCTCCCATGGCCGGAGTAACTGATCTACCCTTCAGGCTGCTTTGCAAGGAACAAGGCTGCCGGTTAGTATATACGGAAATGGTAAGTGCAAAGGGTTTGTACTATGGCAGTACAAAAACGGAAAGCCTGATGGAAATTCATCCCCAGGAACACCCGGTGGGGATTCAGATATTTGGATCGGATCCGCTGATCATGTCAAAAATGGCAGAAAACATATCAAAAACCGATGCAGACCTGATTGACATAAACATGGGCTGTCCCGCCCCCAAAATAGTAAAGAACGGCGAGGGCAGCGCTTTGATGAAGAATCCTGCACTGGTAAGAAAAATTGTACGGGAGGTTTCCATGGCTTCTTCCAAGCCTGTTACCGTAAAGATAAGAAAGGGATGGGATGAAAAGTCGGTTAACGCGGTAGAGATAGCCTTAATAGCTGAGGAAGCCGGGGCAGCTGCTGTTACAGTACATGGCAGAACCCGAGAGCAGTTCTATGCAGGCAGGGCGGATTGGGACATTATTAAGCAGGTAAAAGATAGGCTCTCCATACCCGTCATAGGCAACGGTGACATTTTTACTCCTGAAGCAGCTTTGGCTATGAGAGAGCAAACTGGGTGCGACGGCATAATGATTGCCAGGGGAGCTCAGGGAAACCCGTGGCTGTTCAGAGATATACTTGCCTTGGAAGAGACCGGAACTGTACCGCCTCCTCCAACTGCCAGGGAGAGGATTGAGACAGCAATTAGGCATTTGCACATGCTTGCAGGGCTGAAAGGTGAAAAAGTGGGTGTCTGCGAAATGAGAAAGCATATAGCCTGGTACCTGAAAGGATTGAAAGACTCCGGACAGATACGCAAACTGGTTAACATGATAAGCAGCGTATCTGAAATTGAAAATACCCTGATTTCCTATCTTATTAAGCTGGAAAGCATGGACTAGCCTGCATTTTTATTTGAAAAAATATTCTTACAGGAGTAATATTATATTAGTACACACTTTGTGCACAAGTTCAGGGACAATAGGAGGGATCATATATGGATTTCTACCGGATTGGAGATAAAATTATCAGCCGGAAAAGAATATTGTCCGGAGTGGAAAAGATCCTTAAGCTGAGAAGCCAGGGAAAATCCCAGCAAGAAGTGGCTGAAATAATGGGTGTTGACCGCAGCTTTATTTCCCGGCTGGAAACACTGGGGGAAATGCGCAAAGCCAGGCAGATCGGCGTGGTGGGTTTTCCGGTTAAAAATAAAGAAGAATTGGAAAAGATCCTGTTAGACAGGGGCATTGAGCATTACATTCTCATGAATGAAGAAGAACGCACCTCCTTTGTCCAAAGCAAGCCGGGTAAGGATATTGTTAATGAAATGATGGAACTGATACGTGAGTATCGAACCTATGATACTGTTATTGTCCTTGCCTCAGATATGCGGAGCAAGTGGATAGAATCCCTGCTTGACCAGCAGGTTATTACTGTTGATATAGGCACCTCACCCTTAACTGAGGATGTATATGTTGAACCGGATCGTTTAATTGAGATATTGGATCATTTAATTTGAACCGGAAAGGGGAAAGGCATATGAAGAGAATCGTTAGTGTGAGTCTGGGTTCATCCTCCCGAAATCACAGTGTAGTTGCCAGAATAGGAGATGAGGAGTTTCTAATTGAGCGAATTGGCACAGATGGGAGTTATGAAAAGGCAGTAAACCTTATCAGAGAATTGGACGGCAAAATTGATGCATTTGGTATGGGAGGCATAAGCCTGTACATATATGGAAAGAACAACCGTCGTTACATCCTTAAGTCCGCTCTTCCTATTCTGAAAGAAGCAAAAAAGACACCCATGGCAGATGGTTCCGGCCTTAAGAATACTCTTGAGCGCCATGTGGTCCGTTTTCTGAAGGAAGAACTCGGGATTCCGCTGGAGGAAATGACCGTACTTATGGTATGCGGCATGGAGCGGTTGGGAATGGCTGAAACCTTTTCCCAGATGGGCTGTAAAACGATATATGGAGATATTATGTTTGTCCTGGGAATTCCCCTTGCCATTCGATCACTAAGTGGGCTGCACAGGGTGGCTGCTGCCTTAATGCCAATAGTCAGAAGACTGCCTTTGAAGCTGCTGTACCCCAGCGGGCAAAATCAGGACATTAATACCCCTAAATTTGAAAAATATTTTAATGAAGCTGATATTATAGCAGGTGACTATCTTTATATTAAGAAGTACATGCCTTTGTCCTTAGATGGCAAAATTATTGTTACAAATACGGTTACACCAAAAGATGTAGAAATACTCCGGGAACGCGGTGCCAAGCTGCTTGTTACTTCCACTCCCGAGTTAGAAGGCAGGTCCTTTGGCACAAATGTTATGGAAGCATTGGCTTCAGTCTTAATAGGAAAAAGGCCTGAAGATATTACGCCAAATGAATACCAGGAAGTTCTGGACCAGGGCTTTTTCCGGCACCGGGTGGTATATTTCTAGCCATTGGCTAATATATTTGCTTATAGCAGAAGAAATATTACCTTCAGCCGGGAGTATGGATTATGGAAAGATTTGCAGTTGTTTGTCAACCTGATGACGGGAAAAGAATCATAAAAAGCCATCCTATGCTGAGACGACTGCCTGAAGGTATAGCTAATAAGTGCATTTCTTTTATTTCCGTACAGAAAACCGGCATAATACTGGACAGAGAAAGCGGTGAGAATCTGGGCTGTTTACTGGACGTGCCCGGATTTTTTGGGAATTGGGATCAGCTGGAAATGGACAAGAGACGTAAGACAATTGACTGTATTGCTCGTACATTGAAAAAGTCAGGCATTTCAGTTTTATGTTTTCCGCTTGTCAGTCGATATTTCTCAGCAGAAGAAATACAGTTTCTTAATGAGCAGGGCATAGATGTACTGGATGGGTACCATCATCGATTGGCAGGCATGCTGCTGGTTCTGAAGCAATTGCTCTTAATTACCAAAAAAGATGTGCCGCAATTTGAAACAGGCATTTGGGGTGCTGATACGGATGCGGGCCGGGTATGGGCAGCGGTCATGGCAGAGGAAGTTAATCATATGTGCATTGGCGGAAGAGATTACATGGAACTGGAACGTCTTGCCTATCATATACTGAAGACTACAGGATTAGCCTGTCAAATTACTGATAAACCGGAAGTTTGCATAAGCAATAAGAATATCGCTGTTTTGTCCCAGCCGGTAGAGGCATCTTTTTCTTTATGCCGGCCTTCCTTTCTTTTTCATTCATATCGTTATGAATACCATTCGGAACATCCACTGCCTGAACAAGCACAAGCTTTACATAGGGTGTATAATATTGATATGGGCTGGTTATCATTCCCCCATGATTTGGATATTAAACCACCCCCGGGTGTTTGGGAGGAATTAGGCGTGCTTGAGGGCTTGTTTTATACTGCCAGCAGGGTGTATCGGAATGATATCCTTAATAACAGAATAACTTTAAATCAAATGAACAGACTTCTCTCAATGTATGAAATGTATCCGATAAAACTGCAAGGTTTTGCCTGGAATGGGAAAAAAATCAATTTTGACCGTTTCAGAAAAAGTTATTTTGGATAATATTCCTTGACAAAAGGGGATGGTGCAATTATAATAGTCGTGATTAAAATCCAGGGATCTCAAGCACTGCCATGAGTTGGATTATGCTGCAGTGCTTGTTTAACATCAGACATTTCCCATACATTACCAAAGAATAAAAATGATTAATGGGCATATATTAGCAACATATCATTTTTTGGTGGTATATCATAATTGAAGGGGAGAATGGAAATATGACCAATAGGGAAACGATACTGACACCTGAAGGGGTTGCTAAACTTGAGCAGGAGCTGCAATATCTTAAAACAGTTCGACGCAGAGAGATTGCTGCAAGAATTAAATCTGCAATAGATTACGGTGATTTATCCGAGAACTCGGAGTATGATGAGGCAAAGAATGAGCAAGCCTTTATCGAGGGACGTATTGTAACCCTTGAAAATATGCTGAAAAATGCAAAGGTTATAGACGATGAAGACATATCTACAGATGTAGTCAGCATCGGGTCCACAGTAAAATTATTAGACGTTGAGTTTGATGAGATCCTGGAGTACACTATAGTAGGTTCAGCTGAAGCAGACCCATCCAAAAACAAGATTTCAAATGAATCACCTGTGGGAAGAAGCCTTATTGGCAAAACTAAAGGATCAGAAGTAAATGTTGTTATTCCCGACGGGGTGATTAAGTTTAAGATATTAGAAATCAATAAATAAGGGTGAGTAAGATTGAGTCAAACTAAAGATGAACAATTCCGGAACGAACCGGTACAAACTGAGGAAAATTTAAATGAAATCCTAAAAATCCGAAGGGAAAAGCTGGCCAGGCTTCAGGAAGAAGGAAAGGACCCGTTTCAGATAACCAAGTTTAGCCCGACTCATTATTCTCAGCAAGTCCTGGAGAATTTTGATGCGATGGAAGGCCAGCAGGTTACCCTGGCTGGCCGGATTATGTCCAAAAGAATCATGGGAAAAGCCAGTTTCGCTCATATTCTGGATGCAAAAGGTCAAATACAGATCTATGTTCAAATAAACGAACTTGGCAAGGAAGCATATGACGCTTTCAAGACCTTTGATTTAGGGGACATAATAGGTGTTACAGGTACGGTTTTCCGGACACATAAAGGAGAAATTTCCATAAAAGCTTCGGAGATCACATTACTTTCAAAATCTCTGCAGCCGCTGCCTGAAAAATGGCATGGTCTGAAAGACCCTGATTTGAGATATCGTCAAAGGTATGTTGATATGATAGTTAATCCGGATGTAAGGCGTACCTTTGTAACCCGTTCTAAAATTCTTCAGACTATCCGCAGATACCTGGATGACAGAGGATTCCTGGAAGTGGAGACGCCTGTCCTGCACAATACTGCCGGGGGAGCAGCTGCACGGCCATTCATCACTCATCATAATACTCTTGATATCGACATGTATTTAAGGATTGCAACAGAACTGCATTTGAAGAGGCTGATTGTAGGCGGATTCGATAAGGTATATGAAATAGGGCGTATTTTCCGCAATGAAGGAATGGACATCAAGCACAATCCTGAATTTACCTCAATTGAGCTGTACCAGGCATATGCAGATTATCATGATATGATGAACCTTACCGAGGATTTAATTATTACTGTGGCCAGAACTGTACTGGGAACTGAGGTTATTAGCTACCAGGGAGAAGAGATTAATCTGACTTCCCCATGGAAGCGAATTACCATGGTA
>DUSN01000045.1 GCA_012842605.1 Clostridiales bacterium
CTCCGCCGTCAAACAGGGTTTTTGCCATGTCCATAACCGAATCGGGTGCTCCGCCGCTCAAGGTAAGCTTATAATAGGTCTGCTTATCCGAGCCGGTATTGCGGGAGGTACCCATGTTCCAGCCTTCTGTAACAATTGCTATGTCTTTCTGCCCAAAAGAATAGAGCCGGTCGGCGGCATTAAGGCTGGCTGCTCCTGAACCTACTATTACGGTATTTAAAGAATAAAGCCGCAGCTTATGACCGCCAATCGAAACTCGCTCCTGTTTCATACTTAAAGCCTCCTGATATGGAATCCGCCATCCACGTCAATGGTCTGGCCGGTGCAGTAAGCCAGTTTCCCGGAACACAGCACCGACACTGCATCAGCCACATCCTGGGGATCTCCCCACCTTTTAAAAGGCAGCAGACCTTCGGATATCAGCTTGTTATATTTATCTTTTACTGTGCTTGTCATATCAGTCCGTATAATTCCGGGCCGGATTTCATAAACAAGAATCCCCTCATCAGCCAGGCGGTCTGCAAACAGCTTGGTCATCATTCCCAAGCCTGCCTTGGATATGCAATATTCACCCCTGTTAACAGAGGCAGTGTACTCTGAAATTGAGGAAATAGTAATAATAACCGGGTTATAATCAGGTATTTTATTCATTGCCTTCAGCATTACATTTGCAGCAGCCTGTGTTAAAAAGAAGGTTCCCTTAAGATTAACTCCCAGAACATAATCAAAGCTCTCCTCGGTGGTCTCCAGCAAATCCATCCGCTTCTTAGGCGCTACACCGGCATTGTTTACCAGTACATCCAGTCTCCCGTACCGATCCAAAACAGCCTCTATGAATTTCTTCCTGTCTCCAGCATCCCCAAGGCTTCCCTGAACATAAACAATATCATCGGTGATTGCTCTGATCTGTTCCAAATTGTCCTTAACCTTTTCTTCAGGGGAGGTGCCTAAGATTGCTATGCTGTAACCTTCACTTGCAAGCTGCATCGAAATGGCAAGTCCTATTCCCCGGGCACCGCCGGTAATTGCAGCAGCCTTATTGATCATATAAACCAGTCCTTTCGTTGAGGCAAACAATTAATAAGAACCTAATTCCTTTGCCAGCTTAATAATCCTTTTCATAGTATCAAAGCTGACACTGTTGGGTATGGAGTGATCGGAGCTGAATATATACCCCCCGTTTTCCTTCATTACAGGTATCAGCCTTCTCATTTCGGCTTCAACTGCATCCGGATCATTCCAGAGAACTGCATTCAAACCGCCGTGCAGCACAATTTTATCGCCAAATTGTTTTTTCAAAGCATATGGATCCATGCCGGCCTTAACTTCCAGAGGGTTCAGTGCATCCAAACCAGCGTTAACCAAGTCCTCCACAAAGGGTTTGATATCACCGCATGAATGCAAATGTGCCTTTATTCCTTTTGAATGAGCCCAGTCAATTGCCCGCTTGTGAACAGGGAGCAGCAGTTCCCGGTACATTTTCCTTGAAAAGAACTGATTATATTTATACCCCATGTCATCCGGCCAAAAAATGCTGTCAAACTCATAACCTGCATCCCAAACCATTTCAAACTGGGCAATGCACATATCTAAGAAATGGTTAAACATATCCACACACCATTCAGGCTCTTCCACCAGTGCCATAAGAAGCCTTTCAGTACCGATAAACCATGAATGAGTTACATCAAAGCCAAACCAGAAATTAGCCTGAATCCATGCACCTGATTCCCGCCATCTCTTATAGTTTTTCTGCAGATATGCCCAATCAATCCTGTCACGGCTGGGTGTCATGCGTTCCTTAGCTTTTTTCCACTCATCAGGATTGGTAACTTTAAAGTCAAGGAATTCAGGTGTGGAGTCAGGTATCCTCTGCTCCCGCAGGGTAACACCCCATGGTGTGGTATATGTAATGAACTCATACGTTTCCTGTATAACTTTACTTTCATATTGAGGAGAGATATCTGCACCAATAGAAGCTACCTTGTCGATATCAAAATATTCCACCCAATTCTTATCGCCAAGTCCTTCCTTCCTCCAGCGCAGGATGGTTCCCTGCCATGGAGAATCAATAATAGGAATCCTGTCTGCTTCCTTATGCTCAAACATACGGGCAAACCTTTCACGAGACGTCATTTTTTCCATTAACTCTTCCTCCTTTAAAGCTGCATTATTTTATTACTTGTTCTGCATTCAACAGATTTGCGAATTATCAGCCGGGTTTCCATAACGTTAATATATGGAGGTGACTTGTCTCCCTTGATGATGGAAATTAGTCTTTCAGCAGCAGCTTCTCCCATTTGATACAAAGGCTGACTGACTGTTGTCAGGGGAGGGTCCAGAAAAGGAGTGAACTGCAGGTTGTCAATGCCCACTACCGATATATCCTGTGGTATTCTCAAGCCCGCATCCTTAACAGCACGCATAGCTTCCAGAGCGCGCGGATCACTCAATGCAAAAACAGCATCAGCCTTTACTCCCTTTTTTATCAGGCGGTATATGGCATCATAACAGGATTCATTGTCGGGTACTTTTATTACCAGAGACGGATCCGGGACTATGCCGGCTTCTTCCAGTGCCTGACAATAGCCTTGAAAACGTTCGCTGTACAAAGGCAGGGTGGTATCTCCGATAACAGCAATTATCCGCTGATGACCGGTATCCACCAGATACCGTACAGCCTGATAGGCTGCTTTTTTATTGTCTATTACCACAGCATCCACTTCATCTCCAAGCTTGCGGATTAAAAGCACCATTGGCAAACCGGAGGCCTTCAGTTCATTTATATGGCTGTCATCTCTGCCGGATGCTGCCAGAATAATACCGTCTACCCATTGCTTGCGCAATTTTTGAATGCATTCCTTTTCTATATTAATATCTTCATCGGTATTACACAATATCAAAGTATAGCCGTGTTTTCTTGCAGTGTCCTCTACCCCGCGTGAAACCAGGGGAAAAACCGGATTGCAGATATTTGGCACTATAAGTCCTATGGTACCGGTTACACCTTCTTTCAGCCCCTTAGCCAATGCATTGGGCTGGTAGTTCAGCTCTTTTACGGCTGCAAGTACTCTTTCCTTTGTTTTCTCATCAACCGGTATTTTCCCGCTTAATGCACGGGATACCGTACTGGACGATACACCGGCCTTTTTTGCAACATCCTTGATTGTCACCATTTGCAGTCCTTCCTTTATACATGCTCAGCAAGATGATTGCTGACCAGGACAGGCTTCCCCTGCCTGCATTCATTGTAAAGGGGCAGATAAACTGCACTGTCCTTAATAACACAACCGGTCTTGCCGCCGTATCTCATGATCTCCGAGCACTTGCCGCAGGCAATGCAGCATTTGGATCTTATCATGCTGCCCTGCTTATAAATATCACGGGGAAAGTCCGGGTAAGCAAAGGACTGGCGTCCAAAGCCCGCAAGACTGAACCAGCCGTCATTAATGGCACCGGCAGCTGCAAAAGCGCCGAATTCACGAAGCCAGCTGAAACCTGTTCCTATGACTGTCATTTCAGGTGCTGCCTCCTGGAGCTCTTTTCCGGTCTGCAGAATCCGTTTTACGCCAGCCAGCGGATGCTCCATGGGCTTGTAAAAACCTATATCATAGGGACGGTTTATATGCGGATTATAATATGGATTGCCGCATGTGACATTTACTATCTTTACGCCTTTTTCCCACAGGATTTTTATTAGCTTTTTGGGTTCAGTCAGGTCGGGGATATGATGATCCTCCCGGCTTACCCCCCAGCCATATGGATATGGTATGGCATCATAGGCATTCAGCCTGACAGCAATATCAATTGTGTCACCTAACTTAGCTTTTATTTTATCTACAATATTTAATAGGAAGCGCGTACGGTTTTCAAAAGATCCGCCATAATTACCCTCACGTGTAAAGGCAGACAGCAGCTCGGAATTTAAATACCTGTGGCAAGCCTTAATATCAACAGCATCAAACCCCGCTTCCTTTGCTAAAACAGCTGCGTCTGTGAATTGATCCTCCAACTGTTCCAGTTCGTCATCTGTAATAATGTGGTATTCCAATCCTTCCACATCCAGGTATGGATTTCTTGCAGCAATAACAGGAGCAGGTTTTCCTGCCGGACGACTGTACCTACCGGAATGGGTAAGCTGAATCACTGTATAGGGTTTTAGCGGGCTGTTAGAAACTTCTGCACAGGTAACAGGCAGGCTGTTCTTGTATATATGCACTGCCAGGTTTTTGAATTGATCAAGTGTCTGCTTATTTATGCATAGCTGCCTGGGATTAGCCCTTCCATCCTGAGTTACGGCAGTTGCCTCTACCCAAAGCAAACCAGCACCACCCTTTGCAAACCGTTCATAACGCCGGTATACAAGAGCGCTGGGGGAACCGTCGTCTTCCCCGTCACAGCCTTCCATGGGGTGAATGGCCATCCGGTTTGGAACAGTCTTACTGCCGATGCTCCATGGTTTAAGAAGAACGGATAAATCCTGAGACAGCGGCAAATCTACACCTGTTTCTTCAAGCTTGTTTCTTAAATCATCCAGGTCCTTAATTTGAAAACGCTCGTGAGTGCTCATCACATACCTCCCGCAATCGTTTGTGCAATCGATTGTAATATCATTTATTTATTCTATATGGTTAGCAAAACTCCTTCATTTAGTAATAAAATAAATTTACCAAAAAAAGGCATTGCAGTCCGGTTTATTCTTGCTGCAATGCCTTTTAATAACACTAAGAATACCTGAAGAGCGTCTTGCTCCAGTCCCCGGTGGCTGGCAGCTTATTGCCGCTGTATGTCAAAGCCCCATATTTTTTAAATTTCTTCTGCTGATAGCAAGGCTTTCAAATGGATCATGACGGCATATATCCTGCTCTACAGCAGCCCAGATCACACCTGTCTTTTTGCATGCTTCTATAATGCCCTTCCAGTTGAGATTCCCTTCGCCTACTTCAGCCATAGCCGGCTTCCATTCATTAGTTGCGACCATATCCTTGAAGTGGATAACATCCATACGCCCGCTGACCTTGTATATCCAATCGACGGGATCAGCTCCGCCATGCTGTACCCAGTATGTATCCAGTTCAAATCCGAAAACCTCAGGATCGCTTTCCTGCAGTAAAATTTCCATGCCTGTAACTTTGCCGAATTTCTGGAACTCAAAGCTATGGTTATGGTATATGAATTTAAGTCCATTGTCAGCTAAAATTTTAGCGTATTTGGATGCTTCAACCGCAAACTCAGCAAAGCCTTCCTTGCTGTTAGCATAGTTGCCGGGCATGGAGCCTATCCCTACATATTTACAGTTCCATAGTTTATGCTGTGCAATGACATCCTGAGTGTCATTTTTCAGGCGGTCAAAGCTTATATGGGTAGCACATATTTCCAGCTCGTATTCATCTGCATAATCCTTCATTTGCCGGTGTTCGATCGGCCCTATTCCTGATACCTGGACCGCATCATATCCAGCCTCTTTGATTTTTCTGAGACTTTCCCTGATTCCTTCGGAAGTCTTGCAGAAGTCCCTTACAGTATACATTTGTGCTGCTATTTTAGGATAGCTCATAATAACACCTCTTTCACCAATCAGAAGGTACCCTCTATATTAAAGGTTCTATTTTCAGCAACCTTCTTAAAGGTAGATGTCTTGATTTTTTCCTGAAGCTTCTGGTAGAACAGTTCTTCATCTACCGGAATATCTACCCATGAATCCGTCCATGCGGACAAGTGCATGGCATTGGAAATCTGCAGTCCGTTAATGCCTTCAACACCCGGAGCCAGCAAAGGCGTTCCCTTTAATATAGCCTGCACCCAATTGCTGGTTATACCCCTGTGTTCACTGGCTTTACCCCATATGGGTATTTCACATTTCCAGCATTCAGGCTCACCGAAGCCGCCTTTATACTCCGCATTAAACTGACGTTCAGGCACCCTGAGCCGCCAGAATGTAACCTTGCCGTCTTCAATAACCAGCTTGCCCCGGTCTGCCGAGATTTCAAACCTGTTGGTTCCGGGCGACTCCCCTGTAGATGTTACAAATAAGCCTGTTGCGCCGTTTTCATATTCCACATACCCTGTTACATCATCTTCAACTTCGATATTATGGTATTTGCCAAAGGCGCAGAATGCACGCACCCTTTTAGGCATGCCGCACATCCACTGCCACAGGTCCAATTGATGAGGATCCTGATTCAACAATACGCCGCCGCCTTCTCCTGCCCAGGTAGCTCTCCATCCGCCTGAATCATAATAACTCTGAGAACGATACCAATTGGTAATGATCCAGATAGTTCTCTTAATTTCTCCCAGTTCTCCGGACTTAACCAAATCTCTTACCTTCTGATAGACAGGATTGGTTCTCTGGTTGTACATGATGCCGAATACCCTGCCGCTTTTTTCAGCAACCTCATTCATCTCCCTCACCTGGCGGGTATAGACTCCTGCCGGTTTCTCTATCAGGGTGTGATACCCCTGCCGAAGGGATTGAATTGCCATGGGCGGGTGGAAGTAATGCGGTGTGGCAATCATTACAGCATCCATTGCCTTTGATGCAAAGAATGCATCTGCATTGTCAAATAACTGTACGCTTTCGCCAAGGTTTTCTTTTGCCCATTTCAGGCGTTCGGGATTGATATCGCAGACAGCTGTCAGCTCAGCATTGGGTACATCACCTGCCTTGAGATATAAAGCATGGACTGTCCCCATGTTGCCAATACCTATGATGCCTATCCTTACTCTTTCCATGTGTTTCCTCCTCTCAGAATTTGTTAATGGAAATGCCATATGATATGTAAGCGTTTACAAACAGATGTAAAACATGCTGTCTTTTTTATTATAGCACACTTTCCGGTTTGTTGAACCTATGTCAATCAATATGTAATTTTTTCTCTAAAGTTACATACTCGCGCAGCTTATCAGCGGGAAACTTATTGATTGTTCTCCTTTTCAGATATTGGGTAGACAACACTTGATTTCCAGTGCTATAATTATTAGCATGCACAACGGAAGATTTCGATGCACATAAGATAAACATTGAGAAATCACAGCCTTATGCACCATATTGACAGTCTTAAGAGCTAATCGATTTTAAGCCGAAGCTGAAAAAATAAAATGATAACTATTTTCTATAAGATTAAAAATGAATTATTGACTGAAAACTGCTAAAATGATGTAATTATAAGAGCCTATGGAAGAACTGCATTTCACCGCTTTGATTTAGCATTGATATGCCAGGGGGAAAAGAATGATTGAACTTAAAAATATTAATAAAACTTTTAAGGCTGCCAGGCGCAATGCAGGGCTTAGTGAAGCTGTAAAAGCACTGTTTAAAAAGGAATACACCTATATTCATGCACTTAACGATGTATCATTTACAATAAACGATGGAGAAATGGTAGGATATATCGGCCCCAATGGTGCAGGCAAAAGCAGCACCATTAAGATTATGAGCGGCATACTGACACCTGACAGCGGAGAATGTATCATAAACGGAAGAACGCCCTGGAAGGACAGAATAGCCCACGTCAGGGAAATTGGCGTTGTATTTGGCCAGCGCAGCCAGCTGTGGTGGGATGTGCCTGTAGCTGACAGCTTTGAACTGATTAAGGAAATTTACAAAGTGGATAATGCAACATTCAATAAAAATCTGAATGAGTTAACAGAGCTTTTAGATATCGGAGAAATCATGCGGACACCCGCAAGGCAGCTTTCACTGGGCCAGCGAATGCGTTGTGAAATTGCCGCTTCCCTCTTGCACAGCCCTCGGATATTGTTTTTAGACGAGCCTACCATCGGCCTGGATGCCGTATCTAAAATAGCGATTCGCAGCTTTATCAAAACCATTAACAAGGAGCGCAAGACTACTGTTATTTTAACAACACATGATATGCAGGATATCGAAGCCCTTACAGAAAGAATTCTTTTAATCGGAAGAGGCAAAATTCTGCTGGACGGCACTTTAAGTCAGCTGAAAAAGAAAAATTCCACACGAAAAACCCTGTCGGTTGATTTCCTGGGGAAAATTTCAGAAGTAAGCCACGGAATGAGCATTTCAAAAATGATGGACGGACATGCTGAGATTGTTGTTGAAACAGACATTATATCAGTATCCGAAGCACTGTCCATAATATCAAATCAGGTAGAGATCAGCGATCTTTCGGTAACGGGGACAACGACAGAAGAACTGGTGGTATCTCTTTACAGGGAGTTTGAAATATGAAAAAATACCTGTCCTTCTTTATTATCCGACTCACTACCGGACTTCAATACCGTGCAGCAGCCTTAGCTGGCATCTCAACACAATTTGCCTGGGGCGGTATGACGCTCCTGATGTTCCGGGCATTTTACCAATATAGCTCAAGTGCATTTCCTATGACTTTTCGGGAGCTTTCAAGCTATATCTGGCTCCAGCAGGCATTCCTGGCACTGTATATGTCATGGTATTTTGACAATGATATTTTTGACTCTATAACAAGCGGCAGCATTGCATATGAGCTTTGCCGCCCTGTAGATCTTTATACAATGTGGTTTGCTAAGAATGCAGCCGTCCGGATGTCAAGGGCTGTTTTACGCTGCATGCCTATTTTGGTCATAGCTGCTTTTTTGCCGGAACCCTTTAACGTATCTCTTCCGGCATCCTTCCTTTCCGGATTGCTGTTTTTAATTTCTATGATTATGGGCTTTCTGGTGCTGGTTGCCTTTTCCATGCTTATCTATATTACAGCCCTATACACCTTGTCGCCTTTGGGAATCAGGGTAGTTGCCACAAGCGCAATTGAGTTTTTTACAGGTGCAATAATTCCACTGCCTTTTTTCCCGCAAAGCATACGGAATATAGTGCACCTGCTGCCCTTTGCATACATTCAAAACACGCCATTCCTTATCTACAACGGCTATATCAGCGGAACAGAAATGTACAAAAGCATTCTGCTCCAGGCTGTCTGGCTCCTGCTGCTTTGGGCATCAGGCAAGCTGCTGATGAAGCGGGCTCTGAAAAAAGTGATTGTACAGGGAGGATAAAATGAAGTTATATTTGAAATATGCTTCCATTATTCTGAAAAGCCAGATGCAGTACAAAGCTTCATTTTTTATGACTGCTTTGGGCCAGTTTCTAGTGTCTTTTACAGCATTCTTGGGAGTACGCTTTATGTTTGCCAGATTCAATGCTGTAAGCGGATTTACTTTTGCTGAGGTGCTGCTGTGCTTTTCAATCATTCTTGCTTCCTTTGCCCTTGCAGAATGCTTTGTCCGCGGTTTCGACACCTTTCCCGGCATCATATCCAATGGTGAATTCGACAGAATCATGGTTCGCCCCAGGAACGAAATCCTGCAGGTGTTGTCCTCCAGGATAGAATTTTCCAGGCTGGGCCGCCTGCTGCAGGCACTTGGAATGTTTGCTTATGCATTGCATGAAAGCAATGTTGAATGGACATTTGACAAGATACTTACTCTTATTCTTATGCTGACAGGCGGATTCTTTGTGTTTGCCGGCCTGTTTGTCGTCTATGCAGGTCTTTGCTTTTTTACCCTGGAAGGCCTTGAGTTTATGAATATATTCACTGACGGAGCAAGAGAGTTTGGCAAGTTCCCATTTTCTATATACGGCGAAAGTGTTTTGAAATTCTTAACCTATGTAATTCCCCTGGCACTCTTTCAATACTACCCGTTTTTATATCTTATAGGAAAATCAGATAATACACTTTATATGTTCCTTCCGCTGCTGGGAATGCTGTTTGTCATCCCCTGTCTTTTATTCTGGCGTTTTGGTGTAAGGCACTATAAATCTACGGGTTCATGATGCATGATTTTGCCTATGCCCCGATGCTGAACCCGCTTTCAATCTGTATTTCGGGCAATGGCGGAAATTCATATTGATCCAATGGAATGTCTTTCAGTAACTCAACTACTTCTTCAAAGTTTTCATTCAAGGTGATGCCCTTTTCTCTAAGAAGCATTTCAAGGGAGTCATTTTCCCATTTAATCCACCTTGCATAACTGCTGCAAGCATCCGTATATACCTGGTATAACTCCAGATCTGATGCCCTTTCTATTACCTCACTGCAGATAAAAACATTGCAGATATAATGCCTGTACTTTACCGGCAATGTACATCCTTTTCCCGGCTTGACAAACGGGCAGGTCCTGAAAAATACAGTCTTATCGTCCAGTTCAAATTCAGAAGCACGCACGCTTTGCATAAATTTGCTGTAACCTTTTTCATCGAACTGCCCTTTTGCATGTATATAGTAATTATATACTTCCGTACCGGGCAATTTCCGGATCATATCAAGCAGCTTCAAGCCTTCATGGGTTTTCGACATTTTATGAATGTCATACAGCTCAAACTTTGGAAAATACGCACAGCATCCTCTGTTCTGAACAGTACAAAGGCTGATTCCCAGCAGACTGCGGCAATTGCTGCATTCAGTGCATACAAACTGAGGAATTCCTTCATCAAGATGCAGATATATTTTACCCATTAAACCCCCGCCTTGAATTAATATATACTATCAATTATAAATTCAAGGCATATACAGATAAATAACAAAAAAAGTAAGAAAATGCCTAAAAATTGAAATCTCAGTTTATTATAAAAAATAGTTTTTTTCTGCCGCAGTCATGCTTTTAGTTACAGGGCAGCAGAACATCTGATATTATTCTTAAGCTGTACAATTGCTTCTTTACTATCTTTTAAGAATCTCGTCGGCGTACCCAGCCATTGTATGACAGCCAGTTTGCTTATGCTTATATATTTAAGAACAATGAATTTAGCTCTTTTATACCCTGAGTGAGCCTCGGAATCCCCTGGAAGAATAATAGGACTCTGCACCATTATGATAAGTAAAAACCATATCGTAGCGGCGATCACAGAATATTGCCCCTCCAAGCTTCCTGACAGAATCAGGTGTTTTTACCCAGCTGGATGTTTTTGTATCAAATTTACCGAGATTTTGCAGGCTCCGGTATTGTTCTTCCGTCAGAAGTTCTATTCCCATCTCGGCCGCCATGCCAGCAGCACTGTTGGCAGGTTTGTGTTCTTTCCTTGCCTCCAGGGCTGCATTGTCATAGCAGAGACTTCTGCGTCCCTTGGGGCTCTCAGGAGCACAATCATAAAAAATGTATTCACCTTTTACTTCATCAAAACCAACGACATCCGGTTCTCCGCCGGTTCTTTCCATCTCATTGAGTGACCAGAGCTTTTCCGGATTTGCAATCAGCTTTGCCTGCACTTTATCCCATTCCAGTCCCTCATGCCGGTTCATATTGCTTTCAAAACGGGCTTTAAGCTTGCTGAGAAGCTCTTCACGCTGTTCCGCTGTCAATTCTCTTTTTCCTTTACTCATGCAGTTGCCTCCATATTTTGTATTAATTCTTTCACATTTTCTCACTCAATCATGATTTCTCATATCCGGCGAAATATACTGCATAACTCTACACTTATTTATAAACTTAAATAATATCCATATAGCAATTGATTTTATTGCTTTAACAAGATTTCAAACCAGCAACTGACAGAAGCTAAGCTGTTCAAAATTGATAAACTTATACTAACGGACAAGGATGTCCTTTTATTGATGTTTTGGTATAATTGAATATATAGGTGGCAATGGTACCTAAGATACTTCCTTCTATACAAAAATACAATACTTGATACTAACGAAGGTGGTAATAACATATGAACCTGCTTGTAACTTTGGACTCCAAATACATACGACCGCTAAAGGTAATGCTGACATCACTATTCATGAATAATCCGGATGAGCATTTCAACATATATCTTATCCATTCCAGAATTAAAGATGATGAGATAGCTGATATTGAAAGGTTCATAGAAAAACACAGGCAAAAACTGTCTGTAATTAAAATAGATAACAGTTATTTTCAAAATGCTCCTGAAGTATTTCATTATCCAAAAGAGATGTATTACAGGCTGCTGGCTTTCAAATTTTTACCGCAAGAGCTGGATCGCATCCTCTACCTGGACCCGGACATCCTGGTCATTAACCCGGTTCGCGAATTTTATAATACCAAACTTGACGGATACCTTTATGCAGCAGCCTACCATGATATATTGGCAGTGAAGAAAATTAACCGTATCCGCTTATATCCGTATAAAATCGAGGCATATTTCAATTCAGGCGTATTGCTGATGAATTTGGAACTGCAGAGAAAGCATGTGGATGAAGAAACTATTTACAGCTTTGTTGAAAAAAACCGTTCCAAACTCATCATGCCCGACCAGGATATAATAAATGCGCTCTATTCAAAGCAGATAAAGTGCGTGGATGAGAAGCTGTACAATTATGATACAAGATACTACAAGTATTATAAAGCAATAACAAACAATGCGTGTGATATGGACTATATTATGAAAAATACAGTATTCCTCCACTTTTGCGGAAGAAAAAAGCCCTGGCATAAAAATTACAGCGGTAAGTTTCATTCTTTATACAAGCAATATGAAAAATGGGCAATTACTGACGCTGCAACATAATAAAGCATTATCTTTTAAGAAGCACTTTCGGCATTGCCCATTTGGCTGACCACCATTTTATAGTAATGTCCTTTTTTATTCATGAGGCTGTTATGATTCCCGCTCTCTATTATTTCACCATTGCTGATAACCATAATACGGTCTGCATCTCTAATGGTGGACAAACGATGGGCTATTAAAAAGCTTGTGCGATTCTTCATCAAACTCAGCAGTGCACACTGGATATCCTTCTCAGTTCTTGTATCAACACTGCTGGTTGCTTCATCCAGAATTAGAATGGGACTGTCACACAGCACTGCACGGGCAATGGCTATCAACTGCCTCTGCCCCTGACTTAAATTATCCGTTGCACCTGATACCATGGTATTATACCCTTTTGGCAGTTTGATGATAAAATCATGGGCACGGGCTATTTTTGCAGCCTTTATTACCTGTTCATCGGTTGCATCTTTACGTGAATAACGAATATTATCCATAATTGTACCTGTAAAAAGGCAGGTGTCCTGCAGCACAACAGAAAAGCATTTTCTAAGGCTGTTTCGTTTCAAATCAGTAATGGGCATATTATCAATTAAAATTCTTCCGCTGTCAGCATCATAAAAGCGCATAAGAAGGTTGACGATGGTGGTTTTCCCTGCGCCGGTTTCACCCACTAAAGCAACTACTTCTCCTGCATTAACCTTAAAGCTTACATTTTTTAATACAGGAGTGGCCTTGTTGTACGAGAAGCATACATCGTCAAATTCAACCTCTCCCCTTGGATTGCCCACATCCATGGCATTTTCCGGATCAGCGGCCTCTTCTTCGCTGTCTAAAATTTCAAAAACCCGCTCTGCCCCGGCTAAAGCCGATTGAATGGTGTTAAACATGCCTGCAATTGAATTGAGCGGTTGCGTGAATTGCTTTGAATAGCTCAAAAAACTAACCACTGTGCTGACAGGTAAGCTGTATCCTACAGACAATATCCCTCCTGCGATAGCAGTAGCCGTAAAGATAAAATTGCTTATAACATTCATGAGAGGCATCATATATCCTGCCCATGTCTGCGCCTTTGTGCTGCTTTCATTCAGCTTTTCATTAATCACCTTAAATTGTTCCAGCACATCCTGCTGCCTGCCAAAGGCCTTTACCATTTTCAGCCCCAGTATGTTTTCCTCTATAACCCCGTTGAGCAGACCAAGATTGCGCTGCTGAGCCAAAAAGTGGGTACGGCTTTGCTTCGCTATCAAACGGGTTAAAATCGTCACAAGAGGAATGCATAACAGAACGACAAAAGTAAGAATAAGGTTTAACCTTATCATTACTACAAAGGAACCAACCAGTGTCAGAATACTTGATATTAATTGTGTTGTTGTCTGCGCAATGGTAGAGCTTATATTGTCCACATCATTGGTAATCCTGCTCATCGTGTCGCCATGGGAACGCGTATCATAAAACTCCAGCGGGAGCTTTTGCATCTTTTCAAATACTTCATTGCGCAATGTGCATACAAGCTTTTGCGAAACTTTAAGGGTAATGACTCCGTTAAGAGATAAAATGAGCCAGTTGGCTGAATATAAAGCTGCAATGATGAGCAGATACCACATAAGTATTTTTGTATCCACGCTTTTTTCTGCAATATCAAAAGCGCTGAAGGTCTTGCCTACAAAATAAGGAATTGCGACGGATATTAATGACGAAAAAGCAGTAAGGAGCATAGCCAGGAAGATTGTTTTAGCCCAGCGCATGTATATTTTAATAATACGCACCAAAGTTCCCTTTGCATTTTTAGGTTTTGCACCCGGCGCAAACCTATGAGGCCCGCCGCCTCCCGGCCTCATCATGCCAATTGCCGGCATGCCTGCTTCCGGTCTTGAAACCCGCTGTGCCATGCCTTACACCTCCCTGCTGCCTTCTATTTGTGTCTTGTAAATATCCCGGTATACCTCGCAATCCCTAAGCAGTTGATCATGAGTACCAAATCCGGCTTTTTCACCGTTATCCATAACAAGAATCCTGTCAGCAAACATAGCTGTTCCGCAGCGCTGGGTAATTATTATTACCGTCTGTTTTCTTGTTTTGTCTATTAAATTATCCCGTACTTTAGCTTCAGTTATTGCATCCAATGCGCTTGTGGCGTCATCCAGTATAAGCACAGGGGAGTTTTTAAGTATTCCGCGTGCTATGGATATACGCTGCTTCTGCCCGCCTGAAATATTTACCCCGGCACTTCCCAAAAAGCTCTCAAAACCATCCTGCATCCTGCCGATAAAATCCGCCTGGGCCATTTCTGCAGCCTGCTGCACCATTTCATCAGTAGCATTCTTGTTACCCCACCTTATATTTTCAGCTACCGTCCCTGAAAAGAGCATTGGATTCTGGGGCACAATGGCAATATTCCTGCGTACCGAGTCAATACTCAGATCTCTTATATCATTGCCATCGATTAAAATTCTTCCTCTGTTTACATCATAGAAACGCAAAAGCAGCCAGGCAATAGTAGATTTGCCGCTGCCTGTCGGTCCGATTATTGCCAAGCTTTCGCCGCTTTTGACTGAAAAGGACAAATCTTTCACGGCAGGCACCCCGCTGCCACTGGGATATGCAAAGGTTACGTTTTCAAACTCAATATCACCTTTAATTTCTTTTATTTCACCACCGCCGGCAAAATCCCCCTCGCAGTCAAATACTTCTTTGATTCGGGCAGTGGAAGCTTTTGTTCGCACAAAGGTGTTAAATATATTCGTAATCATAATTAGTGACATGAGTATTTGTGCCATATAAACAGTAAAGGCTGTAATATCACCGGGATTTGCGAGATTAATAACAAACAGCCTGCTGCCGGCATAAATCACAACGATTGTGCCTATGCCAACGGCAAGGGTCATGAGAGGTGATATCAGGGTAATAATCATCTGAGCGGAAATACCCTTTTGCATTAAATTTGAATTTGCATCTTCAAACTTATCGCTTTCCTGTTCATAAGTCCCAAAGGCCTTTACCAGACGTACTCCTATAAGGTATTCCTGGACAACCGAGTTTACCTTGTCCATAGCTTTTTGCAGCATCGAATAACGGGGATAGCTAAGCTTCATACTGATTATAATAAGGATGGCAACTACCGCAACAATGCTGTAGATAATAAGGCTTAACCTAAAATTGAGCAAACTGGCAAGAACAATACTGCCTACGCACGTAATAGGCGCTTTCATAAAGATGCGCATAATGCCGTTTACAAATAGCGTTACCTGGGCTGTGTCATTTGTCATACGTGTAATAAGGGACCCGCTTTCGATTTTGTCTACACTTTGCTCTGAAAAATATATAATCTTCTCAAATAAATCATATCTCAAGTCTGCCCCCATACGCTGAGATACCCTGCTGGCCAGTATATTTCTTGCAACAGCAAAGCATGCACCGAAAAAGGTTACCATAAGCATAAGGGCACCCCAATAATAAACTTTGGAGATCTGGCCCTGACCAATTCCCATATTAATGATATTTGACATCAGAGTGGGAGTAAGCAAATCGCAGATTGCCTCAGAAGCAACACAAAATACAGCTGACAAAAACGGGAACTTGTATTTGCTGAAATACTTGCTGTATATATTCATAATTGGTATCCCTGTCCTTTGATACTTTTTGTATATCAATTGTCTATTTTATCATAAAATATTTCAGCATACGATTTCCCTTTAAACTTTTCTACTAAGCTATGAAAATTAACTATATACTTTTTGATTCTTTCTTCATTTTCTGAAATAACCAGATGTGGTTTTCATTTACCGACTACAAGCATAACCGGTATATCACATTTACCCGTTTAAAGTAAAACTGCACTAAAGGATTAAACTTTAGTACAGTCAATCAAATCCTGTTATTGTTATAAGCCTTTTGTCAAACAATATAATTCTGCTAATAAGAAAATGGCAGTAATTATTTAAGTATTATCCTAAACGCGGTACCATTATCTAAATCCAACTCCCCGTAATCTGTTCCCTTTTCATCTGCACCTTCTGACACACTAATCGGTGAGATTTTTCTTTTACTTACCCATACCTCGTCATTCCATCTGCCTTCTTCAATCAATAATCTTTTCTCAGGATTTATCGGGCATATGGCAGCAATGGTATCTACACCTAATAAGGTAAAATCATTTTCTCCAGTTCTTAATGCAATGCATTTTCCGTCTTTGCCGGCAATAAACCTCCACCTTATCCCCCATCTTCTTTCCTCAATTTTTCTGGGAGTCCCATATGAGATATAGTGCATCATATCTTCAGTACCTGCTAAGGCAGCTATCTGCCTGGATGCGCAATTCATTGCTGTCTGGGCCCTTCCATAGGATACAGCAGCATCCGACCATTCTCCGTTCCTGCTCACGAAAGGCTTTTCCTGCACACCGTCTCTCCATGCTCTCCATCCAAATGCGTGGTCTATGGCCCAGGGAGAAAAACCTTGAACCCCATGCTCACAAACCGCCAGATAAAGGTTCGTAGCAGCCTCCCCTACCGACTCGGTTGAATGCTCTGCTATAAAAGGAATATTTCTGCCTATTTTAAAATGCTGGATGGCAAAAGCCAGGTCTCCCGGTGTAAAACCGTAATAGTCGGGAGCAATAAAGTCGACACTATGACACTCATTCACATACATTTCCACATTCTCTCCGGGCCTTAACGGATTGATGGGAAAATTCACATAGGTAAGCACCGGGAATATTCTCTTTTGGTCCTTAAGCAATTCATTCAGATACCTGGTCAAAGATCTTACACCAAACTCAAACTCGCTGCCGCCTTCTTCTTCATACAAGCATTGCAGGAACTGCAGTAACAACGAGAAGGCCAAAAGTCCAAAATGGGCTTCTGACTTCCTTCCGGTTGTTCATGGCTCATGTACAGGCATACCTCGTTTTCTATCTGCATCATGATAACCGTATGATCTTTGCCATCTACCTCCGCCAGGTGGCTGAGCAGTTTGTTGAATGACTTTTTTTCTGTCTCCAGAGTATTTCTGTTATTAGGACAAAGGCCGTCACGCTCCCTGCCTTTTTCATCAATAATCCTGGGGAATCCTTCTTTGTCACTTGTTACCCAGGCAGGAGCCGGCCTTGAGCTTCCTCCCTGATTTGTGCCAAACCACAGCAAAGACATGCGCAGCCTAAACTCACGGCATCTTGCAATAGCATGATCCAGCACTTCCCATTTGTATTTTCCTTCCTCCGGCTCCATCACAAGCCACCTTAAAGGAAAGAAAAGCGTATTGCAGCCTAAGGATACCGTATGTTCAAACAAATAATCAAAGTCCTCAATTTTAGTACAGTTCAGGTAATCATATTGAATGCCAAGAGTAAGATATGGACTATTATCGATATGTATTCTGTTTCTTCCCCTGTACTCCTTGATTTCAGACCAAATCTCCATATTAACCTCCATTTACGTCATTTGCTTCAATAACTGACTTGTTTCCTGGAAAGTCAGTGCCGGTATATCAATAATGACTTTCGTGCCGACTCCCGGTGTGCTTTGGATGGAAACACTGCATTGCTCCCTATAGGTAAGCTTTAGCCTTCGGATGGCATTCTGTATCCCAAACCCTTTGTATGCAGCCCGGTCATCTGTTTTTTCCTCTGAATTTAGAATGGCAGTATCAAAGCCTTTGCCGTTATCTTCAATGATAAAATCAATCCTGCTGCTTTCAAGATATGCACCTATTTTCAGATAGCTGTCTTTTTTGCTTGGGTTTATTCCGTGCAAGATAGCGTTTTCAATAAACGGCTGAAGGATCAGCTTGATGCAATAATACTCATACACATCTTCATCTACATCCCATATAAGTTCAAAGGCTGTATCATAAGTGAACTTCTGTATATTGATATATTCACGAACAATTTCCAGTTCTTCCTTAATGGAGATTAGCTCCCTGCCCTTGTTCAGGCTGAGCCTGTAAAACCTTACAAGCGAATCTATTACATTGTCAACAAGCTTGCTTTTCGGCTTGTTCAATGCCCACTTAATTGATGACAGGGAGTTATACAGGAAATGGGGATTGATTTGCGCCTGAAGAATTTCCATTTCCATAACTCTTTTTGAAATCTCCGACTTTAACTGCTGTTCTGTTAGATAATTGACACGGGACATCATTATGTTAAACATTTTATCAATTTGTGCAATTTCATCGGTCCCGGGTATTGTCAGAGCTTCATCGGCCTTTCCTGTATCGCTGATCCTTGAGATCTTGGCCATTAAGCGATCCAGCCTTCTTGTAATCAAATTGGCCAGCAAATAAGAAATCAGTATGACAATAACAATTGATATTGCAGCAGTCCAGCGTGAAATATTGCGTATTACCTCAACCCTGCTGCTGATATAGCTTTTTGGATAAGATATAATTACTGTGCCGTCGTTGGATGAAGTTTTTCTATACACCAGTATATTTTTTTCACTGTAGATTGTACCGTATTCATTGCTGCTGTTCAATATATCAGCTGTATGCATTTCGTCCGGATTCGCTGAGTCTAAAGCAGTAATTATATTGCCTTCCGAATCATAGTATGCCCACGCACCATCATCCGGCAGGTTTATATTATACAGAACATTTTCTATAGTACTGACAGGCAGGTAAACATCAATGACAGCCTGCAGGATGTTTGCATTATTATATATCGTCCTTGACAAGGTTAACACCTTGTCATACACTACATTATTCGACAACTTTGAATTCTCGGTAGTATCAATATCCCTAACCCGGTAAAAGTTGTAATTATGATATGTGCTTCTTGCCAGGGATGAAACCGGAAGCCAGGCAATACGCCGATTTTCCGTAAAGATACTTTCGTATAACGGGTCATCTTTTATCTCTTCTATGCTTAATATGTTCTTATTGCCAAAGATAAGGCTTTTATTTGCCGTATATACCTTAATGTCAATGTCTGTCTGTAAAGTCCGCAGGTTTTCAAATTTCGGCATTATGACATCTATGTAGGCTTCATGCAGTTTATTTATATTATCTGTGTAATCAGTATTCAGGATCTTGTTAAACTGCCTGTCGAACAAAAGCAGTTCGCTCTCCTTGCGGCATAAATCAAGCTTGTAATTGATATCATCCGTGATTTGAACCAATTCACTTTCCAAAGAGCGCACAGCTTCTTTAATCATAAAAGATTCCGATTGCGAATAGGACAATTCACCCACAACAACTATAGGCACAATAATCATGAGCGTATAAGCGTATATCAGCTTGTGCCTCAGCTTTAAGTTATGTGAAAAGCTCCTTAATAGTCCTAAAAGCATAACCTCATCTCCTGTCACGGAATTCAAGAGGGGTCATTCTGCAATGCTCTTTAAATACAGAGCAAAAATAAGAATTACTCTTGTAACCTACCTTTTCTGCAATTTCATATACTTTCAGAAGAGAACCCTTAAGCAGGCGCTGGGCTTCTTCAATACGGATTTTGGTAAGGTATTCAATAAGGGTAAGCCCGGTTTCCTTTTTGAAAATATAATTTGCATAACAAGGGCTTAAGTAAGCCTTCTCTGCAATATCAGATACGGTTATATCCTTGTTGAAATTCTCATGCATGTAGTTCTTAAGCACTTCAATTACTTTCTTGTTTTTACGCCTGTCTTTACAATTAAGGTAAGAGCTTACCGAATAAATCAAATTCTTCAGCCATTCTTTTGTATCATCAAGTGAGTTTAGCTTGTAAAACTTGTCGGAAGCAGTGAATATATCATCTATAATGCTGTTTGGTTTTTCATTTATTTCAATAAGATTGATTTGTATGTAATATATGATGCTGATGCAGACATATTGCACGTAGTTATCATTGACAGGGAACGAAACATTTTCAAAAATGCCATCAACAAAGCTGTCGATTTCCTTTTTGTCTCCTGTCATGATCAGGTATTTTATATCATTTTGCATAGTGCTTGTGTTTACGGAAGCAGATCTGTTGCTGCCTTTATAAATATCTGAGTAATAGATTGTCTGATTTTTTCCAAGGTATTGTTTAAATTTAAGTGCGTCACATGCTTCCTGGTAGCAGCTGTGAACTTCAGTAATACGGCTGTAAGTATTGCTGGTACCCACAGCAACCGGCAGGTTGAATTGATTGAAAAGCTCTTTTCTTAAAATCTCTGAAAAGTCCACAAGGTTGAATTCCTCATTCTCATATACATTGATTAATATTGCGTAGCGGTTTCTTTCGATGCATGTTACATAAAAGCTTTTGTTATTGGAGTGTTTTTTGCAAAAATCACATATGTATTCTTTAATCTTAAGAGAACTCAGCTGTTTTCTTTCTTCTGATTCGCTCTCAATGTCATCACACTCTACTGCCAATACTGCATAGTGTCCCTTCTTCAACCCAACCTCGAGAAAATCATTTTTTTCCCAAATAGTATTTTCATCCTTTAAGAACCCGAACAGGATATCGCGAATGAACTGATCCCTGAGTATGGGGAAGTTTTCCCTCAGACGTCTGATCAATTCTACTTCTTCTTCCCTTTTCTTTACTTCCTTTATATGGAGCCCTGTAACTTTGCTTATTGTTTCCATGAGCTCACCTGCAATTATGGGCTTGAGCACATAACCCATCGCATTCATGTTAATTGCAGATTTTGCAAAATTAAAGTTGTCAAAACAGCTTATAAAGATAACCTTAATATCCGGCAAAAACTCTCTTATGTTTTCAACCATTTTAAATCCATCAGCATGGGGCATTACGATATCAGATATTATAATATCAGGCTCAAGAGCCCTGGCTTTTTCAATTCCATCAAGCCCATTTTCAGCTGTACCTACTACTTTTATACCAACACTTTCCCAGTCAATGATATTTGCTATTCCTTCACGCTCAGATGGTTTATCATCTACTATAAGCAGCTTAAGCATTAATTCATGCATATGTTAATAAACTCCCTTTATAGCATTATTAAGATTAGATATTTTTTTAAACATTGATTTATGTTAAGATTAACATAAAACAAAATCGCTTTCAACACATGGTAATTTTCCCCGCTTTATTTGCAGCTTAATTGAGAACCATGGACAGTAAAACATAAGCAAACGATGAAAAGGTAAAATCAAGGAGGATAACCATGACAAAACCTGTAAAGCTGATCGGCTTTATTCTGATACTTTGTATGGTATTGGCTCTGTCTGCCGGGTGCAGCAGCGGACAAGTGACCTCACCCGCCCAAAAGCCGGAAGAAGTAAAGGATGTTACACCTGCCAATCCAGATGAAACTGAAGATATGGGGCATGACGAGTATACCCCTGAAAAAGAAATAAGTCCCAAGGCATGGTTTACCTGGGCTGATGCCTTTGCGCCTCTCAGAAGACCTGTTGAAGATGTTGTAGGTGAAGAGATAAAAAGGATAACCAAAGTAAATTTCACACAGGACAATATTATTGCAAATAACGGGGTTACAGGACCTGAAAGACTGAGTATGTTTTTAGCAACCGATACCCTGCCGGAGATTATATATGCCCAGGTTTCCAGCTCTACAGATATTATCAATACTCTGGTTAATTCCGGAGAAGTGTGGGAACTTACTCCATACCTTGAAAAATACACACCAAATATGTTGCAGAGGATTTTGCCCGAAACATGGGAATGCTGGTATAGGGACGGGAAAGTATATGGAATACCAGGCGATTTTGAATCCAACACAGTTTTTGAACCAAATATGACTGACCTGGCTAAGGAGCAGATAGCGAAAAAACCAGGACCATTCTTATTCGTTGTACGGGATGATTTGCTGAAGCAGATTTACCCGGAAACAAAAACATCTGAAGAATTGGCAGCTGCACTTGAAGCAAACGGCAAGCTTACATGGGAAGATATGAAAACTCCTATGGAAACACCGGAAGACTTGCTCGATTTCCTCAGAAGAGTAAAAGAGCTTGGCGTGAAAACCCAGGGCAAGGACGTCATTCCATTGGATATGTGGACTGAAGGCTGGTGGATTGCACCATTTGCAGAAGCATACGGATTTATTAATGCAGGAGCATGGGGCGTAACCTGGAGTGAAGAAGCAAACTCTGTCTATTGGGCTCCTTCTACCCCTGAATACAAAGAATACTTATACTGGCTGCATACTGCTTATAAAGAAAAGCTTATAGATCAGGAAACCTTCATCATGGGCGACGACCATCGAAATGCTAAAATCTACTCCGGTCTGTATGCTGTATCACACAACTGGCAGGATATCAATAGTATAAATAACAATATTAAAGCAAATGGTGACAAATTTGCATACAGGTTAGTGAAGGGTATGACAAAGAAAATAAACGGAGATCCACAATACTTATTAATGGATCCAAGAGGCGGCAACTTCCTCATGATCTCAAAATCTGTTCCAGAAGATGAGCTTATCCAGATGCTGAAATGGATTGACTTCATGTATTCTTACGAAGGTGAAGAACTCATGGCGTGGGGGCCGGAATCTGCCGGTCTGTGGGAGATTAAAGACGGAGTAAAAACATTTAAAGATCCTGATTTGATGCAAAATGCCATGTATGGCGCTGAAACTGAAAAGGATCTCACATATTACGGTCTTTCCGGCGGACCTATTAATTTCTATGAACTCGCAAGGTTTACTTACCTGCATGATAATACTCGTACAGTCAAGGCTTACCACAGCGTACCTCCCAGAGTAGACAATGTTTATCTTGCCCAGTATGCTGATTTCTGGAATGAAATGTTTCCCAGGAAAATAAAAATCAATCAGTTGCCCATGTTCCTTGGACAGGTGCCCGATATAGCCAAGCTGACCAGTGAAGAAGGACTTTATGGTGCCTGCAAGAACGAATGGGCCAAGGCGATTGTATCCGGCAATGATGAAGAGTTTGAAAAACATTATCAAGAAGGCTTGAAGCGCTTGCAAGACCTTGGAATGGAAAAAGCCATGGCAGATCTGACCAGGCTGCTAAACGACTTCTTGTCACAAAATTAAAGAGGTAGACACGGGGACGGTTCTCCTGTCTTATAATACTAAATGTTCATTAAAAAAGGTATCAATGGATACCTACATACACTATATATCATAATTTACTTCTGCCAATATTCTCCCTGATAGATTTTTGTAATATTCTCACCATCCGTCGTCATCGATAATAAGGTCCTAAGGCTATCTTGATCTGTTTTTCCATCAATTGTTTTAATTTCATATGTGTATGCATAAAAATAAATATGATTGCCGAGGATGTTTATATTATCGAATGTATTGTATCCTCCATATCCATCTTGTCCCTCATATATATTTTCTCCTACTATATCTTTTGTTAACTGAAGCACTTGTGTTTCTTCGCCTGTTTGCAAATTTACTTTTGAAAGCTTTCCATTGTCATGTATTTATTACAGTTAAGCATTTTCCGCCATCTTCTATAATTTTTTGATTTTCAGAGCCATCCCATTTTACTTTCCAAATCTCAAAGCTTGGTTCAATTATACAGCCGCCTGTGTATATAGGGATATCAAGCTGATAATAAATCCAACCATCTTCAATATTTAGATAATTCTGTGTATAATCGCTATGTACCAATACTGTTTTTTCCTGGCCATCTGTCCTTATTCTGCATATACCCTCATTGGGATTAAAATAAATCCAACCGTCTTCAACAAGGATTTCGATTTCATATTTACTGCTGTAATTCTCATCGACCCATATTACAGTCTCATTACTGCCATCGAAATTCGCTTTGCACAAGGATCTTTCCAAATGGCTGTAATAATAAATATACTCCCCGTCTGATGCAACAAATGACCGATTTGCTACATTTCCGTACCTGTTCAATTTCTCTGCAGATTGATTACTGCATCCAGCAAATGAGATGATGATAAATATCAGCAAAAGAAGTTTGACTGATTTTTTCATGTTCACTCACCACCTATAAAATTAATAAAGGTATTATGGTGAGTGAGAACCAAGAAGATGTGATCGGCAATAGCCACAATCATTATATCAGATAGATATATGTTTATCACTACTACTAATAATTTTCACATAGAATTCTCTGTTTCGTGGCCCGTCGAATTCACAGAAGTATATGCCTTGCCAGGTGCCCAGCATAAGTTTTCCTTCCTGGATTATAACAGTACAGGAGGAACCCATAAGAGAAGCCTTTACATGAGCATGCGAATTCCCTTCAAAGTGTAGATAATCTCCATGTACAGGGAATGCTTTGTTCAATGCAGAAATCATGTCCCGCACAACATCCGGATCAGCATTTTCGTTTATTGTGACACCAGCTGTTGTGTGAGGCACATATACGACTACGATGCCATCCCGCACATTGCTGTTTTTTACAATTTCAGCAACCTTATTGGTTATGTTGATGAATTGTTGTGATTTCGTGGTTTGAATTTTATGGTTCATTATGCAATTCTCCTTTTTGTCATTTGTCCGATATATGTGGATGGTTCTCATGTCTAATTTCTTAGGATTTTACTTACCTTATCCTTACTCAGACCGGTAATAGCAGCAATTTTCCTTACCGATAAGTGGGTCTTTTGCCTAAATTCCTTAATTAAATCGTTCGATATTTGCGCCATCTGACTGTTGTTGCTTTCATAACCCTTATCCATAAGCATCTTCAAAAAAAGTTCTCTTGCTTCTTTTTCATCAATAATTTCTGTGTCATCTTTCAGGTCAATATAAGTATCATCACACTCCTCATTCATATACTCTTTATACTTCTCAATGGCCACATCCTTATCTTCAGAAAAAAAGCCCAGTATGGTATCGGTATCCAGCATTTTGGCAAAGCAATTTTCGTTATCATTATTTAAATAGCTATTGTAGCTACTCCATTTATAGTCAGATGCTCTCTTTACTATCCCTGCCTTTACCGGATTTTGATGTATATATCTCGTTAAAGTCAATAGATATCTATCCTGTTCTACAGCCTCACTCTTAAACCTGTCTTGAAATAGATGCCCTACTCTTTTGTACTTCTTGTTGAAATAATGGACATAACTTACGGTAATACGCTTCATTACTGCAGCTACATCTTCCATTCCTTCTCTTAACAATAAATGAACATGATTATCCATGAGACAAAAGGCATGAAGATAAAATCTATTATTCTTTTTCTTTTCATGCATGATTTCTATGAAACGATGTTTATCCTCATCACCTTTAAATATATTATTTCTTTCATTACCGCGAAGCATGATATGATAATATCCACTATTGCTTTTAATTCTCTGTTGTCTTGGCATCTTTTATCACTCTTATTATTGATTTTTAGTAATAGTTTACTAATATTGTATACATTTGTCAACGCATACATAAATATAAGTAAGACAAAAGAACCGTCCCCTTGTCTCATTTAAGTAAGACAAAAGAACCGTCCCCTTGTCTCGAAAGACAAAAAGGAAGACAAAGGAACCGTCCCTTTGTCTTCCCTTCCTTTGTCTACTCTACCGCTTATTTTTTATTGGCGAGGTAGTCCAGGTAAGCTGCTTCAATAATCGGATTAATATGGTTGTAGTAATCCATATAATTAATATTTTCTGCTTTTTTGCGCCATTCTTCTATAAGCCTGTCAAATTCAGCGTCGTCTTTGGCAAGATAGAGCTTTCCAATGTACTCAGCCTGCAGTGAGGTCAGCTGTTTTTCAATAAGGGCCAAATCCGAATCGGGTTCTATGCCGGTTTCATAAACAAACACATCGTCACGGGTCACACCTGCCCTGGCAGCATTGAACTCTACAGTCAGATTGGGATCCAGACCCAGTATCTGTTTGTATTCCAGATCGTATTGGTCTTCACTCTCAGCCAGGTAATATTTGTTCTCCAGGATGGTAAAAGCATCTCCTTTTGAATCAAAACCACCATAGTAGTTGCTGAATATGGTATACTTGCCAATTCCGGTTTTTTCAATATAGTCAGGATCAGTTTTAACCATTTCAATAACTTCATCGGTGGGCTTTCTGAAGCCATCAGCGTCATAGTTCCAATGTACGCCTTCAACACCCATTCCCTGGAAAGCAATACCTTCTTCAGTACTCAACCAGGCAAGTCTCTTAATAATTTCTTCGGGATTTGCGCAATTGACAGTAATGTACAAACCAGTCATGCCATTGGGGAAGTACTGCCCTGTAATATTCTGGGCTGTTATGCCGGAAGACTCAGGATATTTCATCCAGGTGTAGGGAACGATTTTCTGTTCGGGGTGGCCTGCTGCAGCTCTTGCCCTGTTGGCAACGCCATCAAGCCATCCGCCGGCATAGTAGTTACAGAATATAATACCCTGGGCCAGCTTCTGATTATAATCATCCATTGTCATAGTAACAGCTTCCGGATCGGCGATTCCTTCTCTATATGCCCTGTTCAGCCAACGCATTGCCCACATCCATTCTTCACTGTCAAAGCAGTATTTCTGCTTCCAGTTATCAGCCTGAGTTGCTGACCCCAGCCAGGAGTGTGCGCCGCCAAATCGCTGGAGTGCATAAATAGCCCAGATAGCACCCCATTCATCAGCAAACCAGCCGGAGAAGGCGTATGTCTTCATTCCATCATATTCCGGCATTGCTTCCTGCATAGCTTTAGCCATTTCGAAGAACTCATCCAGATCCTTGGGTTTAGGGAGATCAGCCGGATCATCAGCCAGCATCCTCCAAATATCATAACGGAAACCCATTGTGGGCTCAATGCATGGGAAATCTTCGGTATAACCAAATTGACCCGGGACATAGTAGAATTTGCCTTTGTAGCCTTCTATATCCAGAGAAAATGCAGCAGGATTACTTGTCATGTATTCATACAACCAGGGAGCGTATTTTTCCAGATAAGGCCCGATCTCCACCAGATGTCCCCCGGTTGTATAGTTATCCATAATAGGTTCTGGTTTCAAATTGAGGGCGTCAGGATAGGATCTGCTGGCGAGCATCAATGTAAGCTGCTCTGCAGCATCACTTGCTGTGTATTGAAATTCGATGTCAACGCCAAGCTGTTCGCGGATAAATTTGTGGCACTCATCTTCGTCCACAAAATCTCCCGGATCAGGACTCCCGAGCCAGATTGTAAATTTGATGGGTTCCAGGGTGTCCCCCGGGTCATCGATGGGTTTTTCTGATGTTTGAGGACCTGAAGTACTTGGAGTATCTGAGGGAGTTTTTCCTGTATCTTTGCTGCAGGCTGCAAAAGTGGATAAAACTAATACTGCAATTAGGCAGATACACCATAGTTTTATTAGCGCTCTTTTCATCTTTCTTCCTCCTTATTATTAATATGATAAAAGCATCAAAAGACACTTACATTTTATTAATTCCAATGTTAGTCTTTTGACACCTATATCGCTGCATGGGACAATTGCTGATACCAAAATGGTTTTGTATCAGCCTTTTATTGCACCCAGCATTATGCCTTGGGTAAAATATCTCTGGAAAAATGGGTAGACTAGAATAATAGGAATAGTGACAATCATTGTAATGGATGCCCTCATGGATTCAGGAGTAAGGGTAACCAATACATCTTTTGGAAGCGGCACATCTCTGGATGTTGCTACAGAAGTACGCTTAAGCATGTTCATCAGTATTAGCTGCAGCGGCCATAATTTAGGGGAATTTCTATTGAACACTGCGGCGTCAAACCAGGAATTCCATTGACCCACAGCAGTAAATATGCTCACAACTGCCAGGACGGGAGTACAAAGTGGAAATATTATTCTAAAGAAGATAGTATATTCCTTTGCTCCGTCAACTTCAGCTGATTCCCAGAGAGATGAAGGTAGTTCCTGTATATATGTTCTGATCAGTATCATATTGTAAATGCCAATAAGCCCGGGGATGATATATACCCAAAATGTGTCCAGAAACCCCAGTGCGGACAGAGTCAGGTAATATGGGATCAACCCGCCGCTTACATACATTGTTACTACAAATAACCGGTTAAAGAACCTGCGGAAAATTAGGTGAGGTCTGCTTAGGACATAGGCCAGCATGGAAGTTGTCAGCAGGGACATTACGGTGCCAATGACTGTCCTGCATAAGGAAATGAATGCTGCTCCTGCTATATCATTAGTTGCCCAAACCATCCTGTAATTTACAAATGAAAACTTTCTGGGCCATAAATAAAGACCTCCTCTCATTGCATCAAGAGGTTCATTTAACGAGTACACCAGAAGGTAATAAAAGGGGTAAAGCGTCATAATTCCCAGAATCAACAAGATGAAGGCAGCTGTCCAGTTAAACAGCATTTCCGAATGTGATTGCTTTCTGATTTTCATTTTTCAGCCTCCGAAATAAATTATTGCTGTTAACTTGCTGTAAAAGATATTGTCAAAAAAGCGATCGTCCATTGATGCGTTTAATGATGGTGTTTACAAAAACAATCAAGACAAGGCTGCAAAATGTATTGAATATCCCTACTGCTGTTGCATATGAAAAGTTTGCCTGCTGAAGTCCCATGCGGTATACCATGGTGTCAATAGTGTCGGCAAATTCCATATTGGCAGGATTTTGAAATACATACACCTGTTCGAAGGAACCGGATATAAGCCCTCCTGCTGCAAGTATAAGCAATACCGATACGGTTGGGGCAAGACCCGGAAGAGTAACATGCCATATGCGCTTCATCCTGGTGGCACCGTCTACATATGCAGCTTCATACAAGTTTGGATCAATGCTTCCCATGGCACCTAAGTATATAATGGTCGACCATCCTAAGTTTTTCCATATGCGGGTAAATATTAAAATCGGCCATGCCATGCTGGGCATACCTAAAAACATGATAGGCTCTTTTGTAATTCCCAAAGATATTAAGACATTATTTACTACTCCTTCCATCGATAAGAACTGAAAAAATATTCCGCCCACAATTACCCATGATATAAAGTAAGGCAGATAAGAAATGGTCTGTATAATACGTTTGTATACTTTAAAGCGCAGCTCATAGATCACAATTGCTAAAGATATCTCCAAAGGCATCGAAATAATCAGAGTAAGAATATTTACGCAAATTGTATTTCTTATCACCCGGCCAAAATCCAGACTCTGGAACAAAAAGCGTTTGAAATTGTCCAACCCTACCCATGGGGCACTGGAAATCGGGAAACCCGGGCGGTATCGCACAAAAGCCAGATACCAGCCCCAAAGCGGCGTATAACAGAACAGGATTACCCAAATCAAACATGGAGCCAGCATGATCAGGAGATGCTTTTGAGTTATAATTTTTTGCAACAGGCTTTTCTTCTTATTTTTGACTGCTTGTATATTGCTGTTGATAGGCAGGATACTCATACATACACTCCCAATCACCGATATTCTATAAATTTAGTATAAAGGCTGGTGACAAGGGATTCATTATAAAAAACATTGACTTTTTTAAAAATAAATTGCTGCTAAAAAAGATGACAATACTGTAATATGAAATGTTATATTTTTCATTGATATGTATAAGAATTTATAGATAAAATTCAATTATTGTGAAAAGTATGTAAAAAGACTGCTGATTTTGTCAGCAGCCTTAATTCCTGCAAGAAAGTCATTTACTACTTTATAGATTTTATGCCTGATCTCATAGCCATCTGCCTGATTAATGGGTTATACATTGCTGGGGATTTTAAATTCTTAATAAACAAATTAAACTTGATGCCCTTCATCATATTTGTATATCTTTCAAAATAACCATCTATCCCCTTTTCAAGACTCTGAGCCAGGAATAAAGAGCTTTTCAGAGCGTAACTTATTCCTTCAGCAGAGCTGGGACTAATTGCGCCTGCAGCTTCCCCTATAAGGGTTACACCATCCATTCCTGCATAAAACTGTGATATCTTCTTTGGCCTGTAAATAAATGCACCCTCTGTTTTAATTTTATTATCAAAGTTAAAGCCTAATCGTCCCAGTTTTCTTTTCAACAAATTAAACCTTTCTCTAGTATTGTCCTTTGGTCTTAAGGCCGATCCTAACAATAGAAAATCATCTTTTGGTATTAACCATGAATAGAAATCACTGATTTCTTCATCAAATACAGCTGTGAAATAAGGCATTGGATGTGAGCATTTGAACCATTCCTGGATGGCTATATACATTACCGGAAGATTTGTTTCTTTTCCTATCATTTTTCTTAATTTCGAATTGCCGCCATCTGCTCCTACAATAATTCTTGTCTTTGCAGACATTTCCTGTCCTTTGCAGGTATATTTTATCTCATAACCACCTGGTATTTTATCAAAACTTTTGAATAAAGCGTTAAACTGCTTATCTACACTATTAGGAATAAGAGAAACCATCCATCTGTCAAATTTCTCCCTGTCCATATTGTAATAAAATCTCTGATACAGTCTTTCCAAATTATTTGTCAAATCAATAGTTCTTACAGCAAAAAGCTGCGGATCAACTAAGATATCTTTGGGTACTCCCAATCCCAGCTTTGCGATCATTTTCTGTGCATCAGGTGCTAATAAGCCTCCGCAGCATTTATTTATACTATGTTTGGAATTATAATTTTCCAGTTCCCGTTTATCTAATAATAAAACTTTATATTTATCCCCAATTAATCGGGCAAGATTTGCCCCTGCAGGTCCTGACCCTATTATAGTAATGTCATACATTTATGCTATACCCTCCCGGTTTCAGTGCTTTGAATGATATTAATCTTATACAGCATGTATCGTATCATTAGGTTTAAATTATAGGTTGTTAATGATTATAGCAAATTATTTATTTGATTATCATGATATCATTATGTTAAGAAATCATCTAAGAAGTGTATGCACCCAGGCTGGGGCATTAATTTCTCTGCAGATTATTCGGTACACTCTGTAATTAGCGAAATATAAAAAGTATGTCCCCGGAAGTTGATCACAGTAAGTATTCATTTGCCCAGCATGCATTGGAAAGTAAGGCAAAAGGTGGCTGTCTCATAGATTTTTGATAAGGCCCTAAGCCCAAGCAAGGGAGCCAAGCAAGGGAGACGTTTAACTTAATTAAAAAATGTCAAAACCAGTGCCACTACACCCAATAAAAAACCTATCACAGCAATCGTATATAATCCTTTTATTTTTCGGGTAATGGCAGCAAGTGATAATGAATATTCATTTTTTACCTCAATCAGTTCTTTGGTATTTTCATCTTCTTTCTTTGCAATAGATTCATGAAACTCATTATGCTGTCTATCAGTCTCCACCAATGCTTTCAATTCCTCAGTAAATCGCTTAACTGATTCATCTATTCTTTGAAGTTTTTCTTCATAATGCTTGTCAACCTCAATAAACTCCTCTAACTGCTTGTTTAGTCTGACATTTTCATCATGTACGCATTTTATTTTTTTACTAAGTTTATCCAGTTTGATAAGAATATCTTCCTGAGCTTTAAGCTCCCTTATAACATTCAAGATTTCTTTCTTTGCAAGCTCCGAGAGTTCTTCAGCAGATGCATTACTCAGTCGTAACTCCAATTCCCTTACAATGCTTCTATTGAGCGCGAGGTTGCTGATTCCTAAGCCGAATAAATATTTCGTTATTTCCGTAAGCCTTGTTAGGAATTTAAACGAAATCTCATGTGCTTTTGCTTGAGCAGAAAGAGCTTGAGCAGAGTCACAACTAAATGATTGAAGCGCTTGAATAGCCTCCGCTTTCTGAAACCAGCCAGTTGGTTTGCTTTTAGCATAATCGGCTGTTTCCAGAGCTTTATCAGCCAGGTCAATAGCATTCTTGACTTCATTATCGTAGTTGATCAACTCTTGAAATGCACCAGAAACAATATTAGGTAGTTCGCTTTCATCTACATCGAATTGCTTTGGAAGTTCATCTATATTTAGAACTGTCATTTCTTGTTCCATTATAATTACCCCCATAAGATAATGTCATCAATTTCCTTAATTAGATCCGGTTTTTTTTCTTTCAAATCATCAATATGATTGCCAACTTCTTTAATTCTATCATCAATGTCAACCAGAACACTGGTGTACGCAGCTGCAGCATATTTCAACGCTTTCATTGCTTCATTAATCGTTTGCTCTGCCGCTTCTGCCGCAAGCCATACATTTGCTTGCATATAGAAAACTCTTGCATTCATAAGGTGTAGCTGCTCACTGAAAATGCTAATGCGCTCATTAATGTGCCCGCTGCGTTTGATGCCCATTGCAACATCAGTACCCACTGCAACAGCAAAACGACCAACACCAACAAAATTTACCCGCAGTATAAACTCCGTAGCAAACAGGGCGGCGTTACCACCTGATTTAACTGCACCTCGTATTGTTGCATCAATTACATCAACTGCAGTCATGGTTGCTGTTGCTATTGTCAGCATCCTGATAATTGTACGGTTCTTCCATGGTTTAACTTTTTCAAAATCAATTTTGTTCAACTCAGATAAATGTCGTATATTTTTTTCTTTTATCTCATTAGCTAACCTTCGAATGAAGTAAAACCCACGAACAATGCATTCGTTGACTATAACAGGAATTGCCTGCCTTCCAATTTCATGCGCTACACCAATCTCAGCACGTAAATCAAACCTTAGTTCTTCGGTTATCTTTCCTCTTTCATCACGCTTAGCAAGTAACGTTCCGTTAAAGAGCTTTGAAATCCATACAGAAAAGTCGTTTATACCATCCTTATTATTAAAAATGGGTAGTGCTGATAGTTCTTTAAGGAAAGATACCAGTGGACCAGGCAGGCCTGTGCCAGCACCAGGGGTTGAGCTTGACCCTGCCATATCACTAATCATGTGCAGGAACCAATAGACAACACCAAATAATATTTTCTTAGGGAAGTCTTTGCCAATAAGTGATTTATCTTTAATGGCAACAACAATAAACTTACCTGTAGTGTCTGTTCCGAATGATTTTCCTGTGAATTGAGTTAGCAGTGAGAATATTAATCCTACAAGGGTTGGATGATGAGCAAAATCACGGAGATGATGCTGCAGACTGCCTCCAAAGAGTGGTGTTTCGCCATCGCTTGGCATACCAAATTTCTCAAGAAATCTAATAGCCCCTTCTACGGAATCTGTATCCTTTTTGGGTTTATAGCCCATTTTTTTTGCAAAATCTTCAACAAAATCATTTACTTTCTTAGTTCCCCAGTCTCTGCCTCTTTCTAAGTTGAATTCGCCGACCAAAAACGCATCGACTAACCCTGCAAGCAACCCGCTTCCAACGGCGATTATATTATCAATACCGTCAGCATGGTTTGTTAACTGGTCGATTTCGTTGTTAAGTTCATCTATTCTTTCTTTATTGTACCGGATTCTATCATTAACAGAATTCAAACCATTAGCTATTAATCGCTTCCGCGGATCAGATAGGTCATTCTCATCATACATGGGAAAAACCTCATACTGAACCTCAATATCCTCAGTTATAACTTTATAATCAAGCAATGATTTCATAGTTTTTATCCTTCATGTACTAACAAAATATTACTGTCTATTTTATCATAATTTGGCTTAATAATTCAATTAACTCACAAAATTAATAGCCCCTGTAATAAGGAAGCTATTCTATATATAAAGGCCTGGTATATAATTTTATACTTTTTGGCAGACAGGGCATATGTACGAAGTTGTACTGCCCGTTTTTAGTGAAACTATTGTCTCACCGCAGACAGGGCAGGACTGTTATAAAGGAGTTCAATTTCATCTCCCTCCATGTCCGATATTTTCTTCTGGGGGTGCAGGCGGGCCTTGAATAAAATGTCGTGCATATACATATTACCGATGCCGCCAATATTCTTTTGGTTCATTAAGAAAGCTTTGATCTGTGTCTTTTTACCTTTCAGGAGCGATGAAAAATAATCCAGCGTAAATCTTTCATCAAAGGGGTCAATAGCTATAGCTTTTGTATTTGGCTCTGACGCTAATTCGTCATCAGAAACGAGCAGAAATTTACCGAACCACAAAAAGCGGGCTGTATAACCACTTCCATCATTAAAGGTAACCTTTACCTGGTATTTGTCAGCTTGGTCCTCCTCATTTTCGAAATACATAACATCAGCATCCATACCAAGAGACAGAAGAACGTTTTCACCGTTATCGAGCGAAGTTATTATCCATTTCCCTCTATTCTTGACATCCTTAATACTTGCGTCCTTAACTCGTTTTTGAAACTCATAAAATGAGACGTTGGCGCATTTTTCCTGCAGCAAAGTGATACTTTGTATGGTCTTCCAATATAAACTAATGCCATTAGTATGTCAATGGTTAAGGTAAGAGAAATAAATACCCTGTTCCAACCATTAGTACATTGCTGAAGCTATGCATAATCATAGGATATATGACGCTTCTACTATCCTGGTATGCTTTACCGGAAATAATTCCTTGCATGAATGCATATAAAAATTGAGAATAATTCATTTCTTTAATGCTAAACGGGAATAATGACCATTTCATATGGGCAAACGCAAACAATAAAGAAGCAATAATAGTCTCTAATGTTATATTCCACTTTACATCTATTCTTTTACCGAACACCTGCATGAGTATTGTAATAGGCAGCGCACGATATAATATCTCTTCGGCTGGTCCGCTTAAAAACAATGAAAAGCAGAGAGTACCAATAATATTGTTTTTGTTTAGGGGGAATGCATATACCGGCAATGAGTTATTTATCATCATAAGTATATGGACAACAGGTGTGATTACTGTAAAAATAGCAATATATATAACAACAAATTTGATTCCTGTTTTACTGTCACCAAAGCCCATACCGAAATTTACTTTGAATAGCTTGCTTAGTATCAGAATTGCAATCAACGCAAAGAGCAATATGGCTGTATGATGAACAAAATTCCAGGCATAGGCATTATAGGGATCAAGTTTTACGTATGAAAACATATCGGCAATGTTGCTTCCCGCAATGCCCAATACTTTCTGAAAAATAAGCAGCATCAAAACAACGGCTACATATAACAACACCTTTTTCCAGCTAACTTGCATCTTTTCCATTTTGATAACACTCCTATCTATACAAATATTTCGTTTTATTAGTGATCTCATATATTCTTCATCTGCTTTCTCGCACAAGCAAAATTCCCTTACTGGATCATATTTAACTCTGTCGAGATTCCAATTCTCATGACGGTTAAAATTCATTTATTCACCTTCCTTTGCTTTCATGTGCAATGGATTTTTGAAGGCATTTTTTTGTTCTTTATAAATATGAATAATTACCTTACAGCAATCTTCATTCATCAATGTACTTTCAACAGCTATATTTCCTGCATCAGTTCCTCCAACAGCAGTAATCATGGCAATCATTGGGTTAAGGCACCAGCCATAGCATGGATTTGCTCCGCCCAACTTCTTTGATAGCGCACAAAGTTTACATGATGTTGCTATGGCAGCATATCCGTCCTCAATTTTCTTCACTGTCCAGTCTGCACAACCATAGATTTCTGAAAGGGTATGAAAGATGTCTTCAATGCTTTTAATACCCAACTGCTGATTTAAATAGGAAGCCGTCTTTGTTTGCCTTTCTTTTCTTTTCTCAACTACCGTATCTAATGCCTTTAGTTTCTCATATGTGTTTACAGTCTCTGCGATGGATACCGCATAAGTGTTTTGCAAAAATGCAAGCCTTTTTTCAATTTCCATTTTTATCTCTCCTTTTAAATAATTTATTTTAACGTTCGTTAGGTAGAACGCATAGCTATGCTTTCTGTTCTACTATATTGCATGGCGTGCGTTGAGATTTATTATCTATTTTGCTACGCAGCCTTGCAAAACAATAGAGATCTCTTCCCTGATTTCATCCTCCGGTAAATATCGATTTTTCACTACAATATTCTCTATCAGCGTCTCTAATAAATGCACCAATGTTCTTACTATTGCTTTTTCATTATCCAAGTTCTTCGTATGGGATTTGAGGATCTCACGGTGCCTTGGCAATATACTTTTCTCCCACTCATCCATAAGGTTCATCAATTCCTCGTCTCCATCGAATGATAAGTAAACTTTGATTCCAAGCCGATATACCAGTTTTTCATAGTCGCTTAGTGCATTTAAGTTATAAATGAACTTAGTATATAAATCTATAATATTGTCGCTTTTCAAGTGAGATGCCTGCTTTTTTACGACATTGAAAAAATCCTTTTTAATAATTTCATCGAACAACTCTTTTTTATTATTGTAATAATAATAAATCATGGGTAGAGAGCATTTTACTTCATTAGCAATATTACGTATTGTCGTTCCATAATAACCGTTAGCATTGAATTGCTTAACTGCAACTTCTTTTATTCGATCTCGTAAATCTTTATCTGTCATAAGCTCCTCCTTTATTTAACGTTCGTTAGAATTTTATCATGCTAATTTCAATTTGTCAACATTTTTAGTAATATTTTTTTGGAATTCATTAATACACCAAGATAAGCTGCATTTTGTTTACCGGCTGTTGTACCATAAAACTTGAATGAAATCAGACTTGCCATGGAAGCAATGATTGTTCCAAGGCCGCCTAAGTTAGTTCCAACAATCAGTGTTGAGATATTATCAGCAAAGCCGGAAAGAAGGATAGCCGCAGGAACATTGCTGATAACCTGGCTGGCAAGCACAGATGCAAGCAATTCATGTCCATTTATAATACTTTGGAGCCAGGTGTTGATTCCCGGAATACGCTTCATATTGCCGATGAATACAAATAAGAATATGAAAGTAAGCAGCAAAGAATAGTCTTACACATAAGGGATTATGCACAGGCTATTCATATAAAGCAACAGCAAGGGCTGCATAATCACCTATACTGTCTCCAAGGACTGCAGGAACTACCTTGCATACGCATTTTGAAACAGGCAAGGTTTCTCTTGCAATAATCTCCTGAGCTTTTGGCCATAAAAGGTCTGTGCACCTTTCAAATATGCTGCCGATGATAATTACCTCAGGATTAAGTATATCAATAATAATTGAGAGACCTCTGCCAAGATACTCCCCGCTTATGTCAAATATTTCTTTAGCCAGTTCGTCTCCATTCTTTGCGGCATCGGCAACAATTTTGGCATTAAGCTTAGGGAGATCGTCTATACTATGGCAAAAGGACACTGCTGTACCCATCTGAATCTTTTCTAAAACCTTCATTCTTGCAAGCTGGGCAATGCCGCCACCGCTGCAAAAGCCCTCAAAGGAACCTGATTTGCCATATCCAACAGGGCCAAAGCTATCCAGTCTTATGTGTCCTACTTCCCCCGCCATATCATTTGTTCCCGTATATAGCCTGCCATCAAGTATCAGACCTGCACCCATGCCCGTTCCAAATGTGAGAAAAATTACATTATTGCAGCCTTTGCCGGCACCAAACTTCCATTCAGCAAGAGCGCAGGCATTGGCATCGTTTTGAAGTCTTGTTTTGATTCCAAACCTGTCTTCAAAATATTTATTTACATAGATATTATCCCAGCCAATAAGATTAGGAGGAGATAGTATTACACCCAACTTGCTGTTTAAAGGACTGCCACAGCTAACGCCTATACCTTCTATGTCTTGGTTACTTAGTCCAAATTTGCATAGAAGCTTCTCTATTCCTTCCGACAATTGGTTTAACATGTGCTCCGGCCCTTTTTCCGTTGGGTAAACACACTTTTCAATTATGCTTATTGCTCCGTCCTCATCATATCTGCCTAATACAGCAGCACATTTTGTGCCGCCGATATCTATACCTATTAAATTTTTCATAAAAGCCTCCGTGGTCTCAAACCTCCGTGCTCCCTACAATGATTTTAAAGCTGAGAGTCAGTTATTGAATGATAATGCCGTTTCAACCATAGAAAAATAATTTTCTTCAGGTAGATACTCAGGAACACTGTTGCCGGTTCCTAAAGCATAAGCTCCTCTATCGGCTGTCCTTTCAAGCATTGCTTTACATCTTGCCCGTACAGCTTCAGGAGTTGACCTGCACATGAAGTCTACGTCAATTCCCCCGATAATTGCAATTCTATGCCCCCAGCGTTCATATGCTTCCTCTACCGGAATAATCTTGTCTTCATATGAGTGTTTGCCGTCATACTTCATATCATCTATGATATCATCCATTACTTTTTCCAAGTTCCCACAGGAATGAAGAATTGCCGGTTTACCTGCTTTGTGAGCAGCCTCAACTATTTTTTTATGCCAGGGAAACACATATTTCCTCATATCTTCCGGACTCAGCATGGTCTGAGTATTGTATCCCCAGTCATCATTGCCTATAATCGCTCCTACTACAGGATATTGCACACATATTTCATAATATCTCGCAAGCCTGCTGCCGACATGGTCAAATATTCTCTGAACTAAATCAGGGTTGTCGTAAATCATAATGCATAATTTTTCATATCCAACTAATTCAACAACGTTTTCCAGCACACCACCAAAGCTGTAAACAATAATTTTCATACCCTCCGGCATTTCATCATTCAGCTTTTCCAGCCTTGAATAATCAAATGAATCCGGGTCCGGCCAGGGATATTTTTCAAAGCTTTCTTCATCGTATATAATTGAGTTTTCATTCAGAGAAACGGTCTTCTTCTTTGTTTGAGGTTTCTTCGGAAAATGAAAATCTGAACCGTTGAGTGATGCATAATCATATCCTGCGTTCTTGAAGCCGTGTATTACGATCCTGTATTGCTGCAGCTCATCTTCCCGGCTTAAAATCTGCTGACCGCACAATTTTCTGTATAGGGTATCATTTAAAAATAACTCGAATAAAGTGGGTCTGCTTGGTACTTCCCTATTAAGTATTTTTAAAATATTGCTAAAATCAGGCTGCCTCATTTTTTTCACTCCTTCATTTTATGTAAACTTACTTATATTAAGGCTTTTTTAAATTTTTGATAGACTTCTGGAATCCTCCAAGAAAAGGAGTGCCCTGACCTTGAATCATACACAATCTATTCCTTGCGCTTCAGCGTATTCTGCAAATTTTATCAGGTTGCGGCCGGAAACCTTAGCTTTATACAGCAATTTATCAGCAGCAGCTATAATATCCGGCGGGGTAATTTCCGGTGAATATCGGACTGTAGTTATTCCAAAGCTTGCTGTGACAAACTCTGAAACAGCAGACTTTTTATGTTCAATTTTTAGTTCCTTAATCCTTTGCTGAATCCTTTCGGCCACTTTCACTGCAGAATGAATGTCAGTATCAGGCAGTATACAGGCAAACTCTTCTCCACCATAACGGGCCGCTAAATCAACAGCCCTGATTATACTGCTTGCTAATACACCGCCGATCTGACGCAGACAGTCATCTCCTGTAACATGACCATAATAATCATTATATTCCTTGAAATGGTCAATATCAAATAATATGATTGATAATTCAGATTTTGAACGTCTAAGCCTGGAATATTCACGCTCCAAAACAGCATCAAAGCATCTTCTGTTTGCTATTCCTGTCAGACTGTCTGTGTTGCTTAATTCTCTCAAACGTCGATTGGAATCTTCCAGTAATAGTTCCATTTCCTTTCTGTCATTTATATCCGTTAACATTGCAAAAGATCCCTCAAAATTTCCGGAATCATCTAAAATTGGCTTTGCAGAAACCAAAAACCAATGTTTATACCCATCCTTCCTTAACAGACAGCATTCATAAACTGAACCCTCACCTTTTTTCCGGAGAGACTTCTGATAATTGTAAACATCTATTTGGCTTTCAGGGAAAAATGAAACATATGACCTTCCAATCATTTCATCAATCGTATATCCAAGAACAGATGCCATGTTCTTATTAGCAAAGGTGATTTTATACTGTTCATCAAAAATAAGGATGCCTTCAATGGCTGTTTCTATTATCTGCTGGAATCTAATTTCACTTTTCTTCAAAGATTTTTTTATTTCCTGTATTTGCTTGTCGCTTCTTTCTTTAGCAAGCATCAGCAAAATAAACCCACTAACTAAAAATATACAAAAACTGACTCCCGGTATCAAACCAAATATGGGACTACCATTCAGCTTTAAGGCATATACTGGAAAAGCTAAACATATAATAGAGCTTACCAAGAATATCAATCCAGCTGCAAAATAACATGCAGCCAAAAGCAATTTCAGGGAAAATTCCATATCTGATTTACCAAACAGGTATACACTCGGCAAAAAATAAAAAACACTTTGGAGAAGAAAAATAAGTCCTGCCCTGTAAGGGCTGTCCAAAAATACTGTAATCAAGCATGCCAGTATAACCCCAATAGATGCTATAACATGCAGCCGGCGTTTCATATTATATCCGGATAAAATCCTGATAGCACAGGCTTCATAGGCACAGCCCAATAACAAAAAAGTATTTGCCAGCATTGTAAAGCCATCATAGGCGCTCGTCCTAAAGTACAGCAATAATGATCCGGCAGCCTGCAGATTTTTTGCTGTTATCCAGAAAGGAACTTCTTGAAAGCTGTTTGTCTTAAATTTGAATATTACCAGTAACAGCCCATATAAAAAAGAGCCGACTGCCAGCATTAACATTACAGTTCTTAAATCCACGGTAACCTCTCAAACAAAAGTTAATATACAATATTATAGACCAGCCTTGTTAAATATGGAATATATACTTTATGTGCATAATAAAAATCCAAGCCTCATATTTATGCTTAGGCTTGGAAATTTTATGGAATCTAAAACCTATAGTTCATAGCTAAGCTCTGAACCTATAATTTCATATATTCCAGTTCAAGGGCTGCTAATTTCTTCTTATAAGTTCTCAAGGCTAATTCTTGATTTTTTCTTAAATATCCCGGCATTTGCTCTGTTATACTTTCACTTTCCTTAATTAATTCAGTCAACCTTGCTATTTCATTCTTTATTCTCTCTTTTTTATCCATTAAAATAACACCTGCCTTTAGCTAATTGGAGCTGTTGTCTTCTTTATCACAATCGCCGCAGATAACACCCGGTGCTTCACAAGGTTCACACGGTTTCTGTATATTATTAATAAAAATATTGCCAGAGCCTCTTTCGATTATATTCTCCGGAACATTGCATACCAATATATTATCCATTACAAGATTATTGAAGAAAAAGAGAGTAATTCCGGTATCTCCGTTGAAGGATATTTCATTTTTATAAAACACTCCTAATTCGCCCTGGTCAAGTATTCCTGCTATTCGATTGCATGCTATATGATTTTCTCCGGAAAATTGATTTCTGATGCCATCCGTTATAAAATAACCATTCAGCGTGCAGCCTTTAACAACATTTCCAATTATCAAGGTATTACTTCCATCACCTGTTCTTATTCCCTCGTTATTGTCTATTGCCAGATTATCATAAACCAAATTATTATTGCCAAATATATCGAAACCAATGAGACGATTTCTTATGGCTTTATTAGAAACAAAGGCATTGTTGCTGTCAGAGGCTAAAACGGTTCCAAAGCCGGTACCGGAGCAATCTTTGACTATATTATCTATGATCCTGTTGCTTGTACTGGTCAGGTTTAATACTATGCCATCATTGCATCTGCATACTTCATTTTTCCAGATTAAATTGCCGCTGGAATGAAAAACTGATATACCAATAGTTAACAAATTATTAATTCTGTTTTTTATGATTCTGTTGCCGGAGCCGCCATCAATAACAATGCCATCAAAACGATAATGCCTTATATTAACGCCCTCAATTACCACCCCGGTAACATTTGACAGTGTGAAAGCTGTAATGAGAGAGCTTTGGCCGTCAAAGATGACTCCCGGACCTTTTGCTATTATCCTGATATTATCCTTGGTGATAATAACATTCTGAAAATATATGCCCTCCTCCAAAAGCAGGACATCTCCCGCATTAACTCTGTCTGAAGCTATCAGCTCAGTAATATCCGTAAACGGCGTTATATTTATTACTGCCATGCAGACACTTCCTTTCAAAGCAATTCATCAAATCTATGCCTCTAATTTTATGAGTTCATTTTCAAGCATGTTCAGTTGCTTCTTGTATAATTCCAGGAGAAATATCTGATTTGATCTCAAATATTCCGGCATTTGCAGTGTTATTCTTTCATTTTCCTTAATTAGTCCAGTCAGCCTGTCTATTTCTTTTTTAATTTTATCCTTAACATCCATTGATTCACACCTGCCTTAGGTTAATTGGTGCTGTTTTCAGCTGCGCCGGCACATTGACCGCAAACAACACTGGGAGCCTCACAAGGTTCACATGGCTTTTGCATATTATTCAAAATATTATTGTCAGTTCCGCTATCGGTTATATTGCCTGGTATATTGCATACAAGCAAATTGTCCATCACAAGGTTTCCGACGGAAGTTGAACCGAGTGTCAGCCCGGAATTCCCGTTGTAGGATATTTCATTGTTCAGGAATGTTCCGAACTGGCCGCTATTGCTCACACCTGTTCTATTATTGCACACTATATGGTTTTCTCCATAAAAAGATTTGAATAGCTTGCTGTTACAGTCACAGTATTGGTCCTGCAATCTTTTATCACATTCCCAATTGCAACAGTATCACTGCCGGAATTTGTAAATATTCCATTTGAATTATCTATTAATATATTATTGAATGCCAGATTATTGCTGCCAAACAATTCAATGCTATTGCCCGCATTCCCTATGGCCTTATTGGAAATAAAGACATTGTTGCTGTCCACGCCTAAAAAGCATTCAAAGCCATCATCCACGCAATCTTTGACTATATTGTCTATAACCCAGTTGTGCGTACTGCCGGCAATAAACCGAATGCCGTCAGAACAATTGCAGATCTCATTTTTCCAAAATAAATTCCCGCTGGAAGTCTGTACATCAATCCCGTTGCTTAGAGTATTGCTAATTACATTCTTGATGATTCTGTTGCCGGAACCGGATGTTATCAGAATGCCATTGAACCGATAATGCCTGATTTTCATGCCTTCTATTACAACTCCGGTTACACTGGACAGTCCAAAAGCTGTCCCTAAAAAGGCAGCTCTCCAAAGAAAGCTGCCTTGTTTCAAAACTATCTGCATGGCAAATTTAAATGTATGTATGATTATCTTTCAGATAATTCTTTATCAAGAATGTACAAACCGTTCCACTGGCCGTTAATTCTCTCCAGTCTCTCCACAAGCACACCGAAGGTGTTCTCTTCTTCTATCTGTTCATCCACAAACCATGCAAGAAGGTTAAGCACTCTTTGATCCCCTTCTTCCCTTGCCTGCTTTACCAGATCATGAATCCTTGAAGTAACTACTTTTTCATGTGCAAGAGCCTTTTTAAATACCGATTCTATGGAATCAAATCCACCATCTCCGGGATTGAGAGGACGGTATTTTACTCCGTATCCAGTGTCCTGCAGGAATTTTTTAATTTTAGCTGCATGGGACATTTCTTCCTTTACCTGCTCGTCCATAAAATGGGTCATGCCTCTCATATTCTGAGAATCAAGATATGCAGACATAGTTGCATAAATGTATGCAGATTCCAGTTCAAAGTTCATTTGCTCATTTAAATTATCATACAGTCTACTCATGGCATACTCCTCCTATTTGTTATATATTTACCAATAACCATAATTCCACACTTCAAAACTTTTTATATCAAAAAATTATAGAATGTTGGAGAATTTAGTCTGAAAAGCAATAAATCTTTTATTTGACAATGCGACCGCCTGGTCATATAATATAAGTAACAATATGACCGGGTGGTCACTTATATTTGAAAGGATGCTTTTAATGCCGCAAAAAACGTTTTATAACCTGCCGGATGAAAAAAGAAGCTTAATAATTTCAGCTGCAATCCAGGAATTTTCCAAAGCTGACTATAATTCAGCCAGCATAAATCAAATATGCAGGAATGCAAACATTGCAAAGGGAAGCTTCTACCAGTATTTTATCGATAAGCTGGACTTATACGTTTATATTATGACTTTGGCTATTGAAGAGAAGATCAGGTTTTTTACTTCTGTTATATCAGAATTTCACTCCTTAACACTATTAGATCAAATACGCCTGCTTTTTCTTAAAGGTATTGAATTTGCAAAAAGACATCCTGAGTATGCTGCCTTAGGAGAGCAGTTCTCCAAGGGAAATAATGAAACGGCTAAATCATCAGTTATTAAGGAAGGCGACAAACTGTCAGAATCACTGTTTATGCAAATGATCCAAGATGCAAAAACAAAAGGTGAAATTGACAGCAGTGTTGATTCTTTTGCATTAAGCTTGCTGCTGCAATCCTTAAACAGTGCAGTGAATAACTATATGCTTAATAAGTTTGGCAGCATTAGTTATGAACACAATGCAGAAGACGTAAACAGCTTTGTGGATTCATTGTTAAACATAATATTCCATGGAATTCAGAATAGAAATGAAAAAATTTAAAGGAGGTTTATCATGAACAAGAAAACAGATTTTATAATAGGAATGTTGTTTGCAGCTGCTACTATAGTATTTATTGTTTTGTTTTTGACCAATGATATGTTTTTTAACTGGGCATTTGAAAGGCATCATAATATATTAAGCTGGTATATCAGGCCTTTATTTATAATCCCAATGGTTATTTTTGCATTCAAAAAAAGCTACACCGGTATATTTGCTTCAATATTTGCCCTGTTTACAAGCATGTTCTGGTTTCCTGCCCCGGCGGCAAGCAGTCCTCAGGTATTAGAATTTTTGGCTTTTGAAATGGATTACCTTAAAGGTGCATGGACCGCTCCTAAAATAATAATGAGTTTGGCAGTGCCCCTATTTTTCTTTATGCTTCTTACAGCAGCATGGAAAAGAAACTGGAAATGGCTATTGGGTGTCATAATAGGGGCAGCCGTTCTTAAATTTATCTGGAGCGTTGCATTCAGCGGTGAAGCAGGCATGTCTATTCTGAAACCTGCATTATTTGGCCTGGTTGTCTGTATCGGTGGACTAAGCTATTATTTTAAGAAGCATAAACGAACAGAAAAAATGTAAAGGTTTCGGACTTTGCTGCAGCCGGCTCCCCCATGCCTGCGGGGCATGAGGGGGAGCTTTATGGTGTGCAGCTTATAGTGTATTGTACTTAATCCAGCTCAATTGCTCCGGTATACAGCTGATAATATCTTCCGCCCATTGCCAGGAGTTCTTCATGGGTTCCCTGCTCTATAATTTCACCATGCTCCAGCACTATGATATGATCAGCATTTCGTACGGTAGACAGTCTGTGTGCAATTACAAAGGTAGTCCTGTTTTTCATCAGCCTGTCCATGCCTCGTTCAATATATTTTTCAGTTCTTGTATCAACAGAACTGGTAGCTTCATCAAGTATCAGGATAGGTGCTTTTGATATGGCAGCCCGGGCGATATTCAGAAGCTGGCGCTCACCCTGGCTCAGATTAGAGCCATCGCCTTCCAGTACCGTATCATAACCATCAGGCAGTCTCTCAATAAATGAGTGGGCACTTGCAATCTTGGCTGCAGCTATTACTTCTTCGTCTGTTGCGTCAAGACGCCCATACCTTATATTTTCCCGTACTGTATCAGAAAACAGATGGGTATCCTGAAGCACCATTGCAATATTGCCCCTTAATGAATCCTTCCTGATTTTCTTTATATCGATGCCGTCAATCAATATATGTCCTTCTTCAACCTCATAAAATCTATTAATCTGGTTTGTAATAGTTGTTTTTCCTGCGCCTGTCGATCCGACAAAAGCTACCTTCTGGCCCGGCTTAGCTTTTACATTTATATTTTTCAGAACGGTCTTATCGGGAGTATAGCCAAAAGTAACGTTTTTCAGTTCCACTTCCCCTTTTATCACTTGAGCTCCCTCAACCGGATTTGCTTCAGCGCAGATTTCAATGGCATCCGCCGGACCTGCCGTTTCAGGCGCTTCATCCATTACTTCAAACACTCTTTCCGCTCCGGCCAATGCCGCGAATATCATATTCATCTGCATTGACAATTCGTTGACCGGTCTTGAAAACTGCCTTGAATACTGAGTAAATATGGTCAGCCCGCCGATATCGAAATTTGAGGTCAGGCACAGGATACCGCCGACGGTGGCGGATATTGCATAGCTTACCTGGCTTAAGTTGCCCATTACAGGCCCAATAATGCCGCCGAAGAACTGCGCCTTCATTTGCTTTTTACGCAGGTCATCGCTCAGGAACTCGAATTCTTCCATCGCTGTTTCTTCATGGCAGAATACCTTTATTACCTTCTGACCGGTTACTGTTTCCTCAATATATCCATTGACTGCACCAAGTGCCTGCTGCTGAGCCATAAAGTATTTCCTGCTTTGTTTTCCGATCATGCCTGCTGCGTATACCAGCAAAGGTACTGTTATTATAGTAACTGCTGACAAAATCCAGTTTGTTACAAACATCAGTATTAAAGTTCCAATCAAGGTTATGACACTTGAAAAAATATGGGCCATGGTATTATTGAGCATCTCGCCGACCGAATCAAGGTCGTTTGTAAAGCGGCTCATAAGGTCACCATGGGTATGGGTATCATGATATTTCACCGGAAGCTTTTGTATCCTGCGAAACAGGTCTTCTCTGATCCGAACCAGTGCATTCTGAGATACCCCTATCATAATCCTCTGCTGCAGATAGGAGCAAATGATACCGACAAGATAGATACATGCCATTGTAAGAAGGCCTATTGCAAGATTCCTTATTTTTTCTTCCGCTGATCTGTCTGCTGATACCAGATTGTTTATTACAGGCCTTAAAATATAGCTGCCGCCCAGGCCAGTCAAAGTGCTGCCCAGTACACAGGCAAGAACAAACAGGATTTTAATCTTGTCACGTCCTATATAAGCAAGGAGCCTTTTAATTGTGGTATATGCATTTTTAGGCTTGCCTCCGCCCAGTGCACCACGAGGTCCGCCTGGCCTGCCCATGCCGCCAGGTCTCCTGCCTCCGGGACCGGCATTGCCATTCATCCCTTTGTTACCATATCTGCGCAGTAAGATTTCTTTTCTTTCTTCACTAATATGACTCATTATGCTGTCTCCTTCTTGTCCATCTGCGAGTAATAAATTTCAGTATATGCCTTGCATTTTTGCATCAATTCCTCATGTGTACCTATGCCGACAATCTTTCCGTCATCAAGGACTACAATCTTGTCAGCTTCAAATACTGAAGAAATCCTTTGCGCAATGATGATTTTCGTTGTACCTTTCAGCTCTTTATGGAAGCTTTCCCTGATCCTTGCTTCCGTTGCCGTATCAACTGCACTTGTGCTGTCGTCAAGAATCAGGATTTTGGGTTTCTTAAGCAATGTTCTGGCGATACATAACCTCTGTTTTTGCCCTCCGGAAACATTTACGCCGCCCTGTCCAAGCTCGGTCTCATATCCTTCCTTGAATGAAGTGATGAATCCGTGTGCCTGAGCACTTTCTGCCCATTGATATATTTCTTCATCACTCGCGTATTCGTCGCCCCATTTGAGATTTTCCTTAATTGTGCCTGAAAACAGCACATTTTTCTGAAGAACAATGCCGACTCCGCTGCGAAGGTTTTTCAGTGAATAGTCCTTCACATTCACATCATCTACCAGAACTTCTCCCCGGTCTGCATCATACAGCCTGGGTATCAGCTGCACTAAGCTTGATTTGCCGCAGCCGGTTGAACCGATAATACCAACTGTCTCACCCGGATTTATTACAAGATTGATATTCTCCAGGACCCATTTCTCATTGTTTTTGTAGTATTTAAAGTAAACATTTCTGAATTCGATCTTGCCGTATTGAACAGCAGCATCTTTGAACAAAGCCATATCATCAGTAAGGTCAATATCTGTGCAAAGAACTTCGTTAATACGCTTTGCAGATGCCAGCGCTCTTGAACTGCTAAGAATTATAAAGGAAACCATCATTAGTGACATTAATATCTGGACAACATAGTTTATAAATGCAGTAAGGACACCGGGAGTCATGCTGCCTGTTATAATCTGATTCCCTCCAAACCATACAACACCCAAGGTTGTGATATTCATTGAAAGAGTCATAACCGGCATGGTAAAGATAACAACCTTCATTGCACTTATTGTGCTTTCTTTCAGATTATTGCTTGATTTTTTAAATTTCTCTTCTTCAAAGCGCTCTCTGACAAATGATTTTACAACCCTGATATTAGTTAAATTCTCCTGGGTGACAGTATTAAGTACGTCCAGGTTCTTTTGCATGGCTATAAACCGGGGAAAGGCAGTTTTCATAATGAGGAAAATTGCAGCAGCCAGCAAAGGTATTACGCACAGAATAACCAGCGTCAGCTTCGGATTTAATGTAAAAGCCATTATAAGGGCGCCGATGAGCATGCCAGGTGCTCGTAAAGCCATTCTCATCATCATCTGAATTATGTTCTGCACCTGGGTAATATCATTGGTCAGCCGGGTAACCAGAGAACCTGTATTGTACCGGTCTATATTTGCAAAGGAGAACTTCTGGATTTTATTGAACAGATCTTTCCTCAAGTCGTTTGCAAATCCCGAGGATGCTTCAATTGCATAATAGGCGCCTCCCACGCCGCCGACCATCATAACCAATGCTGTAATTATCATCGTTATACCCATTGCCATAATATAGAGAGTGCCTCTTCCGCCATTTACTCCGTTATCAATGATATTGCTTAACAGCAAAGGCATCACCACTTCACCGATAACCTCTACAATCATAAGGATCGGCCCTGTGATAAATGCAAACAGATATGGTTTTGCATATTTCCAATAACGTTTCATCTATTTATTCCCTTTCATTTTTTGAATTTAACTCATCTTCCATTTTTACCAGGTTAGCATTCAGCTTTTGCAGCAATGAAAACAAGGCAGCCTTCTCTTCATCCGTAAATCCGTCAAGAACCTTTCTTTCTGTTGACTCAAAAATCTGTTTGCTTTGCTCCACAACCTTTTTCCCTTTTTCAGTTATGGTGATTTGATTGAGCCTGTTATCCCCTTCATCTATTTCCTTGTTTACATATCCGCCTTTTCTCAATTTTTTTAGTGATACCGCTATCGTTGCCGCGGATACTTCCATTGACCTGGCAAGATCGATCTGCGAAGCACTGGGGTTATGGGCAATTTCCATAAGCAAGCGATGCTGAGCATGGTAGACTCCTGTTTCATTCAGATAATGCAGCATAATTTTCCTGTGTTTCACAGCAAAAAAAATAAGCTGATGAATGATACTCTTATTGCTTATTTTAATTGCATCACTATCCATGTTTGATTTTTCACCGCCTTATTTCCTTATTTCAAGTTATAATTAGCTTGCTAATCGTTAATGTATTAATAATTAGCTAACTAACAATTAAGCATTATAGCACTTTATTTATCTATAATCAACTACAAATAGTGCTCAAATATATCTCTTGAATTCTTTTAATTAATGCACTCTGTCATAAGTATGATAAGTATGCCCAGCAGTAGAAGATAAAACGGATATAACCAACAGAATTGATAAAAACAAAGCAGTGGTTTGTCCCACTGCAAAATGCATTTATAAATCTTGTTAACAATCCCATTGGTGCTTTTTTAAATCGACATGTGTTTCATCCTTCATGCTGACACCTTCGTTCTGCAAGAGAATCCTTTGCTCAGGCCATCCCGGCACCAGCCTTCCGGAATGATTCACTACCCTATGGCATGGATAGCTGCCGTAATATTCAGCCATGCTCAGAATCTTGCCTACAAGCCATGAGTTTTTTTCACGCCCAATCAATCTTGCTATCTGGCCGTATGTTGCAACGCACCCTTCAGGGATTTCTTCCACTACCGACAATATTTCATAAATCAAGTCTTCATTTAAAACCTTCTTCATCTGTTTTCTTCCTTGTGTTATAGTTCCTTATCACTTCTATTGTTATATCCATATTCGTAATAACAAGAGTATGTGATGTACTTCTACACTGACAGGTTGTTTCCTGCCTGATTTATAAAACAATGTTTCCGTCGAATATAATCATTCATTTAATAAGCGCTGTGCCACCATTCTCCAGTCGTACAAAAAGTTCTTCATAAGATTAGGTCTTCTTCTTACCGCTAATGGATGGTATGAAACAATAGACGGATATCCCAATATGTCATACCATCTGCCTCTCAGATATGAATGCAAGAATAAGTACAATTCTCTTAAGTTAATTACCACCACCTCTATTAATTATAATTGTGTACAAAATATATCCGATGACAGCCCCAAGTGTATTCAATACCAAATCGTCCAATTCTGCTATGCCCTTGCGAAAAATAAACTGCGATACCTCAATAGAAAAAGAAAATACAAGACCCAAAATAGCGACTTTCAAAACACTTTTCTTCTTTAGAAGCATCGGCAATAAAAACCCAAATGGAATGAACCAGCCTATGTTGCCTAAAAATAATCTTAGAAATTCTATTACTCCAGCATTTTTATAAACATATATCAAATCAGTGAAGAAAGTGAGGTTTAGCTGCGGTTCATCATAATTAACAGCAAACCTGAAAATTGTCAGCTTCAAAACAATTAATATGTATACAATAAATAAAATTAAGCAAACTGTCTTTTTCTTCTCTATTATCAATACACTCATACCTTTTAATTATCTAATTAATCCATAATGACGGTTCCCGTCATCTATGAGGATGTAGACTTATTGCTGCTATATTTATTATCTATCATGCAAGCGTGAAAGTAAATATCAGCCAGTAAAGCCTGATACATTAAACATAAAAAAGGCTTCTGAATGAAAGAATGATCATTCATGAAGCCTATATTACAGCCTGATGAGTAGCTTCTTCTATATGCCTATTATGCATGCTTTACAAACAGCAGCCTTCCGTCGTTTATTCCCCAGACTTCATCGGCAATGGATGTAACCTTTTTAGAGTGGGTGGCAACTATGCCAACACGCTGCTGTTCGCCGCCGCACAATTCTCAAACCGGCGGTTATTTAATTATCTTGTCTGTTGCAAAAGTTATTGTTCAGGTAAATAACGGCAAGTATCAGGCTGCAACTGAGGATGGCCATCCTATGACTATTACAGCAGCATTCCTGGCATAAAAAAGCTTCCTCATTATTAAGCAATTTACAATGTGAGGAAGCTTATTGTGTTAGATTGTAAATGTTAATATGAAACCGATTATTCCTGCTTGATAATTATTGGGGTTCTCATAAAAAACTCAATCTCACCCTGAGAGTTATAAAGAGCAGCTTCTTTGATGCCATTTGCCTGTAAATGCTTCCATAAGTTTTCCCACTGGAGAGTGTGTATATAGGTAGTTACAAATACTTTTAACAGTGCATTGGTTTATCCCTCCTATTAAAGTATCCATATTTCAGGTGCCGGTTTTTATATAAAGTTTTCTCTCTTAAAGCATCTCCAGTCTTTTGCCGGAAAGTCAATTCTCTATAGCAAGTGGCGTAACTATAAAAATGCAGATTAATTATATATGGATCTATGTATTAAAAGAAATGGATACAGCTTCGAACAAAAGTGGAAAAATCTCAGTGAAAGATAATAGGAAGGAATGCAATAAAAAACCAGGGATCCCTTGTAAAGGTAATCCCCGGTTTATCCAGAGTATCTGTAAGTAAGCTGTTTATTAATACCTCTCCTGTCATCTATGACGCCGGCCCTATGTTGCTCCACGAGGCAATTTCTTCAAGCGCCTTCTTATTCTCTGCTATCAATTCTTGAGTGGTGCCGCCTACGACTGCCCCTGCTATAACCACTGTGCCGTCTGTCTTAAGCCCGGCTATGAAATTCGGCCCAACCGACACGGCTGCAATATCCTTCCACATATTCGCATCATTCTCTCCATGCCTGTCGTCTCCTGCTACCACTACTGTGCCGTCACTTTTCAGCCCGGCCGTATTACTATTGGAAGCTGCAATAGCAATTATATCAGTCCAGTCTTCCACATCATGCTGACCTGACGTATTTCTTCCTGCTGTCGCTACAGTTCCGTCAAAACGCACTCCTGCTGCATGCACGGTACCAATTGCTACATCTATAACGCCCACCAGGTTATCAAGGCCATCCATCTCACTGAACGATTTATTAATGCAATGAATATTGCCGTCTTCCATTAGCACAAGAATGACATCAGACCCAGGACACACCTTGATCATGCCCTCTGTTTTTCCGGGAATTTGCTTGTAATAATCCTTCCCTTCCAATGTCCCTGCAGCTACAATAGTATCATCAGCATTAACTCCAATAGTATCGGTAGCGGTATTCCCCGCATATACTGCCACAATGTCGGTCCAGTCCTGGACATTGCACTGTCCGTTGTTGTTAAATCCGGTAGCAACAACAGTGCCATCTGCCCGCAGCCCTACTGTATACTTAAATCCTGCAGCAACGGCAATGATATCCGTCCAGTCCTGCACATTGCATTGTCCTTCGTCGTTACGTCCGGCAGCAACCACCCTGCCATCTCTGCACAAAGCTACCACATGGTCGCGGCCGGCGGCAATAACCTGCAGGTTCAGCCGGGCGATGCCCTTAAAATCCCGCAGCGACACCGCTGCATCATAAGCCACACCAATTTTTCCATTTTGAACTGACAAATTGTAAACTCTTCCTATTTCATCCCTGGCACCGGGATAATCGATGTCCGATATAAAAAGCTCCAGTGCATCCCTGTATTTACCTTCGTCCGTCAGTGCTATGCCCAAGCGATAACGAGCTTCGCGGTAACGCTCAGGGCTGTCCCGATATGGTGCAAGCTCTGAAAACTCCTGCATTGCCTGCTCATACAAGCCTTCATTCAATTTGGCTAAAGCTGCACCATAGCGTGATGCCATCAGCTTGTCTGCACTGTCCCTATAATCCCCAAGTTCAGTGAATGAGGCTATTGCCTCCTCATACCTGCCTTCGCTCAGTGCTGCAACAGCATTGTTGTACTTGATATGTGGTATCAACACAGTCACTGTCAGCACTGAAGCAGCAGCAATAACTGTCAAAATGATTATCAGAATCCATAACCATTTTTTCACAGCTATTCTCAATCCTCCGATGGAGTGTACACGAATGAAAGCTCTTTGCCGTCGGATGTGACTCCTGTGACCGCATCACCGTCTATCGCATACCACTCCGGACATTGTTTAGGAAAATCGATTGTTTCGCTGCCTGTTAATGCCGGCGGTTCTGCTGATTCTTCTGACATGCCAACCGCGCCATTCCTGTCGCTGAATGCCAGCTTATAAACATACGCAGAGCCGTCATCACCTATAGAAAATATTTGAGCAACATATCCGTAGGATGTTTTGCGGTATTCATATGTCAGGCAATGGCTGCCGTCAAGAAACGCTTTACACTTAAGTGAATCTGCTGCCTTGTCGTATACACCTTGCAGCTCATATTTCCTGCCATCGTCCCTTGTATGTTTGACACTGTACTGGTTTCCGCTTTCGGTATATTCTATATCTTTCAAACCAAGGAAGCCAAGCGCTGTATTGGCTGCTTCCTGCCCCAGACCGAAACTGCTTGCGGGCAGCATTGCCAGATCTACCATTACCACACCAAGCAGAGACATAGAGTACAATGCAGTATCAGGATTATTTGCCAGTGCATCAGAAAGCATGGTAATTACATCACCTTTTGCCGTTGCAAAATTACTGTATGATTCTGCTGCAGTGGCAGGCGAACCGGGTGCATTAGAACCTTTATCCTGCTGCTGGCCCGAATTATCACTTCCCTTATCTTCCGGCTGTACAGTCACTTCCGGTTTCCCCTTGTCATCAGGCTTATCTTCACTTGATGGGACATTCCGGGCGCAGCTGGCAAGCAGCAATACAGCCAGAATTATGGCAGTCAACCGGTATACAATCTGCATAGTACTTCTGTTTTTTGCTGTAAACATTGAATAACCTCCAATTTTAATTTCCTATTTGGTATGCACTATGTATATGGTGCGTTTGGAAGTACTATAGTACTTCTCTAAATTCATTTATATATATTCTATTTGCCGCTACTAACTGTGAATAGTCAGAATATGCTTAATTTTAGTAAGAATAATGTTATTTTCATATGAAAAAACCAGGCTCTTCAAAAGCCTGGTTCTATAACCTTTATGTTCAATTTTGTTTTGACGTTTTCCGGTATTGGGAAGGTGAAACACCAACCTTCTTCTTGAACAACCTTGCGGAATGACCATTATAGTTCATGTTGCATTCTGTAAAAGCCTGAGCAATAGTCAGGTTGGTATCCAGCAGCACTTCTTTCAGCTTGCTGATTTTATAATTAATGTAATACTCATATGGTGTTACGCCTGCATGCTTTTTAAACAGCTTTATAAAATGGGATTTGCTAAGGCATGCTGCCTTTGCTGTTTTGTCAGCGTCAAAAGGTTCCTTCCAATGGGATTTTATGTATAGTTTGGCTCGTCCAATTTCTTCTTTCCCTGTATAAATGTTCTTGAAAAAGAAAACCGCTGCAAAGTATTCTACTCTGCCATCCGCATTAAACAAAGGAAAACATGTAATGTCTGAGTTTATTGCTTTTAAGTTCCTTTCTTTTACATCAAAATATCGCATCATGTCATCGTAAGGTGCAGTAAAATCAGTAAGATGGACAGTTTTGCCTGTCAAAACCTCCCTGATCTTATCCACAACTCCAAGCTTAATGACAATCGGATCCTCAAAAGCGTTGTATCGTCCTATATGGGACTCCCTGCTTTTTATGCCCATCATCTCCAGTGCTGCATTGTTAATCATCCTTGCCGTCCCGTCAACTGAGAAAATCTGAAGCGGATAGGGAAAAAGCTCAAACACTTTCTCATAAATATCTTTTTCATCAAGCATCTGCATAAAACAACTGGATATTCCCGTTTGGACATCCTGGTCATAAATACTCATGGAAATACCTCTTTTCAATAATACATTTCAACTGTCAACCATACATGATTTGAAAAACCACTTTTATTTATACTATATAATTATAACGATAAGTTGGCTTGGGACGTCCCGGCCTCAAGCAAGTCAAAGCAAGAACTTTTGATGTTATATCAGTTCCGCAGGCATCAGCAATTTCTCCTAATACAATTTTTTCAAGCCTTTCAGGCTCCATCTGCACCCGGGCATTCATGGTCATTACAACTTCATCTGCAATCCCTACGCTCCTTCGGATGCTGAGGGACTCCTTGTTCCCGGTCAGATTGCCAATCACATAATTATTTCCGGCCTCAATGATCAGCTTAACATGCCCAATCACAGAATTAGATTCTTCAAATCGACGACTGAGTGCATTGAGCAAATTCTCATTAAACCTATCCCAATTAACTGAACTGCCCTTCAGCTCCAGGGTTGCATTAAGCCACCCTAAAACTGCTTCACCTTCAGCATAAATATCGTAATCCACCTGTGCCAGGTTTGTTCCGGCTTCAGCGCGGCTGGTCACTATGTTCAACCAATTTTCCAGGCCCTCTCCGGTTCTTGAGCTTATTGCAAGTACTTCAGCACCGGGCCATTCCTTCTGTATGCGTTTTTTCAATTCTTCAACTTCATCCGGTGTCAACAAATCAGTTTTGCTGATTACTATTATATCGGCTTCCTCAATCTGTTTCTTAGCTATATATACTGCACTGGGATGCAACCCGGAATCACTTCCGTTAAGAATATCCGACAGACGCTTTGGGTCAACCAGTACCGTAAGCGGAGCTAAAGCAAAGTCCTTACCAAAGTGTTTCTTAAAAGGCTGCAATATTGTAGCTGAAAGGTCAGTGCAGCTTCCTACCGGTTCAGCAATTATGATTTCAGCATCCTGATTTTTTATTAAATAAAGTATTGCATCTGTAAATCCATTGTAATTGCAGCAGAAACAGCTGCCGCTCACTTCCTTAACGGCTCCGTTAGCATATTCAAGAAATGTTGTATCGACTAATTCAGGTGCCTGGTCATTGGTAATCAAGCCAACACGTTTTCTGTTTTTCGTAAGTATATTTGCAGCTTCAAAAAGAAGTGATGTTTTGCCGGCACCCAGAAATCCGCCAACTAAAATAATCCTTGCTTTCATATTGCCTTTCCTGTCCCTTTCTATTCTTCAATGCCTTTTGGTGGAGTATATGGTATAACACTAGAAATCATCCTGCCCCGGGCGTATTTTCCTAAGGCTTGCAAATTTCATTATAATCATCTGCCTGCATTTAATGCAATGAAAAATATTCAATTCGTTATGAACTATATTCTCTTTTTTGCAATAAAAATCCTTTATCCGGCAGCGAATTACGAATCTTGTGTTACAACCTGATTTGTGTTACCCTTTATATTACATGCAAATGGATAAGAGTACAGCTTTTATCGAGTAATCATAAATATGCTTATATTACAGAATAAGCATTAATGTTTGATGAATAAACGGAGGAATAATATGAACTACACACTGAAGAATAAGCAGATTGAGAACTACAATGATGTCAAGAGCTGTTCATTTCCAAAGTATACATCACAGCTGATAAACTGGGCTAATAATAATGCACAAGGTACACGTCCCAAGGTTGTTGGTAAAATGACTGAATTGTTTCCTGAATTTCTGGAGTCCGGTGAAGATGTCACGATAGAAAACTGGAAAAGATGGTACACAGAAAGATATCCGGATACTATATGCAAAGCAACGGATAAGATATACAGACAAATACAGAATTTTAGAGAAGCAATCCAGCTTATAGACAGAGAAATGGTGGAGAAGTGGGTCGAGGACCTGATAATAGTTAAAACATTTAACGGGATTAATATTCAAAAAGCCATTCTTGCATCTTTGGCAGAAAAGAAGGGCACAACATTCAGGATGGCAAACTCCTCCGAGGAATCAAGGGGAATCGATGGATATGTCGGCGATACTCCATATTCTATAAAACCGGATACGTACAAGACCATGGATCATCTCCCGGAAGTTATTGATGTTAAAATGATATATTATAAAAAAACTAAGAATGGTTTCAAAATAGAGGTGGAGGATTAAATCCTCCACTCCATCGCTTTTTCTTATTCGTAATGACATATAACAGTGTTCTCCTCTTTTGTCACTGACGATACCCGGTCTAACTTTATTGCTGTTTCCTGCTGGGTTTTTACATTGAAACCATGAGGACCGTTTTTATAACAGCGTTCACGTTTATCATTAGGCAAGCTATCGATGAAATCAAGATGCCTTTTAATGCGTGAATCGATAACAGCATTTAAAACATCAGCCGGTACGGCAATGTTTTGCAGGGCAAGATCAGCTATATCCGGGTCAATTTCTACTCCTATACTATTTCTTTTGGCAGCCATACATGCAAGATTTGTTGTACCAAGCCCGGCAAATGGGTCCAGAACGGTATCGCCTTCAATGGAATACATATTAACCAGCCTGTACGGGATTTCAAACGGAAAGGCTGCGCTGCGGTCCCTGCTGGTTTTTGGGGCAGAAATCACCTGTGAAGTTCCTTTAATTTCCCATAAATCTGAAAACCATACATTTCTCTCTTCCCAGAAAAACGCACTCTTTTGCCTGAGTTCCCTTTCAGTGCCTTTGAACAGCCTCTTGCCGCCTTTTCTAAAAATCAAAATGTATTCATGCTCATATGTAACATAAGCGCCTGCCGGATACATTCCGGAACCCATAAACTTGTTGGGAGCATTGGACTGCTTGCGCCAAAGAATATCAGGAAGCACGGAATATCCTTTTCCAAGAAAATAGCTGATAACCTGTGTATGATTGGAATACAGCTGGAAATCGCCATTTATTGTCCTTGTTGCATCACCTATATTTATACAAACAAAACCATTGTCCACAAGCACACGATCGCATTCATCCCAGGTACGGTTCAAAAGCTCATGCATCCTGTAAAAAGCCTTTATTCCTTCACCGTCCTCCAAAAACATCTTAATTTCCGGATCCTGCCTGCTGAATATTTCATCCCACATGGCAATCATTGGATAAGGCGGTGATGTGATAATTAAATGAACAGACTTGTTAGGGATTTGCTTTATATTTTTACTATCACCTATTATTATCTGATGCTTTGTCATTCGTACAGCTTCGCTCCTTTAGTATTTATCCTTCTCCATTTCAAGCCCTTTAACTATTTTGATAATTCTGCTTGTTCCCAGTCTCGAAGCACCAAGCCTGATAAAATCCTCTGCATCTTCCAGGGATGCTATTCCACCCGCTGCTTTAATTTTAAGATGGGGTTCTATATGCTTTGCAAAAAGCGCTACATCCTCTCTTGTTGCACCGCCTTTTGAAAACCCGGTAGATGTCTTAATAAAATCGGCTCTTGAATTTGAAACGATTTTGCACATCCGGATTTTTTCCTGTTCGGTTAACAGGCAGGTCTCAATAATTACCTTGAGTATTCTGTCACCGCAGATGCTTTTTATTTTTCTTATCTCATTTTCAAGTTGATCATATTTTTTATCCTTCAGCCAGCCGATATTAATCACCATATCAATTTCATCAGCACCGTTTTTTATGGCATCCTCTGTTTCATAACATTTTGCAGCTGTTGTTGAGTAGCCATTGGGAAAACCCACAACAGTACAGATGGGGATTCTGCCGCCAACATATGCTGCTGCATCCTTTACAAAGCCGGGAGGAATGCAAACAGAGGCCACATTGTATTTGATGCCGTCATCACATACAGACTTTATGTTATCCCAGGATGCATCCTGTGCCAGCAAGGTATGATCAACAATTGAAAGAATTCTATCCAGTTCCACATCAACATCTCCTTGATAATGTTTTCCATCTAATGCCTATCAGCAAAAGTATATCAGAACAATCAGCTTATTTTCATATAGAAAATCAAGTGATTTTCTTTATAGGGAAATAGGTTGTATATGTTTCATAGCCTATTTCATACAGAGGTTTAAATATAAAGTTTACCGGCTGGTTAACTGTCTTCCAATTCTCCTGCCAGATGGACCAAATACGTTCATCATAGCGTTCCAGCACTTCTTCAGGCTTATTGGTATAGTAAATTGTTCTTTCTTCATCTACTAAACCTGCTAAGACAACAGGTCCGTCCAAAAATGCTACTGTATCTTTACGGTCAGCCAATGGCCATATGCTTATACCTTTAGGCAATATGATTTCAACTTTGTCGCGGTTCCATTCGCGTTCTATTACAGCAAAACCTCTTTCGTTCTCTGAAAAATCAACCGGCTGGCCGTTTATAATAATCTTCATTTTATCACTCAGCCACCAGGGACATCTGAATGCCAGGGAAAAAACAGTGCTCTTTTCACAGTTGACTTCTATATTCATTTTTTTGTACGAAGGATGCGAAAGCACTTCACGGTTCACTTTGTCAATCCGAACTATTTCCCCGGTTTCCGGGTCATAATATTGCTTTAAAAATACTTTGACTCCATTAACATCAAAATTGACACTGGAATCCTGATATTGGGCTACTATAATTTCATTGCCGTTTTGATAGTATAAGGATTGAGGGTAAAAAGCATTTGCCTGCATCAGGGTGCAATGGCAGCACCAAAAATCTCCCGTTGCACTGCCCCATACTTTGCGTGCACCGGCATGCAGCGGCAGGTGGTACGCTACATAGCCTTTTTTCCTGTGAGCAGTATACACACCGATTTGTTCAAATCCGCTTTCTTCCCAATAGCCCTGGGCCATCAACCCATTATATAAATTGCGCTCCCAATAATCAGCATATTCTTTTTGCCCGGTCCAGGAGAAAAGGTAATTTGCAAGCCGCATCATGTTATAGACAAAACAATGCTCCTGATTAGTCTTAGAAAGCCTGCTGGCCTCACGGCCAATGGGAGTATATATTTCACCGCTTGTCTGACTGCCGGTGGCAAATGTACCGCGTTTTCTGACTGCAAGATCCCAGTATCTTTCCACAAGCCATCGGTAACGCTCATCACCTGTGACTTCATATGCGCGAGCAGCTCCGTGAATTTCCGGTACCGTAGCATTTGCATGCATATTGGTCAAAGGATCCTCTCCTGCCTCCAGCAACTCATACATTTCTTTTCTCTCATATCGTTTTACTAAGACAAGGTGATCAGGATCCTTAGTTATGGCATATAAATCCGCGAACAACTCCATTATACCGCCGGTTTCTTCCCACATCATTCTTTTCATTTGTTCCGGAGTAATATCATCTGTAAATCTTAAAAAGAACTTTGCTGCATTTTTTACTATTTCCAGGGCTTGTTCATTGCCGGCAAAGCGATATGCATCAAGCAACCCCATCATTGTCTTATGACATACATAATGAGGTGCCCAGACATGCTTGCCTCGTTTAATCCAATACAAGTATTTCTCCGGAATGGAAAAACACCACTCTCCTCCATTCTCCTTTTGGCATTTTGCCAACTCAGAAACTATATAGTCTATCCTGGCTTTCAACTCAACATCACCTGTTTCAGCAAAGATCTGTGATGCTGAGCTCAGCCAATGGCCTAATACAGTTCCTCTTATCTGGGATAATGGTGAATCCCATCCGTTATGTAAATTTTCGGGAAGGTAAGTAATTGCCCTGAGGCCTGCTTCCAGATAGTATGGAAGCAGTAAGTTTTCATTGGTCAATTCCATCAAATAATTCCTGTTTCGATTTCTGCGCACTTCAAGCTGCCCGGACAATCGAACGTTTTTATATAATGACTTCAGCATAACTTATCCTCCCCATTTCAGCTTCTTTTCCGGTATTGCATCTTCATTCCAATACGATTATTCTTTTGCATCAGGATTCATGACAGCAGCTTTACCTGCTGAAAACCAGCAGATCTGCTCAATCATCACTGTAAGCGTTGACACTTGCTTTCTTTAGTATAGCAACAACCAGTATGACAAGCAAGCCAACGACAGATATAACAAAGAGAATTAACGCAGGATTATCGTTCAAATCTTCTGCAATAGAAGAATACGAGGTAAAAAAATTGCCCGCCTTTAAATAATCCCTGTAGCATTCGAGGATTTACAATGAGCTTCGCATATGGTTCAGAGCGTTAAATGACGCAGGCTGCAAGCCGGATCCCCGAATTCTGGTTTCGAAACGCACTGGGCAGCCGCAAAAAGAATAAGATACCACGAGATTTATGAGGAAGCCTTCTCAGTGATGTAATCCCGTGGTTTTAGAATTCTTTTCAGTTAAAGGGTAATTAATACCTTCTCACCATCTGCAGTCTGAACATCAACAAGCGGGAGCTTTGGAAAAGTCTTTTTGGCTCGTTTCAATTCTTTAATCAGAACCTTCAGCTGCTCTTCTGTCAACGGAATGTCAGAATGTTTTTTAAGCTCGCTGCTTATTATCTTAGTTGTGATACCGTTTAAAACAACGCCGGTTGGGAGCGGTATAGTAAAACGATGACCGTCGGCTTCAAAGCGTCAACGCTTTTAGCTTAATTGATGTGTTCACATACATTATATAAGAAAAGCCTCCTGTTCAAGTTTCATACCTTTCTCAAGCATGAACTCAATAACATCTTTCAATTCGTTAAGCTGCTCATCTGTTAGTAGCATTCTCAATTTATCCGCATACTTTAAATCAAACTTCACTCCATATTTTATCCTGCTCTCAAACGCTTTTTTATCCATTTGGTAAGGCTTTAAAGTTGGAATTATGTTTTTCTTAAGTCTTTTGAAAATCATAAATCCACCAAGATCCAAGTCTCCCCAATGATAAAATTCTACTCCATATGGGAGTGCCGCTTCGTATAACTTTTTGAAAAATAATCCCTTTGCCGGACTGTAAAATCCTCCATGAAATACAATCATCAATGTTTCATCCTTATTCTCCGACAGATAATGAATATAATTTGCCTTGTTTTCAATAAAGAGAATTTGTCGAACATTGCCCATATCTTCAACGACTAATTCCTTTATTGTATCGGCATTTAAAGAAATCCCATGAATGAACGCTCTAAAATCTATTTTCTTTCTATTAACAGTACCAAGTATTCCACCTTTAAACTCAATCAGTTCAGGTGATTGAATAATGCCAACCTGCAATAGTGCATCATCATCTGATATTTCCTCCAGTAAATCCTGGTCCAGGCAATACTTTTTAATAATACCCACTAATCTATTTCTAACCTTCTTTTCAAAATACTTTGAGTCATTAAAGCAATGTAAACTAAAAACCCTTTCAAGACACTGGATTCCATCTAATTCTCTAAGGAAATCCAATGCCTTTAAAATAGCCAATGCCTGCTCATAATCTGCAGGAAGAAAGCCAGATGTAGATGCCTTTTCCTTAATTGATTGCTCTGTATCTGTCAGGAACTCAACTATCCAATTATCTTTTGCTTTATCCTTAAGCTCAATAACTCTACCTAATAAATCATCCAGAATAACCTTCTTTGCCTTTCTTCCTATTTCAATATAACAATCTTCCACCCTTGAGACATTAAGCCAGACTTTTTCAATAATATTCCCAGTTTCATGCTTTACCCAATCAAAACCGACCAGACCTTTCTCAGCCAATTCTAATATGACACTGTTAAATGTCTCCCTAACCAGTGGCTCTTCAATATCGTATTCCGGAAAGTCACCTCTTGTCATTTTCAACATGATCCTTCTTTTACTATTACCATTAATAAAAGTTTTACTTCTTTCATACCGGTCTAGAAGCCTGTCAAGTACAATCCTCTTATAATACATATAAATCCTCCTCCATGAGCTTCTTGGAATCAAATGCCCTTACAAATGAACTGGTCTTTTCCCTATATACACAAATGTTTCTGTCGACTAAAGGTGCAATATCACTGATCTTTTCCGGAGGTGCTGAAAGAATACATTGAAACCCAAACTTTCGAAGGAGCCGTATACTTTCCTGTATTCTTTCGCTGTCCATTTTGCTAAAAGCTTCATCAAACACGATAAGGCGTATTCGGTTGTATGCCTGGTCATGTATTCTGTACAGCTGAGCAAAGGATGCAAGCACAGAAATATAGAAAGGAGTCTGCGTCTCTCCTCCCGATTTTTTCTGTAAGGTCTTAGAAAGTCTCTGTGTTCTGTCTTCTTCATCGGTAACAACAAGGTCAAAGCTCAGATAAGTTCTGTAATCAGTAAACCTCTTAATATTTTTTTCAAGCTCAGCTCTTGCATCCGCATTGAGCTCAGCATCAATATCGATAATCTGCCTGAATAACTCGTCAATAGCGTCACGATGCTTATCCCTGAACACTTGGGAAGCAATGTTATGTCCTTCCATAAGCATTTCGTCGGTAATCATATCATAATATTTTTTATATTCAAGCCTGGGAGAAGATACAAACCTATACCGCTCCTTACCCCAGCTGCTTTCCTTCAATGCACTGTTTAACTCATCTATCTGTGATTTTACAGTATCAATGTTTGATTTTAGCTTTGCCAGAAAATCGTCTTCAAACTGCTGGAAAGCTTTCTCCCTAGCATCCCGGATTTGCTTCCTATATTCGGGTAATCGAATAACCTTAAGTTCTTCCAGTTCCTTTCTGTAAGGAGCATTGTCTTCCTGTTTGATGTCATGAGCCATTTTATACTTTCTATTGTATTCCGATCTTGCTAACTCCAGCTCATCCTTCTTTTTTGCAGTCTGGTTCTTTGTCCTTTCAATCTGAGAACTGAAATTATTTATAATTTCTTTTGCTGATTTTCTGTTTTGCAGTTCTTTTAAGAACCTTGGCTCACCTTTATCAGAAATCCATGAAGCTTCATATCTTGATTCAATAATATATCTTGATTTCTTTTCCTCTTCTTCTGAAGCTGGCAGCTTTTCATTTATAATTAACTGCTTATCTTTCTGTGCTATAATAATATCTGTGTTATACTTTTTCTCATACTCTTCCAGTCTTTTAATATTTTCATCGCACTCTTTTATAATTTCATCCAACCTTTTAAGCCAGGTAAGGTCAAGTTTTTCTATCTCATAAACCACTTCATCCAGCTGCATTTTCAAAGACTGCAGCTCAGCAGAACTTTCTACAATCTTTAAATAATGCTCGGCTTCATTATTATTAAATACAGCAATATTGGCAGCACTATTTATAATATCTCCAGCATTTTTGCATATCTCAAGTTCACTTCTACATTTCTCTATTGACATCGTGATATTTTTCTTCTGCTCTTCCAGTGCTATCCTACCAATGAAGGGATATTTCCATCTTTCAGGATTCAGTTGTCTTGCAACATAACCTTGATACAACATACAGGTATCAGTTATTGCTCTTCCGTAGTTTCTAAGGTCTTCGACTTTATCACACTTTATAACTCTACCCATAACATAATCAATGAACATTCTGGCATAAGTATTTCCCGTTTCAACTTCTTCTGCCAGGCTAATTTTTTCTGCTTGTGGTTTAATACGTTCAAGCTTGTCTGTATCAATAATTCCCCAATCATAAAAGCCCATTTTAAATTTCAACCTATCATAAACCTTTAGAGCATCAATAAAATACTGAGGTTCCACCAATAAATAGAATTTCTGTGTGTGAAGATATGCCTCCACTGCGTTACGCCAACGCATGTCCCGTATATCCAGAAGATCTGCCAGGATATAAACTGATATTTCTCTTCCATACTTTACTGTCAGTACCTTTTTAATCTCATTCTGTAATGAAATAAGCTTAGGGTTATAAGCTTTTATTCCTTTCTCTAATTCTATAAGTGTATTATTCAAGTTTTGGATATCTGCTTTGAACTGGCTCATTTTTTTTTCAATAGAAAATATCAACCCTATAGAGGCTTGTTTTAGTTGTGATGTGTCCTCGATAATTTTAATAAGTTCCTGCTCGGTTAACTTTTTGATATTATCATGATTAATATCCAGCAAGTAACTGGCATGTGTTACAGTCATGGCAGCAAGATTTCTTATGCTAAGAATGTCATTGGAAAACAAATCTTTTATTTCACTGTCCGGGAAACTTTTCAAGTCTGTACATTTTTTCGCTACTATCCTCCACTCATAGGCATACTTCCTCAATTTCTGAACAGTTTGATCTATGTTGGCATTCAGTTCATTGAATCTCTTTAATATGTTATTTTTCCTCGATTTTAATTGCTCCATCTTGTTATATATATCAGATTGCAGCTTATCTGCTATTAGTCTGTCTCTTTCTTCTTTCTGAGAGGCCAATTCCTGCAAACACTCTGCTTGTCTATTCTTAGCAGAAACTATCTCTATATCAAGTCTTTTTATCTCTTCATTTAGCTTTTCTTTTTCATCCAATGCTACCTGAAGCATTGCCCTATCGACAATATAGCTTTGTATCTCCAGTCTCTGCTTTTCTTCTATGTAAGAATTGTATTTATCAGCTATACGTTGAAGCTCTGAAATTCGTGCTTCCATAAGATCAGCTTCGTATTCCAGTCGTTTGTAATACCGAATATTATCCTGCATTAGTGAAATATCCACCGGGTTTTTAACATCACACACATATTCTGTAATAAATTTTTCTATATCGGTTATAGGAGTGAAGGACACAGCTTTTTTAAATAAACTGAAATATTTATTCTTCAGACCTCCCAGCTTGCCTTTTATAATTTCCTGAAATCCTCTATCCGAATCTGGAAAGTCGTACTTTCCTTTCTTATAGTTTTTATTTACAAAGGTACGCAATTCTTTATATGTCAATGGAGTACTATTAACAATAAAATGATTGTCTGGTAGTTCAGAATCAAGGACAAAAAATCGGTGTTCCTCAGTTCCATCCTCATAACAATCGAATACAACCCCAAGTGTAAAGCTGGATTTTTTAACATCGTCAAAAAACTCACATGCAATATAGCTAGTAAAACGCCCTTCCCTTAAGTATTTAAACCCTGTACCTCCATCATCTCCAAGCTCTCCACGTAAATATCCCTTTAAGCTTCTTGCTGATTTTTCATTTGCAGCTTTATTAAAAAAATGTCTGCCATTAGCGTCTCCAAGCATCAGAAGCTGTATTGCATCAATTATTGTCGTTTTTCCTGATGCATTTTTCCCTGTAAGAAAATTTATCCGATCAAAATTAATAAGTTCATAATTGAAATAATGCCAATGAATTAGTAGAAGCTTTTTCAATAGTTTCACTTAATCTTCCCCCTCCCCTCTAATGATCCCAGATTCTACTTCATCTTCCTGTCTGCCCATAGTATTTTGTTCTTCATTATTATCGAGCAGTTCATAAATCCTGCTTATTTTTTCATTAGAGACAACAAAAAGTATGGACGGTAGTATCAATATTTTGGCATCTGCACTTTCCCATACACCAGAGATTTTCTGAATCAGGTTATGGTATGAAAGCAAGCGCAGTCCTTCTGATAATTCACGGTCGGAAGGCTTTCTCTTAAAGACATTTAATGTTATCATCTTATGAACTATCTGCCCAGTAGTCGTCATTATTTCATTTCTTAGTGAAATGCGCTCCCGTTCTTCTTCATAAATAAGCCTGATCGTATATAAAAGTAATGTAGAAAAACGGTCAAGCTTCTGCCTGTTGTACTCATATATATTCTCAACAGATATTACACCATACTGATTATCCTTGCTGATTTCCCAACCCGAATAAGAAAGATACCTTGAAAACAATTCAAAATGCCTTTCAACAAACCTGTAGTCATAGCTAATCTTCATCATTCCTTCCTTTAAATCGAAGTAATCCCTTGTTACAAATGTCTTTGAGAGTAGTAAATTTGCTAAACGCTTAAACTCTTCCTTTTCAGAGTTATTGAGCTTCTCAAAGCTTTCTATCCACACTTGTTTTACCTCTCCTTATAAATCTCATATTTGGGATGGTATACCCATTGCAATCATGATATCCTTCTTCAAAGTTAATCTGATAAAAGAGATTTTTCTCACCATTTTTCAATGTTGCAAGAATAAGCATTATAAACTCTTCATCATTCAACAGCTTGATATCCAAGCTGTTCAGTATTTGCTTATTTTCCATTAATCTGTCAACAAATGTAATAATTCTCTGATGGCTGTATTGATTTTTCATTTTTTCCAAAAAACCTTCTATAACATTATCCCCGGCGCTTTTATCCAATTCCTCAAGCTTCAGTGGCTTACCTTCCTTACGTTTGAACTTGTTTGATCGCACATAAAGTGATTTCCCATCAATAAAACTTTGATTGTAAAGACTAATACTATCAGACATCAGCTCCAATAATTCTTCCGGAGCATCCGGACTGGCAGAAAGAATACCAGCAAGTTTACCTTTAATACTCCTGTCTGTATTCAGAAGATATTGCATTTTTTCAATGGAAGCTCTTGTATATGCTGCATTCTTTCGGTCAATTTCCTCAAGCATTCTGTCCATACCTTCATACAGATCACTTATTTCACCCATTTTTATAATCAAGTCTTCCATTGCTTCATCCATGGACTTATATTTGCCTCGCTGAATTGCCTGATATGCGATTTTTTGCAGTATCTCAATATTTGAAAGCCAGTCTTCCATTATTTTTATAATTGGGACTTTAAACCTTGGTACCGAATCCAGCGTTTTAAGTGGATGGTATATGCGGTCCATTATAAGTTCCTTGTATTCATCAAAGTGTCCTTTTAGGATGTCATTGGCTGTAACATAATCATTAATGGCTTGATGATATCTTCTGATATTATTATGAAGAGTCTTTAATTCGTCCACCAGTTTTAATGTGTTTTCATGTGCAGTCAATAAAGCGTTATACATATAGTCGTCTCTTTCTATATCGGCCGTTCTTAAAACAGAATATGTTGAATAAACATATGAGTTATACTCACGCACAGCATCATCTGTAAATGAGTATAAGAGGTTCAAAAGCTTTATAGAATAATCGGGAAGTGTAATATTTTCTTCAAATGAGTCGACCTGATATTCTGCTTCAATCCACTTTGTTTCCATGAGCCTTCTGAGAATCAAATGCGCTGTAGCAGATAAGCCCTGTCCGGATTTTATTTCATCTTCAGCATTCTCAAATTCCATCTTCTCCGCTTCAATATCAATTTCCAGCATCGCCTCATCTAGGTTGGTTATAAGCATTGCTACAAGATCGCTTTTGCTGATGGTCATCTCCTGTTTAAAGGCTTTACGTAGAACAAATAATGCTTCAATGTACAACGATTTATTTTTAGATACTAATATTGAAAACAGATTGTTAGGAAGAATGTCAAAAAGCTTCACAGGCAAGTTCCTTTCAGTTTACTCTACTTATTACTTTTATATACAGTATGTAAACTATAAAACCCTTTAATATTAGGTTTGATATTCATAGAACCATCGTTTGTGCAAAAGAATATGACATATAGCTGAAGTATATCCCCTATTCATTACACATAATCATTAATTAAATGCAGCAAATATTTCAGCCATGAATACTTCATCTGTTAATCATAGATTAGTGCAAAGAGAAAACCAATCACCATAAATCAAGTGGAATAAAGTCCAGCTATTCGTCAAAAACACCCCAATTGTTGACACATGGTATATTATTTATTATATATACCATGTGTCAATTTACTTTTGTGATTTCCAACAACTACTATAGAGTAAAGCTGTGCTTAATAAAAACTCTACTTTATAATTACTTTCTCCTCTATAAACTCTTCAAAGCTATCTATATCTTCAAAACCTACTTCAGTTCCTAAAGCCTTAAAGTGTTTCTTTCCGCATTCAATCTTAGCGCTCTCTGTTGGTCTTAGAGCTTCAAACATAATATCAGCTTTCGTTTCCAGTACAAAGTACAGTTTATCCTTGCCATCCGCATCAATTAATATCGCCCAGTCAGGATTATAGCTGCCTAATGGAGTAGGTATGGTAAACCAGCCAGGAAGTTTTGCATACAACTTAACTTTGCTATTGTTTTCAAAGCTTTTAGCAAATCTCTCTTCATTGGCACTATCATATACCACATATTCGTACACTGACTTTTTACTTTCCATCATGTTTTTGTACAAATATCCAATAAGTTCCTCCTTTTCAAAGAGTTCTTGTGCGTAATATTCATTGTCACCTATCTTGGTGTACTTAATACCATCAACTATCATTAACCTCATTTTAGCGGTTATAATCTGAGCTACCTGCTCCATATACTTTTGAGGATTTTTCTTAAACAGGTGAAGGGTCTTGCTCCTCAATAGTATCTCTACAATGGTTTTTCTTGTTAAATTCGTTTCGTTCTGAAGATAGGATATAATATCAGGCAGGCTTTCCTGTTGGTTATCTAAAGCCACAGCATGTCTATCTGATTCCACAGCGGCAATACCGCCAGCACTAATGTCAAGCCCAGCTTTAGTATATATAAGTTTAGGAGAACTTACAGACAGACTTCTCTGCATTTCTCTACTACATTCATCAATCAGCCTTTCACTATCAAAGTCCACAGAATAAGTAGTCTTGTATTTTATTCTGTCCCATAGATTTTTAAATTCAGGATCAAGATATACTCGCTTGTTCAGTTTGATTGTTTTTTTGTCGTTATTATTCCTAATTTTCAAGCCACTGCATGCTTTGCTGGCGAGAGCAGTGATTTCTGCTTTTAAATGCTCATATCCTTCCGGAACTTTCAATTTATTGTCTTTTATGTCAATTTTAAGTTTATCTTGTACCTCACCTGCTTCATTTATATAACCATTTTCTATGAATTCTTGTACTATAATTTCCGAAGCTTCCTGTCCTAAATATTTTATGCCTCCATCCTCTTGTTTTACCGGAATATTTGCAAATAAATGAGTTTCAATAATACCAAATCGTATACCGCTTTCAGTTTCGTATTCTTTCTGAAGAGCAGCTGCAAATTCTTCATAGCTTTCATTAGCTATAACCGTAAGTGTATTTATAAACGAACCGTACTGACGTTCTCCTTCCTGATTAACACAAAGACGCAGGCCACGACCAATCTCTTGACGCTTTTTGACCTCGCTCTGTGTTTCATTTAGGGTACATATCTGAAACACATTGGGGTTATCCCAGCCTTCACGTAATGCTGAGTGTGAAAAGATAAATCTAAGTTTAGTATCAAAGGATAAAAGACGTTCCTTGTCTTTCATAATCAGGTTATAAGTATCCTCATCATCTTGCGTAGAACCGCTGGTATCTTTTAAGACACCTTTCTTATCCGCTGAAAAATAGCCATTATGAACTTCTTCGGCTGTAGTATCTAAATCAATATCTTTAAACAGCGTATTATACTTAGGCAGTCTTATGAGGTCGTTATAATGTTTTTCAAAGAGCTTTGCATAGATACCCTTTTGAGGATTTCCATTTTCATCATAGTAGCGATAATTTGCCACACGGTCTATAAAAAACAGGCTCAGCACTTTTATTCCCAGCTTATTTAATACCAGCTCTTTATCTAAGTGCTCCTCGATAGTCTTCCTAATCATCTGCTCCTTTATAGTCAAGTCGTCCACGTCTCCTATAGCTTTACCTATACGTAGAATATCCGGCTTGCTTGTAAAGGCGACATATTCATTCCCAACTTCGCAATAAATCTCGCCAACAATATATCCTTCATAGACATCACGTCCTCCGGATTTTTCATAAAGGTCATCTCCACTTCTGACCGTTACTGGTTTCCGTTTAACCACACCTCTTTTATCTTTGACATCCATCTCTATTTTGGCTGTTATAGGAGATTTTTTATTGTCCACAGATAAAAGCTTCAAGTATGCTTTATTGTGGTAGTCTTTTGTTGTAAATCCAGCAACTTCTATTTGCTTAACCAAACCTAAATTATAACTATCTACTGCATCCAGCTTATAGACCAGATTGTGCCTTTCCACATGTGTTGCTGAATAACGTAATATGCATAAAGGATTAAGGGACTTAATTGCCTCTTTGGCTTTAGGAGTCGTGTCTACCGATTGTGGCTCGTCTATAATAACAATGGGCCTGGTCTCCTGAATAAGCTCAATGGGCTTCATACCATTTAATCTATCATTTGTTCTATGAATTATATTGGCCTTAGTTTCCTTAGATGGGTCTGTAAAACTCCTCCTAAAAGCATCAATATTTATAATCATAATCTCAATATTATCGCTTACCGCAAAACTTCTTATCTGTTCCAGTTTGCTGCTATCATATATGAAGTAGTGATAAATTGTATTATCATATAATTCCTTAAAATGTTCCTCTGTAATCTGTAAGGTCTTATACACACCTTCTTTAATTGCAATACTGGGAACAACAATAATAAACTTGGAAAA
>DUSN01000046.1 GCA_012842605.1 Clostridiales bacterium
CCTATTCTTTTCTGATTATTATCGTAAAGTCTGCGTAAACTAAGGAACCGCCGTATACGTGAACCGTTTGTACGGTGGTGTGAGAGGTCGGTAGGTGAATTTATCACCTACCTCCTACTCGATTAATTAAATCTGATTTATGCATATTAATCTTATTTCTGCTGTCCTAAAAAGATAAGCCAGTCATTGCTTGTCAGATAAGCGCTATTTTTGGTAAAATATCTTGTAATTGAAAAAACACCGGAAAAAGGCAGATGTTTTGCATGAGCATTAAAAGCTTTTTAAAGCTTGTGGAGATACAAACAAAGGTTGCCAGTATGGTTCCCCTGTTATTGGGGTCCGTTGTAGTCTTATACAGATATAATAAGTTTAACTGGACGAATTTTATACTCATGCTCATTTCACTGCTGTGCTTTGATATGGCTACAACAGCCATAAACAATTATCTTGACTTCAGAAAAGCAAGGAAGACTGAAGGCTATGGTTATGAAAAGCATAATGCAATAGTCCGTGATGGACTAAAGGAATCAACTGTGCTGGCAGTGATTTTTACTTTATTGGCCATTGCCATTTTATTTGGCATTTTGCTTTACCTTAATACTTCGCCTGTTGTTCTCATTATAGGCATAATTTCCTTTGCGGTAGGCATATTTTATACCTTTGGTCCCTTACCAATTTCCCGGATGCCTCTTGGAGAAATCTTTTCCGGATTCTTTATGGGATTTGTTATTTTTTTGCTGTCAGTATATATTCACATAACCCAGGAAAATATCATCAGCCTTACCTATCAGGGCGGCATATTGAATGCGCGCCTGAATCTGTTTGAAATCCTGGTATTGTTTTTGATTTCACTGCCTGCTTTCATGGGGATATCAAATATAATGCTTGCTAACAATATTTGCGATATGGAGGATGATCTGGAGAATAGGCGGTATACCCTTCCTCTGTATATTGGAAAGGATAAATCCCTTATTTTGTTTCAGACCCTGTATTACATATCCTATATTGATATCCTGCTGCTGTTAATACTGGGCATTCTGCCCTTGCCGGTTATAGCAGTATTGTTTACCATAATACCGGTATACAAGAATATCAACGTTTTCAAGAAACTTCAAACCAAAAAGGATACCTTCGTTATGTCCGTTAAGAATTTTCTTATTATTAATGTATCCCTTATTCTGTTTACAGCCTCAGCAATACTTATTTCTATGCTATAAAGACATCTTATGGATTATTGCGGCTGATTCTATGATATAATTAAATCTATGTTTCGAAGAAAATACATTAAAGTTTCGGGGGCTGTATATGGAAGGCTGGGTTGTTGTTAGCCAGGTTATAACATTGTTCTTGATCATTATAATCGGATTCTATGCCAGGAAAAGGGATATAATTACAGCGGACATGACCGGAAAACTGTCACACTTTATGCTGCAGATAACTCAGCCGCTGCTGATAATATCATCCTTTAATTTTGAGTTCTCTCAGGAAAAGCTGATAAATGCTATTCTGGTACTTGCAATGTCAACTTTTATACATCTGTTTTCCATGCTGGTGGGGAAGTTTCTTTACTTGCGGTATCCGGAAAGAATGCGAAGAGTACTTAAATTTATCACTGTATTTTCCAATTGCGGATTTATGGGCTTCCCCGTCCTGGACAGCGTCTTTGGCAGCATCGGCGTCTTTTATGGAGCCTTGTACGTGATACCGTTCAATGTACTTGCTTTGTCATATGGCGTCATGGTGTTTTCAGGCAGGAGTGACAAGGATACCATTAAAAAAATACTAACCCACCCTGTTATAATATCGGTAGCAGTCGGTATGATACTATTCCTTTTTAATATTCAGCTGTCTCAATCCGTATCAAAGGCGGTATCCATGGTGGGGTCCATGACTACTCCTTTGTCCATGCTTATAGTTGGGGCTTTGCTGGCAGGAGTGCCCTTCAGGCAGATGTTTAAGGGCAATGAGGTATATATTGGCAGTGTGATGCGGCTAGTTGTGCTGCCGCTGATTGTATACGGGCTGTTAAGCCTGCTGAGGCTGCCGGAGGATGTGTTTAGGGTCTGTGTAATTCTATCTGCTATGCCTGCAGCTGCCAATACCGCAATTTTTGCCGAAAAGTACGGCGGGGATTCTGAGCTGGCATCCAGGTGTATCAGCATATCTACCCTGCTGTCGGTTTTTACAATACCGCTTATTCTTATGCTGCTATAGTGCGGCGACAATGTAAGGAATAATGGTAAAATTCGGTTCTTGCAGATTTCAACAGATAGTTGTATATTTTCAGGTGTTCATTATTTTTTTGGTATAACATAGTTTTACATAAAATATTTAGTTTGGAGGCACTTTACCGTTGGAGGACAAGTTCAGCTGCAGCGGCTGCAGCAGAGGATGTACTATAAAAATAACAGAAGAAGACGGCAAAATTTATATAGAGGGAAACAAATGCATAGGCGGCGAGCAGCAGATTAGGCTGAACAGGCCTGAACTGGCAGAACGGCAGCTGCTTAAGGCAGAGGATAAGCGCAGTAAAAAAGGCTTTTTCAGTAAGCTGTTTTCAAGATAAATGGAAAAGCTGCATAAGCAGCATGCTTCCTATGCCAAAAAAGCGGGAGCCTTCCTTTTTTACTTGTTAATTGTACAAAAAAAGTCCTCCGCCTAACGGAGGACAACATGCAAGCTAACAGGTATGAATAAGGGGGCTCCATGTGGTGAATCGGTATTACTCACATGAGCTGAGAACGGTTATCAAACAAAGCTCGTATTACCGAGCATTATATTTATAAACAATTATGATAATTCTAAACACATGAATGAGAATAATTTTCAATTATTCCTACTGGTTTACTTCCATATAAACAATAATTGTTATCAATTATGGATTTATATCTACAACATATTTTTAAACTATATCATTTAATTGCTAAATCTCTTCCATGCTATTTCTCTATTATAGCCAAGGCAGCATTCTATATCTGTTTTATGTAAGCCAATAGAGAGTAGAAAACTGTTTTTTGCCAATGCCTTACAGTTCAAATAATCAAATTATATAGTTTAATGAGTATTCTTGACACCGTTCAATGTCTGGTGTAACCTAAGCTTGACAAAAAGTTTAGGAGGTTTTTGCATGAAGATCGGAGTCAGTTCTTACAGTTTCAGCAGGCTGGTCAGCAGCGGCGCCATGTCCCAGTTGGATGTCATTGCCAAGGCCAAGGAAATGGGATTTGATGTTATTGAGTTTTCCGCCTTTACCCTGCCCGAAGGTGAAACGCCGCTTTCCTTTGCGCCAAAGGTAAAAGAGGAATGCCAGCGGGTAGGTATTGAGATATCCAATTATACCATAGCAGGCGACTTTATCAGAGGGTGCGGAGGCAATCTGGAAGCCGAAATAGAAAGGCTAAAGGAAGAAGTAAAAGTGGCTAAAATTTTAGGCTGTCCCGGAATGCGGCATGATGCTGCCTGGGGATTTCCTAATGATTATAAAGGAGTAAAGAGCTTTGATGCAATTTTGCCCAGGCTTGCCAAGGGATGCCGTGCTATTACAGAGTATGCAGCTGATATGGGTATAAAAACAATGGTTGAAAATCATGGATACTTTGCTCAGGACAGCGACCGGATTGAAAGATTGGTAACAGCAGTAGACCATCCTAATTTTGGTGTACTGATTGACATAGGAAATTTCCTTTGTGTGGATGAAGCACCGGAAAAAGCGGTGGGACGGCCTATGCCATATACATTCCATGTGCATGCCAAGGATTTCCATGTGAAGCCGGGAACCGGACCTGATCCTGGAACAGGATGGTTTACCAGCCGCGGCGGCAATTACCTGAGAGGTGCTGTTATAGGCCATGGTGATGTGCCAATCGTTCAATGCCTGAAAATAATGAAGAATAATAGTTACAACGGGGTACTGTCCATTGAATTTGAGGGTATTGAAGAGCCGCTAACCGGCATTTCTATAGGGCTTGCAAACCTGAGAAGGTATGTGGCACAGGTATACGGTGAATAATCATCTGTATCATAGTCATCATAATTTATATCTATACATATAGTACAAAAAATGTTAAAATGTTACCAGACCTTTTACATAAGGTTTTGTTTGCATGCCTTATGCATGAATCACCCCTTTAAAACAGATAATATACAGCGATTGGATTCGGGTGAGCTATTATAAGGTCAAGGTATTCAAAGTTCTACTGTGTAATATTTTCAAGAGGAGGAATCGCAATGGCGAAACATGTTAAAACCATGGACGGCAACCAGGCTGCAGCGTATATGTCCTATGCCTTTACAGAAGTTGCCGCCATCTATCCTATTACTCCCTCTTCTCCAATGGCAGAAGGAGTGGATGAATGGTCCGCTCATGGGAAAAAGAATATTTTCGGGCAGGAAGTAAAGGTTGTAGAAATGCAGTCTGAAGCCGGAGCCGCAGGTACGGTACACGGTTCCCTGACAGCCGGTGCGCTGACTACTACATATACTGCTTCCCAGGGACTTTTGCTTATGATCCCCAACATGTACAAGATAGCAGGTGAACTGCTGCCTGCAGTTTTCCACGTAAGTGCCAGGGCCCTGGCTGCTCACGCTCTGTCCATTTTTGGTGACCACCAGGATGTTATGGCTTGCCGTCAGACCGGATTTGCACTGTTGGCTTCAGCCAGTGTTCAGGAAACAATGGACCTGGCAGCTGTTGCTCATTTGTCAGCAATAAAGTCCAGGGTACCATTCCTGCATTTCTTTGACGGTTTCCGTACCTCACATGAGGTTCAGAAAATAGAAGTCATTGACTATGAGGATCTTAAACCCCTGGTAGACTACGAAGCTTTAAGAGAGTTCCGCAACCGCGCCATCAATCCCAATCATCCGACTGTAAGAGGTACTGCCCAGAACCCGGACATTTACTTCCAGGGCAGAGAAGCTGCCAATAAATACTTTGAAGCAGTGCCGCAGGTTGTATCCTATTACATGGAGGAGATCACCAAACTAACAGGCCGGGTATATCATCCCTTTGATTACTATGGTGCTCCCGATGCAGAGTATGTAATTGTTGCAATGGGTTCAGTCTGCGATACCATTGATGAAACCGTTGACTACCTGATGAGCAGGGGTGAAAAGGTAGGTACCATTCGTGTACGCTTGTACAGGCCCTTCTCAGCAGAGCATTTCTTAAGTGTACTGCCTGCAACGGTTAAGAAGATTGCAGTTCTTGACCGCACCAAAGAGCCCGGTTCTCTTGGCGAACCTCTGTATCAGGATGTACTCCATGTATTCTACAAGCATGATAAAAAGCCGGTAATTGTGGGCGGACGTTACGGATTAGGTTCAAAAGACACCACTCCGTCACAGATTCTGTCGGTGTTCCGCAATTTGCAGCAGGAACAGCCAAAGGACAATTTCACCATCGGTATTGTGGATGATGTAACATTTACATCACTGCCTGAAGCAGAATACATTAACACCACCCCCGAAGGCACCATCAGCTGCAAGTTCTGGGGACTTGGATCCGACGGTACAGTTGGTGCCAACAAATCCGCCATCAAGATAATCGGCGACCATACCGATCTGTATGCCCAGGGTTATTTCTCCTACGACAGTAAGAAATCCGGCGGAACAACCGTTTCTCACCTGCGTTTCGGAAAGAAACCCATTAAGTCGCCTTATCTTGTATTCTCTGCAGACTATATAGCCTGCCATAATAAATCCTTCCTGCATCAGACAGATGTGCTGAAGGGTATTAAGCAGGGCGGTACCTTTGTATTGAACTGCCCATGGACAGTTGAAGAGCTGGATGAAAAGCTTCCGGCACCTGTAAAGAAGACTATAGCTGAAAAGCAGTTGAATTTCTATATCATTGATGCTATAAAGATTGCCTCAGAAATAGGCCTGGGCAACCGCATCAACATGATTATGCAGTCTGCCTTCTTCAAGCTGGCCAATGTTATACCGTTGGAGGATGCAGTAAGATACCTGAAGAAATCCATAGAAGATACTTATGGCAGGAAAGGCCAGAAGATCGTTGAAATGAACCATAAGGCTGTTGACATGGGTATTGAGGCACTGGTTAAAGTCAATGTACCCAAAGAATGGGCCAATGCACAGGAAGAAGCTCCTGTACAGCCTGCTGATGAGCCCGATTTTGTCAGCAAGATCCAGCGCCCCATGGCAAGATTGGAAGGCGATGAGCTGCCTGTCAGCGCTTTCGTAGAAAGGAATATGGAAGACGGAACCTTCCCCACCGGCACCACTGCATATGAGAAACGCGGTATTGCAGTAAATGTTCCGGAATGGCAGATTGACAAGTGCATCCAGTGCAATCAGTGTTCACTGGTTTGCCCGCATGCATCTATCAGGCCGTATTTGCTTAATGACGAAGAGCTTAAGAGAGCTCCTGAAGGTTTCAAGACCAAGAAGCCTATCGGAAAGGGTACAGAAGGATTGCATTATCGCATCCAGGTATATCCGCTGGATTGCACAGGCTGCGGCAATTGTGCTGATATCTGCCCTGCTCCCGGTAAGGCATTGATTATGAAGGATGCTGAACAGCAAATCCTTGAGCAATGTGACAATGCTGCCTTTGCTACAACCGTTACTGACAAGGAAGGCGTCATGGATAAATATACCCTCAAGGGCAGCCAGTTTATTACCCCCTTGTTTGAGTTTAACGGTGCATGCCCGGGATGCGGAGAAACTCCATACATTAAGCTGTTAACCCAATTATACGGTGACAGAATGATGATCGCCAATGCTACAGGCTGCTCTTCCATTTACGGAGCCAGCGCTCCTTCCATCCCCTATACAGTAAACAAAGAAGGCAAGGGTCCGGCCTGGGCTAACTCCCTGTTTGAAGACAATGCTGAATTTGGATACGGTATGTTCTTAGGCGTTAAACAGATCCGCGAAAAGCTGGCTGATTTAATGCGCGAAGGCTTGAATTCCAATTACAGTGAAAACATTAAGCAGGCATTCCAGGGCTGGCTTGATGCATTCGATGAAGGTGAACAATCCAAGTATGCCTCCAGGAAGCTGCTTACTGTAATCGAGCAGGAAGCAGACAAGAATGATCCCATCATTGCTGAGATCTTAGATAAGAAAGATTACCTGATTAAGCCATCTCAGTGGATTATCGGCGGTGACGGATGGGCTTACGATATCGGCTTCGGCGGTCTGGATCAGGTATTGGCTTCCGGCGACGATGTAAATATCCTCGTTCTGGATACAGAAGTATACTCCAATACCGGCGGACAGTCCTCCAAATCAACACCTACCGCTGCAGTTGCCAAGTTTGCTGCTGCCGGTAAGAAGATCAGAAAGAAAGACCTGGGTGCTATGGCCATGACCTATGGCTATGTATATGTAGCCCAGATAGCTATGGGTGCCAACATGAATCATGCTATCCGTGCTATTGCAGAGGCAGAGCGTTATAAAGGGCCATCTCTGATTATTGCTTACTCACCCTGCATTAACCATGGTATCAAGACAGGTATGGGTACAAGCGCGAATCAGGCAAAACGTGCTGTTGAGTCCGGATACTGGCATCTGTACAGATATAATCCCGAGCTGAAGGAACAGGGCAAGAATCCCTTCCAGCTGGATTCCAAAGAGCCCAAGGAAGACTTCCAGAAGTTCATTAGCTCTGAGGTGCGCTATACATCCCTGATGAATACCTTCCCGGATATAGCAGAAGAGATGTTCAAGAAAGCTGAACAACATGCCAGAGAGAGGTATGAAAACTACAAGAGGATGGCCCAGGCTGATTTTTCTGAGAAGTAATACCGGATTTCTAAAGCCGGATTTTCCAGATATCAGCTGGGAATGAAATAAGAAGCCTATTTTTTCAAAATAAAAAGCTGCTGCAGTTACCATAGAAATGGTTTCTGCAGCAGCTATTACTTTATCAGTCTGTTTAGCATTTTAGGGCAGAAGTTTCCTGATTATTAGATGTCGGAAATATGCTGCCCATATATTCCTCAGCTGACTTTATTCGATTTTGGTGTTAGATTATGAATTATTTCTGGTTGCTGTCTACGTATTCTTTGGCATTTCTTACTTCTATCTCACTGGGCAGGTGGACACGGGACACAGGTTTCATGCTTTCTATGTTTGCCCAGGCAGCGGTATCATGCTTTTCAATAGGTTCCTTGTAGTTTTTGGATCTGACAATATTCTTAGCCATGTTCCGACCTCCTTTTATCATTATTGTGAGTGAAGCCAAATAAAAATATACCGGTTTTAGTAATTATAATTACCCGTATTCTGCATATACAAAACATGGCATATTTTTAACAATAATATATCTTTTCTATTACCTTGCAGGTATATTCATCTGTTATAATTTATGAATACAGGTTATTAGATTAACAAATGATAATTGATGTGAGAAGCAGAGGAGGGACGATATGGGCATCAAAATAAATGAAAGCATAACATGGGTAGGGAAAAAGGACTGGGAGCTGCGCCATTTTCACGGTGTGGAATATTCCACTCACAGGGGTTCTTCCTATAATTCCTACCTGGTACGTGACGAAAAGGTGGCATTGATTGACACCGTATGGAAGCCTTATGCAAAAGAATTTGTAGCCAATTTGAAAAAGGAGATTGATCTGAAGCAAATTGATTACATAATAATAAACCATGGCGAGGAAGACCACAGCGGAGCACTCCCAGAACTGATGAAAGAAATACCTGATACCCCCATCTACTGCACAAAGAACGGTGTAAGGTCGCTAAAAGGGCAGTATCACATGGACTGGAATTTCATAACTGTCAAAACGGGAGACAGATTAAGCCTTGGCAAGAAGGAACTCATATTTATTGAGGCCAGAATGCTGCATTGGCCGGATTCCATGTTCTGCTACCTTACCGGGGACAATGTTTTGTTCAGCAATGACGCATTCGGACAGCACTATGCAAGCGAATTTTTATTCAATGACCAGGTGGACCAGGCAGAACTGTATCAGGAAGCAATTAAATATTATGCCAATATACTGACACCGTTTAGTTCCTTTGTAGAGAAAAAAATAAATGAGTTTGTCAGCTTAAACCTGCCGGTTTCCATGATTCTCACCAGCCATGGCGTTTCGTGGCGTAACAATCCGCTTCAAATTGTTGAGCAATATATGAAATGGGCTCAGGATTACCAGGAAAATCAGATAACCTTGATTTATGATACCATGTGGAACGGAACCAGGGAAATGGCTGAGGCTATTGCTGCCGGGATCAAGGCTGCAAAACCGGATATTAATGTGAAGCAATATAATATAGGCCGATCTGATAAAAATGACGTAATAACTGAAGTATTCAAATCAAAGGCTATTTTGGTCGGCTCACCAACTATAAACAAAGGGATACTTTCATCAGTTTCCGCTATTCTGGAGGAAATCCGGGGACTTGAGTTTAAAAACAAGAAGGCTTCGGCTTTTGGCACCTATGGCTGGAGCGGAGAGTCGGTAAAGATGATAACAAATCTGCTTAAGGAATGTGGTATGGAAATAATCGATGATGGTATCAGATCTCAATGGAATCCTGATGATGACTTTAAAGCTCAGTGTACTGAATATGGCAAGCATATTGCCAATGCTGTGGGCTGATAAAAGCAAAAGGACGCCAAGCGTCCTTTTGCTTTTATGGTATCTAACTCAAGGTTGCATATTATATTTGCAAAGATTACTTCCTTGAATAGAATTCTACTACCAAAGAATCTTTAACGTTTATGGGAATTTCATCTCTCAGCGGTTTCTTGATTAAAACCCCTGAGAAGTTCTCTGTATCCTTTGACAGATAGCTTACATTCAGCGTATGGGATAAAAAGTTCTCCCTGAACAGCTCTACATTCTGTGACTTCTCTCTAAGTGAAATTGTATCTCCCGGCTGTACTTGAATGGAAGGCCGGTCTGCTTTTTGACCGTTAAGCAGGATATGACCGTGGACCACCATCTGACGGGCCTGTCTTAAAGTGGATGCAAATCCCAGCCGGTAGACCAGGTTGTCCAGCCTGCACTCCAGCAGCTGCACCAGCACCTCACCGGCATTGCCCTTTGCCCGGATGGCCTCTTCCATGTACCTTTTCATCTGTTTCTCAAGTACACCGTAATATTCCTTAAGTTTTTGCTTTTCTAAAAGCTGCATTCCGTATTCGGACAGCTTTCTATGAGCTTTAACCCCCCTCTTCAGGGCTTTCGGATGCCCATATACATTTTCGCCCAGATGTCTTACTCTCTTAAATCTCGGGCTGATTCGTCTCGCCAATTAACAATCCCTCCATTTATATTCTGCCGGATGCTGTTCGCATCCTGGTATTAAATATTATCCGTGCCAGCAAGCCTGTTGTCAGTATATCACATTATGTATAAAAATTAAATAATAAATGTTATCAAATGAAAATAATTTTCATTACTCAGACTAATCACGATTGTCATTTAATCCAGCCTGGAATAATGAGGCAAAGCAGGCAGCATATTAACTCTGTATCAGTATTTGTATTCGGAGGAGTACATATGCGGGGAAATCCACTGACTGCGGAATTTTTGGGCACTTGTGCCCGGCTGAGTGCTTATGAGCAATGCATGGCTTCAATAGCCTGGCATATTGCTCCCGTATATTTCAGCCACAAGCCTTCGGCATTGATAAATTTGGGCAAGTTAGAGAAGCTTTCTGAACACGGAAGTTTGCATTGCGCAGAAGATTCCTCCGGATTTTTCAGCAATGCAGAGATAAAGGATGTTATGCTGCATATGGGATCTTACTATGACAATGATCTTAAATTTACCATAATAAACGGAATAAGCAGCAGCATTCATTTGTTTTGCTGTTATCCTGAACGTATAAGGGCAATATGCCAGGATTATGAAGTGAGGTGTTTTCTTGAGAATATGGGCTATAAATCCTTTGAACCGGAAGACTGCATTCAGAGACTTAGGCAGCGATTTAGGATAGATGGCAGCTTTCCCCATGAAATTGGCATTTTCCTTGGTTATCCTTTTGAAGATGTTATAGCATTCATTAAAAACAAGGGCAGGAATTATCTTCTTAACGGATACTGGAAAGTATATTCAAATGTAACCCGGGCCATAGAAATATTCATGGAATATGACAACGCCAGAAAACAAATGCTGCAAAAGTGGTCACTGCATAAATGAACGCAGTTCTAAGAGCAGTAATGTGCTTTGCAAATCAGCATATAAATGCCTGATTAGCTAAGACAAGGGCTTTAGAGAAAATCATTACTTGACGAATTAATATGTATCTGATAATTTTGAACATGGCAATATTGTTGGAATAAGTTATTAGCATAATGCAAGAAAGGCTGAAATATATGAACATATCTGCTCATAAGAGCAATTCGGAGATAAATGTGGTAGTGGGCATGTCTGGAGGCGTGGATTCCTCCGTAGCTGCTTTGCTGCTCAAAAAGCAGGGATACCGGGTTATCGGCGTTTTCATGAAAAACTGGGATGAACCGGATGAGAACGGCGTATGCACAGCAACAGAGGATTATGAAGAGGCGGTTAAGGTATGCAACCAATTGGACATTCCCTATTACTCGGTGAATTTTGTCAAGGAATACTGGGATAAGGTATTTACTTATTTTTTAGATGAGTACAAGAAGGGCAGAACACCCAACCCTGATGTATTATGCAATAAAGAGATAAAGTTTAAAATGTTTTTGGAATATGCCATGCAAATAGGTGCGGACTATGTGGCAACAGGGCATTATGCCAGGCTGGATCATGCTAACGGCAGGGTCCGGCTTTTAAAGGGCGTGGACCGGGGCAAGGACCAGTCATATTTTTTATGTGCTCTTAACCAGGCTCAGTTATCCAAAGCAATGTTTCCTGTAGGTGATATGGAAAAACGTGAGGTGCGCCGCATTGCAGAGGAGGCCGGTTTAAAGACAGCACACCGCAAGGACAGCACCGGTATATGCTTTATAGGGGAACGTAATTTTAAGGAGTTTCTGAGTCATTATCTGCCGGCACAGCCTGGTGAGATTCGGAACCTGGAGCATCCCAATCTGGTTTTAGGCAGTCATGACGGCTTAATGTACTATACCCTGGGCCAAAGAAAGGGTTTAGGAATAGGCGGCGGATTCGGCAGCGGAGAACCATGGTTTGTAGCGGAAAAGGATTTGAAGAACAATATCCTTTATGTGGTGCAGGGGGATCAAAATCCAGCCCTTTATTCCAGTGGTTTAATAGCGAATAATGTCAACTGGATTGCCGGGCAGCCTCCGGCGGAAGAGTTTGCCTGCAGCGCCAAGTTCCGATACAGGCAGCCCGACCAGGGTGTAAAAGTAGAAGTTACAGGGACAGATTCCTGCAGGGTATGGTTTGACAAGCCTCAGAGGGCTGTAACACCCGGGCAGTTTGTCGTGTTTTATATGGGAGAAGAGTGCCTGGGCGGAGGACCGATTGACAGTGTAATTAAGCGACAATAAATTTGGTAACGCCAAGAGCATTATTAAGATAAATGACAGTTGAGTTTATGTTAACTGCTTAAACGGATGGGTTACTAATGATATGACTAAGGATATCTGGGGGGATTACATGTACGAAAATGTATTGACTGCTTTGGGGCTTACCATTCTGGCCGGATTGGCTACCGGTATAGGGGGAGCTATTGCATTTTTTGCAAAAAAAACCAATACCAAGTTTTTGTCGGTGGCATTAGGCTTTTCTGCAGGAGTGATGGTTTACATTTCCTTTGTTGAGATCTTTGCTGAAGCTAAAAGAATGCTGGTAGGTGAGCTGGGGAATAAGACAGGATCCTGGGTTGCTTTGGCTGCTTTTTTTGGCGGGATGTTTGTTATTGCCTTAATTGACAACCTTGTGCCTGATTATGAGAACCCTCATGAGACCAGAAAAGTTGAAGATATCAGGGGAGAAGACCCGCCAGACTGGATGGAAAAGAAAAGCAAGCTGCTGCGAACAGGTCTGTTCACCGCGCTTGCTGTAACGATTCATAACTTTCCCGAAGGCTTTGCGTCATTCATGTCATCTCTCCGCGATCCCAGCTTAGGTGTAGGAATTGCCATAGCAATTGCAATTCACAATATACCTGAAGGAATAGCGGTTTCCATGCCGGTGTACTATGCTACGGACAGCCGTCCCAAAGCATTCCTGTACTCCTTCCTGTCAGGCATATCGGAACCGGTTGGTGCTGTTTTAGGTTACCTTATTCTGTCCCGGTTTATGTCCGAGACCCTGTTTGGCATAGTCTTCGCTGCTGTCGGCGGTATCATGGTATTTATATCCTTTGATCAGCTTCTGCCTACAGCCAGGGAATACGGAGAGCATCACCTTTCCATATATGGTCTGGTATCCGGCATGATAATTATGGCAGTTAGTCTTATGCTGTTCTGAGCTTGCCTTTAATTTCTTGATTATTTGTATTTATTTTTGAAAGCATTTCGAAACCGCCGGCGGTTTTTGTAAGTCTGCCAGCGAAGCTTTATTGTTGTTTTTAGCTCAGGTCCGAAGAACAGGAAATAATTTACCACGGATGCTATGGCTGCCAGCTTCCAGGGCAGCGGGTTGAATACAATGGAAAACAGGATAAAGGCCCAGTTAAACCATGCAAGGAATTTAACCTTGACAGGCAAAAAGAAAAAAATAAGTAGCTCGTAATTGGGGAACAGGTGAGCAAAGGCCAGGAACAAGGACAGATTCAAGTGCTCTGTGGTTACCACACTGAATCCGATAAAGGCAGCTGCAATTGTACTGAGAACACCGACCAAATAGTATAGATTGAAACGGAAGCTTCCCCATTGATGTTCCAGGCTGCTGCCAATCAAATAGTAAAAGTACAAAGTGAAAACAATCCAGATGGGTCTGGTATCAGGCGGGAGAAACAGGAATGTTACCAGCCTCCAGACTTCACCTCTCAGGATAGCTGACGGATTCAGGGAGAACTTGAAGTACAAATTGCTCTGTGGCACAAACATGGTAATAACGTAAACCACTGCATTCAAGACAACTATATAGGTCATCAGATCGCGGATAGCATACCGTCCGAACTTTCTTTCCAGTTTATGAAACCATTTCAAATTGATCACTCCTTGATAAGGCAAAAGTGCCGCAAACCGTTGGCAGTGCAGAAAAACGGCCTTGACAAATATTATAATATCAAGTATTATAAAATGCAAACTGGATAAATAAAGGCTGTGAAGAGGACAGTAGTACAGGGTCTGATTCCCAGAGACGCAGCTGTTTGGTGGGAGGCTGCGATGATGCCCTGAAACGAAAATCACCTTGGAGCCGGGGACTGAAACATACTTTTTTGGAGTAAGCTGCCCCGCGTAAAGCGTTATCAAAACGAGTGATAAGATATTTCTATCTTATAATACGGGTGGTACCGCGGATAATTCCGTCCCTTGGCTTTTGCCAGGGGATTTTTTAATGCAGGGGATTTAAGCGGATTTTATTATAAAGTTTTGAATGCTATTTATAGATTTTTTATTTTTCATATAAAATTTGCATAGCAGAATCAGACAGACATATTGTCAGTAGAAAGGATGAAACTATGAAGAAATTCGAACCATTATCCAGTCTGCCGGTAAGCGAAAATGAGAAAAGGATTTCAGCTTTTTGGGATGAAATTAAGATCCTGGATAGGTGCATAGAGCTAAGAGAAGGCAGCAAGCCTTTTATCTTTTATGAGGGACCGCCAACTGCCAACGGACGTCCCGGTATTCATCATGTTATTTCAAGAACGTTAAAGGACTCGGTATGCCGTTACAAGACCATGAAGGGGTATCAGGTCAAGCGTAAAGCCGGATGGGATACCCATGGTCTGCCTGTTGAAATTGAAGTTGAGAAGTCATTGAACCTGAAAAACAAGCAGGAAATTGAGGAATACGGTATAGCAGAATTCAACCAGAAATGCCGGGAGTCGGTTTTCAAATATGAGAAGCAATGGCGTGAAATGACAAAGCGGATGGGCTATGAAATTGACCTGGACCATCCCTATATCACTCTGGACAATGACTATATTGAAACCCTCTGGTGGATCCTGGACAAGTTCAATAAGGAAGGCATGCTGTACGAAGGGCATAAGATCCTGCCTTACTGCCCGCGCTGCGGGACAGGCCTGGCCTCCCATGAAGTTGCCCAGGGTTATCAGGAAATCAAGACTACAACGGTTTACGTCAAATTCAAGCGCAAGGATGCAGAAGAATACTTCCTTGTCTGGACAACTACTCCGTGGACCCTGGCTTCCAATGTGGCCCTTACGGTTCACCCTGACGAGACTTACCTTAAGGTGAAGTTCCAGGACACCGTTTATTATGTAGAAAAGCACCTGGCTTCATCTGTACTTGGCGGTGAGTATGAAGTACTGGCTGAGGTGAAGGGCAAGGATCTTGAGTATATGGAATACGAGCAGCTGATGCCCTTTGTTGAGGCGGATAAGAAAGCTTTCTTTGTAACTGTTGCCGATTACGTTACCACAGAAGACGGTACCGGCATTGTTCATACCGCTCCTGCCTTTGGCGAGGATGACTATCAGACTGGCATCCGATACAACCTGCCGGTGCTGCAGCCTGTGGATGAAACCGGACGATATACTGCCACGCCATGGAAGGGCATGTTTGTAATGGACGCTGACCCGGAAATTATTAAGTGGCTGGCGGAGGAGGGCAAGCTTTTCAAGAGGGAAAAGGTTGTCCACAATTATCCCCATTGCTGGAGATGCAAGACTCCTTTGCTGTACTATGCAAAGCCCAGCTGGTATATTGCCATGACCAGGCTTAAGGATAAGCTGATTGAAAACAACAATGGTGTATCATGGTATCCCGAGTTTGTCGGCCAGAGGCGTTTCGGAAACTGGCTGGAAAACCTGAATGACTGGGCAATTTCCCGTTCACGTTACTGGGGCACTCCGCTTAACATCTGGCGCTGCGAATGCGGGCACACGGACAGCATCGGCTCACGCAAGGAATTGGTAGAGCGAGCGCTGGAAACTATTGATGAAAGCATAGACCTTCACAGACCATATGTGGATGAGGTTCATATAAAATGTGAAAAATGCGGCGGTGTCATGAGCCGGGTCAAGGATGTTATTGACTGCTGGTTTGACAGCGGTTCCATGCCCTTTGCACAGCATCATTATCCCTTTGAGAACAAGGAAAACTTCAGCGAGCTGTTCCCGGCAGACTTTATCTGCGAAGGTATTGACCAGACACGTGGATGGTTCTATTCTCTGCTGGCTGTTTCCACCTTTGTTACCGGGAAGTCGCCCTATAAATCGGTATTGGTCAATGACCTTATTCTGGATAAGGACGGTTTCAAGATGTCCAAGTCCAGGGGAAATACCGTCGATCCATTTGAGCTGTTTGACCAGTACGGCGCTGATACCCTCCGCTGGTATCTGCTCTATGTATCACCGCCATGGACTCCTACCAGGTTCGACATTGAAGGATTGCGGGAGGTTCAGAGCAAATTCTTTGGTACAGTAAAGAATGTTTACCACTTCTTTACCTTGTATGCCAATACCGACAATATGGATCCCAAGGAATTCTTTGTGCCTTACCAGCAGAGAGCGGAGCTGGACAGGTGGATTCTGTCCAAGTTCAACAGCCTGAAGGCAGCAGTTGAGAAAGACCTTGAAGTATATGACATGACAAGGGCAATCCGCCGTATGCAGGATTTTATCAACGAGGATATGTCCAACTGGTATATCCGCCGTTCCAGAAGAAGGTTCTGGGCAGCAGAGCTCACCGATGACAAGAAGGCAGTTTATAATACCACCTACGAGATCCTGGTAGGCTTTGCCCAGATGACAGCACCCTTTGCACCCTTCCTTTCTGAGGAACTGTATAAGAATCTGACTGGTGAGCTTTCTGTTCATCTGACCGATTATCCTGTGGCAAATCCGGAGCTTATTGATCCTGAACTGGAAGAAACCATGGACCTTGTCCGGGATTTGGTAACCTTAGGGCGTGCATCCAGAGAATCAGCCCGCATCAAGGTACGCCAGCCTGTCAGTGAAGTGCTGATTGACGGAAAATATGAAGAGAGAATTGCTCATCTGGTACCGCTGATTCAGGAAGAACTGAATGTCAAAAAGGTTGTATTTACCAGGGAATTGCATGAATATATGAACTTCCAGCTGAAGCCTAATTTCAAGGTATTAGGACCGGTGCTGGGTCCCAAAATCAAGGTGTTCAGCAAGGTACTAAACAGTCTTAATGCAGCTGATGCCGCCCCCAGGCTGGAAAGCGGTGAAACCCTGACAATTGATCTGGATGGAGAACCTTTTGAGATCAATAAGGAAAATGTACTGGTTACCATTACAGCCAAGGAAGGTTTTAATGTAGCAACTGAGAACAATCTGTTTGTCATCCTTGACACCACCCTGACACAGGACCTGATTGATGAAGGCCTGGCAAGGGAACTCATTTCCAAGGTGCAGCAGATGAGGAAAAATAACGACTACGACATGATGGACAACATCCTGATCCAGCTGGATGCCGATGATTCTGTAAAACGGGCTGTAGAAATCTTTGAAGACTATATCAAGACCGAAACCCTGGCCTTGAGAATAGAAATGGTAAAGGATGACTCCCTGGAGAAAGTTAACCTTAACGATCATATGACAGGTATCCGGGTAGAGAAGATATCTTCTGCAAAATAACCTAAAAATATCATCTGATATAATATATTTGTGTTATTGAAAAGGTAAAGCGCAGCCAATTGGCTTCGCTTTTTTGTGCGCCCAGCATGGGCGCAATCTAACGGGTGAAAGTCCCGAGTACGGGTTGATAGTGCCAAGTACATAGCCAAGAGCAAGGGTGTCCTCGGTGACGAGGAATCTGAAGGAAGCTGGAG
>DUSN01000047.1 GCA_012842605.1 Clostridiales bacterium
CTCCAGCTTCCTTCAGATTCCTCGTCACCGAGGACACCCTTGCTCTTGGCTATGTACTTGGCACTATCAACCCGTACTCGGGACTTTCACCCGTTAGATTGCGCCCATGCTGGGCGCACAAAAAAGCAGGGTTTCCATATCAGGAAAGCCTGCTTTTGAAATCCTCATATCCAAATGAACGAATTACCCGGCTGATACCATCCTTGCCTTTCAGCACAATGGAGGGAAGAGGTATTCCATTGAAGGTATTGGTTTTTACCATGGTATAAAGGGCCATGTCTTCAAAAACCAGCTGATCCCCCTCTTTTAAGGGCTGGTCAAAGGAATAATCCCCAATAACATCGCCTGCCAGGCAGGTTTGGCCGGTGAGTCTGTAGGTATGTGCTTTCTCACCCGGCCGGCCGCTTCCCTGCAGCGGAGGGCGGTAGGGCACCTCCAGCACATCAGGCATATGGCAGGTAGCTGAGGTATCCAGTATGGCTATGTCAATTTCATTTCGGAAAATCTCCAAAACACCTGCAACCAAATAACCGGCATTTAAAACCACGGCCTCGCCCGGTTCCAGGTAAACTTCCGCATTATATGTTTCCCTCAGATGCCTGATTATGTTTATCAAGCGCTCTATGTCATAATCCGGCCGTGTTATATGATGACCTCCGCCCAGGTTTAACCATTTCATGCCTTTCATATATTTGCCGAATTTCTCTTCAAAGGCTTCAACTGTAATCTCCAATGCATCTGAATTCTGCTCGCACAGGGTGTGAAAGTGCAGCCCATCCAGCAGCGGCAGAATGCTTTCATCAAAGCCGGCCAGGGTAGTACCCAGCCGCGAGCCGGGGGCACATGGGTCATACAGGGAATTTCCTTTCTGGGTGGAGCATTCCGGATTAACCCGAAGCCCTGCAGATTTTTCTGCCGCACGTACCTTTTCACCATATTTTCTGACCTGAAGAGGAGAATTAAATATAATATGGTCTGCATAATTCAGCAGTTCATCAAATTCATCCTCCCGGTAAGCCGGGGAGAACACATGGGTTTCACCGCCAAACTCTTCATGCCCCAGCCTTGCCTCATACAAACCGCTGGCGGCTGTTCCTGCCAGGTATTGCCGCAGCAGCGGATAAACCGAAAACATGGAGAATGCCTTCTGGGCCAGCAAGATCTTGCAGCCGGCCCGCTGAGAGACATCCTTCAGTATTTCCAAATTGTTAATAAGCCTTGCCTCATCCACCAGAAAATAGGGTGTACGCAGGCCGGAATTCAATTTCACCATTATCACTCCACAAGTACCGGATCATAGGATTCCTTCCAGGGCAGCCCCCATTTGTTCAAAGCATCCATGAAGGGATCCGGATCAAACTCTTCTACATTTAAAACACCTGGCTTATTCCACTTGCCGGTAAGAATCATCATAGCACCGATCATGGCAGGAACCCCCGTAGTATAAGCTACAGCCTGGGAGCCAACTTCCCTGTAGCACTCCTGATGATCGCAAATATTGTACAGATAATACTTCTTATACCTGCCATCCTTAACTCCCTGGAATATACAGCCTATATTGGTCTTGCCGACGGTGCGGGGGCCAAGAGAGGCAGGATCGGGCAATACAGCCTTCAGGAACTGGAGAGGAATAATCTCCCTGCCCTCAAACATGATAGGCTTGATTGAGGTCATACCCACATTCTCCAGGCACTTCAGGTGGGTCAGATAACTGTCGCTGAAGGTCATGAAAAATCTTATGCGTTTAACACCCGGAATATTTTTTGCCAGGCTTTCAATCTCCTCATGATGCAGAAGATACATATTTTTCTCGCCTACACCTTCAAAATTGTAGGTGCGCTTGATTTCCAGCGGCTTGGTTTCCACCCATCTGCCGTTCTCCCAATAGGAGCCGTTTGCCGTAACTTCACGGATGTTTATCTCAGGGTTGAAGTTGGTGGCAAAGGGATAGCCATTATCCCCGCCATTGCAGTCAAGAATATCTATGTAGTGTATTTCGTCAAATTCGTGCTTCAGTGCATAGGCAGTAAATACACCTGTTACACCCGGGTCAAAACCGCTTCCTAAAAGTGCCGTAATACCGGCCTTTTCAAAGCGATCCCTATAAGCCCACTGCCAGCTGTATTCAAATTTGGCAGTATCCTCAGGCTCATAGTTGGCAGTATCCAGGTAATGTGTCTTCGTAGCAAGGCAGGCTTCCATCACAGCCAGGTCCTGGTATGGCAGCGCCAGATGCATGACAATATCAGGCTTTTCCTTATTTATTAATGCAACCAGTTCATCAACATTCCCGGCATCCACCTGGGCTGTGGTTATCTTTGTTTTTGTAGTGCCTTCCAGCTTTTCTTTAAGCGCATCACACTTGGATTTTGTTCTGCTGGCTATGCAGATCTCATCAAAAACCTCACTGTTCTGACAGCACTTATGTACTGCAACCGAAGCCACCCCTCCGGCTCCTATAATCAACGCTTTACCCATATTGTTCACTCCTTTGATTATCTTTTGTGCCTGCAAAAATCAAATCTTAGTTATACATTAATCCGGCAGTTCTACCTGCAGCTGATATCCTGAGCTTTGACAAAAGTTTAAGCCCGGCATAAGCTGCGAGCTCAGTCTATAGCTTATCATTTACCATGTTCTGTATTTAATGTACTGCATTTAGTGTCTTGAATTAATGCCTTGCAATTAATATCATAAACCGTTGGACTGAAAATCAATCATCCATATGTTCAACCTTTTTCAGCAGCTCTTCTACATAAGCCGGCAGGTAAAATGCGCCTTTATGCAGAGTTGTAGTATAGTAATTGCATATAAGTCCGCGGCTGTTCCAGCGTTCTTCATTCAAATCCTTCAGCGGATGGTACTTCTTGGAGGCAAAACCAAACAGCCAGTGACCGGAAGGGTATGTCGGAATATGAGCCTGGTATACCCGGCTTATGGGAAAGGATTCCACAATCCGTTTATGTGCACGCTGGCAGGCAGTTGCATCAGCTTCATAGAACGGGCTCTCATGCTGGTTAACCATGATGCCGTCCTCATGGAGCGCTTTGTAGCAATTTCCATAAAATTCCCTGGTAAACAGGCCTTCCCCCGGACCGAAGGGATCGGTGGAGTCTACAATAATCAAATCATACATATCCACACGGGAGCGGACAAAGCGCAGCCCATCCTCATAATAAATGGTAAGTCGGGGATCATCCAGCTTGCACGCAGTCTTCGGAAGATACTTTTTGCATACCTCCACAACCATGGGGTCTATCTCTACCATATGTATCCTCTCAATATCAGGATATCGGGTCAGCTCACGTATTACCCCGCCGTCGCCTGCTCCGATTACCAGTACATCCTTCACATTGGGGTGAACCGCCATGGGAACATGAGTAATCATTTCATGATAGATAAACTCATCCTTCTCGGTGAGCATCATGTAGCCGTCCAGAGTAAGAAACCGGCCGAATTCCGGTGATTCAAACACATCAATTCTCTGGAACTCGCTTTTGCCGCTGTACAGATGCCTGTCCACACGAATGGACAGCTTTACGTCAGGTGTCTGCAATTCAGAAAACCAAAATTCCATACTCACACTCCTTGTACAATTATTTTGTATTAAATCAGTGACCAAAGCCACTGTTCGACCCATTAAAAGTCATAGTTAACATAACACTTCAAATTTTATTCTTTTCCAAACATCAAGCACATCATCCGGCTTCA
>DUSN01000131.1 GCA_012842605.1 Clostridiales bacterium
AACCGCTATGACGCTTACACCTGAAGTTACCACGATTCTTATGCTCGGTGGCGTATTTGTAGCGGTCCTTACAGGCTTTCCTTTCGCCTTAGGGATCGGCACGATGGGGCTTCTCATCGGCTCATTGGTCTTCGGCGTTTCGAGCACATTGGAGCTATACTACGGTCGCATATTTGCTCAGCTCACAAACTACACGATGTTGGCCGTGCCGCTCTTTGCCTTCATGGGCAATATGTTGGAACGCTCAGGGATTACAGAGGGGCTTTTTGACGCCCTCTACGTCTGGCTCGGCAAATTGCGAGGGGGCCTCGCCGTAGCTACGATATTGATCGGCACGATCCTAGCAGCTTGCGTGGGCGTTATAGCTGCTTCCGTCACTACCTTGGCCCTTCTTGCCCTTACCCCCATGGTTACCAGAGGTTACGATAAGGCATTGGCCACCGGCGCGGTTTGCGCGGGCGGAACGCTCGGCATATTGATCCCTCCCAGCATAATGCTCGTCGTATACGGACCTGCTGCGGGAGTTTCTGTAGGAAAGCTTTTCTTTGGGGCCTTTTTCCCAGGGTTTCTCCTCTCTGCTTTGTATTGCATCTACATCATAGTCTACTGTCTTATCAACAAAGAGGCTGGCCCTCCAGTGCCCGAAGAAGAGGTCAAAGGCATACCGCTTTCAAAGAAGTTCTCCATGCTTTTCGTCTCGCTCCTCCCTCCTCTAATATTGATCTTGGCGGTCTTGGGGAGCATCTTCTTCGGCATAGCTGCCCCCACGGAAGCTGCCGCCGTCGGCGCTTTTGCCGCTACCGTCTTAGCAATTATCTACCGCAAGTTCAGCTGGGATATACTAAAAGGGGTGGCCATAGACACCATACGTCTAAGCGGCATGGTTTACCTCATAATCGCCATGGCCACCGCTTTCGTAGGGGTCTTTTTGAGGGCCGGCTGCGGCGATGTGGTGGGAAACATCATTCTGGGAGCCCCAGGCGGAAGATGGGGCGCATTCCTCATCATAATGGTGGTAGCCTTCTTCTTGGGGATGTTCATAGACTGGATAGGAATCGTCCTGCTTTTGGTCCCCATAGTGACCCCAATAGCCGCAAAACTCGGATTTGACCCCATATGGTTTGCCATGATGATATGCGTTAACCTCCAAATGTCGTTTTTAACACCGCCGTTCGCCTACGCCATATTCTTTGTGAAGGGCTCGGCACCGCCCGAACTTGGAATAGAAACCACCGACATAATAAGGGGTGTAATACCGTTTATTATACTGATAATGGTCGCCTTATTGCTGTGTGCAATTTTCCCGCAAATAATCTTGTGGCTGCCCAACAGGATGGCCGGTGGTTAAGGTTTTAAGCATGATAATAACGAGGAAGGGGGTGTTATTGGCGCAACAAGGTGCAGTGTAACTTTAGCAGCTTGAGAAACTAAACAGAAGGAGGTAGGTGAAGGTGAAAAGAAAGTCGTGGGTTTTAGCATTAGTTGTGTGCCTGATGGCCGTGGCGCTAATCGCCGGTGAGGCTGCAGCACAGCAAAAGGCGATTACCCTCACTGGGCAGTCGAGGATGCCTGCTGGAAAC
>DUSN01000048.1 GCA_012842605.1 Clostridiales bacterium
AAAGGTGTATTCCATAGATGTAGGATACGGGCAGCTGGCCTGGGAACTTAGACAGGACCCAAGGGTAGTTGTTATGGAGAGAACCAATATAAGGAATGTTCGCAAGGAAGACCTTGACGATGCCCCTCAGGGTGCTGTGATTGATGTGTCCTTTATTTCACTGAGATTAGTTTTGCCTGTTGCATCCGGCCTGGTCACAGACAACAGCCATATTGTCAGTCTGATCAAGCCGCAGTTTGAAGTAGGCAAGGGCAAAGTGGGGAAAAAAGGCGTTGTACGGGATGCAGCACTTCACAGGGAAGTGCTGGAAGAAATATTGAACTTTGCCCGAAATATAGATTTACAGGTATTAAACTTAGATTTTTCGCCAATAACGGGTCCTGAAGGAAATATTGAGTTTTTAGCCCATTTTTACAAGGGCAGCCAGGACTATGAAGAAGCAGATATTCCAAAATTGATAGAAGTAACTGTCAGCAAGGCGCATGATTTTTTGTATTAGGCAGGTGATTGTATGGTCAAGGTTGGAATTATAACCAATTTATCCAAAGACAATGAAGGGAAATGCACCAAAAAGGTTCTTCAGGGTATAATAAAGCGCAATATGCAGCCTTTGGTTACTTCTTCAGTTTATAATCTTTTTGAAACAGGCACCTTGCTGGGGGAGAAGGAATTATACCAGCTTTCAGACCTTATTTTGGTACTGGGCGGGGACGGAACCATATTGCATGCTTCCGGCAAGGCAGCTGCATACGGAAAACCGCTTGTGGGCATCAACCTTGGCCGCCTTGGATTTTTGGCAGAAGCAGAAATGTCAGATTGTGATATGATCCTGGATGCTTTGCAATCCGGCTCATATTACATAGAAAAAAGAATGATGCTGGAAGCCCGGCTGTATAGGGAAAAGGAACCTGTAAGAGTATTCCAGGCACTTAATGATGTGGCAGTTGCAAAAGGTTCCTTTGCCAGGATAATTCATCTAAACCTAAAGATTAACGGAGAATTTGTAAACAATTACGCAGCTGATGGTCTTTTAATTTCGAGTCCTACAGGGTCAACTGCATATTCCCTCTCAGCAGGAGGACCCATTATTTATCCCGGAATGGAATGCCTGCTTATGACTCCCATCTGTCCTCATACACTAACATCCAGACCAATCGTTACTGATGCTTCCTCAATAATTGAGGTTGAAGTAGTAGATAAGAACAGAGACATACAGGTAACCATAGACGGCCAGCAGGCTGTTGATCTTACCGAGGGAGACAGGATAATCATAAGCAAATCAGCATTGCAGACGCAATTGATAAGGTTTTCCGGTTACGGTTTTTTCAATCTGCTGCGCAGCAAACTATCAGCACGCAAGATGTAATTAATTTTTTATATAAAATAAACAGGAATAATGAATGGAGAGTGGGCTGGAGTATGAAGTACGAAAGACATGCACTTATACTCAAATTAATCGAAGAAAAGGATATTGAAACTCAGGAAGAGCTGGCAGCGGAACTTCGCAATAACGGCATGGATGTTACGCAGGCTACAGTGTCCAGGGACATAAAAGAGCTGCGGCTGGTAAAGGTAATGGGGAAATCCGGAAAATACAAGTATGCCGTTATGGATAGAACTGAGCCTGAATTATCAGATCGTTTATTCCGGGTTTTTTCTGAATCTGTTATATCCATGGATCATGCAAACAATCTCATTGTAATAAAAACAATTGTTGCCGGCGCACAGGCAGCTGCTTCTGCAATAGATGCAATGAACTGGCCGGAGATAATCGGATGCATAGCAGGAGACGATACTATCCTGGTTGTTGTAAGAGAAAATGACCTTGTAAACGATGTTATGAAGCGATTTTCTAAACTAATGCGCAAATAAGCCCGTTGCCATGAATGTTGTTCTTTCATGCTAAGAATGGGGGGGTTTTATGATTCGCGAAATTTCCATTCAGAACATTGCCTTGATTGATGATCTGACAATCAGCTTTGATGAAGGTTTTAATGTTCTGACAGGCGAAACCGGAGCTGGAAAATCCATCATAATTGATTCGGTAAACCTGGCATTAGGTGAAAGAGCAGACCGTGAACTTATACAGACGGGTAAGGATTTTGCCCGGGTTGAGCTTCTTTTCTCATTGCCGGATGCAGACAGGATCAATGGGATTCTGGAGGACTTTGGCATTACTCCAGAAGAAGACGGCACCCTTCTGCTGATGAGAGAATTAACCTCCCAGGGAAAGAACTTGTGCAAAGTTAACGGTCGTTCGGTTACGCTGTCCATGCTGCGGGAAATAAGCAGGCATCTGGTTGATGTTCACGGGCAGCACCATCATCAGTCTCTTCTTTCTCCGGAATCTCATATTGATATCTTAGACAGATTTGGAGGGACTGAGCTTGCTGAACTTAAGTCAGAACTTCGCCATGCATATTTATCCTGGCAGGACATAAAAAAAGAAATAAGCAAAATACTTGGCTGGAATAAGGACGGAGAAAGACGGAGGGATATTCTTAAGTATCAAATAGATGAAATCGTAAAGGCTTCGCTAAAACCTGGTGAGGAAGATACCCTGCGCAAGGAACGGACAATCCTGCTCAACGCCGAGAAAATAGCAACTATAGTAAATGATGCATATAATGCACTTTATACAGGAGGCAGAGGAACCCTGCCCATATTGGACGGCCTTGCTGAAGTAGTCAGCCAGCTGCGAAGCATACAGGATATTGACCAAACCCTGGACGATATAGCCGGACGCCTTGAAAACCTTCAATACACCATGGAAGATTCAATTCAGGACCTGAGAGTTTACAGGGACAGTTTTGAATATGATCCTGACCGACTTGAACAGATAGAATCCAGACTGAATGAAATCTTGGTTTTAAAAAGAAAATATGGGAGTACAATAGAAGATATCCTCAAGCTGAAAGCTGAAATGGAAGCAGAACTTGATGCCATTGATAACAGCCAGGAGAGACTTGAAGCATTATACAAAGAGAATGATGTTCATTACAAAAAGGTTTTGAGGCTATGTGAAAAAACCACCGGCATGAGGAAAAAGTGTGCTGCATTTTTGGAAAAAGAACTGACCAAAGAATTGGCTTATCTTAATATGAATAAAACTGTTTTTAAAGTAAATATAGTATCCCCAGATTATAATGCCGGTGAAGATGCAGAAATAACCGGCGTTACGGAAAACGGGTGCGATACTGTGGAGTTTCTCATTTCACCCAACCCGGGAGAACCTTTGAAACCTTTGTCGAAAATTATATCCGGCGGTGAAATGTCCAGGGTAATGCTGGCTTTTAAGTCTATTTTAGGAGAACTTGATGAGATACCTACCATGATTTTTGATGAAATTGATGTAGGAATAAGCGGAAGAACGGCGCAAAAAGTAGCAGAGAAAATCGGCTCAATCGCCAGGAACCGGCAGGTAATATGCGTAACGCATCTGCCACAGATTGCTTCTATGGCGGACTGCCACTTTGTTATAGAAAAAACCGTAACAAACGGTCATACGCGGACTAATGTAACCAAGCTGAACTTAGCAGAACGAAAATATGAAATTGCAAGAATGATCGGGGGAAGCAATCTAACGCCCATCAGCCTGGAACATGCAGGGGAATTGATAGAATCTGCGCTTCAGCACAAGGAATCCAGCATGCAAAACATTTCACAAAGCAGGTGAAAAAGGAAAATAAAGGGTAGAATACCCTTTTATTTTTATGCTTTTATTTCCCGTATAAATCATTACATTAAGGTTAACTTAAAATTATCATGCTTTTAAAATATTAAACTAAATGATTTGTGCGGGGCGTGTAGGATGAGAAGATTAGTTACTAAAAAAATAATTGGAGTTTTATTGGCAGCCTTATTTTTAGCCTTTAATTACTCATCTGTTGTTCAGGATATTGCCAGGTTCCCTTCAGAATTGCATATTTTTGAAGGGGATATCCAAATACTGGATTTTGGATTGCCTTTGCAGGCTAAAGTTAGAAATGAAAAAGAAATAGATGTACTGAAATTCAACGGAGACTCATTAAAGGACCGGCAAACTTTTGATATCAGCAGGCCTTTAGCTATTGAGCCTGTGAACCAGGGAAATGTAGCCGTTGACTTTATGCTTTTTGGCTTCATCCCTGTAAAAAGGCTTACTATAAATGTAACTTCGCCAAAAAAGCTGATACCCGGAGGAAACTCCATAGGAGTATCCCTGTATACCAGTGGTGCGTTGATAGTAGGCACCTCAGAAGTCACTGATGAGAACGGCATTACTCATTTTCCTGCCATTGATGCCGGACTGCTTCCGGGTGATGTTATTGAAAAGGTTAACGGTGTAACGGTTAAAGATGCTGATCATTTGTCAAAATTAGTAAACAAGGTAAAGGGCAAATCAGTAGAGTTGGAGTGCAAAAGGGATAACCGTATTTTTGTTACCAGGATTTTTCCGGTCAAAGATGCAACAGATTCCAAGTATCGTTTGGGATTATGGGTTAGGGACAGCACTGCAGGCGTTGGTACATTAACCTTTGTAGACCCGGATACGCAATATATGGGCGCATTAGGCCATGCAATTACTGATGTAGATACCGGTGCATTGCTGTCTGTTAAAAACGGCAAGATTTCCGAATCTACCATTATTGATGTAAAAATAGGAAAAAAGGGACTTCCCGGTGAACTGGTGGGGAATTTTTCAAGCAACAAAAAGGTATTGGGCAGTATTATAAAAAATACCGCTTATGGAATTTACGGAAAAGCAAATCAAAGGATAACTAATCCGATATATAAAAACCCGATGCCCATAGCTTACCAGTATAATATAAAACCGGGAAGAGCTACTATTTTGACTACCATAGATGACAGCGGCATCCAGGAATATGAAATACAGATCCTGAAGGTAAACCGTCAGGCCTCTCCTAACCCCAAGGGACTGGTTATTGAAGTAACTGATCCCAGGCTGCTGGAAAAGACCGGGGGAATTGTGCAGGGCATGAGTGGAAGCCCTATAATTATGGACGGGAAAATTGTCGGTGCAATTACTCATGTTTTTGTTAATGACCCGAAAAAAGGCTATGGAATTTTTATAGAATGGATGCTGGAAGAGGTAAATAAGATAATAGAAGACAATTGATTAAGTTATTTAAATTTTCTAAATAAGCAGGAATAATTCTGTATTTGTCGAATAGGTAATATGTTATAACATAAATAGAAATTATTGGTATTTTATTTTGTTTTTAACAAAAAATATAGGGGGTCATTTCATATGAGCGAGAGAATCACAGTACTCATAGCAGACGACAACAAGGACTTTTGCGATATAATATGTCAGTATCTATCAAAACAGGATGACATAGAAGTTGTTGCAGTAGCACATGATGGAGTAGAAGCTATTAATCAAATTCATAAGCTTAATCCTGATGTAGTAGTACTGGATATTATTATGCCGCATATGGACGGGCTTGGTGTACTGGAGAGGCTCGGCAATGAAAATATAGAGAAATTCCCTAAAATAATAATACTTTCAGCAGTTGGTCAGGATAAAATAACACAAAGAGCCATTGCCCTTGGGGCAGATTATTATATTGTCAAGCCCTTTGATTTGGAGGTATTTGTCAAACGCATACGCGAACTGACAGCCAATGACTTTACAGCTCCTGAACATTCACTCTCATCATCTTCCTTGATGCCAAATTCAAGCATTTTAGAATCCAACAAAGAACGCAATCTTGAAGCAGACATAACAAATATTATTCATGAAATAGGAGTTCCAGCACATATAAAAGGCTACCAGTATTTAAGAGAAGCCATTTCAATGGTTGTAAACGACATTGAGCTTCTAAGCGGAATCACTAAAGAGCTTTATCCCGGAATTGCCAAGAAGTTCAATACTACGCCCAGCCGGGTGGAAAGGGCTATCCGTCATGCTATTGAAGTTGCATGGAGCCGTGGAAGGGTAGAAACCATAAACAAGTTGTTCGGATATACTATTCACGACGAAAAAGGCAAACCCACCAACGGTGAGTTTATAGCTATGGTTGCAGATAAGCTCAGAATGCAAACCCGCAAGGTAAAATAGGTATCGCAGAAGTTATATATAGCAAGCATTTGTAGAATCGGAGGAATAAAGCTTATGAGAAAGAAAATTGCTTTTATCGGTGCCGGAAGTCTCGGCTTTACCAGAGGCCTTGTCAGGGATATACTTACTTTTCCTGCACTGGCGAATGCTGAAATTTCATTAATGGATATTGATACTGAAAGACTGAATTATGCAAAAAAAGCGGTAGAGAGAATTATTGAAGCAGGGAATTACCCGGTAATTGTTACAGCTACAACTGACCGTATTGAGGCAATCAGGAATGCTGACGGAGTTGTATGTACAATTTTGCAGGGCGGCGTTGATATCTGGAGATATGATATAGAAATTCCCAAGAAATATGGCGTAGATATTAATGTTGGCGATACACGGGGGCCGTCAGGTATATTCCGTTTTCTTAGAACGGCTCCGGTTATGGTTTCAATTATAGAGGATATAAGCAGATATGCACCTAATGCAATATTCTTAAACTATACCAATCCTATGGCAATGCTGTGCAGAATTATGCAAGAGGTTCAGCCTGATGTAAAAACCTCAGGTTTATGCCATAGTGTGCAGGGTACGGCTGCAATGCTGGCACGCTGGATTGGTGCACCAATGGAGGAAATTACATATCATTGCGCAGGTATTAATCATCAGGCATTTTTCCTGGAATTTAAATGGAATGGCAAGGATGCATATCCTCTTATTCGAAAAGCTATTACTGAGAATGAAGATATTTATAACGAAGAACAGGTTCGCAATGAAATGTTTTTGGCATTGGATTACTATGTAACGGAAAGTTCTGGTCATAACAGCGAATATAATGCGTGGTTCAGAAAGCGGCCGGATTTAATAGAAAAGTACTGCACCCATGGTACTGGATGGAATCCCGGCGAATATGCCTATATTCTGAAAGAATACGAAAAGGGAGAAAAGACATGGCGTGACAATTTTATTAAATTCCTTGAAGAACCTGTCAACCTAGAACGTGGTCATGAATACGCAGCTTATATTTTTAATGCTTGCTTTGGTGACGGCACCATGTATAAGTTTAACGGTAATGTGCGGAATTTTAACCTAATTGACAACCTGCCTTATGGATGCTGTGTTGAAGTTCCGGTATTGGCTTCCAGGAAAGGCCTTGAACCAATTCATTCACAACCACTTCCATTGCAAATTGCTCCATTAGTAAATACTTCTGCCTTGTGTGAGGAATTAGCAGTTAAAGGCTGCCTGGAAGGTAATCCCCGGTTAATTTATCAGGCAATATGCCATGATCCTTTGACTGCAGCAGTTCTCAGCCTAAGGGAAATACAGAGCATGACTGATGAGCTGTTTGAGAAAAACAAAGATTATCTGCCTCAATTTAAGCATTTGAAATAAATAATCACGCAATAACTCATATGTTATGAAAAATCTGCATAAAGGCCTCAGGTACTTGGTGCCTGAGGCTTTATTCTAGCGTGTAATGAAACAAACTAATTCTATTGAAAAGCTATTTATCAATGGCATACATGGTACAAGATGCAAAGAAAGGAAGATAGTTTAATGAAAAAATCCATCCAAAAACTGCGTAACTTTTATAATATGAAACCGGATGCTCCGATTTTTCAAACAGAATTTGGATTCTACAGCCTGGAAAGGTGGAAAAACGAGGGATACATAACGGATTCAACGGACTTAAATCAATTGTTTGGATATGATGCTGATCCACGCATTTCATTTTCTGAGCATGGATGGTGCGAAGCTGCCTTTATGCCCATGTTTGATGAAGTAATAATTGAGGACAGGGGAGATTATGAGGTTGTGCAGGATTATGCGGGAAGACATGTTTTATATTTTAAGAACAGACGCAGTGGATTTATGCCGGAATATTTAAAACATCCCGTAACAGATATGAAGTCGTGGCAGGAAAACTGCAAATGGCGTTTAGATCCTTCTTCACCTGAAAGATATGTTAATTCTGAGACTAAACTGAATTCTGTTAAAAAGAAGGAAGAGGAAGGCTATATTGTCATAGAAAATATGATCGGCGGGTACATGTTTCTTCGAAGCCTAATCGGTCCGGTGGATTTGCTTTATAAATTCTATGATGAACCTGAATTAATAACAGATTGCATGGAGACATGGTTTAAATTAGCTGATGCTGTTACTGCAGTCCATCAGCAGTATGTAACTATCGATGAAGTGTTCTTAGCAGAGGATATCTGTTACAATCATGGTCCATTAATTTCTCCTGATATGATCCGCAAGTTTTTGCTGCCCTATTACCAGCAGCTGATAACTAATATAAAACGCAGACAGCTTGACAAAAAACGCGTACTCCATATACAAATAGATACTGATGGCTTTGCTGACCCGGTAATTGATGTTTATAAGGAAATCGGCATGAACTATATGAGCCCTTTTGAAGTTGCTGCCGGCTGCGATGTTGTACGCACTGCAGAAAAATACCCGGATCTGCTTATTCGTGGCGGATTCGATAAAAGAATACTTGCAGCAGGCAAAGATGCTATTGACAGAGAGGTTGACCGCATAATGCCTGTATTAAAAAAGAGGGGAGGATATATTCCTTCTTGCGACCATGGAGTACCTGCTGAGGTAAGCTTTGAGAACTACATGCATTTTAGAAAAAGAATGCTTGAATTTGCATAATTGTATAATATATCAAAATCAAATGGGAGTGATACTCCCTTTTTTTATTTTTATAACTGGTATTTGTACTCACCCCGGAAGCAGCAGATTTCCCTTATGCCATGCCTCTATTGTCTTTCTTTCATCCATATCGGCAGGTACTGCAGGCAGGCAACAGCATGTTTTTAGGATATATTCCCTTGTATCATGGCAAAGAATATATTTGTAAATCTTCATATGCATAAATTGTAAATTTAAGCTAAAAATACTATTAATTTAACTTTAGGAGCTTGATGGAGTTGATCCGGGGCTGTGCCAAAAAAGACAAGAAAACCAAGAATCTTATAAACCGGCTGAAGCCGGGTGATATTGCAGTCATCTGCCATCGTGATCTTGATGAGGTAGCAGCAATACACCTGGTGGAAAAAAAGGTTAAAGCCGTTATTAATTGTGATATTTCCATAAGCGGGACATTTCCGAATCAAGGCCCAAAAATTCTGAGTGAGGCAGGAATACCGCTTTTCGATAATGTGGGTTTGGATTTCTTTGATAAAGTAAATGAAAATGACATTGTTGAAATAGATGACAACATGCTTTATATAAATCAGAAACCCATATGCAGTGTTAAAGCCCTTACAAGCAGAGAAATCATGGGTTTGATGGAAAAGGCATCAGAAAATATACGTTATGTTATCCATGACTTTATAGATAATACGTTGGATTATGCAATAAGAGAAAAGGATATTATTCTTACACCAACTGATATGCCGCCCATCAGGGTTAATATAGAAGGCCGGCATGTACTGATTGTAATCAGAGGGAAAAATTATAAGGATGACTTAAAAGCAATACGATCATATATAGAAGATGTTAACCCGGTAATAATTGCAGTAGACGGAGGGGCGGATGCACTGCTTGAGTTTGGGCTTGTTCCTGACATTATTGTCGGTGATATGGACAGTGTCAGTGATCATGCACTGACAAAATGCAGGCAGATTATTGTTCATGCTTATCCTGACGGCCGTGCTCCGGGAATGGAAAGAATCAGCCGTATGGGCCTTAAGGCAGGCATATTCAAATACCCTGGAACCAGTGAGGATGTGGCATTGATATTAGCTTATGAAAATAAGGCTGAGCTGATCGTGGCAGTGGGCAGCCATACAAACATGATAGATTTTTTGGAAAAGGGCAGAAAGGGAATGGCAAGTACCTTTTTGGTTCGAATGAAGGTAGGATATAAAGTAATTGATGCTAAAGGCGTAAGTGAGCTGTACCGGAACAGGCTTAAGCCATCCTATATTATTGCAATGTTCCTGTCGGTGCTTTTTCCTGTTGCTATGGTAGCAAAAATGTCACCTCTAATACAGGAACTGTATCATTTAATAACACTTCGCCTGAAAATTTTATTAGGGCTATAGGTGAAATATATGGTTAACATAAAATACTATGTAACTCTCATGGTGGGTATATTTCTGGCGTTAGGCCTAGGTATGATGATAGGAATAACATTGGAAAGTCAGAATATTGTAGAAAATCAGCAGACTAATTTAATCCGCCAGATAGAAGAGCAATATTTTAGTCTTAGATCAGAAACAGAGCAGTTGAAAAAGGAAATACATGGCCTGGAAGATCAAAGAAATCAATTATATGATTTATCGTCACTGTTACTAAAAGAAATAGTCAAGGACAGATTTTCAGATTTGCATGTTGGAGTGGTCACTTTCTCTCAAACAGCATCATTGCAAAATTTGCTGGAATTTCTTAATCTGGCAGGTGCATCAATACAATATGCTGTAGCTATTCAGCCTGAAATTACTGAATGGAATGGCAGTATTATTCATGAAGTACAGAAACCGGAAGATGTTATTCAAGCTGTTATTTATGAGTTGATTTACAGCATGGATTATGGCGGTATTACTCCTTTGATACAGGAAGCAGAGGAGCTTATGCTGGTATCCCGCACCGGGCTTTGTGAATATCCGGTTGATATTATAGTGCTGTATGGTCAGGGTACTTCTACATTGAATTATGATAATATCCTGATTCAGCGTGCTATGGAAGCCGGCATACCTATAGTTGCCGTAGAACCAGGTGAAGTAGCGGAAAGTGCTGTTCCGGAGTATAAAGCACTGGGGATATCCACTGTTGATCATGTGGATTCCATTTATGGCCAGCTGGCTCTTGCTTCTGTCTTATCCGGCAATAAAGGGAATTTCGGCTTGAGTTCGTTTGCTTCAGATTCTCTGCCCAGCCCTTTGTTTTTAAAGCAGATCACTTCAGATAATGAAGATAAGACTGCAGCCGCTGAGGAGGATCTGCAGTGAACCAAAAAGAATTTAAGGCAGCCGTTGTCATACCGGCTTATAATGAACAGAATATCATTGGTAAAACCGTAAAAGCCCTTTTAAAATTTCCCATAATTGAACGGATTGTAGTCGTAGATGACGGGTCTTCCGATAATACTGCCGTTGCAGCTTCTGATGCAGGAGCAGATGTTATATCAATGCCGGTTAACAGGGGTAAGGCTTATGCAATGAAAAAAGGATATGAAGCCGTTACAAGTCCCATAATTGTTTTCCTGGATGCAGATTTAGGTGAAAGCGCAGACCAGGTGCTAAAGCTGATTGAGCCTATTTATGAAGGAAAGGCAGAGGCTGTGATCGCCCGTTTTCCAATGACCCCAGGCCGCGGCGGATTCGGGCTGGTAAAGCAATTGGCTGCCAAAGGTCTGCACTTTCTTACCGGTAAACAATTATCCAGTGTGCTCTCAGGCCAGCGTGCTTTCCTTCGCAGCGTGCTAAAACCTGAACTTTTTGATTACAGCGGCTTTGGCATAGAATTCGGGATGACGGTGGATATGCTCACAATGGACATGCAGGTACAGGAAGTGGATGTTAATATGAAGCACCGTACTACAGGCAGGGATATTCGGGGATTCCTCCATCGCTTCCGTCAGTTTCGGGACATCTTAGGTGTCTTTATTAAAAAGCTGGCAGAGAGAATGTTTCTGAAGCTTAAATGCAGTTTTCCCAAGGAGCATGATAAAGCTTGAACCTTGTATTGCTGATATTGTCAGGTATTATAGCCGGGTTAGCCTTTATAGGCATGAAATCCCGTTTGCTATCATTGTTAAGCCTTAAAAAGCTTTATGTAGAAAATTATTCCGGCAAAAAGGTATTAACAGGAGGCGGGCTTCTTATTTTATTTCCCTGTTTGCTTGCCTCTCTGCCTTTCTACTTGCTGCAGCCTGCTTCAGAGCATGTCTTGTACACAGCCATGATGCCTGTATTTGTCTTTTGCGGGCTGCTGGATGATATCCTTGGAGACTCCGCTTCGAAAGGTCTTGCCGGCCACTTCAGAACCTTTATGAATGGCAGGATGTCAACCGGAATGCTGAAAGCTATAGTGGGAGTACTTTTTGGTTTTTTCCTGGCTCTGTCCAGAAGCAGCAGCTTTTTTATTGTTACTATGGATGTCCTGCTTTTTTCATTATCAGTTAACTTTATCAACCTTTTAGACTTAAGGCCGGGCAGGGCTGTCAAAGTTTTTAGTTTTTTCACTTTGGCTGCTGCTGTATTAACCGGATTTCTGGATGCATATTTACTGCTTCCTGTGGCAGTAGTTTTAGCTTTATATATTGGGGGGGAATTGGAAGAACAATATATGCTGGGGGATGCAGGGTCAAATCTTTTAGGGGGTATTATGGGATATTACGGAGTTGCTGCACTGTCTTTGCATGCAAAAGGAATATTGGTTGTTTTTCTGATCTTAATGCATATACTTTCTGAATACAAATCAATATCCAAAATCATTGATGAGGTGCCCCTGCTTAAGAAAATTGATATGCTGGGCAGAAAGCGCGGGAGATGATTTTATGCTGGAGTATCGCATGGGAAGAGTTACAGAGATTTTAGAAAGAAGAAACGGGGTAACTGAAGTATTGCTGGATATTGACCACCCTGTTAAAAAAGCTATAAATTATGATGATATAACCGGCAGTATATCGAAAGGAGATCTGCTTTATCTTAATACAACTGCTGCTTCCCTGGGTTTAGGCACCGGTGGTTATCACTTTGTTGTGATTAACTGCTCTCACAAAGAGCATTCAATGTCACCAGGAGGGCATGGCATGAAGGTGCGTTATACCCCGTTCCAGGTAAAAGTACCTTATGCTGAAGAAGAAATACAAAGTGCAAAAGAACTATATAACAGCAAACTGAATTTAAAGAAAAAGCTGATCTGTTTTGGTGAGCTGCACAGCATGATTCCTCCGCTGTGCGCCTATTTTAAATACCACTGCCCCCGGCTTCGCATATGCTATATAATGACTGATCAAGGCGCACTCCCTTTAAAACTCAGCCGTAACATTGACTTTTTAAAAAAGCACAACCTTGTTGACTCCGTTATTACAATAGGCAATGCCTTTGGAGGCGATTATGAGTGTGTAAACATCTATACAGGACTGCAGACAGCTGCATGGGTAGATGAATCCGATATAATCCTGGTTTCCATGGGACCGGGTATTGTAGGAACCGGTACCCGTTATGGCTTCTCCGGCTTGGAGATGGGATTTTATATTGACCTGGCAATCCGTTCAGGAGGACAGTGCTGTTATATTCCCCGCATCAGCTTTGCCGAAGGCAGGCAGCGCCATTTTGGATTAAGCCATCACTCCATTACCATGCTTACAGAAATAGTTCAGTCATCTGTCCTTGTTACATTGCCAATCCTACAAAAAAAGCAGATTCAAATAATATATAAGCAATTACATGAAAATAAAGTACTGTCAAGGCACAGGTTATGCATTGCCGATGGGAGCAGTATAAGGGAGGTTATGGAGTATTATAGGCTGAATATAACTACCATGGGCAGAGGCATTAAGGATGACCCGGCCTTTTTTTTAGGAATCGGAGCTGCAGCAAAAAAATCACTGGCATTATTTTATCGCTTGGACAGGTTATAAAACAGGCTTGTCTGTCATATTAATCAATATAGTCGGTTGCTATGGGGGGCAGGGCATGTGCTGAAACGATTAAAAACAGATATCATAATGCATATACAAAAAAACATTCCATTATACCTGACTGTCCTGTTTGCCATTTTAACCGGAATTGCTGCAGGCACCTTTACAGCCGGCGCTATGTCCAGCGATCAAAAATCAGCCTTGGGTGGTTACCTTGAGGCATTTTTTCAGCATACCTCACAAATGCCAATTAACAAAAGCGCAGTATTCTGGCAGTCTGTCTGGCAAAACTTTCAAAGTACATTTCTTATCTGGCTGGCAGGCCTGTTTATGTTTGGAATGCCTTTCGTCATCCTTTTTGTCGGAATAAGAAGCTTTTTTATTGGCTTTGCCTTAGGATTTCTTATAAGCCAGTATCGTTTTGGCGGCATATTGTTTACGCTTGTATGCATTATTCCTCAAACCCTGGTATACTTGCCCAGTGTCCTTGGAATAGGAGTTATTGCCCTGGAATACTCAATAGAACGGTTGAAAAACCGAAAGAACATCATGTCCAGAGAGCAAATGAAACGAAATATGGGTAACTATACTTTAAAGATTTTGGTTTTGTTCCTGGCACTGGTTGCAGGCAGTCTGATTGAAGCTTATATCAGTCCGGTATTTTTTGGATTGTTTCGATGGGTATTTGACTGAAAATATGTCATTAAGAATAAAAAGGATTTTTGATTTTTATGTTGAATACATATGTTTAGTTTGATGGTGTAAGGAGATTATTTTAATGGAGTTTTATCTGGATAAATATACTGCATACCTGGAATCAGAGAAAGATTTGTCTGCCAATACGCTGGAATCTTACTTAAGCGATATAAGGCAGTACATTGAGTACCTGTCATCCAAAAATATTACGCATATTCGTTATGCTTCTCATGCTATTGTATTGACCTACATGCTTTCCCTGGAAAAGGAGGGTGGAGCACCTTCCACTATACAGCGCAAGATGTCTTCTTTAAGAAGCTATTATAGATATCTCTTGATGAATCATCTGGTTGAACAGGATCCTACAAGCAATCTTGTTCCGCCAAAAAACGAAAGAAAGCTGCCCAATGTTTTGACAAGTGATGAGGCCAAACGTTTATTGAATCAACCTCAGGGTGATGACTGTAAATCCATTAGGGATAAGGCAATGCTCGAATTACTGTACGCAACAGGCATACGAGTATCTGAGCTGATTTCCTTGAACCTTGATGATATTAACACTGAAGTTGGTTATCTAAGATGCATAGGTCCATCCGGGAGGGAGAGAATAATTCCCATAACACCTGCAGCTCTGCAGCATCTGAAGAACTATATAAAAATTGCAAGAGGAAAACTGCTTCGAAACCCTGCAGATAATACTTTGTTTGTAAATGTTCATGGCAAGCGAATGACCCGGCAGGGTTTCTGGAAGATAATCAAGCAGTATAAGGAAATGGCCAATATTGAAAAAGAAATTACACCGCAAACTTTAAGACATTCATTTGCTATTCATATGGTAGAGAGTGGAGCGGATATACGTTCAGTTCAGGAAATACTTGGCCATTCTGATATATCTACTACACAGATTTACAGTCAAGTCAATTTAAATCTAAAATCTTCTTATACAAAGCCCCATCCCAATTTGTCTTAACAACCGGGTGGGGCTTAATTTTAAGATTTTTTTCCCTGTTTATTAATGTTTGTAGTGGTTAGGATAATTATATAGTTTAAATTCGGAGGATATATATGACAACAAGGGTTATACTAATCGTCATGGACAGCGTCGGAATAGGAGAATTGCCTGATGCAGCTGAATTTGGCGATCAGGGCAGTCATACCCTGGGCAATATTATCAGGGAAATGGGCAGCCTTCAAATACCTAATCTTGTAAAACTTGGCATTGGAAATATAGACAATATTCAAATTCCATTCTCTGATCCTTCACCGATAGGGTGTTACGGCAAAGCAAAAGAAGTTTCCAAAGGAAAGGATACTACCACAGGTCATTGGGAAATTGCCGGCATCCGGTTGGACAAACCCTTTCCTGTATACCCAAACGGCTTTCCTGCTGAAATCATGAATTCATTCTGCGAAGCCACAGGTGCTGAGTACCTATGGAACAAGCCTGCCTCAGGGAGCGAAATCATCAATAGGTTAGGCGATGAACATGTAAGGACAGGTAAACTAATTGTCTATACTTCAGCCGACAGCGTTTTTCAAATAGCTGCCCATGAAGATATTGTTCCCGTAGAAAAACTTTATGATTATTGTTTGGCTGCAAGGAAAATATTGCAGGGAGAACATGGGGTAGGCCGTGTAATAGCAAGGCCTTTTACAGGAAGCTCAGGAAATTATGTCCGTACTAAAAACAGACGGGACTTTTCATTACCGCCTGTAGAGCCAACCATTCTTGATGTTTTGTCGCAGCATAGGATTTCCACTACAGGCGTTGGCAAAATCGGAGACATATTTGCAGGACGAGGCTTGGAAAGATCCATTCCGGCAAAATCAAACGATAATTGCATAGATGTAACTTTAAATCTCATGAAGGACGGAGTCAAAGGCTTGATTTTTGTAAATCTTGTTGATTTTGACATGCTGTATGGGCATCGCAACGATATAGCAGGGTATGCCGGGGCTTTAGAGGCATTTGACAGGAGGATACCTGAACTGACTGCTGCCATGGAAGAAACCGATGTACTCATTCTTACTGCTGATCATGGATGTGATCCTTCAACCCCCAGCACAGACCATTCCAGAGAGTATGTACCAGTGCTGGTATATGGAAAATCTCTGGCTAAGGGCAAAAACCTTGGCGTGTTAGAGACGTTCAGCGATATCGGCGCTACTGTACTGGAACTTTTAGGTGTAAAGCCCACCTTAAAGGGGATTAGTTTTAAAAGAAAGCTGGTTTTATAAAAATTCCTCTGATTGATACTCATAGCTGATAAACTTCATTATTTTATACTCATTATACTCCGGCATGAAAGGGATGATATTTTTGTACAGAAAAGCTGCTGAGTTTATCAAACAGCGATTACCGGAAGGAACGCTTCCCAGAATTGGTATGATTTTAGGGTCAGGTCTTGGCGTGCTTGCTGATTTTATAGAAAATCCAATCTATATCCACTACAATGAAATACCTGGGTTTCCAGGAACAACTGTAGAAGGCCATAAAGGAAGGTTTGTTATAGGGAGTTATTTAGGCAAACAGGTCCTGGCTATGCAAGGCCGCTTCCATTATTATGAAGGCAAGAGCATTCAGGAAGTTGTCCTGCCCATTCATGTAATGAAGGTTTTAGGCATAGAAACACTTATTATAACAAATGCTGCCGGCGGTATTAACCTTGACTTCCGGCCCGGGGATATAATGGTTATTACGGATCATATTAACTTAAGCGGCGTAAATCCTCTTCGCGGCAAAAATTTGGATGAACTGGGTCCAAGGTTCCCCGACATGAGCTTTGCATATGATCCGGAGCTTATAAAAACTGCAATTGAAGCCGGCAAAAAAGTACAGGTTGACCTGCGTACCGGCGTATATGCCATGATGCAAGGCCCAAGCTTTGAAACGCCTGCTGAAATTCGAATGCTACGCATTTTAGGTGCTGATGCAGTTGGAATGTCTACTGTACCTGAGGTAATTGCTGCCGTTCATTCCAAAATAAAAGTCCTTGGTATTTCCTGTATCACTAATATGGCTGCTGGTATTTTAAAGCAATCATTATCTCATCAAGAGGTTATTGATACTGCGGAAAAAGTAAAAGGAAAGTTTATCCGTTTAATCGAGGCCATTGTTTCAATGCTTTGACCAATCGAATAACAACCTTTCTTGTTGGATAACATATTGGCATAAAGGCCAACAAGGAGGGATAAAATGAGGAAATACCGACGCTGCTGCATTATTTGGATTTTAGCCATTTTGCTGTACGTGTCAAATGTATCCATAGTTTTTGCGGCTCCGCCATTTGACATACAGGCAAAATCTGCAATATTGATGGATTATGAAACCGGTACCATCCTTTATGAGAAAAATCCCCATGAAAAGCTTCCTATTGCCAGCCTTACTAAAATTATGACCATATTGCTTGCTTTGGAAGCAATAGATGAGGGAAAACTGAAACTGGATGATACTGTTACAATCAGCGAATATGCTGCATCCATGGGCGGCTCGCAAGTATTTCTGCATGAAGGCGAGACGCTGACTGTAGATGCCTTGATGAAAGCAATAGTAGTGGCTTCCGGTAATGATGCAAGTGTGGCAATAGCAGAGAAAATAGCCGGGACTCATGAGGTTTTTGTATCTAAAATGAACGAGAGGGCAAAAGAGCTGGGCATGACCAACACAAACTTTGTCAATGCTACTGGTCTGCCGGCAGAAAACCATTATTCAACAGCATATGATGTTGCCCTTATGTCCCGTGAACTGTTGAAACATCCATTATTTTTCAGGTGGAGTACCATTTGGGTAGATACTCTTGAGGAGAGCCGTAATAAAACTGAATTAGCCAATACCAACCGATTGGTAAGGTTTTACGAAGGTGCTGACGGCATTAAAACCGGTTCAACCCAGGAAGCCGGGTATTGCCTGTCTGCCACAGCCAAACGCGGGAATATGCGGCTGTTGTCTGTAGTCCTGAATGCACCAACTACTAAGGTAAGATTCTCCGAATCTACAAAGCTGATGGATTATGGGTTTGCCAACTATGATGTTGTGCAAGTATTGAAGAAAGACCAGGTTGTCGCAAGTGATGTCTTTATTTCAGGAGGAAAAGAAGAGCTTATTAACGGAGTTGTTCCTCAGGATGTAAGCTTCCTTATTAAAGCCGGAGATCCTAAAGAATATGAAAAGGAAGCAATGCTTGAAGAAAAGATAAAAGCACCGTTAAGCAAAGGTGATAAAATAGGTACATTGACAATAAAGCAGGGAGACAAAGTAATACAGACACTGGATATAGTTTCAGACCGGGATGTAAAGAAAGCCAATTTATTTGATTATTTCAAAAAGATCTTTGACAGCTGGGTCAGAAAAAGATAATAAAATCAGCTAATTCCATATCATGTCAAAAAAGTGTGCTATTGCACACTTTTTTATGTTATAATGACTTCAAGTGTATTTATCTGGAGGAAAAAAATATGTACCGACCGCCGATTGAGATTTTGCTAAGCCTGCCGGCTGTATTCTTAGCTTTGTCCTTTCATGAATTTGCACACGCATGGACTGCTGTAAAATTAGGCGATGACACTCCCAGGAACCACGGAAGGCTTACATTGGACCCACTGAATCATGTTGACTGGTTAGGGTTAATATTATTCATTCTGATTGGATATGGCTGGGCCAGGCCCGTGCAGGTCAACCCCTCCAACTTCCGCAACAAAAAGCTGGGAGATATTCTGGTATCTTTAGCCGGTCCCATCAGCAATTTCCTGCTGGCTGTAGCTGCTGCAGTAATATATACTCTGCTCAAAGCCTTGGGTCCTGCCACATCTGCCATGGAAACCATTATAGATGTATCAGAGCGGGTTATTTTCCTTAATATTGTTTTTGGATTGCTGAACTTGATTCCTATAGCGCCTTTAGATGGATATCGGGTAATTAAAAATCTATTATTCCGTTCCAATATACGTTTCTTTATGCTGTATGAACGTTACAGCAATTATATCCTGGCTGCATTTTTACTGCTGGGTGCAGCGGATCTGATAATCGAACGCCCGGCTTATATAATTTTTCTTTATATTACTGACACATGCATGGACTTATTAGCTATACTCTTATAACTGCCAGGTGATAAATATGCCATATCTTGTTAAACTTCAGCAATTTGAAGGGCCATTGGATCTTTTGCTGCATCTTATTTCAAAATCCAAGGTCAGAATCGAGGATATTTCTATAACTGAAATAACAGAGCAGTATTTAGAAACACTGCACATGATGGAACAATTTGACATAGAGATAGCCAGTGAATTTCTTGTAATGGCAGCAACTCTTTTGCATATTAAATCCTGTATACTCGTTCCCAAAGCTAAACCGGAAATGGAAGAACTTGAAGAACCGGATCCTAAGCAGGAGTTGATAACGCGGCTGCTTGAATACAAAAAGTACAAGGAAGCAGGAAACAAGCTTAAAGAAAGGGAGGCTTATTATTCAGGCATTTTTTATAAACTGCCTGAAGAGCTTTTTACAAACGAAAAAAGCGAGGTTCTTCCTCCCGATGTTAATATTGATTTGCTCCATGAGGCCCTTTGCAGGTTATTGCAATCAAGGCAGAAATTAGGCAGCACAGAAAGCGGTCCGGCTTTTCACGAAATAAAGCGTGATACAATAACAATAAATGATAGAATAGATCATTTGAAGAATTATTTCTCTATGTATTCTAAATCAACTTTTTTCAGCATATTTGAGGATGACAGCAGCCGTGAAGAAATAATTATGACTTTTTTAGCTCTGTTAGAGCTGCTGAAGGTAAATTACCTTGAAGTTCAACAGGATTACCCTTTTGGAGATATTATAATAAAGAGGAGAAATTTAAATGGATGAAAGAGAAATGATGGCAGTAGTTGAATCCATCCTTTTTGTGTCCGGTGATCCTGTAGATGCCAAAGAAATCGGCCGAATTCTGGATTTGGACGTGCGGATGGTTCGTAAATTAATGAAAAAAATGAGTGATTGTTATCATTTTGAGCGCCGCGGCCTGCAGATTATTTCAGTTAATGATACATATCAGCTGGGTACCAGGCCGGAATACAGCAATTATATACAAAAATTTATAGGGCAGGAGCGTTCACAAGGGCTGTCTCAGGCCAGCCTGGAGACTCTGGCGGTTATTGCCTACCGTCAGCCGGTCACTAAGGCAGATATTGAATCAATAAGAGGAGTAAAGTGTGACTATATATTGAACACATTGCTGAACCGGGGCTTAATACAAGAAGTAGCTAGGATGGATACTCCCGGGCGGCCTATCCTATATGGGACGACTGATTTATTTCTGAGAAGTTTCGGGCTTTCAAGTATAAATGAGCTTCCGCCGCTGGAAACAGAGTGATACATGGCACCCCTCGTATTTTTTTCTGTAAATGTGAAAAAATAGAAAAAAGTATGTGGGGTGTTGTTTCTTTGTATACAGAACTGCTTATACTGTTGCTTTTCATGTTTTTTTTGCTGATAATGCTATCCAGAGTACAAATTGAAATAAAAGTTATTATTAAAAACGGCCGGAATTTTTCCTTTGTTATTTTTCGTCTTCTCCGCCTGCTTAGAATCCGCATGAATCTGTCGGTCAGAAAGGATGAAAAAGGTCTGGTATCCCTTACCTTCAGGAAGACAGACTCAGATATTCAAAAAAAAGCATCAGTGGAGCAGGCATTTGAATTTATGAAGAAACTTGTTAATTTTGCAGGGAAGTATAAAGAACACATTAACTATTTAAAGAATAAGGTAAGGGTTAACAGCTTGTCTGTTAGGTCCAGGATAGGAACCGGAGATGCCGCTTCCACAGCACTGGCCATAGGAGGCTTTTTCGCGTTTTTTTCTATTATAAGCCGTCATTTGAATGAATACTACTATCTGCAAAAACGAAAACTTGACGTGCTTCCGCATTTTCAAGGTCCGTTGTTTGATCTTGATTTAGACTGCATAATCAATTTTAAAATAGGTCATATTATTATTACAGGTTTGAAAATGCTTATGAAAAAGGTAAAGGCGGTGTAATAATATATGGCTGAGCATCCTATTGAGAATATCATGAAAACTACCATGGAAAACCTAAAGGAAATGATTGATGTAAATACAATAGTCGGGGATGCAGTGGAAACAGCAGATGGAACAGTAATAGTGCCCATCTCAAAAGTTTCATTCGGATTTGTAGCCGGAGGCGGTGAATACAAGGAGGACCTATCACCTAAAAAGGCCAATGGAAATGGAAATGGCAACGGCGGGTCTGCAGAAACTGCAGAAAATGATCTGCCATTTGCAGGAGGCAGCGGTGCAGGAGTTTCGGTCAACCCGATTGCTTTCCTGGTAGTCGGTGAAGACAAGATAAAATTACTGCCGGTACAGTACAATTCAACTGTAGACAGGATAGTTGAACTGGTACCTACCGTGGTAACGGAGCTTCAAAATATGATAGGAAAGGGCCAGAATAAAACCAAAGAAAAAAAATCAGAATCCATAATAACCAATGTAACGCAGTAAGCAAAATGCAAATATACTTAAATTAAGCGGCTGACAAGCCGCTTTGTTATTGCTGATATTTCCAATTCATAATACACTAGGAAAAGGAGTAAATATGTTGAAAAATGTAAAAATCATACTGGTGACTCTTCTGTTAATCGTGTATACTAACATTAGTGTCTTTGCAGATACAAATGCTCCGCAGTCCAGCGGAAAAGCAGCTGTCCTGATGGATGGCGCAAGCGGGCGCATACTTTATGAGAAAAATGCCTATGAAAGGCTGCCAATGGCCAGTACTACAAAAATAATGACAGCCATTGTTGCTCTGGAATACGGCAGGCTGGATGATAAAGTAACTATTCCGCCGGAAGCTTCAGGTATTGAAGGTTCTTCAATCTGGCTTTCGGCAGGTGAAACTCATACACTGGAGGACTTGCTTTACGCACTGATGCTGCGGTCAGGAAATGATGCAGCAACCGCCATTGCTTTGCATATAGGCGGCAGTATTGAGGGTTTTGCCGGCATGATGAATAAAACGGCTAAAAAGATAGGTGCTCATAATACTCATTTTGTCAACCCCCATGGCCTGCATCATGATGATCATTACACTACAGCTTATGATTTGGCTTTAATTACAGCATATGGCTTAAAAAATCCGGTTTTTGAGAAAATTGTTTCCACCAGGTACCATACTATGCCTTGGGAAGGACATAAATGGGATCGAGCCATGATGAACAAAAACAAGCTTCTTTGGTCCTTTGAGGGGGCCAATGGAGTGAAGACCGGATATACAAAAAAGGCCGGACGCTGCTTTGTAGGGTCGGCTAAAAGAGATAATCTGCAGCTGATAGCTGTAGTGCTGAATTGCGGACCTATGTTTGAAGAAAGTGCTGCTTTATTGGATTATGGTTTTAAAAATTACAAAAACATAGATCTGGTTGAAAAAGGCAGAGAAATTAAAAAGGTACCCGTTAGAAAAGGCAAACAGGATAGTGTTGCATTGATTGCAGGCGATAGTTATTCCATGGCCTTAAAAGAAACTGAATTTGAGAAGGTCCGGACAGAAGAAGACGTTCCCAATGAATTGCAGGCACCTGTGACAGAGGGAGAAAAAGTAGGATCGATAAAAATATATTTCAATGACAATTATTTGTACGAGGTACCAGTGGTTATAGGCCAGACTGTGGAGAAAAGAACATTTTGGGACTTTGTTCGCAGGATGGTTAATATTTGGAGGTAATTCATGTGATGCGGCTGCAAAAGTATATGGCCCATTGCGGAGTAGGTTCCAGGAGAAAATGTGAGGAATTGATAAGACAAGGCAGGGTTTTTGTAAACGGCAGTCAGGTAACTGAAATGGGAACCCTTGTAGATCCCAATAATGATGTAGTCACCCTGGATCAAAAACAGATATTAAAGTTAAATAATGATAAAATTTACTTACTTCTTAACAAGCCTCGAGGTGTAATTACATCGGTTTTTGACCCCTTTGGCCGGAAAACAGTATTGGAGCATATAGGCTGGAAGGGGAGCAGGATTTATCCCGTAGGCAGGCTGGACTATGATACGGAAGGTTTGCTGATACTAACCAATGACGGTGAGTTCGCCTATGAAATGATGCATCCAAAGCACCGGGTGGAAAAGGAGTATTATTGCGTAGTAAAGGGTTCTCCGAAACCTGAAAATTTAAGCCGGCTGAGACAGGGAATAGATATAGGGGGTTTTGTTACTTCTCCTGCTGAAGTAACACTATTAAGCAAGAACAAAGAGAGTTCTGTTTTCCGTGTAGTTATTAAGGAAGGCAAAAACAGGCAGGTTCGCAGGATGTTTGATGCAATTAATCATCCGGTTGTTTACTTAAGGCGTGAAAGAATAGGAAATCTTCGCCTGGGCAGTCTTAAACCGGGTCAATGGCGCTATTTGTCCGAGAAGGAGGTAAATGATTTGAAACGAATATCGGGGGGAAGCATGCAATATGATTAGTTTCAGAAAAATGAAGCTGGGTGACTTGGAAAACATATATAAAGATACTGAAATTCGACCGTTGATCACAGTTACACCCAAAGGGAAAAAATTTGCCGTAGTAATAGAACTGGATGAGCAAATAATAGGCGGGGCAAGCGGATATGTAGAAAACAATGCTGCTATTGCTCAAAGTGTAATTGTCAAAGAATCTGATCAAAAGCATCTTTATAAAGACGGCTTAATCAGATCTTTAATTCATTTTTTGGAGCTGGATGGAATTGAACTATTGTTTATAAATGATATTGATCCCTTATATCAAATAATAGGCTTTCATGAACTGCAGGGCAATGAAGATTTTTTAAGTAATCTTGGAGATGAAGCTAATAATGATATTAAAATAAACCATACACTTTGGATTAATTTAAAGGATTTTTTTAAGCATTAAAATAATTGAAATGTATAGGAGGAATGCAGGAATTATTGTAGAATTAATTTAATTTGGGTAAATTTTATGGCATTTGGTTATATATTGATTACATAATGATTCTAATCATCTGGAGGTAAACGCATGTCTACAGAACAAAAAATATTGGAAATGCAGGAAAGGAAATTATCCCTGCAGATGGGCGGTGGTCAGGATAGAATAGACAAGCAGCATAAAAGCGGCAAACTTACTGCTCGGGAAAGAATAGCAAAATTAGTTGATCCCGGCAGTTTTGTTGAAATTGATGCTTTTGTTACCCACCGCTGTACAGATTTCGGTATGGACAAGGAAACAGCACCGTCAGATGGTGTTATAACCGGCTATGCTACTATTGACGGCAGGCCTGTTTACCTGTACTCTCAGGACTTCACAGTCAGAGGCGGTTCGCTGGGAGAAATGCATGCCAAGAAAATTACCAAAGTTATGGATATGGCAATGAAAATGGGCTGCCCAATTATATGCATAAATGATTCGGGCGGCGCACGTATACAGGAGGGGATTGACAGCCTCAGCGGATACGGAGAAATTTTCTATCGCAATACCATGGCCTCAGGAGTAATTCCTCAAATTTCTGTTATTTTAGGTCCCTGTGCCGGCGGTGCAGTTTATTCACCTGCACTTACTGATTTCATTTTTATGGTCGATAACATCAGCAAGATGTTTATCACAGGTCCCCAGGTAGTACAGGCTGCTACCGGTGAGAAGGTAACGGAAGAGCAGCTGGGCGGTTCAAAGACCCACAGCCAGATCAGCGGAGTAGCACACTTTAGTTATCCTACTGAAGATGAATGCTTTGCCGGTATCCGCTCACTTCTTTCATACCTCCCGCAGAATAACTTGGAAGATACTATCATCTACGAAAACAATGATGACTTGAACCGGCTTGCTCCCGAACTCAATTCAATAATCCCGGATAATCCAAACAAATCATATGATATTAAAGAGGTAATCCGCTGCATTGTTGACAATGGTGAGTTCCTGGAGATTCAGCCTTTATTTGCCCAGAACATAGTAATTGGTTTTGCAAGGTTCAATGGCAGGCCTGCAGGTCTGATAGCCAACCAGCCGAAAGTAAAAGCAGGTGCATTGGATATTAATGCATCAGATAAGGCGGCCAGATTCATTCGATTCTGCGACAGCTTTAATATACCAATTGTAACCCTAACAGACGTACCTGCATTCCTTCCCGGGGTAGATCAGGAGCATAACGGCATAATCAGGCATGGAGCAAAGCTGCTGTATGCCTATTCAGAAGCCACGGTACCGAAGATTAATATTATTTTGCGTAAAGCATATGGCGGTGCATATATAGCCATGAGCAGCAAGCATCTGGGAACAGATCTGGTCTACGCATGGCCTACCGCAGAAATAGCAGTAATGGGGCCCGAGGGTGCAGCTAATATAATATTCCGCAAGGAAATTGAGACTGCTGATGATCCTGTTGCTAAACGACAAGAAAAAATACAGGAATACAGAGACCGGTTTACAAATCCTTATGCAGCAGCTGCAAGAGGATACATTGACGACGTAATTGAACCTGAAGCTACAAGACCTCGTATAATCAGTGCTTTGGAAATACTGCAAAGCAAGAGAGAGACAAGACCGCCCAAAAAGCACGGAAATATACCTGTATAACAATATTCATTTCGAAACGAGGTGTATAAATAAAAATGCTTGGAATATTCAAAAAGAAACAAACCGGCAGTAAGCAGGCTCCTGAAGCGCAGGAAGCAAATATTGACCAATCAAGCTATCAAATAGTAGAAGTTACAGAATCAGGCAGTGATAATGCACAGGATCAGGATGAGCTTATTGCGGTTATAACTGCAGCTATTGCAGCTTCATTAAATCGATCCACCCATTCGGTTGTGGTGCGATCCATTAGACAGGTACCAACTACATCCCCTGCCTGGAACCGGGCAGCAAGGTTTGATTTAACAGCTTCCAGGCTTTAATAATACAACATTATAATATAGGAGGAAAAGCATAATGCGAAAATTTATTATAAACGTCAACGGAAAATCTTATGAAGTAGAAGTAGAAGAGGTTCGCGATGGAGCGGCTTTTGCACCGGCAGTTACGGCAGCACCGGCTGCACAGGCAGCACCGGCACCTGCTGCTCCGGCTGCCCAGCCTGCTGCGCCTGCACAGCAGAAACCTGAACCCCAGCCATCCGGAGCAACCGGTTCCGTGAAGGTAACTGCTCCCATGCCGGGTAATATCCTTGATATCAGAGTTAAAGCAGGCGATACTGTTGAAAAAGGCCAGGTAGTTTTAATCCTGGAAGCAATGAAAATGGAAAATGAAATTATGGCTCCGCAGGCAGGCAAAATTGCCTCAATAAACACAAGCAAAGGGTCAGTTGTGAATTCCGGAGACCTGCTGTTCACAATGGACTAATCAGCATGTGTTACAGTTATAATAGGAGGATTTGATATGGCAAGAGTTAAAATTACCGAGACAGCTTTCAGGGATGCTCATCAGTCCTTAATTGCTACAAGAATGACTACTGATGAAATCCTGCCGGTAGCAGAGCTGATGGATCAAGCCGGCTACTATTCTCTTGAGGTCTGGGGAGGAGCAACCTTTGATGCCTGTCTTCGATTCCTGAATGAAGACCCCTGGGAACGCTTAAGAAAAATCCGCAAGGCTGTTAAAAATACCAAACTGCAGATGCTGCTTCGGGGACAGAATTTGCTTGGATATAAGCACTATCCTGATGATGTTTTAGTTGAATTTGTCAAACGTGCTGTTGGAAACGGTATTGATATTATCCGAATTTTTGACGCATTAAACGATATTCGCAATCTCGAGACAGCCATGGCTGCTACAGTAAAAGAAGGAGCTCATGCTCAGGCTGCTTTGTCGTATACAACCAGCCCCATCCATAATACACAGCATTATATTGACACAGCAAGGGCACTGGAATCAATGGGAGCAAGTTCACTTTGCATCAAAGACATGGCAGGTTTGCTTAAACCCTATGCTGCCTATGAGCTGGTCAGTGAATTAAAGAAAGCAGTTAAAATACCCATAGATGTTCATTCTCATTATACAAGCGGGCTGGCTTCCATGACTTATCTTAAAGCCATAGAAGCAGGTGCCGATATTGTTGACTGTGCAATATCTCCAATGGCTCTGGGTACATCCCAGCCCCCGACAGAGCCCCTTGCTGCTACATTAGAGGGCACGCCTTATGAAACCGGGTTGAATATGGATGTATTAAATCAAATAGCAAACTATTTCAGGCCGCTCCGAGAAAAATACATGCAGTCCGGCTTACTTGATCCAAAAGTGCTGTCGGTTGATGTTAATGCTTTGATTTATCAAGTTCCCGGCGGCATGCTTTCCAACCTGGTGTCCCAGCTTAAGCAGCAGGGCAAAGAGGATAAGCTGGATGAAGTGCTCAAAGAAGTACCGAGGGTAAGAGAAGATCTTGGATATCCTCCGTTGGTAACTCCAACCAGCCAGATTGTAGGTACTCAGGCTGTGCTTAATGTTATAACCGGAGAAAGATATAAGATGGTAACTAAGGAAACCAAGGCTTATGTTCGCGGTGAATATGGCAAACCACCGGTTGAAATCAAAGAAGAAATCCGGCGAAAACTGATCGGCGACGAAGAACCAATAACTTGTCGTCCGGCAGATTTGTTGGAGCCTGCCCTGGATGAGTATAGAAATGCTATAAAGGGATACATGGAGCAGGAAGAAGACGTTCTGTCATATGCTCTGTTCCCGCAGGTGGCTGAGAATTTCTTTAAATTCCGCCAGGCTGAAAAATACAAAATTGACAGTACACTATTAGACCAGAAATACCAGGTTCATCCGGTATGAATTGATTAGCTTCAGAGAAAAAAGATTATATATAAATAAGAAATTATTAATAAAAGGGCCTACAAAAAACAGGCCCTTTTTCATACCACTAATTCATAGTAATAACAGTAGTGATAATAAGTGATAAAAACAGTGGTAATGACAGTGTGTATGGAAGCTGTATAAATGCTTGAAAGGTGGACTTTTGTATGGAAAACTATTACATCATTGACAGCCATTGTGATACTTTAGGCAAAATAGCTGATATTGGGATAAACGTACTGCAGGATGGACAAAGTCATGTAAGTATTGAAGGACTTAAGGCAGGCAGGGTAGGCTTGCAATTCTTTGCTGCCTGGGTAGGACCAAAAAAATACAGCCCTTGTCTTCAAAAAGGTTTGAAATTGATTGATGCCTATTACACCATGCTGAATTCCTATCCCGATTTATTTTTGCCTGTACTAAATGCTGCTGATATTGATCGGGCAAGAAAACAAAATAAAATAGGAGCCTTACTGTCAGTAGAAGGCGGAGACATACTGGAAGGTGAAATTGCCAACCTGCGTATTTTGTATCACCTGGGCGTAAGATCCATGACATTGACATGGAACTACAGGAACGAGCTTGCAGACGGTGTGCTGGAAAATAAATCCAACGGCGGTCTTTCATCATTTGGCCATGAAGTATTAAAAGAAATGAATCGATTGGGCATGCTTGTAGATGTTTCCCATATTTCGGAGAAAGGTTTCTACGATGTAATCGAGGCATCTGTAAAACCAATAGCAGCTACCCATTCAAATGCATGGTCAGTACACCCGCATCCAAGAAATCTGAAGGATGAGCAGATTAAGCTGCTGGCAATACAAAACGGAGTCATTGGCATGAATTTCTATCCGCCTTTTCTTGCCGGACAAGAAGCCAACTTAAGTCATATAATCAAACACATTGACTATATCGCGGGATTGGCAGGCATAGAAGTAATCGGTTTTGGATCGGATTTTGACGGAATTGAGAAAACCCCTGAAGATATAAGAGGACCTGAAGATTTTTATTCAATTATAAATGAATTGCTTAAGCTGAATTATAAAGAAGAGGATATAAGAAAAATTGCTTACGGCAACTATGAAAGGCTTTTGAACTGTGTATTGGGAGGATGCTGAAAATGAATACAGTAATAGGGCAGGGAAAGGCGGATCTGCACAATCATACCACCGCTTCTGACGGGCTGCTGTCACCGGCGCAATTGGTTAGATTTGCAGCCATTAAGGGACTTAAAGCAATCGCCATAACAGATCATGATACAACAGAAGGCATTGATGAAGGTCTCAGGGCAGGGCAGTTTTACAAAATAAAAGTAATACCTGGTATCGAACTGAATACTCAGCTGGATTCGGTAGAAATCCATCTGCTGGGATATTTTATAAACTGGAATTCCGAATATCTGCAGAAAATTCTGTTTAAGATGAGAGATATCAGGAAAAACAGGGCAAAAAAGATGGTGGAAAAGCTGGTGAATCTGTATGGATTTGATATTTCATATGAAGAGGTCTTGAAAGAAGCAAAAGAAGGTGCAGTTGCCAGGCCGCATATTGCCCGTGTTTTAATTTCAAAGGGAATAGTAAAGGACATGTCTGAAGCATTTGAAAAATACATTGGTACTGACTGTCCTGCTTATGTCGGACGTTATCATTTAACACCAAAGGAAGGCATAGAATTGATAGAAATATGCGGAGGAGTTCCCGTACTGGCTCATCCCGGTCTGATAACGGTTCCTGGAATTGCAGAAATGATGCTTGATCAGGGGATTAAGGGAATAGAAGCATATCATAGTAAACATACGCAGGAACAGGCAGAGTATTATTCAGAATTAGCTAAGAAAAGCGGCTTGTTGATAACCGGCGGAACTGACTGCCATGGCGAGCTTTTTGATGGAATGCCCATTATTGGGGATGTTTCAGTAGGTATGGATGCAGTAGAGGAGTTGAAACATTTAAGCCGGCAGAAATAGTATATTTAATTATGAATAATTGCATGTTCAAAATTTCATTTTTTAATAGACAGATTGACAAAATCGTGTTATAATACTTTAGACATGATGGATGTAATTTTAGATCTTTCATTGCAGGAGGTATTTTCATGATTCTGTCAACCAAAAACCAGGGTATTTCCGAGTCTCTGACCCTTTCCATAGATGCCAAAGCAAAAAAGATGCTGTCAGAAGGACATGATGTAATAGGCTTTGGAGCAGGAGAACCTGATTTTCCAACTCCGGATTTTATAATACAGGCTGCCAAGGATGCTTTGGATCAAGGCCTTACCAAGTATACACCATCATCAGGCACTTTGAAACTAAGACAGGCTATATGCAGAAAATTAGAAAGAGACAACAATATAGTTTATACTCCGGATGAGATAATAGTATCCAACGGAGCCAAGCATTCACTTTTCAATATATTTCAGGCTCTTCTCAATCCTGGGGATGAGGTAATAATTCCTCAGCCTTATTGGCTCAGCTACCCGGAAATGGTAAAAATGGCCGACGGTGTCTCGGTATTTGTCAATACCAGGGAAGACAACTATTTTAAAATAACAGCGGAATCGCTGAAAAAAGCAATTACTCCCAGGACAAAGGCATTGGTTCTTAATAATCCAAGCAATCCCAATGGAAGCGTTTATACCAGGGAGGAACTTGAAGAAATAGCACAGGCAGCTGTAGATTATGGCTTCTTCATTATATCTGATGAGATTTATGAAGAACTGGTGTATGATGGAATGCAGCATATCAGCATTGCTTCCCTTGATGAAAGAGTAAAAAACATAACTTTGACTGTAAACGGCATGTCAAAAGCATATTCTATGACAGGATGGAGAATTGGGTATACAGCAGGGCCCAAAGAAATAATAAAAGTAATGGGCAATATTCAGTCACATTCCACCTCCAATCCTAATTCCATAGCTCAATATGCCAGCGCAGTTGCTTTGGAAGCACCTAAGGATTGTATCAGCGGCATGGTTCGTGAGTTTGACAAAAGGCGAAAATATATGGCTGACAGGATAAACTCCATTCCATTATTGTCATGCAGGCTTCCAAAAGGGGCATTCTATATTATGATGAATATCAGTCAGACTTTTGGAAAAAGATATGGAGATAAGCAATTAGACGGATCACTGTCCTTTGCTGATGCACTATTGGACTCCCAAAAGGTAACTGTAGTTCCGGGAATAGCTTTCGGAGCTGATAATTATGTAAGGCTGTCTTATGCGGTTTCCATGGAGACAATACAAAAAGGACTGGATCGAATTGAAAATTTCATAAAGGAACTGATCTGATGTATTTATGAACTGGTCTGATTGATTTTCAGACCGGTTTTATTTATAATGGAATATATTTTTAAATGCAAATTTTCAACGCAAGAAGGAGCATTGTAATGGAGTTATATGAGAACCCTTTAATTACCAGGTATGCCTCCAGGGAAATGGCGGAAAACTTTTCAGATAAAAAGAAATTTATTACATGGAGAAGACTTTGGATTATTCTGGCAGAAGCAGAAAAAGAATTAGGCCTTCCTATAACCGATGCGCAGATTAATGAGCTGAAGGCTTATGAATCCAATCTTAATCTTGAAGTGGCAGCCCAGCGGGAAAGAGAAGTACGGCACGATGTAATGGCTCATGTATACGCCTATGGACAGCAATGTCCATCCGCAAAGCCTATTATTCATTTAGGCGCAACCAGTTGTTATGTAGGGGATAATACCGATATAATTCTTATGGTTGACGGGCTTAAGATAATCAGGCGCAAATTGCTTTCCTGCATGAGTCATCTATCCTCCTTTGCCAGGAAATACAGTGATTTGCCTGTGTTGGGATTTACCCATCTCCAGCCTGCCCAGTTGACTACTGTTGGTAAGAGAGCCTGCCTATGGCTGCAGGACCTTATGATGGATTATGAAGAACTGGAGTTTGTGCTAAATACCATCCGATTGCGCGGTGTCAAGGGGACTACCGGAACACAGGCAAGTTTCCTTACGCTTTTTGAAGGCGATCATGATAAGGTAAAAGCATTGGATAAAAAAGTCGTTGAAAAGCTTGGTTTCAAAGAAGCCTTTCCGGTAACCGGGCAAACTTATCCAAGAAAGCTGGATACACGAGTATTAAATGTATTAAGCTCTATTGCCCAAAGTGCCGGAAAGTTCAGCAATGACCTCAGGCTTTTGCAGCACATGAAGGAAATTGAAGAGCCATTTGAAAAGCATCAAATTGGTTCATCAGCAATGGCATATAAAAGAAATCCCATGCGATCAGAAAGAATAACTTCCTTAGCCAGGTTTGTTATAGCAGACGCTTTGAATCCTGCTCTGACTGCATCTACGCAATGGTTTGAGCGCACCCTGGATGATTCTGCCAATAAGCGGCTATCCATTCCACAAGCATTTTTAGCTGTAGACGGCATTTTAAATCTGTACATCAATATAGCGAGCGGTTTGGTTGTTTACCCCAATGTTATTAATAAACACATAATGGAAGAGCTGCCCTTTATGGCAACAGAATATATCCTTATGGAAGCAGTGAAAAGAGGCGGCGATCGCCAGGAACTGCATGAAAGGATTCGTACTTATTCTATGGAAGCTGCCTTGCAGGTAAAAGAAAAAGGAGAATCCAACAATTTGATTTCAAAAATAGCTTCCGATCCTGCTTTTGGATTTTCAAAAGAAGAGCTGGACAGAATCATGGATCCAAAGAATTTCATAGGAAGGGCACCTGAACAGGTTATAGAATTTTTAGATGATCATGTTGAGCCTATTCTGCAGGCCAACAAGGATTTTCTGGGTGAAGCTGAAGAAATTAGAGTATAGGAGTATAAATTTTAGTCTAGTTGACAATAAAAAAGAGTGGATTTACATCCACTCTTTTTGGCAGGGGAGACGCGACTCGAACACGCAACCAATGGTTTTGGAGACCACTACTCTACCAATTGAGCTACTCCCCTACAAGAATTATCGCCACCAGCAGCGACATTAGATATTATAAAATAACGCAAGAAATAAGTCAATGATATTTTGAAAAGAATTTTACGGAGACAAATTGAAATAATCAGCAGTGTTATGATATAGTAACTTTATCCAAAAACTAATTTACAGGAGTATACAAATGATAGAATTAGCATCTAATATAGGCTTTATTGGGGCAGGGAATATGGGCTCTGCCATGATAAGAGGTATCATACAAGGAAGAGTAGCAAAACCAAGGTCTGTTTGGGTATACGACCAATGCAGCAGCAAGATTGAGCAATTGCATACTGAGCTGGGAATTACCATTGCAAATAATGCTGAAGAAGTAGTACAAAACTGCAGCATAATAATACCAGCTGTAAAGCCTTCTGTTATAGCCTCTGTAATGTCTGAAATAAGCAATGCTCTTACCCGGGAACACTTGATTCTATCTATTGCTGCAGGCATTACTATAAACCAGCTTAAGGAAATGACGGGCAACAAGTGCTTTGTCATTCGCACTATGCCTAATACGCCGGCTTTGGTAGGTGAGGGAATGACAGCAGTGTGCAAAGATCCGTCTGTACCGGAAGAATATATGAATGCAGCCTGCACTATACTTAAGTCCTTCGGAACCATTGAATTTGTATCTGAAAATCAAATTCATGCAGCTACAGCCATAAGCGGAAGCAGCCCGGCCTATGCATTTCTCTTTCTTGAAGCATTGGCGGACGGCGGCGTTATGATGGGTCTGTCACGTGAGCAGAGCTATAAAATGGCTGCACAAGCTCTTCTGGGTTCAGCGAAAATGGTTCTAAAAACAGGAAAACATCCAGGCGAGCTGAAGGATATGGTATGTTCGCCGGCAGGCACAACAATAGATGCTGTAGCATCACTTGAAAAAGATGGATTCAGGGGCATCGTAATGAAAGCCGTTCAAATATGCGCCCAGAAGAGCATTGAAATGGGAAATGGTGAAAAAGCCCGATGAAAAAAGTAGAGATTTATACAGACGGAGCCTGCAGCGGCAATCCAGGACCAGGCGGCTGGGGAGCCATTCTTATTTATAAAGGAACTGAAAAAGAGCTTTCCGGTTATGAGCCGGAGACCACCAACAACCGCATGGAATTAACCGGACCCATAAAGGCCCTGGAAGCCTTAAATCAGCCCTGCGAGGTAATAATTTATACTGACAGTGCTTATCTGTACAATGCATTTACACAAGGCTGGATTGAAAACTGGCAGTCTAACGGCTGGAAGAACAGCCAAAAAAAACCGGTCGAAAATCAGGATTTATGGCAGCGATTGCTGGAACTAATGAGTATACACCAGGTTAGATGGCAAAAAGTAAAAGGCCACAGCGATAATGAGAAAAATAACAGATGCGATGAGCTTGCCAGGAAAGCAATCGAAACAGTCAGGAGTCAGAGTTGTCCAACGCCCTGACACTGTCTCTTTCAACAAGAGAAGTATTCATCTGTATACTGACGCAAGGTTCTTCGGGATGCTGTATGCGCAGCAAAAGCTGCTGCATTGCCTTTTTGCCCATGGCTTTTTGAGGTACGTCAATTGTCGTAAGGAAGGGTGTATATATACTTGCTATGTTATCAAAACCAATAATGCTGATATCCTCGGGGACCCTTATGCCAAGCTCGGTCAGTGCATTGTAAAAAGCCATGGCAGTATTGTCGTTTACACAAATCCAGGCTGTGGGGAATTCAGCCAGATGCCTCAGCGCCGATATCTTTTCCTTGTAATACTTAGTGTCAATATATACTGCATCCTTCCAAACAAATCTTTCATCTACAGCAAGGCCAAAATGCCCCATATACCTGACAAATGCTTCATAACGCTGAGTAAAGCTGTAAGCGCCTTCTATATTATTAATAAATCCGATCTTCCTGTGATTTTTATCATAAAGATACTTCAGAGCTTTATAAATGCCCCTTCCATTGGCTGAGTTAATGTAATCACACTCTACTTCATTACTGTAACAATCAATCACTACAACAGGCTTTTTTGCTTCGGCTATTTTTTCAAGCAGCTCTTCACGGATAGACCCAACAATTATACATCCGTCATATACGCTGTTGGACGTAACAGCAACGGCAGAAAGTTCGTCAGCCGTATTTTCTATAGTAATAGTCCTTATACTTATGTTGTTCTGACCTGAAAAATCCCATATCCCGTAGAATACCTGAGACCAAAAAGTAGTCTCGTTAAAATATGATTTTCTGCATATAAGAATTATATTTACAGCTCTTTCATCCAAGCCGGATTGCTGAGTTCCACTTTTTATGTAACCTGTCTCCCTGGCAAGATCAATAATCCTTTTCCTGAGAATTTCACTGACACCAGGCATTCCTCTTAAAGCTTTTGATACTGTATTTTTCGAGACATTTAAATCTTTTGCAATATGTTCCAGGGTTACTTTTTTCATAAATATCACCATTTTAACCTTTATAAATAACTTAATCTATATGTAGATTACTATATTGTCAATATTTTTGCAATATATGTTTTTATATATCATATATATTTTATTAACTTCATACAAATTATGATTGACAATATAAATTGATTAGTATATATTAGAATTAACTTATATGGTTATCGTTGGGTTACAAAATGGTTACAAAAAGGATACATCATAACCCCCAACATAATAATCAATATAAGTTTGATCAAAAAAATCAAAAAATTAAATTAAGGAGGAATACCCATGTCGATCAAAAAAGGACTTGTTCTGCTGTTGATTCTTTGTCTTGCTTTGGGTACATTTACTGCCTGCAGCAAACCAGCGGACAATCCCAAGCCTACTGAGCAGCCTACAACTCAACCAACGACTGAACCTACAGATGAACCGACACCAACACCAGAACCCGACCCATTCCCGGGCGCTGACCTCGGTGGCGTTACCATCAGGGTAACAGGCATGCAGAATCCTGAGACAGCCGACGAGGCAAAGAAGGAATACTGGCGTGAACGTCAGAAGGAAGTTGAAGAAAAATTCAACATCAAGCTCGAATTCGATGCCCTCGAAGGTGTAGGCTGGAATGATGTTCCGTCTACAATCATTGCATCAATCGCAGCTGGCGACCCCATTCTTGATTTCGGTGAAATGTCAAGATACTACATAGCTGATCTGGTCACCAACGATGCTATCCTTGACATGACCGACGTTGTTGCCTCTTATAATTTGCCTAAAGCATACTACGAAGGCGGCTGCCAATGGGCAGGCAGAACTGTTGGCTTCTCCAGAAACCCCATGCTGCCTTTCGGTATTATCGTATACAACAGAGATATGATCAAAGCAGCCGGTATGGAAAAGACTCCCGGCGAAATGTTCAAGGAAGGCAAATGGAGCCTTGATGATTTTTACAACTACTTAGCCGAGCTTAAAACCAAGCTGCCCGAAGGCGTAAATGTATTCGGTATGCACGCTCTCAACTGGGCACGCGGTGCAGCCTATGCAAATGATGCTGCCATGATGGATCCGGATACTTATGCTCCGGTTTACACATCAGAAGCTTTCTATGAGATAGTAGAGTTCTACCAGAAGCTTGTTGCAGACGGTCTGGCAGTCAATGCTACTGAAGTAACAAGGGATGACGGTACCATCGGCTATGACTGGAATCCCACTCAGAACGGCTTTGTAGAAGGCCAGCTTGCCATGACATATGGTGATGACTGGAACTTCGCCACCTATGCAGCAACTTTTGATTTTGGTATAGTTCCCTGGCCATGGGGATCCAATGTAACCATCAGCGGTGATTATACAACCCTCAGCGACAATTATCGCAGCTATTATAAAGACAATGGCTGCTACGTTGTAATAAAAGGCGCTGAAAAGAAAGCAACACCCAAACAGTATATGGACATTCTTTTCTCATACATGAAGGACGAAGCTAATCAGATGCTCATTAACAGAGAGAGAGAAGCAAAAGGCGAAATGGTAGTACCGATGGATGCCGGCACTCCCAGGAACTTCACAAGCGAACTCGATATCGAGCTTTGGGACTGGTATCGTGCACGCGGCAGATTTGAGCCTACCGACACAACTGCCCAATCCAATGTATTCTTCAGAGCATTATACAGAGTTTGCGCTACCAATGAAAATGCGCGTACAGCATTCGAAGCTGTAGTTGGCCAGGATGCATATGCACTTGTAGAAGCAGGATTAGTAGATCCCGCCAACCTGAGCCCCGAAATCAGAGAACAGATGGAAGCTTATGCTCTTACTGTCACACCAGCTCCTGAGGAATAACTTAACTTAGCCAAGCAATCCGTTTGCGGCAGTAGCTTTATGCCTGCCGCAAACGTGATTTTATAGAATCTGTGAACAAGAGGTGTGATATTGGTGCGATCTGTCATCTATTCCATTACAAAGCACATCTTAACATTTGCTTTGACATTACTTGTAATGCTAATAGGAATAATTCCTGTATACAGCATGGCTTCAGATACAGAAGCAAAATACAATGAATATCTGGAAAGTCACATTCAGGTTTCTCCCGGAAGCGAAACTGCTGTCATTAAAGCATCTGAGTTTGAAAAAGCGACCGGAGCAGACGTTATAGACGGTTTTCTGCTTACTAAAAGCGATTCTGCAGTAACATACAGGTTTACGCTGCCCGAAGACGGTCTGTACAATATCGCACTGACATATAAAGCTGTGGCAGGCGGCAGCGAAATAATCAGAAGAATAATTATAAATGACAGTTGTCCTTTCAAAGAAGCCGAATACATAACATTGAAAAGATATTACCGTGACAAGGATACAGAATATAAAAACCAGCAGGGCAATCAATCCTTTCCCGCACAGGTTGAGACCGAGGTCTGGAAACAAGCATATCTTTCAAGTGCCGACGGTTATATTACAGAGCCTTTTATTTTCTTCTTTAAATCAGGAGTAAACACACTTACAATAGAATCAGTCGAATCGGATATATGGCTTGACACCATATCATTAATACCGGCAAAACCTCTTGTCGATTATAAAAGCTATCTTGAGGAATGTCTTGCCAAAGGTTATGAAAAGTATGACGGCGATCCAATAAAAATCCAGGCAGAAGATGCGTCACTCAAGACATCACCAAGTCTATACCCTATAAACGACAGAACATCACCTTTAACAGAGCCATATCATCCTTCGTATATCGTGCTTAACGCAATAGGCGGATATGCCTGGCGCTTTCCCGGTCAGGCAATAGAGTGGACTGTAGAAGTGCCAAAGACCGGTTTGTACAAGCTTGCTTTCAAATACAAGCAATCATATGTAAGAGGCGTATTTTCTACGAGAAAGCTTTTAATAAACGGTGTTGTCCCATTCAGGGAAGCAAACGATCTTCGCTTTGAATACAGCACCAAATTTTCAACTTCTTATTTGTCAGACCGAAATACGGGAGAAGAATTCCTTTTTCTTTTGAATGAGGGTACAAACACCATATGCCTGGAAGCCAGCCTTGGCGTATTCGGCAGTTTGGTATCCCGTGTAGAAGAATCATTAAACAATCTTAATCGAATATACCAGGACATTATTGTAATTACCAGCACATCTCCGGACAAGTACAGGGACTATAAACTCAACACTCTCATTCCCGATCTGAACAAACGTTTGGCCGCTGAGAGAGATGCGCTGAAAAACATAGTGGACGAAATTAATACTATCAGCGGTTCATTCTCAAGCTCAACCTCCATAATAAACATGCTGATAGTTAACATAGAAAGAATACTGGACAAACCTAACAAGATAGGCAGCTACCTTGCTGATTTCAAACAAAGCATGTCTTCTTTGGGCGACTGGATAGTTTCCATACAACAGCAGCCAATGGAAATTGATTACTTCATTCTTGCGGCTGACGGAACTGAGCTGCCCAGGGCAGAAGCAGGTTTTTTCCAGAAAGTGCTGCATAGTATACGCGCATTCTTTGGATCATTTACAACAAAGTTCAACAGCTCTTCTGCAATGGCAGATAAGTCGTCAAAAACTATAGAAGTCTGGGTATCTACTGGACGAGATCAGTATGACGTGTTAAGACGGCTTATCAACGAATCCTTTAGCAAGGAAAGCAATATAAATGTCAACCTGAAGCTTGTTAATGCCGATGCAGTTTTTCCGGCATCACTGACAGGCAACGGACCGGACGTCAATATCCAGGTAAACTCCAGCATCCCCGTTAACTTCGGTTATCGTGACGGTGCATATGATCTGACTGAATTCCCTGACTTTGAAGAAGTAGCTTCGAGGTTTGCGCCGGCAGCAGTTGAAACTTTCCGTTTCAGAGATGCATGCTTTGCTCTGCCTGACCAGATGAGCTTCAATGTCATGTTTTACAGAACAGACATTTTTGAAGAGCTTAATCTTGAAGTGCCTCAGACAATGCATGATTTCCTGGCAATAGTACCAGTGCTCCAGAAAAATCAGATGGATATATATTTCACTACAGGATCGCAAACAGCTCTTGGAGCGTCTGCAACTACCGGAAGTACAAGAAATATAAATCCCGTTTATGTTTCTTTCCTGTATCAGAACGGCGGACAATTGTATCGTGATGACGGAGCAGCAACTGATATCACCAGCGACGCCGGAATAAATGCTTTCAAATACTGGACAGAGCTGTATACAAAGCATAATTTTATTGTTCAAACTGATTTTGCCACCAGATTCCGTATGGGAGAAATACCGGTTGGCATAGTTGACTTCACGCTTTTTAACACACTATCCGTTGCCGCTCCGGAGATAAAAGGCAAATGGGCAATGGCCAGGATACCAGGAACCCTACGGGATGGCGAAGTGTACTATGATACACCGGTGACAGTCAGCGGTTCCCTGATTGTTAAAAACATTGCTGAGAAAAAGGGTACGCTTGAAGAGAGCTGGGAATTCCTTAAATGGTGGACATCTGAAGAAACACAGTATAATTTTGCCATAGAAATGGAATCCGTTCTCGGCCTGGCAGGACGTTATCCTGTAGCAAACCTTAATGCATTCTTCAAACTGCCCTGGGGCAAAAATAACCTGCAAGTTCTGAAGGACAGTCTCCAGTCGTTACGTGCAGTTCCGCAGGTACCAGGCAGCTATATTACCGGTCGCAGCATAGAAAATGCATTTTTATCAGTTGTAACAGAAACAACCAATCTTAACCCGACAGATGCCATATATAAGGCTGCAGACCAGATTAATACGGAACTTAAAAATAAGAGAAAAGAATTCCGCATTGAATAGGGGGGAGGAGCATCATGGACGACAAAATACATGTAAACGGCAGACATAGTTTTAGAAAAAACAGAAATTTATACCTGATGATGCTTCCGTTTCTGGTTCTATTCTTTACTTTTACTGTCCTGCCTGTATTGACCTCTATAGTATTTAGCTTTACAGACTTTAACGTGCTTCAGTTTCCGCACTTTATCGGTTTTGAAAACTACAAAAGGCTGTTTCTGGATGACACTATTTTTGTAACAGCGGTTAAGAATACCTTTATAATAGCAGTAATTACAGGACCTATCGGGTATCTGCTGGCCTTCCTGATGGCATGGCTTATAAATGAACTTCCCCCGAAAATAAGAGCAGTGCTGACGATTATTTTCTATGCACCCAGCATTTCGGGCAATGTATACCTGATATTTACTCTTATATTCTCAAGCGATCCTCATGGCTATCTGAATGCAAAGCTTCTGGACTGGGGTATAATCGACAGCGCTATTCTATGGCTTCAGGATACAAGATATATGCTTGCCATAGTTATACTGGTATCACTATGGATGAGTCTTGGATTCGGTTTCCTGTCATTTATAGCAGGTTTGCAGACAATTGACAGAACACAATACGAAGCAGGCGAGGTAGACGGTATCAGCAACAGATGGCAGGAACTCTGGTATATAACGCTTCCAAACATGAAACCACAGCTGATGTTCGGAGCCATTATGTCAATAACTGCAGCACTTGGTGCAGGTGATATCACTGCAGCCTTAACCGGTTTCCCAAGCACCAATTATGCAACACATACCATTGTAAACCATCTTACTGATTACGGCAGCATTCGTATGGAAATGGGTTACGCTTCCTCAATTGCCGTCGTATTGTTTGCTATTATGCTCTTAAGCAACCGCCTTGTGCAGAAGTTTATCAGAAGGGTGGGAACCTGAGATGTCTGTCAAAAGCATTCCAAAAACTCATATGCTGCATCATGCTTCCCAGACACGTTACAGGAAAAGGCGAAACTTGTTTGCCAGGCTTCTTACTGACAGGCGCAGCACACGCTCATTGGGCGGCAACATTGTTCTTGTGCTGACACTAGGTTTAATGGCATCAATTTTCCTGTTTCCGGTTATTTTTATGGTTAACAACGCATTTAAGCCGCTCATTGAACTTTTAAAGTTCCCTCCTGATATTTTTGTAAAAAATCCCACATTCGAAAATTTTCAGGATCTAGGTGAATTGTTTGCCAACTCGCTGGTACCATTTTCCAGATATCTGTTCAATACAATTTTTATAGTAGTGGCAGGTACAGCGGGTCAGATAATTTTAGCGTCCATGGCGGCATATCCTCTGGCTAAATATGATTTCCCGGGGAGAAATCTGATATTTAATCTTATAGTTATGTCATTGATGTTCTCTGCTGCAGTAACAGCAGTGCCGACTTATATAATAGTTTCAAAGCTGAAACTGACAGATACATATCTGTCCATAATCCTGCCTGCATTTGCTTCTACATTGGGACTGTACCTGATGATAAACTTTATGGAACAAGTACCTTCTTCATTAATTGAATCTGCAGCTATAGACGGGGCAAATGAAATCAATACACTTTTTTCAATAGTCATGCCGGCTGTAAAACCTGCCTGGATTACACTTTTTATATTGTCTTTTCAGAACATGTGGGGTGTAACCGGCAGTACATTCATATATGATGAAAGCCTTAAGACTTTAAGCTACGCTCTTGGCCAGATTGCTACCTCAGGTATAGCAAGGCAAGGTGTGATGGCGGCTGTATCACTTATTATGTTTATTATACCAACCATAATATTTATCTTTATGCAGAGCAACGTTATAGAAACAATGACAACTTCAGGCATGAAGGAATAGGCGGTGAATATATGAAAACAAGTTGCAGAAATCTTATGCCGATTCTTAAGATTGTCCTGTCAGTGCTTATGTTTTGCATTATGCTTAATCAGGATGTATTTGCATCTGATATAACAAGCTACACGTATTACAGGAGCGGCAGCGACAAAAATGATTATTATCCGGTACCTGCTCCTTGTCCTTACAACTATGTCAGAAGCGTATATGCCAAAGATCTTGGTGTAGACAGCCTTTTTGAGCTGACCGGCATTTTTGTCTCGGATGAGTATGTCTATATATCTTCAGGCGGCACCATTATTATCACTGATCACGATTTTAGGACAAAACACGTAATAACTGAGATATCAGTAAATGGTGAGAAGCAGGCACTCACAAAGATTAACGGTCTGTGGGCCACCAAAGAAGGGGAATTATATGCCTGCGAACCCGGAAAGGGCAGGATTCTTCATTTCAACAGCGACTGGACTTTAAAAAGGATATTGGGCAAGCCGGAAGGAATTTTACTTAGCAGTGATATATCCTACGAACCGCTCAAGGTTGCAGTCGACAGTGTCGGGCGCATTTACGCAGCGGCAAACAATGTATATGAAGGGCTAATCGAGATTAATCCGGACGGGACATTTTCACGCTATTTCGGCGTGGTCCATGTAAAATTCACAGCTGCCCAGCTGTTTTGGCGGTCATTGCAGACAGAAATACAAAGGGCCAAATCAGCGACCTGGCTTCCCGTTAACTTCAGCAATCTAACTATCGACAAAGATGATTTTGTATATGCCACTGTTGCAGGTTCGGGAGAAAGCGAACCAATCCGCAAGCTAAATGCAAAAGGCACTAATATACTTCGTTATCCGGTTTCAACGGGTATTAAGCCTCATGGCGACCTGTATGTCAACAAATTCGGAGCTGTGATAAAAACAGGCGAATCGACCCTCACAGCAATTGACGTTAATAAATATGGAATATACGTTGTACTGGATACAAAGCGCAACAGAATATTTGCATATGATGATGACGGATACATGTTATATGCATTCGGTGATGCAGGAATTACTGAAGGACGTTTCCAGACCCCCGTAGATATCAGGTTCATGGATGATGACAAGCTGATAATAGCAGATCGCGGCAACATGTCCATAGAAGTATACAAACTGAACGACTATGGCAGCAGCATTCATAAAGCCGTTATGTATCAGTATGATTCAGACTATCGAATGGCTGCTGAAGAATGGAGAAAAGTGCTTGATTACAACCCGTCATTTCAATATGCATATGTTGGAGTCGGCAAGGCTCTTTACAGGGACGGCGATTACAAGTCTGCCCAGGAGTACTTCAAGAAAGGGCAGGATATTGATTACTACTCCGAAGCTTTCCGAAAGAACAGGCATGAGTTTTTCCGTGATAAATTTTCTATATTTTTTGCCGCTGTCGTTGTTATATTATTGATTGCCTCATCATGGAAAATCTACTGCAAGATTAAACTCTACCGTTCAAAGGGGGCAGCGATAAAATGAATAGTTTGATCCGGGTGATTAAATCAGTTGATCTTGATCTTAAGGAAAATTTTATAACATTCCCATTCTATATAATATCAAGGCCGTTCAAGGGTTTCAGTGAATTGAAATATGAAAACAGAGGGAAGCATTATTTTGCCTATGTTATGATGGTTCTAATGTGCCTGTTTTCCATAATGAATGAGCTATACCGCGGTTTTGTATTATCAGGCGGATATTATGTAGAAAACAAAACAGTCAATACACCATATGTGATACTGATGACTTTAGCACCTGTGGCATTATTTGTAACGGCTAACTGGTGTGTAACTGCTATTACAGACGGGAATGGCAAAATGATTGATATATTCATGGTATATGCATATGCTGCTTACCCAAAGCTGCTGCTCAGCATTATAGGACTTCTGGTATCAAATATAGTTGCAGTCGATGAAGCGGCATTTGCATCTTTCTTCTATTCTTTCGGTTCCGTCGCATTTGCGTTTTATTTATTCATCGGACTGATAGTAATACATGAGTACACATTTACCAAATCCATCATTATGATTATTTTAACCATAGCTGCAATGAGCATTATTGTATTTGTTATAGCGCTGTTTTTATCATTATCAAATGAAGTTATCGTATTTTTAAGGACAGTGTTAAAAGAAGTTACTCTTAGACTATAAAGCGCAGGTGATAACTATGAAAAAGGCATTAGCTTTGATTCTTGCAGCAGCATTCTTGTTCCTGATGGCTTATGCAGTACCGGCGGAAGATGAAAATACCGAAGGGGATGCTTCTGAAAACGGAGTATCGGTAGATGATATAAAAGATGCTCCTGAATATAATTTCAAATTTGAGACAGTTGCAAAAAACAGTGAAGCCGAACTTCTTATTGACAAGTCGGTAAATGCTTTGCGCTTAGTTTCGCTTAAATCCGGCAAATATTTTGATACAAAAGTTTTAAATGGACAGACAGGAAACGACTTTATAAAAAACTCACAGAAGTCGGACTTTTTTCTTACGTACTACACCGATACGATAAGAGCCAATACAACATCAGTTGATAACTACTCACAAAGTATAGCTCTTCAACAAGTAGAGTACACTCCTATAGAAAACGGCATACGCTGCAGCTTTTTAGTAGGCGAAGCTAACAAGTTACAGCTTTCATTGTTTCCTATGTATATAAGCAAAGAACGTATGGAAGAGCTTGTACTGCAATATCTGACCGATGAACAGAAGAGAGAGCTGACTGATTTCAACAATGGCTATTACACTGAAACAAAGGATAAATATATAAGAAACTGGAGTGCTACCCAGGCTGATGGATCAGCAACGCCCGTACCCATACCCAAGCTTAAGCGCATGTACACTTTTTTCTATGAGCTGGGCAAATACTCCCAGGAAGAGCTTGAAAAAGACAACCAGGAATGGGGAGAAGAAACAACCAACACAAATATAACCATGACCGTCATTGTTGACTATATACTGGACGGCAAGGACCTCATTGTCCGTGTACCTGTCGGTGAAATGATAACAGACAGCCTGTATCCGGTATCCGATATTACACTGAATCCGTATTTGTTATCAGCTGACATTTATGATAAGGGATATTTGTTTGTACCGGACGGATCAGGCGGTATTATTAATTTTAACACAGGAAAAACATCAACAAGTGTATTGTCAATACCGGTATATGGTCCTGATGTTCTCGAGAGCAATCATTTTTACAGGGAAAGTTTTATCCAGTCCACGCTGCCTGTAGTGGGCATGAAGAAAAATGATATAGCAATACTCGGAATAATAGAAGAGGGTGCCGAACTGGCAACGGTTACCGCCAATGTTGCCGGCAAGGTGGATGAGTTTAATAAAGTTAATGTAACTTTTAAATTGCTTTATATGGAGAAAATACCCATGACGGTCGGGTTTGGCAATTATATGATAAAATATGCCAACTCAGGGTATAAAGGCAATATTACAATGCGATACAGGCTTCTGGAAGGCGAAAATGCCAATTACACCGGAATGGCCAAAGCTTATAAGGAGTACCTGAAGCAAAATGGTCTGCTGAAGCAAAATCCTGTGTCTGAAAATGCCCCGCTGTTTGTGGAAATGATTGCTACAGTGCCGAAAGAAAAGATGTTCTTAGGCATACCGTATACTTCTTATTACAGTATGACTTCGTTCGCCGAGGCACAGGAAATTATATCTTCACTTAAAGAAAACAACATAAGCAGTATAGTAGTTCAATATACAGACTGGGCAAACGGAGGAATCAAAAACACGCCCTTTACAAAAGTAAAACCTATTGGCAGCATAGGAGGCAGGAAAGGGCTGGAAGACTTCATATCCTATGCAAAAACTGAAGGGGTGGATTTCTTCCCCGGAGTAAACCTCAGTACGACATATTCTTTTGAAGGCATAAGTGCCAACAGAGATATTTCAAGGCTGATAGACAATTCTCGAGCCAGATTGCCCGGGTTTAACATGGTTACAAAACAAACAGACCATGTTAACGAATGGCTTATTTCGCCAAGTTTCCTGGAGAAATATATGGGCAAGGTACTTGGCTGGACTGGTAAACTGGGAATTGACAACTTAGCTGTAGGCAATTTTGGTACACTGCTTTACGGTGATTACAATAACAAACGGCAGCTTATGCGTTCTGATGCACTTCCGCTGTTTGTAAATGCCTATAAGCTTCTTGGACAGGATAGAAAGCTGTTGTTTTCCAATGCCAATAGCTATGCATTTGCTTATGCTTCATACATTGCCGATCTGCCGGTGCGCGCCAGCGGCAGAAGGGCTGTTGATTACAGCGTGCCTTTCGTCCAGATGGTACTGGAAGGAGATGTACCATACTCGCTGGAGGCTTATAACAATAACAGCCTGCAGGGTATAGATAAATACCTGCTGAAAGCCATTGAAACCAAGAGCAGCCTGAAGTGGATATTAACCGATAAGGACGAAGCTGAATTCAATGAAGCATATCTCATAAAAGATATACGGATGAAACCCTATTTTCAAACCAGGTTCACTCGCTGGAATGATACTATTGGGGAAGTTTATGCTGAATACAATGAATTTTATAAAAAGGTAAAGGACGCTCAGATACAACAGCATGAAGTGTTTGTCAGCGGACTCGTCAAAGTTGTATATACCAACGGAGTAACAGTTTATATCAATTACAGCGATTACGCAGTTACAGCTGATGGATTAACAATAGAACCTGTTTCGTACTTGGTCAGGGAATAAGGAGGGGGCTTTATATGAACCGAATAGGCGGCAGAGGCATAAAAGGCTGGTATTACAGACTGGAACTGTCCAGAAAGACCCGCTTGTGGGGATTGATATTTCTCATTCCATGGCTGACAGGATTTTTAGTGTTCTTTTTAAAGCCTCTGGTTGAGACTATATATTACAGCTTTAATAACGTAAAGATTATTGAGGGCGGTGTATCTACCGAATATGTAAAATGGAACAACTACATCAGGGCATTCACCGTTGATACAATGTTTAACCGGCTTATACTTACCATGATTTCGAAGACACTGCCACAGGTCCTGATAGTAATTATTTTTTCACTGCTTGCTGCCATACTGATAAACGGCAAATACCCAGGCCGGAGTATAGCAAGAACTATATTTTTTATTCCGATTATTATGGGGACCAGTATTGCAAGTGCATCTTTAGTGGGAAATGATATAATCAGCCAGGAAATCATGGCAAGTACAGGCATGAATACGTTTGGCACAAGGCTTATTCTTGATGTGCTGGCCAATACAGGCCTGCCTACGGAAATAGTAGGTTATGTATCAGGTGCGGTCAGCGGCATATTTCAAATCCTTGCAATATCCGGTGTGCCAACGCTGATATTTTTAGCAGGGCTCCAATCTATACCGCCTTCATTGTATGAAGTTGCCAACATAGAAGGAGCATCTGCGTATGAAGCATTCTGGAAAATCACTCTGCCCATGGTATCTCCAATGGTGCTTGTATGCGCAGTATACAGCATTATAGATGCATTTTTCCGCCATACCATAATGGTAGACGGAACTAATTACGGTATAGTCAACTATATGTACAGTATAGCTTTCAACCAGGCAAACTATGGGCTAAGCGCAGCCATGACCGTCGTATATATGCTAGTCAGCATAATTGTTGTTTCGGTTGTTTCATTTCTAATATCCAAGGTGGTGTTCTACTATGATTAAGGCCTATTCAAGCAAAGCAGCTTCCGATACTAGTCACGGGTTAATAAAAAAGCTTACACTGCCATATATGCAGAAGAAGATTAGAAGGTTAATTCTGCTGCTTTTCAGATATGCACTGATTATATGCATATCATATATGATTTTATATCCATTACTGCAGATGTTGTCAACATCATTCAAACATCCATACGATATAGGCTCCCTGTCATCCATATGGATACCGGAGAATATTACTTTTGATAATATAAGGATAGCTGCTATAGTGCTTAATTATGAAAAATCACTGTTGTATACATTTGTATGCACATTCTTTGTTATGCTGCTGCAGATGTTTAATGCCGCTTTCGCCGGATATGCATTTGCAAGGCTTAAGCTAAAGGGAGGCCGCTTGCTGTTCGGCCTGGTGCTGTTGACGATAATAGTTCCGCCCACTTCCATGATGCTGCCGCAGTATGTATTTTTCCGCAACTTTGATTTGTTTGGAATCTTTAAAGCAATAACCGGAAGTAAGCTGAACCTGCTTGGAAAGCCATCATCTCTTTACCTGTTGGCTGCATTGGGGCAAGGTCTTAACGCAGGTTTGTTTGTTTATATTTTCCGCCAGTTTTTCAGAGGACTGCCAAGGGAACTGGAAGAAGCAGCCTATGTTGACGGGGCAGGGTATCTGCGCATATTCTTCAGAATAGTTTTGCCTTCATCCAAGCCGGCATTTTTGACTGTAGGTGTATTAAGTTTTGTTTGGAACTGGAACGATTCGTACTTCCCGCGCCTGTTCAATCCGACCGACCAATATCTGCGTATTCGTATGAACACACTCAGCGCAGCCAGCGGCGGAACCAGCAATGTCCAGCTTGCCATAGGCAATGCAATATCAAGAATTCCTCCGGATATTGTAAGATTGACATCACAGCCGTATGATGCTTTGATTTTGACTTGCTGTTCACTATTGATAATTTTGCCATTGATCATTCTATTCCTGATCATACAGAAGCATTTCATCGAAGGTGTTGAAAGATCAGGTATAGTTGGCTGATAGGGAGGATACTTTATGTTTTCTCAAAAAACCATTGATCATATAGAAGCAGCTTTTGAAAGAGCGGACATAGCAAAACCTATAATTGAAAATACGTTAAAGAACTTATCTGAAACAGAAAGTATATGCCTTAAATTTCTCTACGCCTTTATGCCTGTCAGTGACCTTGCTTCGTATGATGTATCGCTTTTTTTAGATATTATACGTCAGACACTGAAAGTAAGAGAAATGGATTTATTCCATACAAATATACCGGATGATATTTTCCTGAACTATGTACTTCATTATCGTGTAAATAATGAAAACATAGAATTTAACCGCCAAATATTCTTTAATGAATTGTACCCGCGCATCAAAGGAAAGACCATGGAAGAAGCAGCCCTTGAGGTGAACTACTGGTGCCTGGAAAAAGCAACATATAAGCCAACAAACCCGCGTACAGTTTCTCCGTTGACGCTAATAAAAAACACTAAAGGGCGCTGCGGTGAAGAATCTACATTTACAGTCAGTGCCCTGCGAAGTGTCGGCATTCCGGCACGGCAGATATATACGCCTCGCTGGGCTCATTGCGACAGCAACCATGCATGGGTAGAGGCATATATTGACGGCAGATGGAGATTTTTAGGCGCATGCGAGCCGGAACCTGCTTTAGACAGAGGCTGGTTCAGCGGTCCTGCAGCGAGGGGTATGCTTATACATACAAGAATTTTTTCCGATATGGCATCAGACGATGAAGTAACATCAAGCACGGGCAAACTTACAGAGCTGAACCTTACAAGCCGATATGCAGATACCCGCAGGATAAACGTCCATATTGACAACACCGGAGGGAAGCAAATAAAAGTCAGATTTGAGATTCCGAACTACTGTGAGCTGCATCCAATAGCAGTACTGAAAACCGATGACAGCGGATCAGTATCTTTAACTACAGGAATGGGCGATTTATATATACATGCAACTGATGGTGAAAGATTCCTGACAAGAAAAGTGGATGCAAGGAAAGAATCTGATATCGTTCTTGATTTTGCCAAGTCTGTCATAAAGGAAGCAAACAATGTAATGCATAAATTCGTTCCGCCTGAAGGCAAGCCGGAAAGCGGAAGTTCCCAGCCTGATACTGTCCACGAAGAGCGTATAAAGCAATGCAACTATATCAGGTCAGAATTTGAGAAAACATTCATAAATGAGAAGACAGGAAGGGATATAGCAAAGCAGTTTTCCGGTTTTCATGATGACATTGTAAGCCTTTTAATTGACGCAAAGGGCAACTATAAAGAGATAGAGGCCTTTCTGCGCAGCAACAGCCATATACCGCTTAAGTATAAGGTGCTTTTGCTGAAATCACTGGCTGCAAAAGACCTTACAGACTCGGACTGCAGCATGCTGTCTGATCACCTGATCCATGCATATCCCTTCAGAGACTTGTTCCCTGAAGATATTTACAGCAAATATGTGCTGAACCCCAGGGTGCATCATGAAATGCTTCACCCTTACAGGACATTTGTCAATAGTTATTTTGACAATGAAACAAAAAAGCGCTTTGCACAAAACCCTGTTGAACTTTACAACTATATCAATGAGAACATAGTGGATTCTACAGATGAAGATTATATGGCGCTGACTGCAACTGTCACCGGTACTTTAAAACTGGGACACGGATCCAAAAGCACTAAGAAAGTGTTATTTGTATCCATATGCAGGACACTTGGGGTACCAGCAAGATTCAACCCGCACGATGGTGAGCTTGAATATTACAAAGACGGAGAATTTGTCAGAGTTACTCCATATGAAGCCAGGGAAACTGCAAAACTGATATTAAAATCCAGGGATGCCCTGCAATATTCAAGAAATCTTTCTATATCGCGCCTGGTAAACGGTGAATACCAGACATTATCACTGTGGAGAAATGATACCTGTGAATACATGCTTGAAGAAGGCAGTTACCGCATCCTCACAGGCAAAAGACTGACAGACGGCACAATGCTCATGAATTTCTACTATGCAGATCTGGCAAAAGGCATGGATACCATACTGGAAGTCAGTGTGCCTGAGGAGCATGTTATTACGGAAACAAAATGAATATTAAAGATTATATTATTAAGGCAGGCACCACAGGAATAAGACTATCAGATGCTTTAGCCGAAGGATTGAATCTGGTCGCCTATGCTGAGCCTTCGAAGGAGCCGACAGAACACCTGTTAAAAGAGCTGCTGCAATCATCTGAAGTGATCAGGAACAAAAAGCTGGGCATTGTTCTAATAACCAAAGGCAGGAACCAAACACTTAATGAAGTAATGGCTGCTTTCCCTGATACTGTTCTGATAGAGACAGATGATATCAGCTTTGCCGAAAGCCTGCTTGATCATTTTGGCCTGCCTTCAGGAAGTTATCCGGTATTAACTCTGATAAGCAAAGAGAATAACGAATTGAAGTCACTGTACCGGACCAGCGGATATCATGTGGGTTCTGTTGATATAATGTTAGGATTGATATAGTTAATGTAAAAAACTTGATTATAATGAAATATCCATTGGAATAAGCATTACCGGTAATAGGCTATATAATATGAGAGGTTGATTGCTTTGGGAATAAAAAAAATCAAAACTATTCTTTCATTGGCCATGATTGCTTTGGTCATTCCAGGATGCACTCTTTTGCAGAATCAGAATGACAAAGTAGTTATTAACCCTGATAGTAATGATTCACAGAATATAGAAACCGAAAAACCAGAGCCCGTCAATTCTAATGATATTGAGTCCGTTATACCAGACAACATACAGTACATAAGAGATAAAGTCTGGAAATCATATATTGAGACAATTTTAAACGACGAATCCCGCAGGAAAGAGTTCGAAAGCAATGAAATGGTTTTCGGCGATGTATCCATGCGTTATGCAGTGTTTAAAATCGGTGAAGAGCCTGAAGGCGGGTATCCGTTGTACATTGCCTTGCACGGAGGCGGGGAAGTACCTGAAGAAGTGCATGAGCAGCAGTGGAACAGCATGAAATTCTATTACAGATGGAGCGTTAAAAGAGGTATTTATGTAGCAGTCAGAGGAGTCCGGCGGCTTTATAACACCCACTCCCAGGACGAGTCATACCCGCTGTACGATCGTCTGATTGAAAACATGATCGCCTTTGAGAATATAAATCCTAACCGTGTTTATTTATTGGGCTTCTCAGCAGGCGGGGACGGTGTTTATCAGATAGCGCCACGTATGGCAGACAGATTTGCGGCTGTCAATATGTCTGCAGGTCATCCAAACGGAGTTTCGCTGAAGAATGTTAAAAATCTTCCGTTTGCCATCCAGATGGGGGAGAAGGATGCCGCCTACGATCGCAATAAACAGGCTGCGATATATGACAATATTCTTGAAGAACTGAAGAACAGCGAGGGCGGGTACATTCATCAGACATTTATCCACGTAAATAAACCTCATAATTTTCTTGATAATGATGTAAAACGTGAGCCTCAGTCCGTGATTACCGACATTAAAGCCTGGTTAGAAGGAAAAGAGAGTCCATCTCAAAAGGTTAATACTAATGCCGTCGATTGGGTTTCCCAATTTGAACGTAATCCGTATCCTGAAAGTATATACTGGGATCTTACAACTCAGGCTGACCTTCGCAGTACCGGTTCATTTTACTGGCTCAGCCTGAATGCACCGGGGCAGCAGGAAGGAGAGATAAAGGCAAGGCTTGATGCTGAATCAAACAGTGTAATCATAGATGTAGCAGATGTAAAGGATGGCTTTACAGTTTTATTAAATGAACAAATGCTTGATATATTCAAGCCTGTTAACATAGAGGTAGAAGGCAGGCATTTTACTGTTAATGTCAAGCCAAGCGAAGAATTTATAAGAAAAACCACCTTTGAACGCGGTGACTACAACTATCAGTTTGCAGCATGCATCGTGCTGAGAAAGTCTAATGGTGAATGGTCTATAGCAGATTAGTGAACTTAATATATATCTTTTGCCAATATGTGCGCATTCTTTATGAATGCGCATTTTTTGTGCGCCCAGCATGGGCGCAATCTAACGGGTGAAAGTCCCGAGTACGGGTTGATAGTGCCAAGTACATAGCCAAGAGCAAGGGTGTCCTCGGTGACGAGGAATCTGAAGGAAGCTGGAGG
>DUSN01000049.1 GCA_012842605.1 Clostridiales bacterium
TGGCAAGTATTTGCGGTTGAATGCTGAAGGAAGAAGAATATCGGAAAGCCGTATGCGGGAAAATCGCATGTACGGTTTGATGAGGGGGCGGTGGAAACCCCACTGCTCTACTCTATCAAGGGTTGAAAAATAGAAGGAACAAAAAAGGCTGTAAATAAAGGATTTCCAGACATGAAATGTTATCAGGGCTGTTCTGCCTGAGATGATAACGTCATGAAACCCTTATTTTTATTGTTTGCGGGAACATATCAACAGCTCTAAAAGCGACAGGGTTGAGTTGACAGAATTGATAACGGGAATTTTTCATAGGGTTGAGTAGACAGGATAGATGTAAAATTCATGCCTTTAAAGTATAAGAATCATTTAGGAATGGTTTCAATTGGAAATAGTAACTGAATGATATATAATTGAACCTACATAGAAAGTTTTTCTATAATGTCAAGGAGACTAACCTCTAAAACTCTTTTCAAAAGAGTGGTATAAATACGTGAAATCTACAAAGAAACTACCTTTATTTATTATTACTGGAGTAAACTGTGTAGGTAAATCTAATATAGCTGAAGTGCTTTTCAAAAATGAGATCGATTATATTGTAATGGAAAGTGATTAACTGTGGAATGATGTTTATAACACACCCGAAGATGATTATTGCTCACACCGTGAGCTTTAGCTGCGTGTGTGCTGACAGATGTTCAGGGCTCAATTTAGGAAGATTTGTCATGAAAAAAAACAACAAGTTGACACTATCTGAGACAAGTGAAAGCCTTGACATTTTTATCCTTCTGGTCTTATATGTAATTAATGTAATATATCATATAAAAGCGAGGAAGGAGGGCTCACATGAAGTCCTATTGTTATGAAACCGATTCAGCGTTTGTCTTTTGTGTTGAAGACGTAGAGAACGCACAGCTTGAGGATGTTATTAAGCATATGGCGTGGAGAAAAATCGATGGTAGATATCTGTTGTCATATCCGCAAAGCGTGTTTTCGGATCAAAGGGAAAAAGAACTTATCAGCGTCAATTTCAGTCGTTTGGGACAACAGATGTTTGAAGCATTGTTGTCGGGTATTGATTGGGAAACACCTTTGGAAATGCTGGCGCAAAAATTCAATGAAAATGGAATCGAATGGTATATAGTCGGCAGTGCAGGCGATGCTTTACGCGGTGTAAATATAAAGCCGTTTGATATTGATATAGTTATAAACACAAAGGATTATTACAAGGCAAAAGATATATGTTATCTTAATTTTCCTGATTCGATTATCGCGCCATTTACGGGAAGTGATGAAATAAGCCCTTCGAAATATTTCGATAACCCTTGTAATTATTTTATCAATCCTTTGAAATATTTTGGACGAATGTTTTTAGCCGGGGCTGTGATTGAGGTGGCGGCAGATGAAATATGGGACATGGAAAGCCGTCAGCCTGGGCACAAAAAACCTATGTGGAGCAGTTACGAAAAATCTGGGTACGAAAAATATGTATGGCGTGGTTATAGCATATATTTGGAATCTTTGCATCATCGCTATCAAATCGAGGTTGCCCGAAACAGGGTAGATAGGATCAAGGCACTTGAAGAATATATGAACAGAGCAAAATAAGCGTTCTGCTTAGCTGCGGGTGATTGACAACAGCCGCTTCGCGCTCCGGATTGAAAACCGAACCTTGGAATATTGTTTCTTGTGATGTAATTGATAAATGCGTAGCCTATATTGGGAAAAATGTATAAACATGAAACGTTTTGGGTGCGACGCGTCTGGAGAACACCTACCTGGTAATCAAGTGCTTAACTGCTTAATTTTTGCCAAACTGTTTAAATAATTTACTCAAAATTCTTGACACTATCTTACATAATATAAACTATATAGAAGAGGGGTCTATTGACATGTTCCCACGAACAAATGCTATAAAAAATAGCCCGCAGACATCAATTACATCAACTCGACCCATGTCGAGACAGCAGCATTAATATGTGCATCCAGCGAAGATAGCAAATGTTAACATTGGCTGTTATATCTTTCATGGGGTTTTGATATGGCAGATACATCATTCTTTAACATTGCATATACATATGTATCTTTCCACTTTGGTAAACCATTTTTATCTCGATGAAAAAAAACGTTTTGCCTGAAATGGGCTTCGCGTTTAAACCCTAGTTTTTCCAATAACCTCCAGGAACATTCATTGCGTGGATCACATTCAGCATAAATTCTATGGACACCTTTATCAAAGGCAGTTTTTATTATTGCTTTAAGAGCCTCACTTGCATATCCGTTTCTCTGATAGTTTTTATTGATAATATATCCGACCTCTTTGGCTTCGAAGTTTCTGTTTCCACAATATATATTGCCGATTACTTTTCCGGACTTCTTCAGTTCAATAGCATAAAATTCCTCAGATCCTACACGGTATTTTAAGTGTTCTCTGCCATTCTCATATGTAATTCCAGGATATCCTTCAAATTCATTGTCTTCTAACTGTGACAAAAATTCATATAAGTCATCATAATCTGATTCTCTGAATGCTCGTAATATCAGTCGTTCGGTCTCAATTTTCTGCAATTTGCTTACACCCTCCAACTTGTGATTTAAGCTTAACACTATCCACAAAACCACGCTTAAGTCAAGTTCTTTTATAAATATCTTGGTTATGTCTATATTTATTTTTCTATACATGATATTTTATGTGTGTGGATATGCAAATAACTATCTTCTAATATCTTACAATATTTTTGCACTATAGTATATATGAAAAAGAGTCGGCTCAACAGAAAAAATATTTATAATCTTTGATGGATGCGGGAAAGAAGATGACTACCGATATCCTTGTATGGCTTTGATTTTTTGAGCTGACATGTTCCCGAGAACAGCTGTTTTTAAAAAATGGCCGAAAAACCATTGACATTTTCCCTCGAACAGATACTATAAAAAATAACCCATAGACATTTTTAATGCGGTCATAGTATTTGTTAACGGCAGAATTGGTGCGCAATAGTTTACGATTTAGAACTGAATAATATTTATCATATATGGAGGTACTTTATGATAGGCGTCCCCAGACATAAAGTTCTTTTAGTAGAGCATGACGAAAAATGGGCAGAGGAGTTTGAAAAAACAAAACAGACTCTTGTAAATATTCACGGTGACAATGTTGTCGATATTCAACATGTGGGCAGTACTGCTATAAAAGGTATTGTGGCTAAACCTATGTTAGATATTGCGATAGTTTTTAAATCTCTATCAGACTCTGTTTTCATAATAATGAAGGATAACGGATATGAGTATTTTGGAGAAGTAGTGTCCGGGAAGCATCTTTTTATTTTAAGAGGTGAGGGCGGGGTTTCTTTACAACATATACATTGTTATGAAGAAAAAAACCTGGAGCATTTTTATGACCAAATAAAGTTTAGGGATTTTATACGTTCTCATCCGGAATATGCAAAAGAATATGAACTATTAAAACAAGAGCTTTTCAAAATATATTTCAACGACAGAAAAAAATATACAGAAGGTAAGCAAGCGTTTTTTAACAAAATAAAACAGCTCATAGATGAAGACTTCAATAAATAATGAGCCAAAATATGACACTATGCTAATTCATAGTTTTTATCAATTGCGAAGTAAACTGTAATAATAAATAAATTGACTTGTTTCCAAGAACGTATTCTATTGTCCCACAAAAGAACCTGACGAATCTGTAAGGTGCCTTTGTCTCAGAAGAAATTGGACAACCGATCTTGACGCTACAATTTGTCGTATTGCTTCTTACCTGCCCAAGACATCCCGGTTTTATGAAAACTGATACATTGCAAAAGCGGTTTGCAGATGGATATCAAATGTTTGGTTTATATGAACAAGAGAAACTTGTTGGATACGTGTCTATATCTGTTGACGATGATAATGCTGCTGAATTGCATAACTTGGCAGTTTTACCTGATTACCGCTATAAAGGGTACGGTAAGAGCCTGCTTGATTATTGTGAAAAGAAAGCAAAAGAAATGAGATGTAAGGAGATCAAAATAGAAATTATTGAATAAAACAAAACATTAAAAAACTGGTACCATAAAAATGGTTTTATTTATCTTTTTACAAAGAAATTTGATCATTTGCCGTTTACTGTAAGTTTCATGGAAAAGTACATATAAAGCATAACCCAAACTAAGTTTTCAAGTAGCGTGACTTGTTTGCAGATAATAATGGAATCAACTATTCAGTATTTTCCGGTTTATGAATAAATTGCCGATGAATGAAAAAAATAAATAAATAAAAACTACTGGGGAAATTATTTATGTTTGGATATATTTTAAAAAAAATTCGCTATTTCTCTTTAAAAAATAAAAATGAATATATGCTTCAGAATACTAAACCAGGCAAAAACAATAGTGAACCAATATCACCTTATTTAGAAAAAAACCTGGAAGTAATTAAAGGTATTTTGCGCGACTGCAGCGATTTAACAATTCACGAGTTCAACTTTGGGCGTGACAGGAGATTTAAAGGTGCTCTGATTTTTATTAACAGCATGGTAGACAAAGAAGGAATCCATAAAAATATCCTGCAGCCTTTAATGTATGACGCATTACTGCTCCAGGATAATGTGGATATGGATTTTACCAAAATTGATACCATCAGGAAGAATTTTATTTCGATAACAGATAACTTGAAAGTGACACTGTTAAGTGACCTGCTTGACAATTTACTGGCAGGAGCATCCATTCTATTGATAAATGGCTCAAAAGAGGCTTTGGCTATCAAATCCGGGAAGAGGGAATCCCGCAGTATTGAAGAACCAGGAACAGAGGCTGTTGTACGTGGGCCAAGAGAAGGCTTTGTTGAAAATGTAAAGGTGAACATTGCTCTTATACGCAGAAAAATTAAAGACACTGACTTATGTGTAGAAAAATTTGTAATTGGTGAAAAGTCAAAAACGGATGTATACATTGTATATATAAAAAATGTGGCCAATCCTAAACTGGTTGAAGAAATTAGAAGACGGCTGAAAAGAATAAAAACAGATGCTATTCTTGAATCAGGATATATTGAGCAATTTATTGAGGATAGTCCCTACTCTATATTTCCTACAATTTCAAACAGCGAAAAACCTGACAAGGTTGCAGCAAAGATACTCGAAGGCCGTGCTGCTATTCTGGTTGACGGTACACCTTTTGTTCTTGTAGTGCCCATGGTGTTTGTCGAAAGTTTCCAAAGTGTAGAGGACTACTATGCCAGACCGTATCTTGCGAGCATTATGCGGGTAATAAGATTCTTGTCCTATATAATTAGTACTCTGGGACCTGCAATTTACGTAGCATTGACTGTTTTCCATCAGGAGCTGATACCTACACAGTTATTGATATCAATAGCAGAAGGGCGTGAAAGAGTCCCTTTTCCGGCAATATTGGAAGCTTTTTTAATGATATTTACCTTTGATATTTTAAGAGAAGCAGGGGTACGGTTGCCAAAAGCAGTAGGACAAACAGTTGGCATTGTTGGAGCTCTTGTACTGGGTCAGGCATCTGTTGAGGCTGGTCTTATAAGTCCTATCATGGTAATTGTTGTATCCACAACAGCCATTGCAAGCTTTGCTGTTCCGGCACAGACTGATTCCGGAACGATACTGCGGTATATATATCTTGCACTTGCCGGAATTGCCGGCGGTTTTGGTATAATTATGGGTCTGTTGGCAACATTGCTGCATCTTGCATCTTTAAGATCTTTTGGAATACCATATTTATGGCCAATAGTTCCATTGGATTTTACAGGTTTAAAGGATGTTTTTATAAGGATGCCGCTGTGGACCATGTCAAAGCGTCCTAAAGCTATTGTCTGGGAGAATTATGATTCCTACAACCAGAGTCCGGGCTTAATGCCATCACCATATAAGAAAGACAAAAGTGACTCCAAATAAAAGGAGCAAGGCTGCCAATGGAAAAAAAGATGAACTTCTCAATTATGAAATTCTTTTTATGCTTTTTCTTGTTGTTGACATTATCCGGCTGTATTAGCGCAAGAGAAATAAATGATTTGGAAATTGTCATAGGAATGGGAGTTGATAAGGATGAGAATCCTGGAAAGATATTGCTGACAGCACAGTTAGTTAAAGAGGATACAGCAGGAGGAGCGTCAGGAGATGGCAGCGGAGGAGGAGACAGCAAGGCATATTGGAATGTCTCCAGCAGCGGAAAATCAATTTTTGATGCGGTAAGACAAATAACACACAAGACAGGAAACAGGCTTTTTATATCCCACAATCAGGCTGTGATTTTTGGAAATGATATAGCTGCAGAGGGTTTACAAGAATATATTGATTACTTTTTGCGTGCCCATGAAATGAGACCTACTGCATTGATTCTTGTTGCCGAGGAAAAGGCTTCAGACATTTTGAATATCAAACCTGAAGCTGAAGAGTTTCCTGCTTTTAATATTGCAAAGCTCGTTAATTCCTATGTCTTTACTTCCCATTTTTATAAAGTGAATATGAAAGATTTTGCTTCATGCCTGATGGGTGCTACTACAGCTCAGTTGGCACCTTTAGTTAGTATTATTCAGGATGAGGATGGCAAGGATATTTATGTGTCGGGTATGGCTGTCTTTAAAAATGGTAAGATGGTTGGCAAATTACACCATGATGAAGTACGGGGCCTTTTATGGGTACTCGGTAAAGTGAAAAGCGGTGTGATAATTGTTTCTTCGCCTGATGAACAAGGAAAGGCTGTTCTGGAAATTGTAAAAGCCAAAAGCAAGGTAACACCGGAGATAGAAGATGGCAATATTGTAATGCATATAAAAATTAAAGAAGAGTCGAGCCTTTCAGAACAGACTACAACCGAAAACCTGGCAGACAATAAAGCGTTTGAAAAAATACAAGAGGCTTCGGCAGAAGTTATTCGGCAGGAAATAATGGCAGCTTTTGATATATCAAAAGAATTTAACGCCGATATTTTTGGCTTTAGCGAAATGCTGCATAAAAAATACAGCAAAGAGTGGAAGACTATAAAAGATAATTGGGATGTAATATATCCAACCATAGAATTAGACATTGACATTGAAACAAAGATAATAAAAACCGATTTATTAAAAAAACCGGTAATGCCGAGTGAAGAGGAGAATTAATATGAGCATTGAAAAAGGGAGAATCAGCAGTCAGCAATTACTATTCTTAATTGCCGGTTTTGTCCAAGGATCAGTTTTGCTGATAGATTTTACAGTAGGAATAACTGAACACCAAACATGGATGGTTATATTAGCAGGGCTGGCTGTAACAGCCCCTGTTATTTTTTCCTATGTAGCGCTTGCAAAAATGTTTCCAGGGATGAATTTAGTTCAAATTAATGATATGGTATATGGACGTTTTCTGGGTAAAGTTTTATCCATATATTATATTTTCTTTTTTTTAATGACTTTGTCTTTTAATATTCGTGATGTAGGTGAGTTATATATAACTTTTTTAATGCCGGACACACCGTTTATTTTTCTGCTGATAGTTTTTACTGCAACCTGTGCATATGCTGTTACTAAAGGTATAGAAGTATTGGCAAGGGTAAGCCATTTGTTTGTAGTTACCGGATTGTTAACAATAATTAGCACATCCACCCTTTTGTTTGACCAAATGGATTTCTCCAATTTTTTACCGTTTTTTGAGCTGCCGTTTATAAGAATATTTCAGGGTATACATATTGTGTCGATCATTCCATTTGGCGAAACAGTTGCTTTTCTGATGATTATGGAGTGCCTGAATAAGACTGAGCGTGTGGTTAAAAACACTTTTTTTGGATTATTAATCGGTGCGGTAACTCTTCTTATTGTGGCTGTCAGAAACACAGCGGTTTTAGGCAGAACACAAACTATATGGACTGCTCCTTCGTTTCAGACAATCCGTCTTATTGATATTGGGACTGTGTTAACAAGGATGGATTTTCTGATAGGCATTGCACAGACGATATTGATATTTTTAAAATGCAGCATTTTCTTTTATGCATTGGTAGTGGCTCTTTCACAATTGTTTGGTTTAAAGTCATATTTGCCGTTGGTTTTGCCTATAGCCGGTATCGAGGTCATTATTGCTGCTACTGTTTTTCAATCACCTGTAGATCATGCTATGATTACACAAAATGCCGGCATTATATATTCCGCTCCGCTTATATTTGTTTTTCCGCCCTTATCGTTATTGATTGCGAAAATACGCGGCTTGCCGAAGTGCGAAAGGGGCAAGGAAACATGATATTTCTTTTTTTTATTTATGCTTTCATCATTATAATCAACGTTCCGGGGCTTATAAAAAGAAAGGAATGGAGGGAACTGACAGTTTTTTCCGTCTTTTATATCATTGCTTTTGCACTAAGTTTAATGTATGTTCTTGACATTCCAATACCGAGTCCGATGAAAGGTTTGCAGCATCTTATTGTTGATATATTTGGCATAGAATACCCACAGGGATAGTTAATAGGACGGTTTAGAGTGGTAGAGTGTGTCGCCTTCATTACAAAGCTGTAAGCTTTGATATTACAGAGTTTGCTGAATCACATCCAAGTTGACTACTCGACCTAAAAGGGTAAAATGATTACATTGGAATAATTTGAGAAGACATTTTTGAGCAGAGTTTAAACCCTAAAATAGATAAGGTTGAGTTGACAGGGTAGATAACGGGCTTTTACTATAGGGTTGAGGAGACAGGATAGATTTAAGGAAGATGAATAAATATATAGTTTTTAAAGTTAATAGAGCTAGGCTAGGTATGATTTATGAAAAATATTAAACATAATATAGTTAATTATATAAAAGATTACGCCGACCCGTCTATTGTACTGAGAGTAAAAAAGGAAGTAATTAACAAACTATCAAAAGAAGAGGAATGTGAGCTTTTAAACAGAATAATTCTTCAAAAAAATGTTCAAACCATCATACGATCATAGTATTTCGCTTGATATAATGGAATTGTTTTCACGTTGCGGAGTCATTAAGAGGGTGCCACTACTGAAAGATATATATGAAACCCTGCTTGCATTGGTTGATGATGATTTAAATGTAAAGATCAACTTTGATAAGCGAATAGATTATGGTTGGAGTCCATATTTCGGCTTTGCGCTTGAGGAGGATTGGAAAGATAAAATCAGAATGAAATGTGATGCCTTGTTCAGAGTTCTGCTTAATATTCATTATGCAGAAATGAATGAAGCACTATTTTAACACTTTCAGTAGGGAGGATTATTAGTGAAAAGCAAAAAGCAAAAAATGATAGATTTCCTTTTAAGTAAGGCCAACCCATCAATAAAACTACGTGTAAAAAAGGAAGTTTTGAATGCTATTACAAAAGAAGAAGCGGAAATCTATCAAGAGCAAATTATGAAAGAACCGATTATCCAAAAAATTATTGCTTGCCAAAAAGAAAACGGATGGATAGGAAATGGTTTTCATGATTACCTTGATTCCCAGGAGGGAGGTACAAAATACCTTGGAGAAAAGGGACTTAAAGGCACACCTGTGTTGAATCGCGCTATGGAAGCTTTTGCAACAATTCCGCTTGATGATTTTTGCTACAATAGAAAAGGCATATATATTGATGAATTCAAATATGTTGCATGTGGTCAGAATCTTATTCGCTGCGCTTGTATAGCCCGTGCCGGGTATGATGATGTAATTGATATTTCACCGCAGATTCAGCTTTCTATAGATTCATTCAGGCGTGTGCTTGATGTTGACTCTATATTGGACATAACCCGTCCTGTTCAAAAAGGGAAAAAACTTGTTTTCAAATATTATGAGAAATGGCCATGCCGTTATCACCTTGATATTTTGGCACATACCGATTCATGGAAAAACGAAAACAACATAAAGCTTATTGCTGACTCTGTAACAAAGTTGATGAAGAACAACCAACCGGAACTTGTTAACCTCATTCCTCAAACATGGATTGGTCATCCGGTCGGCACGTTAGGAGCATTTCCGGCACAAGGATTGTCCGTTATGTGCAGGGGGCTTTTTCCATTCCCGGTAACTCACCCGGACGGGATTGAATTGGATTATAATGTGGAATACATAGAATGGTTTGCAAGGTGCGGAATCGTTCCCCATGTCCCGGCATTGCAAAAAGCTGTTAATGAAATAATGGACTATGTTGATGATAACGGTATCTGCCGTCTTCCTGTAAAATACGATGATTTATTCAAAGGTTGGGGTCCTTACGGCGGCTTGCAGCTGGAGGTTGATTGGAAATCAGAAACTCGTAAGGCTTGTGATATTACTTTCAGGGCACTGTTGATACTTCATTATGCTTATGGAGGGATATAGTATATACAAAATGCGTACATGTGAACATATCGAGGATCAATTTTTTGCGACTTTTGGGTCAAAAAAAGGCATGGTTTTAGTTGACAGACTTTATAACGGGCTTTTTTTCATAGGACCGAGGAAACAGGATGGATGTACATTCTATGCGAGTGTGTTCAACACTTAAAGGGGTATCCCACAATATTTTGAATATGAATATAATGTTGGGAAAGTGAATGAATTGATTAAGAGTTTCGCTTTTGAAAATGCTGAAATACCTGATGAGTGGGATTGGTGTAAATGATAAAATAGATTTTACAGTAATTGATAAATAACATTTTACACTATTTACCTGATATTGTAAATCACACCCCAAGATGACTGGAAATTATCCTTCCTAAATCAAACAAACACTGAATGGATTTTAATGCCGGATCTATTCAGAAAGCATCTTCATTTCTCAAAATATACGGCATAAGGAAAAGAGCTGTAGAAAGTGATGAAACGGATGTTGACTTTCGGTATACTATCTAAAGATATTATACCGAAAGGGGCAGCAAGGGTTGAAAAAAGAAGAAGGATGGAAGATGTATATCGAAATACAACAGTTAAAGGAAATGGGTCTAAAAAAAGCCCAAATTGCTAGAAAATTAGGTATTAGCAGACCAACCGTATACGAGTACTTTGACATGAGCTCCGACGAATACGATAAACGATTGGAAGCGATGGAACAACGAGATAGAAAACCAGATCAGTACCATGATGAAATTCTAGCGTGGCTACTGGAGTATCCCGATTTATCAGGTTCACAAATCTATGATTGGCTGGAGAGTAAATACAAGGAGATAAGCTTCTCTGAGAGTACTTTGAGAAACTACGTCAGGGACATGCGAAAGAAGCACAATATCCTCAAGGAGATGGCAATCCGGCAATATGAAGCAATGGTAGACCCGCCAATGGGAAAACAGATCCAGGTGGACTTTGGAGAAAAGTGGACCATAAGAGAAGATGGCAGTAGAATCAAATTGTATGTCATGTGCTTTGTGCTCACTCACTCTCGATATAAATACTGTGAATGGGTAGACAGGCCCTTTAACACCGCAGATATCATAAGGATCCATGAGAATGCCTTTGAGTACTTTGGGGGAATGCCGGAGGAGATGGTTTACGATCAGGATCACTTAATACTGGCTGCTGAAAACCACGGAGACCTCATCTACACCCATCTGTTCTCAAGCTATATACAGAGAAGAAAGTTCAAGGTATATATGTGTCGGAAAGCTGATCCGGAAACAAAGGGGCGCATTGAAAAGGTAGTAGACTTTGTGAAGAGGAACTTTGCCCACAATCGCACATTTTACAACTTGGATAAATGGAATGAGGAAGCCCTGGCATGGCTTGAACGGCGGGGTAACGGGAAAGTACATGGAACAACAAAAAGAAAGCCGGCCGAAGTATTCCTGGAAGAACGCAAATACTTAAGACCGGTCACACAAAAAATACAAACAAAATCTACTGGAATTAGTATAACCTATCAGGTTAGAAAAGACAACACCGTTGTCATAGGAGGCAACCGATATTCCGTTCCCATAGGGACCTATCAAGGACCTCATACCCATGTGAGAGTTCGGAAGATAAACAATGAATACCTTATCATCATGCACCTTGATAGAGATGAGGAGCTGGCCCGCCACAAGATTCCAACCGGTAAGGGTGAGCTTATTAAGAATAATGACCATGCCCGGGAAAAGTCCAGGAAGATTCCAAATCTCCTAACAGAGATTGCTGCTTGTTTCCCAGATTCCATGGCAGCAAACGACTTCCTGGAGAAGATCCGGATGGAGAAGCCTCGGTACATACGGGATCAGCTGCTCCTTATCCAGACAGCTATACAGGGAAAGAGTCCGGAGGTCCTGGTCAAAACACTGAGTTTTTGCGTGAAGAACAAGCTTTATAGCGCTGTGGATTTTAAAGATGCTGCAGCCCACTATGCCAAAGAGTGTTACAACAACCAACCTGCCCTTGAAAGCTCAGTTGCTACCCCTCTATTTCCCGGTAATCTGGAGATTATTAAGACCAAGCCTCAACTCAGAGATATTAACGAATACACCAGGTTTTTTAGACAGGATTCTTAAATATACATCCTATGAAAGGAGCACCAATATTGTCTACCACTGTAGAGAGCGTTAAAGAGATGCTGAACACCATCAAAATGCACAATACTGCTGCTGCCTTGGAAGGGCTTCTAGCCTCCGCCACTGGCAAGGCCCTCTCCTATGAGAAGTTTTTAGAGACTCTGCTCAAGCAAGAGATCAAATCCAGGGAAGCGAAAAGGCTGGAACAGAGAATGAAGCAAGCCTCCTTTCCTCAGTACCAAACATTGGATGAATTTGATCTGGCTGAACAGAATTCCCTAAGCAAGCGGCAGTTTAATCAATTAAAGGAACTCACTTGGATTGAGCAGGGCTTTAACCTCATTCTGCTCGGTCCTCCGGGGGTAGGGAAAACCATGTTATCCATTGGACTTGGCATTCATGCCCTACACAATGGCTACAAAACGATTTTTACTTCTATGCATGACCTTATACACCATCTTAAGACCCAAGAGATTGTACGCAGTGCCAGGACTCGTATCAGGCGCATGGTTGATGCAGACCTCGTTATCATTGATGATCTAATGTTTATGGCCATGGAGAAGCACGAAGCTAACCTGTTCTTTCAGTTTATCAATAAGCTCTATGGCCAGACCTCCATCATCATTACCTCCAACAAGGGACCGGATGATTGGGGGGAACTATTGGGCGATCCTGCTATTACCACTGCTATTTTAGATAGAATTGTCCATAGATGTGAGGTTATTCATTTATCCGGAGATAGCTATCGGTTAAAACACAGAGCATCCATATTTGGTAATTACTAGGTGTAAAATATTATTTAGCAAAATTCGTAAAAAAGCACTTGACGTTTACA
>DUSN01000130.1 GCA_012842605.1 Clostridiales bacterium
ACTGAAATGCACCGTGGAATTGTGTTTGGAACCAGTATTTTCCTGTGTTTGGAAAGCTTTGCCTTGTTTGGCTGTGTTTGGAATATAGTTTGGAACCCCTATTTTACTATGTTTGGAATATATATATGTACGTATAACATACCTTGGAATATAATCCAAACCTGATAATACCTACATTCATTAGGCGACACAAGCCCCCCCACATTGCCCCCAAATGACAAGAAGGACTGCCAAATTCAACAGAAACAGGGGGGGGGCTTGTGACAACACATAAGTTCGAAAACAACAAAGTGTTCTGGTGTGCACGAAGGGTGTAACTACACAAAAATTGCCAGAGGCTCAAATACGCGAAATTTGGGGTTGATAAAATCAGGGTTTGTTGGTTGTGGTTTTTGTTCAAAGTGGGTTCTATTTCTTGTGAAAGTTCAGTGTGCTATATACTGTGTAGGAAAATGCGTTGCATAGGTGACGTGTTCGCCACTAGAGTAAGTGCGGAAATAGGGAAGGCTCCGCCTTCCCATTTCCGAGAACCAAAAAAAACAAAAAAAAAGGAGGGAAAAACAATGGCAAAAGAAATACAGTTTATGCGAGCCGGGCAGTATAAAGCTGGGGGGATTACGCATTTGAAGCATGTTTTGCGCGAAAAATATGACCAAAATCGTATTCCGGTGCCAGATATTCGCTTGTGGAAGTGGGAAAACGGAAGCTTTGTTGAAGCATCCAAACAAGAGTTACACGAGCTTTATACCTACAATATGGAACATAGGCAAAGAAAGAACGCAAATGTGTTTTGGGAGTACATGGTTTCTGGACACGATTCCGAGAAAACAGCAGAAGTTGCAAAATATCTTAGCGAAAACGTCTTTGACAATCGAACTGTGTTTGCCATAGAGCATTTTGATGAGAGCAACTATCATGTGCACTTCATTGTTTTTTGTAAGGATTTTGCACACGAAAAGAGCCCGAATATTCCAAAAGGAAAGTTACACCAAGTCCGCTGGGATTTGGGGAAAATTACAAACCAGAAGGTCAAAGAGCGGGGCACAGGTCTCCAGAAACATGTGGGACCATCATCCGATGTGTCCTATCAAGCCGCGGCTCTTATGAAACAAGGCGAAATTGCCGCAAAATATAGAAATATACAGGCACAGATACAACCATTGCTAGAAATGTATGGTGCGGTGCGAATTTATGCCTTGAATCGAGAGAAAGGCTTAAGGTTCGAAGTCTGGAATGGCTCTGGACGTAAGGTTTTTACGGATGTAGAGCAGTTACCCATGAAGAAGTTAGAGCAAATCTCCCGGAAGGAAGGCGAAGAATTGTACTTTCAGCCTGTCCCTGTGCCTGTGAACGGAAAGCTTTGTGTAAAAGCAGTATTCTTAGACGATGTCCCAGAGGAACTTGTAGAAGAACAGCCTGAAGCTTTGCCGAATGGCACTGTAATCGTGCAAACCAGCAAAAACAAGTATCAGGCACATATACCACTACCCAAGCCTTTGTCTGTCGAAGATGCTGATAGAATACAACGTTCTTTGGTTTATTATTTTGGTTCAGATGTCGCAAGTAAAGATCTTATGCATCTCCGAAGATTGCCTGGTTTCCCCAACAAGAAATATCCTAACCAACCTATTGTCGTTGTGGCAAATGTTGTGTCCTCCGACATCTCTGTGAATGATATTTTACAAAAAGTCAAAATAGAGGAAACACAATATAAAAAACATGTTAAATTTGAATTTAGACAAGCACAACAAACAAAACCTTGGATACATAAAGAAGTACAAGAAATACTTGCAAATGAGGGGAAAAAGCTTTGGGACAGCTTCTTTGATGGTGACGAAAGCGCTGCAGACTTCTCTTTTTGTTTGTCGTTGCTAAGGCGTGGCTACAATCGCCAAAGCGTATCTTTGGCTTTAATGGCAATCTCACCTAATCTAACAACACGAAAACCAAATCACGTCGAAGACTACATACAACGAACTGTGGAACGAGCTCTCAATGCTGTGAAAACTCCACAGGTGCAACAGGAGAAACAACGGGAGAAGAGGCTCTAGTCCTTTTCTCCCTTATCGTCGTCAGGTATATCATCTTCTACGGCATCCCAGTAACCTGGCTCTATTGAATTATAGTTTATGCTGTAGAGCTTAGCATTTTTCTTACCCGTAGAAACGTGAACAAGGTCTAAAGCTACAAGCTTTGCAAGAACAGACCTAATCTTCTTTTCGTTTACTTTGGCTTTTTCTTTTACAGCTTGAACAAGATCGAGTTGCTTCATGCCGTTCTGTTTTTGCAAAACCACAAGGATTGCTTCTTTCACAGGGATTTCTTCCTGAAACAGGACATTTTGATCATAAGTAACTGTGCCAGTATCAGTGCTAAATGCAACCACAAAGCTTACAAAATTAGTCGTAGAACGGTTTTTTGTGCAAGTAAGCTTGAAACTGTTTATTTCTCCCGTCCTTTTTATGTCTGGTGTAACTTCCCATAAAACATCGCTGGCGTCTTTTATGTAACTAAGTCCTTTGAAGGAAGGACTTTCCTGCTTTGATGATTTGTGGTGTAATACGAGCACCGTTCCACCAGCATTTGTGATTTTCTTCAAAAGACGGAAGAACTTTTTCAGCTCTTTTAGGTCGTTGTAGTCGCAGAAATTCTGAAGCGAATCTATCACCACGAGACTGTTTACATACTCGCTTTCGGAAAGTTCTTGCAACACACCCCAAGCTTTTTCTACTGGGAACAACCCGTAACTTTCAGGAAGCAATTTATCCAAGGCGTATTCCGTAAAATAGAACATACCTTCCAATTCAGGAAAAGCCGAATACCGATCCTTAAACACGCTATGTGGGTTATCAATGTCAATGTAAAAGACGTAGTCAAAACTTCTTGCTTTTAGTTCTTTCCACGAAATAAGAAACGCTAAAAGACTTTTCCCTGACCCAGAAGTTGCGATAAACACATTGATCATGCCTTTTGCAAGTGGTCCTGCTAGCTCAATGTCGGGAGCATCTTGAAGCACGGCGTAAACTCCTTTACGTGTTAGAATACTGTTTAAGGGTGTTTCTTCAGGGGCTGCTGGCGACAGCCCTTTCTTTTTTGCCATTATTTCTGTGCCTCCTCCTTTTGCTGTTTTAACCAAGCCTCAAATTCGCTTGCCGATATTCTCCATTGCTGACCGACCTTTATAGCAGGAATAAAACCCGACTTACACCAGCGAGTTATCGTTACTGGAGATAAATCCAGCAAAGATGCAATATCCTTTACACTGAAAAATTCTTTATTTCTATCTTTCATCTCTTTCAGTTTCATATTCTTTTCACCTCCTGCGTATAGTATAGCACAACTTATAACAACTAACTACCTTATTTTTTTTGTGAAACCTTAATAAATCCTGTTACTACCTAAGCTAAATGTATTTTTTACAAAAAAAAACAACTACCCGCCCCCTGTAAATCGTTCCAAACTTAGGTAATTGCTCATTCCAAACAGAATTCCAAACACGTTCCAAACACATTCCAAACTAAAATGCACTGAAATGCACCGTGGAATTGTGTTTGGAACCAGTATTTTCCTGTGTTTGGAAAGCTTTGCCTTGTTTGGCTGTGTTTGGAATATAGTTTGGAACCCCTATTTTACTATGTTTGGAATATATATAT
>DUSN01000050.1 GCA_012842605.1 Clostridiales bacterium
AAAGTAAGATATTCACCAGGAAAGTCTCTCCCTACACAGGGAGAGTGGATTGAAATTGGAAAGTCAACCTTCATGCACTTGTAAGACATTTGTCTCTCCCTACACAGGGAGAGTGGATTGAAATCGCAGAAAATGTCCTGCCGATACTTACAGCTGTCGTCTCTCCCTACACAGGGAGAGTGGATTGAAATTACAAGCAAAACTGCTACCGCCAGTGTTGACAGCGTCTTTCCCTACACAGGGAGAGTGGATTGAAATTATTGAAGATGTAGTTAAGACCATACTTGATGGCCGTTGTAAATGACAAAATTAAAGCACATAGATCGGCAGCCAAAAACTACAGAGCAAAATTACCGGCTTTATTAATAGAAAAAGGTACTTGTCAACTTCAAAACATTACCGTATCGTTGTTTGTGAGACAGCAATAACGAAAGGGGTTAGAAGGATTGTTGAAAGTGCCTCAACAACAGTATGTACCATTTCTCAGAGAAATTGAAGGAGCAAATATTAGTGAAATTGCTTAGACAATGGATATAGATTGGCGTACAGCCAAAAAATGTGCTGACCCTGATGATTGAAATCTACCAGTTAAATATGAAGTATATGTATTTAATGGCAACCTAAAAAATCAGCTAAATTCATCTTCTTTTTTCAAGAGCTGATAAAATACACTACCTTTATGATTATGTCATTAAAAATATTGTACATAACAGTAAATAATGTTAAAATACGAGCAACATACTATATGCCCAAATGAGCACTAAACTTCTTATGTAAAATACATTCCGGATCTTAATATGATCAATATAGATCTGCAGTATGACTTATGACTAAAAAGCTTCTATGTATATTGCATCATGCAATTAGAGAGGAGAAAGCTTTATGAGTTTATTTACTGAAAATATGCGAAAGGTCTTTGAAAAATATGAAGAGATAATAGCCACTCCCAACAGGAAAACGGATTTTTATAATGGCATTTTCGATCGGTGGCAAAACCCTGTTCTGACTCGGGATCATATCCCCCCTTTCTGGAAGTATGACTTGGATGAACAGCGCAATCCTTACTTTATGGAGCGGCTGGGAGTAAATGCAGTTTTCAATTCGGGAGCAATTTATCTTAATGGTAAATACTATCTGTTAGCACGGGTTGAGGGCAATGACCGCAAGTCCTTTTTTGCAGTAGCTGAGAGCAGCAGCGGTACAGAAGGCTTTAGATTCTGGGATCGTCCGGTTGTGCTGCCGGATACCGAACCTCAGGAGACTAATGTCTACGATATGCGTTTAACAAAACATGAAGATGGCTGGATCTATGGTATTTTTTGCTCTGAGAGCAAGGATACAAACAGCACTGAACTGTCAGCAGCCATTGCTGCCGCTGGTATAGTTCGTACCCGCGACCTGGTAACATGGGAACGGCTGCCCAACTTAAAGACACGCTCACCGCAGCAGAGAAATGTGGTGCTGCATCCTGAGTTTGTTAACGGCAAATATGCCTTCTTTACCCGGCCTCAGGATGACTTTATCAACACAGGCTCAGGCGGAGGCATTGGTTTTGCTCTGTGTGAAGATATTACACGTCCTGAGATCGGAGAGGAAATCATCGTTAGCCACCGTAAGTATCACACCATCACAGAGGCTAAGAACGGAGCAGGCGCAGTACCAATCAAAACCAGCAAAGGCTGGATACATATTGCCCATGGCGTACGTAATACCGCTGCCGGCTTGCGTTATGTCATATATCTTTTTGTCACAGCACTTAATGAACCCTACCGGCTGATAGCCGAACCTTCTGGTTTTCTGATTGCGCCTCTTGGAGAAGAGCGGGTAGGTGATGTATCTAATGTGGTCTTTACTAATGGTGCAATAGTCAACGAGCAAAATGAGGTATTTATCTACTATGGATCTTCCGATACCCGCCTGCATGTGGCAACTACCACTGTCGACAAGTTATTGGACCATGCCTTTAACACTCCGCCTGACCCGCTGCGGAGTGCAGACTGTGTAAAGCAGCGCATGGAGCTTATAGAGCGTAATTTAAAATTGATGAACAGATGATAATACCTGTCATATAGTCTTCAGCAAACGGAAACAATTTTTAATTAAAAACCATGATATGCCTTATAACAATATCAAGGCTCAAACCTTGATTTTTCGAGGTGTGTCATGGTTATTCTTTGTGCAAACTTAGTTTTTTAAATGCAGTTTGGCTTGATCCATTGATTGCGGAGAATTTATATGCAAATAGAATAACAAATACCTATTATTAGTTAATATCTACCCTATACAGACAGGCAGTAGGTTTCATATAATCATATAACCATATAATACAGGTTGAAGAAGAGCATTCTGATTAGTAATGCATGTTAAATTGCTTTACAAAGTGCAGAAGAAAGGGCAGGGAATATGAACAAGTGGTATAAGAACAGTTACCGCCGAAATCTTATTGATATGCATATTGAAGACTGGAATGAAGAATTCCTGTCTCAATTTAACAGCGTCAAATATGTTGAGTTATTGAAGAAGGCAAAAGTTCAATCTGCAATGATATACATAAACTCTCATGTTGGGTATTGCTACTGGCCAACAAAAACAGGGAAAATGCATTCAGGTTTTAAAGGAGAAAACAAAATAGGGGAAGTAATTGACTTATGCCATAAAGAAGGCATGGATGTTATTGTATATTACAGTCTCATTTACAACAACTGGGCTTATGAAAATCGTCCGGAATGGAGAATGAAGGATGTAAACGGAGCATACAGCTGTGACAATGGCAGCAGATACGGGTTATGCTGCCCCAATAATAAGGAATACAGAGAGTTTGTGTTTGCACAGATAGAAGAATTCTGCAGCATTTATGAATTTGAGGGTGTATTCTTCGATATGACTTTTTATCCCCTGGTATGCTATTGTGACAGCTGCA
>DUSN01000051.1 GCA_012842605.1 Clostridiales bacterium
AATGTGAATATAAACAAAGTCGGATCCTTCATTTAATGCCTGAAGCGCAGCCATAGCCTTGCCTGAATAATTAGTATGGAGATTGCCTGTCGCTCCTTCGACATCAATGGATTTCATACCGATACATTGCCCTAAGCCTTTGACAAGGTCTACAGCAGAAATTACCGAGCCATATATCCCATATTTTGAATAAAAGGAAGGTATAGCCGGTTTCCTGCCCTGACCCCATATCCAGATGGAATTGGCAGGCTTTAGTCCTCGACGGATTCTGTCTAAATTAACCGGATGATTGGATAGGAACTGGGTGGATGCAGACATCATCTGATATAAAACAGCAGATTCAGGTCCCTTTGGCAGGAAAGGAGCTATTCTTTTCTCCAGGATATCATGAGGTGGAGTCAGTCCAAAATCAATGGGCCCGTTTTTCCATAGAAGGCAATGTCTATAGCTTACTCCTGCGTAAAACGAGAGAATCTTATTACTAAAATGCCGGTTTACATCCTGGATCAGCTTATAGGCTTCCTCAGTGGATATTTCATCGGCACTATGATCCAGCATGATTCGGTCTTCAAACCTTTCTGCCTCTGACAGTGTTACCAGATTGGTACGAAAGGCAACATCGGACTCTTCCATGGGGACACCCATGCTTGCTGCTTCCAGCGGAGACCGGCCTGTATAATATATAGCCGGATCATAGCCCAGCACCGACAAGTTAGCTACATCACTGCCTGGAGAAATACCCGGGGGGATTGTTCTGACAAGACCGGTTTCTCCATTGGCGGCAAGATAATCCATACTGGGCTTGTTAGCAGCCTGCAAAGGGGTACGGTTTCCTAATTCAAGCACCGGATAGTCTGCCATTCCGTCTCCCAATACTACTATGTACTTCAATGTTATTCACATTCCTTTTCAAATATCTTACAGTCAGTGATTTACTTATTTTATACATTATAGCAGTTTGACAATAGCAGGGCAAGGTATTGCCATGTGCCTTGACAGGCTTTGTTACATCATATTATACTAAGAACGACGCAGAGCATATAAATCAGCCTTTCATCCCAATGATGAAGGGCTTTAGTAATGTGCAGGCCATGATTGGCAGGGAGGGAATTTTATGAACGAGGTCAGAACCAGATTTGCGCCAAGTCCTACCGGCTATTTGCATATTGGAGGATTGCGGACAGCCTTGTATGCATACCTGATAGCTAAAAAAAACAACGGCAAATTTCTCTTAAGGATTGAAGACACCGATCAGGACCGGTTTGTTGAAGGTGCAATCGAAGTTATATATAAAACACTTAAGCTGGTAGGCTTGCAGCATGATGAAGGGCCTGATATAGGAGGTCCTTATGGCCCGTATATTCAATCAGAACGCAAACCCATATACCTGAAATATGCAAAGGAACTTGTTGAAAGGGGCGGTGCGTACTATTGCTTCTGCTCCAAAGAAAGGCTGGATCAGCTGCGGGAAGAGGCTGCCCGAAACAATACAGTTTTTAAGTATGACGGACATTGCAGAAACCTGTCCCGTGATGAGGTGGAGAGGAGACTGCAGGCCGGAGAGCCATATGTTATACGTCAAAAAGTCCCTTATACCGGCACAACCAGTTTTCATGATGAATTGTTCGGTACCATTACAGTGGAAAACAGTACCCTGGAGGATGGGATTCTGATAAAATCTGACGGCCTGCCCACATATAATTTTGCAAATGTGGTGGATGACCATTTAATGAAGATTAACCCTGTTGTGAGGGGCAGTGAGTACCTTTCTTCCACCCCAAAATACAACCTCATTTATGAGAGCTTTGGCTGGGAGATACCCAAATACATTCATTTGGCACCTGTTATGAAGGAGCCTGGTAAAAAGCTGAGCAAGAGAGAAGGAGATGCATCCTTTGAGGACTTTTACAACAAAGGTTTTCTTAAGGAAGCAATCGTAAACTATGTGGCTTTGCTTGGCTGGAGTCCCGGAGATGACAGGGAATTTTTCACCATGGATGAGCTGATTGAAGCCTTTGATATAAAAGGACTGAGCAAATCTCCCGCTATTTTTGATATAAACAAGATGCGCTGGATGAACAGCGAGTATATAAAGAAGCTGAGTCTGGAAGAGTTTCATAAAATGGCCCTCCCATATTATAAGGATGCAGGGCTGCCTGACAACATGAATTTATTGCGGCTAAGTTCGCTGATTCAGGGCAGAATCGAAATACTCAGCGATATACCGGATATTGTAGCGTTCCTGAAAGTGATGCCCGAGTATGAAGCAGATCTGTTTGTTCATAAAAAGAGCAAAACCACGCTGGAAAATTCCTATGAAAATCTTGCTAAGGCTATAGAAGTGCTGGAAATGCTGGAGGAGTGGACTGAAGAGAGGATACACCAGGTATTGATTGACTTAATCACACAATTAGGTGTTAAGAACAGTCAGCTATTATGGCCGGTTAGAGTTGCTGCTTCAGGAAAACTGGTTACCCCGGGGGGCGCTGCGGAAATTCTTGGGCTGCTGGGCAAAAATGAATCTATGAGACGGCTGCATATTGGCTTGGATAAACTTAAAGCTGCATTAAATCTATAGCTGTGACTATAAAGCGGGTAATCAAATAGAGTAATATTGATTTGCCAAGATGTCATTCGTTTATTATATACTGACAGTCATACTGTTACTATAGCTTTTTTAGTCTTAAATGACTGTTGTTATGATATGATTGGTATATTGCAAGACTTAGATACTGCATAGATAAAACATGCAAAAGATAAAATTTGAAACAGGGGGTTTCCAATGAAATTATATTCATGGAATGTCAATGGGATCAGATCCGTACAGAAAAAAGGATTTGTAGAATGGGTCAGGCAGGAATCACCCGATATCCTGTGCCTGCAGGAAACAAAGGCTCACTATTCCCAGCTTGACGATGAGCTGATCAATATAGAAGGATATGAATCTTATTGGAATGCCCCGGCACGGAAAGGGTACAGCGGTGTTGCCACATATACAAAGGAAAAACCTTTATCTGTTAAATACGGAATAGGCATTGACAGGTTTGATGAAGAGGGCAGAATAATTGAAACCGAATATCCTGACTTTACTTTGCTTAATATTTATTTTCCAAATGGTCAGAAGGATCAGGAAAGACTGGATTACAAGCTGGAATTTTATGATGCGGTATTAGCATATTGTGATGGATTGGTTGCAGATGGCAAAAAAGTGATTGTATGCGGGGATTTTAATACCGCACATCATCCCATAGATCTTAAAAATCCCAAGGCTAATGAAAAAATATCAGGATTTTTGCCCATTGAACGGGAATACCTGAGCAAATGGATAGATCATGGCTTTGTGGATACCTTCCGTCATTTTTATCCCGATACAGTAAAATACAGCTGGTGGAGTTACATGTTTCAAGCCAGAGCTAAAAATGTTGGGTGGCGCATTGACTACTTTATGGTGTCCAGGAATATGATTGATCTTGTAAAAGATGCAGATATCCTGTGCGATGTAATGGGTTCCGATCACTGCCCCGTTGCCTTATATTTATAGCTAATTTAACACATAGCAGCAACCCCTTTCGTTAGACAAAAACTAATGAAAGGGGTTTTTTATTGTCAATGAACACCACGTTTATTGTAGTCATATTATACATTGGCGCATGTTTCATAATATATTCATATAGGAGTGATCTTTTTGTATAATAACAGAATTTATTTTAGGCCAAATGTGTATACGGCAGCACAAGTTGATTTAATGAACCAAATGCGGATGCTATGGGAGCAGCATAGTGTCTGGACAAGGGCAGCCATAGTAAGTCTGGTTTTCGAATTGCCAAATACGGATGCTGTTCTTAATAGATTGCTTCGTAACCCAGTAGATTTTGAAAATGTCTTTAGATTATATTATGGGGATAGAATCGCTGCTCAGTTCAAGGATTTGCTGACAGAGCACCTGGTGGTAGCTGCTGACATTGTAAATGCAGCAAAAGCAGGAAACAACCAGGCAGTAGAAGAGGCGGAGAGAATCTGGTATGCAAATGCCGACGCAATTGCCGCTCTATTGGGAAGAATTAATCCCTACTGGTCGCAACAGGAGTGGAGAGCAATGCTTCGCGAGCATTTGGCATTGGTGAATGCTGAAGCAGTAAGTACGTTAACCGGTGATTATGAAGCCACTGTAACAGTGTATGATCAAATTGAAATGCAGGCATTGAGAATGGCTGATGTCATGTCTATGGGCATAATAAGGCAGTTTGGCGTTAAATGATTTAACAGGCAGAAAATCAAGATTAACTAACAGTATCAGAATTCAATTTGACAAGCTGAAAAGTATGCTTGACAGCCATTTCGGCATGTGCTAATATAATGTTCCCGCAGGAGGGAATGTGCATTATAATTGAAAAATAAAAAGTATATTGACAGAGACAAATGCACATGCTAAGATTAAAGTCCTGCTCAAATGAATCACTTGATCTTATGAAATAATTACCAGAAAAAATAACGTTGACAACGTGAGCAGGATTTGATAAGATATAAAAGTCGCCGCTGAGAGCGGCGAGTTTGGTCCTTGAAAACTAAACAGTGCAGACGAAGAATTGAAGTCAATTCTGAGAGACAACGCGAAGCGGAAGCTAAGC
>DUSN01000052.1 GCA_012842605.1 Clostridiales bacterium
CAATGGCGAAAGGGTCACACCTGTTCCCATACCGAACACAGAAGTTAAGCCTTTCAGCGCCGATGGTACTTGGCGGGAGACCGCCCGGGAGAGTAGGTCCCTGCCGGATCAATCTAAAACCCTATGCCAGAATTTTGGCATAGGGTTTTTTAGTTGAAATAAGTATTTCTTAAACATTTTTCTGCTTGCTTGCATTCTGATTGCATACTATAACGATTTCTAACTGATGAGCATCAAAGTTAAAGGTGCCACCAGAATAAATCCTGATGGTCTTGCCTTTTTAAATCTATAATAAAGCTAAAGAGTTGATTCATTTGCTCAAATTGATCTGCCATGCCTGATATAGTGCTTCTGACAGGTTTATTTTTATACCCATTTTAATATGATGGATACAATAGAGTTTGATTTTATAATTAAGGTATATGTTTTAAAGGCAAATATAGTTTCCAATTATTGCGATGATAAGGTATAATAAATATACTGTTAGCCTGATAAATATGCGAAGGGGCTAAAATTATGGAAAGCGCGAAAAAATGCAGAATTGGATGTGCGGCTTGCTGCATTGCTATATCAATATCCTCGCCTATACCGGGAATGCCTGATGGCAAGCCAGCCGGTGTACGATGCATCCAATTAACTGAAGATAATAGATGCAAACTATTTGGAAAGAAAGAGAGGCCTGCTGTATGCGTCAGCTTTCAGCCATCTGATGAAATGTGCGGCAATACTGCTGAAGATGCTTATGCATATCTAAAAAAGCTGGAAGAAGAGACAGCAAAGTAAAATATTAAAAATGCCTGCTAATGATTACTGAAGATATAAGAAAATTAATAAAAAAAACAACCTGAAAAATAAAGAAAGCATGTAGTAAGATTAAAATTTCTGCAGAGCACAAGAGGTGAACGCAAATGAAAAATATAATCGTTGGGCTGCTTGGTTTTGGTAATGTTGGGTCGGGCTTTGCAGCAATACTAAAAGAGAATATGAATCAAATTACAAATACACTTGGATGTTCCATAATAATTAAGAAAGTATTGGTAAGAAACCTGGCTAAATATAAGAATGCTCCGATACCGGAAGAATTATTTACAACCAATGCAGATGAAATTATTACAGACCCGGAAATTGATATTGTCGTAGAATTAATAGGCGGCATTCGACCGGCCTATGATTATATAAAGAAGGCATTAGAACACCACAAGCATGTTGTTACTGCCAATAAGGCTGTTATTGCTCTTTATGGAAGAGAGTTGTTCGATTTGGCAGACAAAAGCTGTGTCAGCATAAAATTTGAAGGCAGTGTAGGGGGAGGAATTCCCATCATTGCTACGCTGACTAAAAGCTTGGCGGCTAATAAAATAGAAGAAATTGTCGGGATCATTAATGGTACGACAAATTACATACTTACGCGAATGGAAGAGTCAGGAATGAACTTTGAGGATGCTCTTTCCGAAGCTCAGGCAAAAGGCTTTGCTGAAGCGAATCCCACATCTGATATTGAAGGTGAGGATGCTGCTTACAAATTGGCGATTCTTACGCATGTTGCTTTCGGTGTTGAAGTAAGCCCGGGTGAGATACCATACATCGGTATAAGACAGATTTCCGAAAAAGAGATAGCCTATGCAAAACAGCTTGGTTATAAGATCAAATTGCTGGCAACAGTAAGAAGAAATAACGGCTCTCTTGATATTCATGTACATCCGACCTTGGTTCCGTTTGAACATCCTCTTGCTTCAGTTAATTATGAAAATAATGCTTTATACATAAAGGGCAGTGCAGTAGGCGAATTGATGCTGTATGGCAAAGGTGCAGGTTCGTTGCCAACGGGCAGTGCTGTTATCAGCGATGTTATGGAGGCAGCCGGTATAATTCAGAACCGTATACAGACTAAGAATTCATTTGCATCAAGGTACCAATTTACGCCAAAAGCCATAAGTTCCGGTGCAAGTGCTTATTACATAAGGCTTCAGGTGACGGACCAGCCAGGTGTATTAGGCAGCATAACAACAGCATTCGGCAGGAATGGTGTAAGTCTTGAGTCTGTTGTCCAGCGAGGGCGCGGCGGTTCATCAGTTCCTTTGATATTTGTTACCCATGAAACGCCATGGGATAAGTTAGAGACTGCCTTGGAGGAAATTAAGAAGCTGAATTCAGTAGAGGAAGTTGCCAGCATCTTAATGGTGCATAAGCAATCTCAATGATTTCTGAAACACCTGCTTGCCTATGGATTATGGTTTAGTATTACCTGCAGAATGGTATTATATATATGAAAGAAAACGCATTTTGCAGCAGAAATATGGTAGGAAATAACATGTTGACACAGAATACTCGATATGTTATGATAAAGCTCCTGCTGAATGGCAGGCATTCATCACATGTGCCTGCAGAATTTTATAACCCGCAGACTTTAATAAACTAAAGATTGCCAAGATAAATGAGACAATAAATACCAACAAAAAAGTAGTTGACAGCGTGAGCAGGATTTGATAAGATATAAAAGTCGCCGCTGAGAGCGGCGAGTTTGGTCCTTGAAAACTAAACAGTGCAGACGAAGAATTGAAGTCAATTCTGAGAGACAACGCGAAGCGGAAGCTAAGC
>DUSN01000004.1 GCA_012842605.1 Clostridiales bacterium
CCTATTCTTTTCTGATTATTATCGTAAAGTCTGCGTAAACTAAGGAACCGCCGTATACGTGAACCGTTTGTACGGTGGTGTGAGAGGTCGGTAGGTGAATTTATCACCTACCTCCTACTCGATTATGTTTAGTTGATAATTTCTCCTATTCTTCTGATTAATACCTTAGCCTCTATTTCCAGTTCTGCAGAGCGATATATTTCATCCCATTGGTCCTTATTTTCTTTCCAGAACTTAGGATAATAGCTTTTAACCTTATCTTCCAAACCGAAGGGTTCACATTCAAATTCCTGCTGTGTCTTCTTAAAGACTTTTCTTATCTTGTTTTTTAAATCCGTTTCAAACATCTTTTCTGCAGTTGCTAAAAACTCTGTTTCGGTCATTTTACCCTTCTCATTCACAATCTCAGTGATGTCACCTTCCAGTCGAAGTTCCAGCTTCACATACAGCTTATTGCCCTTTAATTCCGGTTTCATTACTGACTGCGCTTCATAAACACTTAAAATTGCCCAGTCACCAAGTTCCTGCGGCAATCTTACAGTAAGCTGGCCAGAGCCTACATCTCCACGCAAAAATCTAATTGCCATTATTTCATCTCCACTAAGCCAGCCTACCAGCCTAAGATCTTTGAATACTCCGCCGCCGGATAAATCCATCTTATTTTTTAAGGGTATAAGACGAGCCAGCACAAAAGCAAAATCTTCAGAGTCCGATCTATGAATTTCCGCTATGTCCATATAGTCTGTTAATTCAAATGAATGCCTGGTGTTGCGAGTCATCATTTCCGATACGACAAATGACGGCACCAAAGCAGATTTAAAATCCATATCCAAAATATCCTTGGCTTGGCCCTGAACTACGCCTATCTGAACCTTTCTCCTGACATCATGTGTACGGAGCAAAAAATCTACATATTTATGAAGTCCCTCGCGAGCTAAATCTTCACCTATTAGTATAACCTGGCAATGCTCCATTGAGGGAATCCAGTTCATGATCCTGGAAAGCTGGTTTTGTGCTGTGGTAATATCATCTGCTTCTTCGGATATATTCCAAAAAGGTTCATCTGCCGGGGATTCTGCAACAAACGCTTTCGGCTGTGCAATTTGAAAGGTTACTAAAATTTTATCAGGGTGATTACCTTTATCCAGTCCTAATCCTAAAATAAAGGCCATATTTTCTATAGGCTTCTGGTCCCAGCATGAAGAGGATGTGAACATCAAAATAAAAACCAACAGCAGCAGCTTAATTCTTTTGGACATTATTCCTTCCTCCCTTCTTTCTGATGATGGATATAACCAGTAAAGGAATACTGCTTGATACAACAAAAATTCCGCCGTATGTTGCAAACTGCCCCAAAAATTCTATCTGAGCTATGTTCTGAGGGATTATGGCAATAATGTAGTATACAGGCAGCAATATAAATAAGAAGGGCTTGTAGTTGCGCAAATTCAGCAGGCGAGTCGCTGATAGTACTGACATATATATAAAAATAACTAAAGTAGTGAATACTGCCAGTATCCAAAATGTTATGAAAAAGATATCAAACCGCTCTATGAAAGATATTGCAGAGCCGATTCTCCGGGCTAAATGTATGGTTGGATATACCAATAAAGCAATGGTATCACCACTAGTACCTACAGCTATGAAAACCAAGCCTGTATAAACAAAGATTGGAAGTATCAAGCCAGCCATGCCATACAGCAAGGATTTTTCCCTGGTTTTCAAAAAGGGCAGGATAAAATAAAGTATCTCAAATCCTAAATAAGCTACAAAAATAACTGGCAATGAAGTTATTAATGGTTTTATGCCATTTGAAAACATTTCTCGAAACCGGAACATCTGCACATCCTGCAGGTTAAAAACAATGGTTGTTCCAATTACAGCTATAACCGGAAGCAGAAAGATTTCACATACTTTTGCTATTGTGGATATGCCTCCATGGATACAATATGCACATAACAAGAGCATGCTTATCATTACTATTTCCAAAGGTGTTCTGGGTAACAGCAGAACCTTCATTGCATCACCGAATACCCGGGTAATGTAGGCTGTTGTTATCAATGTATATAAAACAAAGACAGCTCCAAAAAGCCAGCCTAAATACTTTCCCAAAATTACCCTGGAGTATTCTATCATTGTCATATTAGGAAAACGATTGCCCAGAATAATGATAATACCGGTAAAAAACATTGCTATTATCCCGGCTGCCAGCATGATGAACGGGCTGTCAATTCCGGCGTTCTTTGCTGCTGTCTGAGGCACATATAAAACAGCAACACCAATGGCACCCAATGAAACTAATACTGTTACCTGAAAGCTGCTTAATCCTTGAGTATGCTTCTGCATATACTTCCCTTCAATCCATGTCCATTCTAATCATATCAATAGGATGTGTTTGGACAGGTCTTTTTCTCATAGTTGTTTTCGGAGAACGAATTACTATATCCTTGAGGTCCTGAAATATCACCGGAGCTTGCGGGACCATATAGTTAACACCAAAGCTTTTAAGAGAAGACAAATGTATATTGATTATAATAAAACCTATTATTACCCCGTACAGTCCCAATAAACCTGCAAGTACCATTAATGGAAAGCGCATAGTACGAAGCCCTATTGCTGCACTGTAGGTTGGTATGACAAAGGAAGCAATTGCAGTCAGCGCTACAACAATAACCATAATTGGGCTGGTAAGGCTTGCTCTAACCGCTGCATCACCGATAATCAGACCTCCTACTATGCCGATGGTCTGGCCGATTGCTTTAGGCAGCCGTGCTCCTGATTCACGCAATAGTTCAATTGTGGTTTCCATGAGCAATGCTTCCACAATTGACGGGAAAGGCACCCCGGCTCTAGTGGCTGCAATGGATAATGCCAGTTTTGTAGGAATAAGGCCTGGGTGGTAGGTAACCACAGCAATATATACAGCTGGAGTGAATACAGCAATAAAGGAAGCTATCCATCTAATGATGCGAATGAAAGATGATAGCATCCACCTTTCATTGTAATCCTCCGGACTTTGGAAAAATTGGGAAAATGTAGCGGGTACAATCAGGGCAAAAGGACTGTTGTCTACTAAAATGACTACCCTGCCTTCCATAAGATTGGATATGGCTTTATCGGGTCTTTCTGTAACCTGAACCTGGGGCAGTAGTGTCATGCTGTTATCCTGTATCAGCTGTTCCAATTCCCCAGAATCAACTATCTTGTCAATATCAACTTTATTTAGTCTTTCTTCAACTTCTTCAATCAGCATTGGATTTGTAATCCCTTTAATAAATACATAGGCAACATCGGTTTTGCTTCTCCGCCCCAGGCGTATGGTTTTAACAACCATGTTAGGATCCTTGCATTTTCTGCGCAAAAGGGCTGTGTTTGTTCTTAATGTCTCGGTAAAGCCTTCCTTTGCCCCACGTATTACATTTTCTGTCTCAGGATCAGAGATGCCTCTGGCGGGCCAGCCTCGTGCGTTGACAATAATAATTTTGTCAAAGCCATTCACCATTAAAGCCACTTCACCTGACATAACCAATAGCATAGCCTCATCCAATGTTTCTGCTTCTTTTACTTCAGCCACTGACACTACATGATTAATTACAAAATCATATATTATATCAGGATTGGATTTGAGTTCTTCAAATTCTTCCAATTCCGATATATCATACATCATAGGTTTAAGTATTGAGTTATGTATAATATCTGTGTTTACTAATCCGTCAATATAGACAAGAGCACAATCTATTCCGATACGTCCCAGTTTAAATTTACGAAAAACGGCATCAGTACTCTCTTGCAGAAAGTTTTGGAACTTCTCATAGTTTTCATCTATATTTTTAGATAATTGCAGGCTGCCCCTGTCTTCACTCTTGGGAGAAGGTGCTTGTCTTTCTTCTATTAACTCTTTATTCTTAGGATTCTTATCCCGTTTAATTATTTTCATACTTACCTCCCAGACAAACCCTGATTATTGCTATAATTTTATAATGTTTCAAACCGATGCTAAATATTCCATGCAAATGGTCTGTTAATAAAGGATAATAAAAAGGACATGATCATACAATCATGCCCGAACTTTTCATAAAAAGATATTATAGAAACTGCTTACTATGATTTATGAATTAAGTTAACAAATTACTCAGTGATTGCTAATCGGAATCCGGCTGATTATCCAAGGTTATTACAGCCTTCATGCCAATTTCATAAACATATCTAAGGTTATCTATCTCAATTCTTATTATTCCAGTTGAATCCCAGAAATCTCGTTCAAGATCAATATAGATTCCCTTTTCTGGCTTAACCTTTATGCCGTAAGCCAGTTTATCCGGATTATACAGCTGATAATCAGCATTTTTTATAGTCAATATATTGGCCTCTTCCTTAATATCCAGTTCTTCCCTGTACCACTGAGGATTGGATAAGTCAATCCTCGTATATGGAGCAGGTTTACCTGCTGCAGGTTTGGCAGCTATGAAGATTTCAGCTGACTGCTTATTCAAAAGGATTTCTTCTACTAAAATATCTGTGCCTTTTACCTGGTCTTTTCCTATTTCAACCTTATAGGATTTGCTTTTTCCGTCATATTGCCGGGTATTGATATCAAACGAAATACTGTCGCTTCCGGTGCAGTAAATAGAATCAATCTGTATTTGCAGGCTGCTGGGTATAATATGCAATGGAGGAACATCCATACTGTAGTGATACGGGTAATCAGTTATTGCCCTTGGATAGGCATCAAATTCATATGTTTCTCCTTTGTCTGTTGTATAAGTTCCTTTAACTCGATACACGCGGTCTTTGCCGCTGTTTAAATACTGAAAATAAATCTGAAGAACAGAGGGAGAAATATTTACCTGGTAAAAGCTTAGCTGTTTGTCATTAATATCTATCATAGCCTGTACCGGAATTTTAGTGACCGGCTCTTCATTGGCCAGATAATTCAAGCCAATGTCAAAAGCTTTTAAACGTACAGCTGTAAAACTGTCTTTATCTTTTCTATCAGGAACATTAATAAACGGGGCATATGCAAGCGTCTCAATGCCGGATATTATATTGCCTGAATTATCGCGAAGAGGAGGCAGCTTTAAGCAGCTGTAATAACTATCATTGAATAATATCCCCTTTTCGGATGCCCTGCCTATGGAATCCAGCCCATGAAATGATTGTTTTCTGGCTGGTTCGGACGATGGAAGATAAATCTCCCCTCCAAGGTAGGCAGCCTCAGTCATGTTTTCTACATGATAAAACAGGTAAACAGATTTAGTGCTATACCAAATTCGGTCGATTATTACCACTGAGTCCCTGCCAGGCCATTCCAGGCGTTTGTTTAAATCCTTGACCATACCGGTATCTTCGGCCATTTTTAAACCTGGTACTGAACGATAGTAAAATTGATACACATCATCTTCACTGGAGGCCTTAAGAATAGAAGCTGCGGGGATCGGCTTTTTCAATATCAGCAATAGGCATGGAATGGCTAATAATAGAAAGACAGCAATTAGGAATACAAGGAATTTTTTTCTCTTATTCATAGATTTCCCCCCAATAAGGCATCCCTTATATTCCCATTTTACCACAAAATTACTGAATTCGCCTTATGATTTTGTCCATATCAGTATTCTTCTGTCATATAATTGCACATTTTAGGGAACAGCAAATTCAGGTTATTATGTGCACTTTCATTCCTGCAGGATAATAAACCTTCCAGTAAGGCATTATCAGGCGGTAAATATCCCCACAGAAGCTGATTCAATGTTCTAATATCAATAACTATGTCTTCATTTCTACTGGTTTCTGTCACATAAGAAATCTCTCTGTCTTGTTCTATTAAATATCTTTTGCCATTATCACCAAAATCATCATTAACCTTTATGACAAACGCATCCCCCTTGTATGGCAAACCTGACAGCGCTTCTTTAACGTCATGTATTCTGCCCATAACAAATGTCTGTTTTTCAATTTTACCCCTGGAATCCGCCATCTTCAGATAATCCATATCGCTTATTGGGGCAATCCTGATAACATTGTCCACTTGCCCGATATGGCTCAATGCCAGCTGCAGCAATGCTTTTTTGGCAATGGGCGATTTATATGCAAGTTCTTTAATGATAAGATTTTTACTGCTAATAATATATAATATATAACCAAGAACTTCGCCATTTTCTATATAAGTATATCCAGTTCCATTGTCAAGCTCTATATCCCTCAAAGTTTTTGCCCAGTTCTTTTCGGTGCGTATTATATAACCGTTAAACTGTTTCATATATTGGCGGTAGCAGTCTGAAAGCTTATTGATATCTCTTGGCAGCTCAACTTTTTCAAATTTGCCGCATATTGGTTCAAAACGGGAGGGTATCTCCATATTTTTATATGTCAGCAAATCATAACAGACTTCCCAGCCATACTTTCGATAAAAGTCATATTTAAATGGCAGCAATATTGATAAATGAATGCTGCGGCTTCGCATAGCCTGGTCAGCGTATTTCAAAAGCTGCCTTACAAGTCCCAGCCCGCGATATTCCGGCCAGGTTGCCACTCCTACTATATAGCACACCTTAACTGTCTTTCCCCGCAAATTCATGCTGTAAGGAAGCAGCTGAAGGCAGGAGCATATTCGTCCCCCTTCTGCTGCTACAAGAGTATTATCTGAATTGTAGCATGAATCAAAGAAAAAATTGACAAATTCAGTTGTATCGTCAAAGCAATATTTCCATAATTCCTTTATTTGGTCAAAATCCTGTTTTTCTGCCAGACGTATCATAATAAGGCAGCACTCCTTAATCATTGTAAAACCCTATATATTTTTTTACCATTTTTACTGGGTTATAAGATTGCTTTGCTTTTCTGAGTCCAGGCAGTCCCATATCTTCTTCCCTGTTTATATAAGTAACATCCGACCAGGCATTCTTTACAAACAGATGATTGATCATATTAAATGAACCGCTGTATTCAGTATTAGCTTTTTCTATATGTATAACTGCCATATCCGGGTTTAAAAGCTCTCCTAAAGTAAATGCCTGTACCGAGCCGTTTATTCGAATGACTCCTCCGGTTACCTTAAGTGCATGGAAATTTGTAAATGCTTCCCATATTGCGCGTTTTTCTTCCATAACGCTTATATCTCCATTATGCTTTGATACCCATTTCAGCTCAGTATTAATGCATTCATCCAAATTGCTGTCATTCATTTCTTCATATTGATACTCATAGCTTTTTAGGAATTTGTTTATATGGTTGCGCTTCTGCCGGAACTTATTGCCTTTTAGTTCAATAAGGTCTTTTGACAGGTAGACATAGTCATGATTATTCCTGTCTTCCCGGAATATTATTTTACCAGGCAGTGAAGCCTCAATTTCTTCTTTTTTATCCTGGGTTACAGCTTTTAAAACCAGTGGATATCCTTCCTGTCTAAGCTTGTCTGCCAATATGGGAAGAACTTTTTCATAGTCAGGTGCCCCAATGCTTAAAGGGGTGAATGCACAAGGGTATAAGTTTCTGTATTTCCCCAATATACATAAGTGATCATGAATAATTGCATATTGAAAATTGTATGACAACCTCCAGATAAAAAGATTTGTAAAAGTGAATTCTGAATTTTCATAGGGGCGAGCTTCGAAATAACTGTCAAAAATTGTTTTGTCTTCCAGCTGAATGTCCTTGAACTTTACCACAAAATTACCTCCTATTAATCTTCCAAAATATTATAACACTTTTTACCTAACTAAAACAAAACATTCAACATGCAATAATACAAGAAAATAAAAAAACCCTGGAAAATTACCAGGGTTTTGTGCAAAATCTAATTTTATGCTTTTTTAACCATATATTCAGACATTTCCTGACTATTTATTGCTTCTTTATTCAAAGTCTCTTCATTTATTACTTTCATTATACAATCCAGGTCTTCATAGAAAACCACAATAATATCGCCAGCCGATGCATTCCGGATAGCTTTGCGCAAAGCCTCTTCTTCATTGCGTATCATAGAAACTGCTTTTCTGGGCAGTCCCCCGGAAAGAACTCCTTCCAAAAGCAGGCGGGATATCTCACCCGGAGAGCGGCCTCTTAGATCTTTATCTTCTTTTATAATTACCTTGTCAAACACACTGCCGGCAATAGCTCCAACGGTATGGACTGCATCGTCGCTCCTGTCTCCTGGGATGCCTATAATCCCGACCAGCCTTGATCCGCCCATTTTTTTTACTGCCTCAGTTATTCTCCGGTAACCTGCCGGATTATGTCCATAATCCACCACTACTCTGAAGTCCCGTATATTATAAATATTGAACCTGCCTGGATTATGAATATCATCATTATAAAAGGAAGTCAAAGCACCTTCAATCACTTGAAGCGGAATATTCAAAGCATAAGCAACACTAAAGGCAGCCAGGCAGTTTTCTATGTTATGTACCAGCTTACCTCCGTAAGCGGCGGGAATTTGCAGTACTGACAAGCTTTTTAGGAGGCCGTTTCCCGTTGCCAGGGTAATATAATTATCCTTCAAAAAAACAGCAATTCCGCCTTCAGCTATATGCCTGTGGATTATCAGGTTATCTTCCTGCATGGAAAAATATATAATGTTTGCTTTCGTCCTGGATGCCGCTTGCACTACTAACTGATCATCGGCATTTAGAACTGCATAACCATTGCTTTTAACTGCTTCTATAACCAGGGATTTTACATGAAGCAAATCCTCCATGCTTTCTACACCATCTAATCCTAAATGGTCATCACTGATATTGGTCAAAACACCTACATCAGCCAGGTCATAACCCAAGCCTGAACGAATAATACCTCCTCTTGCCGTTTCCAGCACTGCAACATCTATTGTTTTGTCTGCCAGAATAGTCATGGCACTGGCAGGCCCGGTTGTATCCCCTTTCATTATGCATTTATCATTTATATATATTCCTCCGGTAGTTGTCATGCCAACAGTCATTCCCTGGTTTCTCAGGATATGGGCAATCATCCTGGTTGTTGTTGTTTTGCCGTTGGTCCCGGTAACGGATATAATTGGAATTGAATGCTTGCTGCCATATGGGAATAACATATCTATAATAGCATTTCCTACTTTTCTGGGTTTACCCTTGGATGGGAACAGATGCATGCGAATACCGGGAGATGCATTTACCTCAATTATTGCACCTTTTCCCTGCGCTATAGGTTTGCTTATATCCTGGCATGTGATATCAACTCCGGCAATATCCAATCCTAATAATCTTGCTGCACGTATTGCCATTTCCTGATTATCAGGATGTATTCTGTCTGTACAGTCAACAGCCTCCCCGCCGGTGCTGAGATTCCCGTTGGCCTTTAAGTAAACCCTTATTCCCTCTCTGGGTATGCTGTCTGGTGTATAACCTTGCTTTTTAAGCAATGACAGGCTTATTTCATCTATTTTTATTTTGGTTAACGGTTTTTCATGTCCTTCTCCCCGTTTTTCATCAAGGTTTTTAATGTCTACCAGCTCTCTGACTGTGTGCTTTCCATCACCTATGACGTGTGCAGGTATACGAAGAGAAACGGCTGTTACTTGATTGCCTACAATTAAAACCCTGTAATCGTTCCCGCTGATATATTCCTCTACCAGTATATTGTCGGAAATCTGGCTGGCTATTTGGAAGGCACTTGGAATCTCCTCCGGAGATTGTATGTTCAAAGATACACCCTTACCTTGGTTTCCGTTTACCGGTTTAAGCACCACAGGATACCCAATTTCATCTGCTGCTTTTAAGGCTTCATCAACGGTCATGCACAGCATGCCTTTAGGCACCGGTATTCCAACACTGGTGAGAAGCTGTTTGGTGACCATTTTATCACATGCCATATCAGCTGATATGCAGCTGGTATTATCCGATAAGGTACCTTCCATTTTTTTATGATATTTTCCATATCCCAATTGGATAATACATCCATTCCCTATCCTGGTAACAGGAATTCCCCTTTCTATAGCTGCATCTACTATAGCTTGTGTGCTTGGACCTAAGCCATATCTCAATGAAACCTGCTCAACATGTTTTAAGCCTGAATAAATGTCAAAAGACTCCTGCCTGCAAAGGGCCTGTACCAATTCAACAGCAAGCCTTCCGGCTTCCATGCCCGCATGTTCCTCCCGCTGGGCAAATACTATTGCATAGCAGCTGGTATCACCTATCTGTCTTGCCCTGCCAAATGAAACCTGATGACCTATAATGTTTAATATTTCCAGAGCACTGTGCTCAATTACATGAGCCATATATGTGCCCTCTTCCAGACGCTGCTTGAACCCGCCTTCATATCCCAATGAGCAATGGTGTTTTGCCAAACCGGGAAGCGTTTCCAAAAGAGTTTTATTAAAATTTGGGATTTCAGTAGATGGAATATCATTCCATTCTTCAAGATCAACTACCATCTTAATAACTTTTTGATGGCTGTATATATTTCTGCCATTATATGCCTTTATCTCGCGTATCAGCAATCTGTTTTACCTCCTTAAGACCGGTGCGCGGGCATGCAAATCAAATTCATGTCCATGCGGCAGGACATGAAGTATAATGTTGGTCAAAGCCAATATTTCATCAGGACGTGATTCAGAAACATTGGTATAAGTGCTGTTTACACCATCCAGAACAGTAACTGCGTTAGAACCTACTACTTCAAATGTATTATCAGGTTTAACCACAATAGCTGTGTCTTCATCCAGCCCTATTCCAAGCACATTGGGATTTTGAGCAACAGCTGCAAGAAGTCTTCCAATACGCCCCCTCTGGGCAAAATGCTGGTCTATCACTACTCCGTTAATAAGCCCCAAACCTGGTGCCATTTTAACCGTACACCTTTTCGGAGCCTCATCATCTATTCCTGATGTGATCATAGTTTCGCTCATTACAGAAGCTCCAGCGCTTGTACCTGCAATGACCAGTCCTTCAATAAAGGCATCTTTAAGAAACTTATCAGTTTTTGTGCCGCCAATAAGGCTGGTTATTTTTAACTGATCTCCTCCCGTAAAGAATACACAGCTGGCATTCTCCATGCGCTGAAGTCTTTCGGGATCGTTTGCCTCCTCCCTGGTTTCGATATGAAGAGCATCTATATTTGAAACTCCTAGTTTATTGAAAAGATGTTTGTATTCTTTTCCAACCTGAGATGGATAATCTGTTGCAACAGTTAAAATTATGATCTTTCCCTTATCTCCCTTAGCAAGGTCGGCTACTTTTCTCAGGATGGTGCAATTGTTTTTTTTGTCCTCAGCACCACCTATTATAACCAGAGTACCTTGTCCGTGCTCTTTCATACTTCTCCTCCTGAACATCAATACATATATTGTTCCAGTCCTATGGAAATTTTATACTAGTAAATAAAAACACTCGAAAACAAGCATAAAAAAAGCACCTTAAGGTGCTTTCAGCTGTTTCTTTTTGACAGTTGCTTGCGCATTGATTCTTTTTTCTCAATTGCTTCCAGTACTTTTTTTCTTCGTCGAATGCCGTCAAGGTAACTGAAGCCTGATACTAAAGGAAAGAATAATATGAAAAGAATAGTTATCTCCGGCATAATTTTCTCAAATGCAACAATCAATTTTATGTAAGGGATCAGCCATGTACGGAGTACGACTTCCAGCCAGCCGGCTTTTGTCAGAATCATTATTACATAAAGGAGCAAACCTGGTAAAGCAGCTATAAGTCCTGATATAAAGCCTTTAGCCGGGCTGAAAGTTCCTCTTTTTAAATCATTCTGTCCGTAATAGGATGAATCCGCATATATAACAAACCAAAAAATGAGAATAAATACAATGCCAATAAACCATTGATACAATTGACTGTCCGGGAAAATCGAGAATAGAAGGAAAACTAAAAAGAACTCAACAAGATTCATTAATATATGAGTACCCAGCAGTTTTAGACCAAATTTGCCATATCCCATTGCTATACCCATCCCTCTGTATATCTTAATTTATCATCCAAGGCTATTCTACAATAATCTATATGAAATTTCCAGTATAAATTATTTTATTCCGGGCCTTATCAGTACTGTGGATTCCGTTATAACGCCGTCCATTGGAATATCAAAAGGTTCAGAAGGCAATTGTTCAATCAGCTGGAAATCATAGCAGATGCCAATTTTTATTGCATCCTTTCTTAAGGCAGGAAGAAATCTATCATAATAACCTGCACCATATCCTAAACGATTAAACTGCCTGTCGAATGAAAGACCAGGAACTACCGCAAGGTCAATTTCACTGCATTCAATAACCTTATGTTTGCCTTCCTTAGGCTCAGGAATTCCCCAGGTGCCCGGAACCAGATCATCAAGGCTTTCTATTTCGCAGGGCAGAAGCACTTTGTCCTTAGTAATGCAAACAGGCACTGCGACTCGTTTGCCACAGTTCAGTGCTTTTTGTATGATAGTGTTTGTACTTACTTCATTTCGGAAGCTTGCATAAGTAAAAACCACTGCAGCCTTCTCATAGGCTTTCAAACTTGTTAAAGACTTTTCTATTGCCATGCTCCGGCTGACTACGTCATCATGCGTCAGGCTGCTGCGAAGCATTTCCATTCTTTTTCTGATTTCAGTTTTGGTCATTTTGTCCTCCGTCAAGTCTCAACATATACCCTTGGAACCCGTTCACTAATTGATGTCAATATTTCATAGGAAATAGTGCCGCACAGTTTTGCCAAATCTTCTGCTGTAATACTCTCAGTTCCCTGTTCACCAAGAAGCACAACGGGATCGCCGACTATTGCATCAGGGATATCTGTAATGTCTATCATGATTTGATCCATGCACACCCTGCCGATAACCGGCGCTTTTTTCCCGTTTACCAGGACAAAAGCTTTATTGCCCAGCAGCCGATTATAACCGTCAGCGTAACCCACAGGCAGTGTAGCAACTCTTCTTGTACATGAAGCTGTGTATGTTCTGCCATAACTTATACTGCATCCCGCTTCAATTGTTTTTATATGAGCTATATGGGTTTCCCATTGCAAAATTGGCAAAAGCCTGGCATCTGCGAGTCTCTCTGCTCTTTCAGAGGGATAATAACCGTATATGCTTATTCCACATCTTACCATATTATAATTTGCGTTGGGAAAATGGAACACCCCTGCACTGTTGGAAGCATGTATAATGTTAGGTCCAATACCTCTATTTTTGAGTGCTTTCAGCATATTATCCAGCTTTTCAATTTGCTCCGTTGTGTATGAAGGATCTTCTTCATCAGCTGAAGCAAAATGAGTAAACGCTCCTTCTATTTCAATAAACTCCATGCTAGATAATTCATCAGCTGCTTTCTCCAATTCTGATATACTTCGAAAACCTATGCGGCCCATTCCTGTGTCCAGTTTCAGGTGCACTTTAACCCTCTTCCCGTACTGCTTCGCTGCCAGGTTAAGATGCCTTGCTGTTTCAATAGATGGTATTGCCTGTGTCAAATCATATCGCAGAACAGTCTTGCTTTGTTCAGGGCTTACTTCCCCCAATACCAGAATAGGCAGTTCCACTCCATTTTCTCTAAGCTCAGCACCCTCTTCGGGCAAAGCTACTCCCAACCAATCTGCTCCTGCTTTGGAAGCACTTTTTGCAACAGGCACTGCGCCATGACCATATGCATTTGCTTTTACTACTGCCATAAAGGATGTTTCGGGTCTAATTAATGCTTTAAGATTTGCTATATTCTGATTTAGCCTATTCAAGTTTATGATTGCCTTTGTTGGCCTCATTTTTACTCTTCCTTCCGAATACGGCCCATCACTCCATTAAAGGTCGTTTTTCTATATATTATACGGGAAACATAACTGAAATGAAAGTAAAATTGAAAAAAGAAGAAACGCGGCTGCAATAACCACGTTTCTCCTTGCCAGTATTTACTTAATTATGCTTTAATAAAAGTAGCGCAATCGGTTTCATCAGTATCCCGTGCATATGGAGGTTGAATCTCGATTTTTTCAGCCGAACAATAATCACCCGGCTTATGATAATAGCAAGAGGATACTACACATTTTACTCCAGGCAGATGTTCGTTTGTTTTTTGTACACGTTGGCCCTGCATAAGTTTTTAGTTCGCCTCCTTATATTAATCTACTTTTTAGTATTCATATATTTCATAGTTCTATTACAGGGATTTTATGAAAATTAACTCTGATAAAAAGATTATTTGGATAATTATCATTTTTTCTTTATGGGAATATATTCTAACAAATAAAATAAAAAAACCGCCGTCCGGGCGGTTTGGTGGACCATCAGGGACTCGAACCCTGGACACCCTGATTAAGAGTCAGGTGCTCTACCAGCTGAGCTAATGGTCCATATGCTGTATAAAATTATGGCGCGCCCAGTAGGATTCGAACCTACGACCTCCAGATTCGAAGTCTGTCACTCTATCCGGCTGAGCTATGGGCGCATATGGAGCGGGTGATGGGAATCGAACCCACACGGCCAGCTTGGAAGGCTGGAATTCTGCCATTGAACTACACCCGCAAAACAAGATCTTTTCGGATCTTGCGCCCTTAAAATAAAATGGAGCGGAAGACGGGATTCGAACCCGCGACATTCGCCTTGGCAAGGCG
>DUSN01000053.1 GCA_012842605.1 Clostridiales bacterium
GTTATTGTAATATTAAACTGAGCCATGGTTCATCCTCCTCGGTTTGGTATTTGTTGGGCAACTTATATTTTAACCGAGGTGTGAGCTTTGGCTCAACTTCTTTTTACACCATTATATAGACTTAATCGCTGCCTGGTTTATTACGGTACATTTGCAATGTAAATTAGAAACAATGTATTATATAAAAATGATTTGTACATAATATAAGTAAATTGCTGCAAATAACCGGGTTGCTGATTCTATTGGAAAAACGCCGCAGTGCTGCGGCGTTTTTCTTTGTTATTATCTATATTAATTTTTCTGGCTTAACCTTCATTACCGCTATCACCCGAGGGAGCAGCAGTCGGTTCAGAATCCGGAGTAGAAGTAGGCTGAACAGTTGGCTCTGCCGTAAGATCTGGTGTAGGTTGAACAGTTGGATTTGGCGTAGCGGTCGGAGCCGCTGTCGGGCTGGGTGTGGGTGTTGGTGCCTGGGTTGGGTGAGGAGTTGGGCTTGGTTTTGCTGTCGGTTCAGTCTCCAATTTTTTCTTAAGGTTGGTCCAGAATGCATTCAAATCAGATGCAGCCGAACCAATTTCACTAAACTTTTTCTGTTCTATTAAGCTGCGTAACAGCGCTATTTTGCCATTCAACTTATCTAAGTCTGCAGCAGATATCCTGAACTTGTAACCGGGCAGTTCACTCTCAACCAATGCCAATACAGATTTGCCTGCTGTCATTTCCTCTTTTCTTTTATCCAGCGATGGAGTCAGTTCAGTCAAATATTTTTCAATTTCCATCACCGTTGTTTCAATATCATCTATTTCGCCTTCTTTCATTGCTTTATCAAGCAGCGTAATTCCGTCGTTCAGCAATAGCACTTCTTTATCCAGCAGGACTTCACCATATTGTGCCAGTGTTTTGGACGCCTCGTTTAACCATTTTTGACCCAAGGCTTTTAACTCATCCAGTTTCTTACGGAGCTGTTCCTTTATATAATACACATCTTCTTCTTTATCATAGGTGGTAATATTTAAGCCAAACAGCTCGTTGAGCAGTTCATTCTTTTTCTTCTGATCAATACCCCATAAGCTCATTTTATCCATAGTCAGGTAATTCCCAGGTATCATAAACCGCTCTATGTCTTCTTCCACATTAAGCCTGGAGGCAAAAAGAGCCAGGGCTGCAATCTGCTTAATGTTAAGGTTGGTCCACATATCATCCTTAACAGCATCAAATATTCCAGGCAGCTTTGTCAATGAATTAGTGGATTTAAGCTCACTCAGGATGCTGATCAGCAGCTTCTGCTGCCGGCCTACCCTGTCAATATCTCCTCCTGCTGTCTTCCGGTGCCGTGCATAGGCCAAGGCTTGCCGTCCGTTAAGCTTTTGCAGGCCGGGCTCCAGTCCTGCATAGGATATAGGCACATCAACTTCATAGGTAATACCGCCAAGCCTGTCTATTATTTCTACGAAAACGTTCATATCAATAGCAGCGTAGTAGTGTATAGGTATACCCCCCATAAGATCCTGTACTGTTTTAATTGTTGTTTCAAATCCTTTACCTTTAAAGCCGCCGCCGAAAACAAACGCTGCATTTACCCTGTTCTTTTCTTTTCTTCCCCAGATTTTTACATAACTGTCACGAGGGATGGAAATCAGATAGACATGACTTTCTGAGAAATCAATGGAAGCCAGTATAATTGTGTCTGTCCGGAATGCACCCATGGTTTGGTACCGGTCTTCATCAGCATCTAATCCCAGCAAAAGTATATTAACCCTGTTTTCATCGAATTGATACGGTTCCTCTGTTTCCACAGGGTCAAGGGTTTCGCCCGGATCAGCTGCAGCGGGATTATCCGCAGGATCCGGATTATTAACCGGCGGGTCTCCAAATAATGACTCAGGATTGTTGATTTGGTACCAGAAATGCATTGCATAACCACCAATGGCAAGCACCAATACAAGCAGCGTTATTAATATAATCCGTTTTTTCATTTCTATTTCCCCTTATCATTCTCCCATGAGAAAAATCTAAGTTTACTTGTTAAACTTTTAACTTTTTAACTGTAAATATGATATAATCAAGGTATAGACTCTAATTTACGGAGGCGAGCGTATGACCTTAACACCCGAAAACAGCAATACACAGGAAACAACTAATCAATGCTATGCATTTTGCCCTGAATGCGGATCTGACCTTTATTACAGAGATAATGAATGTATCTGCAAAAACAAGAACTGTTCCTGGACCTGCGATAATTGCAAGAAATAAATCCCGGAGATCTATCACCATATAGTCCGCCTTATTGGCGGATTATATGGTGAAATGCAGTATTTGCGGCCGCTTAAGCACTCCCCGGCGATTCATATAATTAAATACAGCTGCGGTGCGTCCTTCGGCATATGCATCTGACCCGTTCAAGTCCATTCGGTAATTAAAGACCTCCAGGTGCAGCCTTCTTAGTATCTGTTTTGGTGTATAACCTTCACAGCCTTTCAACTGTTTTACCAAAGCCTCATCCTTCATCAAAACATCCTGCATATGTCTGTACAGGGCTTTGTCTTCAACAGGCTCAATTCCTTTGGGATATCTGCCTGGTTTTTCTTTCATTGCATAATCAAATCTAAGCAGTTCCTTAAAAAGCCTCATATCTATATCTTCGAAGCTTTCGGCATATTCCAGCAAATGCTCATATAGTCTTATATTGCTGTGGGAGTACCGGAAATATCCATTTTTATCCCAATACTCCGCCATACTGTCAAAAATACCGTAATAATCCCCTTCCCTTTGCTGGATCAGGTATTCCAATGACCGGTCAAAGCAATGCGAGTTGTAATAAAGCTCCACAAGCTCCTCTATTTGCTTCAGCCTGGCTATATCATTATAGCTCAGTACATGATTTGACAGTACCTCATAGGGCGGGTATGAGGTATAGCTGTATGCATATATTGATGCAGCATTCCTGAGCCCTGAACCCTTAAGCATTTTCAGGAATCCAAGCTGCAGCCTGTGAGGAGACATGCCTAAAACTCGATTAATTGAACAAGCCATGGAGTTTATATCTTCTTCCGGAAGACCGGCTATTAAATCAAGATGAATATGTATATTATCATTATTTACTAACTTTCTTACTGCTTTTTCGATCCCTGAGATATCCGTTTTTCTGCTTATGGCAGTCAAGGTTGCTTCCGCAGTAGATTGAACCCCAATTTCAAACTGAAACATTCCCGGAGGAGCTTGTGCAAGAATATCCATCATTTCATTGTCTATCAAGTCACCCGCCATTTCAAAGTGAAAGTTGGTGCTGCCATTCAGATTAATAAGGTAACGGAAAATTTCCTTTGCCCTGCCTGGATTGCAGTTAAAGGTCCTATCAACAAATTTCACCTGTTTTACGCCTGACTTCACAAAGTATGCCAGCTCTTCCTTTACCCGTTCAATAGAGAGAAAACGCACCGGGCCGGTGATAGATGACAGGCAATACTGGCACCTGTATGGGCAGCCTCTTGATGATTCATAGTATATAATCCTGTCATCCAATCCTGTTAACCCATCACTGTAGGCAAAAGGAATGGAGTACAGCAGAATTGGTTCACGGCTTGGATTCTTAATAATATTGCCATCTTTTCTCCAAACTAAACCCTTGACATCCGATATACTGCCTCTTCCATGCAAACAGTCTAAAAATTCACGAAAAGTCTCTTCCCCTTCTCCAACTACAATATAATCTATGAATGAATTCTGAACCATCATCTCCTCACTGTCATATGATACTTCCGGGCCTCCCAAAAGAACCCGGCAGTCGGGAAGAATTTTCTTTATAGTATCTATAACGTCAAGAGTCATCCGAATATTCCAAATATAACAGGAAAAACATAACAAATCCGGATGCTGAGCAGCCAATGCGGAAACGACCTTATCTATGGGATCATTTATAGTAAATTCCAAAATAGCTATATCGGCATAGCTGTCTTTACAATATGCCTTTAATGATCTAAGTGCAAGGCTGCTGTGTATGTATTTGGAATTTAAGGTAACCAATACCGTCTTTTTAGTTTTCATATTTTAATTATATACCATTCAAGCAAAAACATCATCAGAAATCACCTGCTTTAGTATGTAATATTTGTTATCTTACTTAAACATTTGTTACAAAAGTATTACCAATATATACATGTATTCTTTTCAAAATTTGTAATTTATAATGTATATACCGACCTTAAAGTATCACCCTTTTCTGTAAAAATATAAAGGGGGGGAATGAATTGAGGCTGAGAAAATACATACGAATATGGGTGATGTGCATTATCTTTACCATTGTGTTCGCATCAGCTGCACAAGCCGCTGAACTGGGAACACGGGTCTTAGCAAAAGGAATGTCCGGCGAAGATGTAAGCGAATTGCAGCAATTGTTAAAACGCATCGGATATTTCAACACAAATGTTACAGGTTATTACGGAGATGTGACAGCAGCATCGGTAAAAAATTTCCAGGCAGCTTATGGTTTGACCCGGGACGGAGTAGCAGGACTTGAAACCATCTATCGAATTAAATATGAAAATGGTGTAGCTGCTGATTCCTTTGTCTGTACACGTGTACTGAAAAAAGGAATGAGCGGTGTGGATGTACAAAACCTGCAGGAAGTCTTAAAGAGACTGGGACATTTGCCGGCCAGTCTGAAAACAACTCAATATTTTGGGGACCAAACCCTTTCAGGTGTTCTTTCATTTCAAAAGAGTGCCGGACTTGCTGTTGATGGTTCTGTGGGACCGGCCACAAGGTCAGCAATAAAAAGTGCACTGGATAAGCTGAATCAAGGAAAGAATTCCGGAAATAACAACAGCTCGGGCGGTGCAAACAGTAACGGACAAATATATACAGTCCAAGCAGGTGATACTTTATGGTTATTATCACAGAAATTTAATACTACAGTTGAAAAAATCCAGCAAGCCAACAACCTCAGCAGCACCATAATATATGTCGGGCAAAAGCTTTCAATACCAACGGGCAAAAAAGAAAACAGCGGTGGGACAGGAGATACTCAGACTGTTACGGTATCATACATAAATTACACAGTTAAAGCCGGTGACACCATTTGGTCCATTGCAAATTCCTACAGCATCCCTCAGAATGATCTTATGAAAGCTAATAATTTTAACTCCGGCACCATTTTGTATATTGGACAGGTTATCAAAGTACCGGTCTACAATGTGCCGGTGAAATCCACCCCCGGACCTCAGTACGGTGAACTGCTGGATTGGTGGACAGAAGCTCAGTACGTGCTTAAGTTTAACGAACCCTTTACAATTACAGATTTTTATACCGGTACCACCTTCAAAGCAGTCAGAACATTCGGAGCCAACCACGCAGACTGCGAACCATTGACAGCAGCTGATACAGCGGCCATCAAAAAGCTGTGGAATCAATACCATGCAAGCTATTGGACCTCCAGGCCTGTCCTAATCAGCATTAACGGCAGAAAACTGGCTGCTTCCATGAGCGCCTCATTCCATGCAGGAGTGGACAGCCAACCCAACGGTGCTTATGTATATAACAGAAGCGGGGACTATGGATACGGTGAGAATTACGATGCCATAAAGGGAAATGATGCAGACGGGCATTTTGATATCCACTTCCTTAACAGTACCACCCATGGAACAGGCACAGTCAACCAGAACCATCAGAATAATGTTAAAATAGCTGCCGGCCTGAAGTAAGCATAAAAATTAACGGGATGAACCTTCTTCATCCCGATTTTTTATCCTCTTTACTGCTTAATCTTCAGGTACTGATTTGAAAGATTGCACCTTCTTCCATATATTTCGATATTGTACTAAAACAAAATGTAAAAAAAGCTCTTGCATTTTTCCATGCTTCATCTTATAATAGTCAATGTCGTTCTAAAAATGCTGATGTAGCTCAGGAGGTAGAGCACTTCCTTGGTAAGGAAGAGGTCTCGGGTTCGAGTCCCGACATCAGCTCCAGTTTTTTTAAAGCCTTTGAAAGCGAGTCTTTCAAAGGCTTTTTTCAGTATGATTCTGGTTAAGCACTTCAGCTATGGAGCTTGCATCCATATTTGGGTTCCATTCATGAAAATAGCAAGGAAACTGAGTGCCGCACTTGCTGCACTCAATGTATTGTCTCATATCCTTTTGCTCGCGCTCGTCATACATGTATGGGAGAAATTCGTCGACGTTTTTTGTGCCTGGTGCATCCGAATCAATAGCATAGGAATACACATAGCTTGCTTCATACTTCATCATTAAGCTGTTGCTTCCGCAAACAGGACAAGAAGCCTTCTTTTTTTCCATAGTTACTCCTCCAAGCAGAAAAGTTATACTCTACAGTATTATTTCCCGCTATCTGAAAAGATAACTATTATTGAGAATCTGAGTGTTATACAGGAAAAGCACGTCCTGATACTGAGAAAAGTCTATATAATCATCCAGCACCTGGCTCGAAATATAGCGCAGGTCTACCAGCACTATCTCTGAATACCCCATCATCAACAGTGGTGCAATACTGCTTCCGAAGGAATCCCTGAATAATATGAGCTTTCTGCCGTTTTTGGCATTATTATTGGTAATCTTCAGCAAAGGTTTTGCTCCGGATAAATAAACATCATAGGGATCTATTCCTTTGAATTTTTCCGGAACATAGACTTTAATATTATCCTTAATTTCATAATCATATACGGTGCAGCTGTCCAGCAAATGGTTATTCAAGTAGATAAGCGAATCCGGTTCTGCCTTCATAGCTGACTGACCGTACAAGGAACCATAGAACGGAAACAGCTCCTTGTATTCATAATCCGCATCCGATGCTTTCGCATCACTGCCCATTTCTTTCAGCAGCTTATCAGCTATCCCCAATATCTTTTCCTGTCTCCAGTGTATGTCGGTGCGGTAGTAATCATCTATTGTCAATGAATCAAACAAATCAATGTATTTTATATTCTTAACATTTTCCTGCATGGTATCCAGCAATTTGCTATAGTCCATTGACAGGAAACCGTGCTTGTCCGCAAGAAAATAGTTCTTGTCAGGAATAACGGCATAGTAGACATTCTTATCTTTCAGAAATTCGTCATAGAGCTTGTTCAGCTTATCTGCTGCATTTTTAATGGAGTTAACATTCAGCGGATATACCATTTTGCTTATATTGCCGTCTATTATATAAATATCATTGTTATCCCATTGCCGGAATATATGGTAGGTTCCTATGGCTTTTATTCTTCTGAAAGCATCCCTGAATATAAATTGATCCAGCGTATATTTGTCAAATTCCTCAAAAAACTCTCCGCTAATAAGGCTTTCAAAAGAAAAAGCAGGAGCGGCTGCCAGCCTTCTCCTCTCGCTGAATGTAAACTCATTATCAGGGAGGATGATATTTGCCAGGAAAACTCCTGCAATAATAACTGCAAAGGATAATGATACTATTGTGTTCTTTAATCTTATATCCATTTCTGCCCTCGCTTATGTTAAAAACGGAAATATAAAAACGGATTAAAAGACCCGTCAACAAGATAGCCTGTTATCAATAACAGCAGCAAAACCAGCATAACCGGTTCCATAATATTAACTGCTTTTCTTAACGTATCCATGTTGCTTATTTTCATAAAAAGCGTTTTTATCAATGGTGTTGATCCTGCAGCAGCAATCAGCATGGTAAATCCATAGCTTTTCAGATAATATAATGTAAAATCATTGGAAAAAGGAACATCCAGCAATCCAAACATTCCGGCCAAGCTATTCAGGCTGTCTCCCATGCCGTCACTGTTAAACAAGGCAAAACTCAGCAGTATAAAAAACAAGGTGTAAATATGCGCTGCTATGGATGGCAGCTTGCTCAATATCTTTTTTATAAAATATTTTTCAGCTGCCAGCATTACAGCAAAATACAAGCCCCATACAATAAAGTTCCATTGGGCTCCATGCCAGAACCCTGTAAGGAACCAGACTACAATTATATTCCTTATCCATTTAATTGCTGATACACGGTTGCCTCCCATGGGAATGTAGACATAATCACGGAACCATGTTCCCAGGGACATATGCCATCTCCTCCAGAATTCTGTCAGGCTCTTTGAAATGAATGGATAATTGAAGTTTTCAAGGAAGTGGAACCCAAACATCCTGCCAAGACCTATGGCCATATCGCTGTAACCGGAAAAATCAAAATATATCTGAAGCGCAAACGCAATGGCAGCAATCCAAAAGGACAAAATTGTTTTTTCCCTGGTATTCTGCAAAACTGAAACCAGTTCACCCAGGTTGTTGGCCAGAAGAACCTTCTTGGACAGCCCTATAATAAAGCGGCTGACTCCATAAGCAAAATTATCCAGGGAATGGCTGCGCTTGTTTATTTCTTTCTCTACAGTGGTATAGCGCACAATAGGTCCGGCTATCAGCTGAGGAAATAAGGATACATACATGGCAAAATTAATGAAATTCCTCTGAACTTCAGCATTTCCACGATACACATCTATTGTATAGGATAATATCTGGAAGGTATAAAAGCTTATCCCAATGGGAAGCGCAATCCTTAACAATGGTATATTGCTTTTAAATATCCAGTTAATATTGCCTATGAAAAAATCAGCATATTTGAATATGACAAGCAAGCCTATGCTGGTAATAATTGAGGAGATAAGCGGAATTTTCGCATATCTCCCCGACTTAGCCCTCTCTATCCAGAACCCGTGCAAATAGCCTGACAGAATGGACAATGCCATCAGTATGAAATATAAAGGCTCTCCGTAAATATAAAAGAACAGGCTGGATATTAGCAAAACTATATTCTTAAACTTAAAGGGTACCAGAAAGTAAAGAACCAGTACAACAGGCAGAAAGTAGTAAATAAAACTTATGCTTGAAAATACCATAGTTTATTTTCCTAATGAAAGGAATGCGTCTTTCAGTGCCTGCCCGGCATTATCACTCATAATCAGGACTACTACATCGCCCACATTTTCTACAAAAACATTTGCAGGGTCTACCCCGACACAAATCCATCTCATCGGGTCAGCATTTGCCTTTATATCTGCTTTTATTTTCTCAATGTCAGCACCTTCCTTGACTCGAATCAATGCAAGCAGATAAGCAGAAGGCATCATTACAGGCTCGGAAGCCAGTCCGGATTCAAATTCCAGGTCTACACCAAAATAAGATGCACAATTTTCAGCTGTTATCTCGGTTTTCATTAACCCAGTCTCAATATATTCCCTGAATGAGTCTTCCAATTCTGCTTTTTCATAGATCTGTGCCAGGATGTCGTCCAATGATCCTTCCAGGTTGGAATTGCCGCTGCCTTTATCATTGCCGCCTGTCCCTTGTGTTGAGCAGGCAGGAACACTGATCAGCAGAACCAGTGCTAAGAATAGAATAAGTAGTTTTTTCATTTAGGTTCCCCCTTATGTTAGTTTGTTTACAACTACATAAGACGGGGAAAAGCTGATTTTGTTTCAAATAAAATCAATATTGCAGCTATTGTATATTATTAGATAAAAAATGCTCATTCTTCTTCCTTTATAAGCAATGCCCTGACAGGCGCTGCCTCAACGTTTTGCAGATAAATTGGAGCTGCTATTAAAGTGTATTTACCCTCTTCTACATTTTTAAGCCTTAAGCCTTCCAGGATGTATATACCATTTCCAAGAAGTGTTTTGTGGGTTGCATGGTCAGGCTGGCTTCTTTCTATGCCAAGTGAATCTATGCCCACTCCCTTTATGCCTGCTCTTGACAGATACTTCGCACCGCTTTCCTTAACATAGATAAAATTATCCTGAAATTCATCAAAGAATGAGTTTCTGGTTTTTAGCAGAATAAAGTCTCCGGGAGAGATATCGTAATTTTTCAGATCTTCCTCCGTTATGCCATCGGTAACATGTGTTAAATCCAATACCTTGCATGGGGTTATCATGTCCTTTACCCTGAAAAAGTTTGAGTCCTGACCGTTTTCTATCATATGCAGCGGAGCATCCATATGAGTGCCTGTATGGAGCTCCAGTTCCACCTTTGTTTCCCTTGCACCTTTTCCATCCTGGAAATTACGGATAATTGTGAACCTTGGTTTTTTTTCTTCCTTATTTTTATAAACCGGCATGCCGGAATGAATAGGCATAGAGATATCAACAATTTTCATGGATGCATACCTCCTTAATCATTAAACCATCTACGTCCGTCCCGCTGCAGCAGCTCATCGGCTTCAGCCGGTCCCCATGTTCCGGCTGCATAATTTGGAAAAGCCGGTTTTTGCCTGCTCCATACTTCCGAAATGCCGTCCATAAGTTTCCAGGAATACTCTACTTCATCCCAGCGGGTAAACAATGTGGAGTCACCGTTCATAACATCCAGCAGCAGCTTTTCATATGCATCCGGAGATACTTCACCGACAGCACAATTCTGGCAGAAGTCCAGTTCAACCGGTATGATCTGGCTTTTGGTGCCCGGCTTTTTACCGTTGAAACGTATAATAACTCCTTCCCTGGGCTGGATTTCGATAATCAGCCGGTTAGGTTCAAGCTTGTTGAATTCTTTATAATACAAAATACCGGGCAGCGGCAGGAATTGAATAACGATTTTTGTTGTCTTAGCAGGCATCCGCTTTCCAGTTCTGAGATAAAAGGGCACACCGGCCCACCTGAAGTTCTCAACCTCAAGCTTCATAGCCATATATGTTTCGGTATCCGACTCCGGAGAAACCCGGTGTTCCGACCTGTATGCCGGTACTCTTCTGCCATATATAATCCCTTCGCCGTATTGCCCTCTGACTACATTCCTGCTTGCCTTAACAGGATCCATGGGAGCTATGGCTTTAAGAACCTTAACTTTTTCATCCCTTATGGCATGGGTGTCCAGGCTGACCGGCGCTTCCATGGCCGTCAGCATAAGAAGCTGCAGCATATGGTTTTGCATCATATCCCGCATGGCACCGGCTGTCTCATAGTACCCGCCCCGGCTTTCCACACCGACTGTTTCACTGGATGTAATCTGTATATGGTCAATGTATTTGTTGTTCCACAATGGTTCAAACAAGGCATTTGCAAAGCGGATCACCATTATATTCTGCAGCATTTCCTTTCCCAGGAAATGATCAATACGATATATTTGATCCTCTCTGAATACGCTTGTTATTATATTGTTTAGCTCTACTGCAGAGCGAAGATCCTTGCCAAAGGGCTTTTCAATGACAACCCTTTTAAATCCATTTTCCTGGCTGGTTAATCCGCATCTTGCAAGATTGGAAACAATAGTTCCGAAATGCTCGGGTGCGACAGCCAGATAGAATACCCTGTTGCCGCCGGTTTGGAATTTGTCATCCAGAATATTCATATATTCCTTTAACTCTTCATAGCCGTCATACTCCGTAAAATCCGCCCTGCGGTAGAAAAACCTGGATACTATTTTATTTATGTCTTCCTGGGTGCCGCGGTTCTCCCGGGTGTACCTGCGGATTGCATCTGCCGCTTCACCACGGAAGGCCTCTTCTGTTTTATCCCTTCTCCCAATGGCCACCATGGCAAAGCGTTCAGGCAGATGCCCGGACACATATAAATTGTAAATTGCGGGATAAATCTTCCTGTGAGCCAGGTCACCCGTGCCCCCAAATACAATAAGTAAGCAGTGAATAACTATCCCTCCCAAAATACTTTCATGGCCGCCATTGAAGTTTTTGTTAAATAACTTATACCACCATGATAAATGGTGAAACATCCACCCTTTATGAACTATTCCTCTACCAGCCCTTTTGACACCAAATAGTCATATTTAAGCTCCAGGTAGTCATCTACCATGTCTTCCAATAAGGCATCCTTCCATTTACGATACTCGGCTGTTTTATAAAACTCGCCAAGTATGTAGTTAAACGCATCTTCTTCATCATATATCAAATTATCCTCATTTCCATCACCATCAAAAAAGCCCATTTCCTTCATATATTTCTTGTCAAAGGAATATGCCGCCTGTGTAAAGGCCAGTCTCTCCTTATCCGACATACCGCTGTGATATTGTGCCAGTCCTGAGCTTATAAATTTAATAGCTTCCTGTTTGTCAAACTCCATAACTTTCACCTCATACTCTTTTTTCTATATGTTTCCCTATCTTTATATGCTTATTTAAAAGTATCCGCATTGTAGTACATCATAATAACTAATCCATCATTTGTCAACTTATGTAAAAATGAAGGTTTGTACACATCTGCTTGTTAATTACTTAACTTTCTCAATTTTCTTAAATTATTGTTTTCATATATGAAAACATGGTTATATAAAAATAAAAAGAGAGGAGCGATAAATTATGAAAGATCAAGCTATCCTGGAAGCCGCTTTGGCAGAACGACGGGAATATCTGGAGGATCTTCTGGACAGTTATCAACTGATTCAGGAACAAATAGCAATCCTTGAAGATGATATTGAAAAGCTTCTCTTTAAACTAATGGAACAATCAAAATAGCTTTTATGTATAACCTAAGCACTCCGAGCAAACCCAGGCACCGTTGATTCTCAGCGGTGCTTTTTTAGTTCTTGAAAACATTTGTATATTTCAATATAATAAAAACAATATTCAGTTAACTAAAATATAATTTTTGAGGGAAGGAGCTGCAATATGTCAAATGAAATCAAAGAAATCGGCGAAAGAATGAAAGCTCTCAGAGAAATTGCAGGATACTCCTGCGAAAAGCTGGCAAGCATTCTGCAAATCCCCGTAGAAGAATACATAAAATACGAAACAGGTGAAACCGACATACCTATAAGCGTGCTGTTTAAGACAGCAGATGAATTTGGCGTAGAGTTTACTGCACTTGTTACCGGCAAAGAACCAAAGCTGCAGAGATACTCGCTGGTCCGTAACGGAAAGGGGTTGGAAATTAACCGGAGGAAGGATTATAAGTACAACAGCCTGGCCTATAATTTTGTCAATAAAAAAGCTGAGCCTTTTCTGGTAACTGTTGAACCTCAGCCCAATGGCAGTCCCATCCCCCGCAATTCCCATCCCGGTCAGGAGTTCAACTATGTATTGGAGGGTACTTTGAAGATTGTCCTTAACAGCCATGAAATAATTCTTCAGCAAGGCGATTCCTTGTACTTCGATTCATCTATTCCACATGGAATGCAGGCCCTGAACAATCAATCAGCCAAATTCCTGGCTATTATTCTGTAAAATGCAAATAAACTTACTGGAATGAGGAGCTAAATATGTATAAAGAACTTAAGAATATGAATTTCAATAGCTATGAAGAATTTATCGAGAATTTTCATATTGACGTTCCCGACAACTTTAATTTCGCTTACGATGTATTTGATAAGATTGCCTTGGAAACACCTGAAAAAGAAGCGTTGGTATGGTGCAATGACAATGGAGAGGAAGCCCGCTTTACCTTTGGGGAGTTAAAGAAACAATGCGACAAAACTGCCAATTACCTGGCCTCTATAGGTATCCGTAAAGGCGATCCGGTTATGCTGATACTAAAAGGCCGGTATGAATTCTGGTTCTGCCTCCTGGCGCTGCATAAGATCGGTGCTATAAGCATACCTGCTACTCATTTGCTGACTTCAAAAGATATTATATACAGAAACAATGCAGCCAGTATAAAGATGATTATAGCTATCAATGAAAAAGATGTTATACAGCATGTAGAAGATGCGGAAAAAGATTCGCCGACGCTTAAGCTCAAAGCATTAGTTGGCGGATGCAAAGAAGGCTGGCTGGATTTCAATGAGGGCATCCAAAAATCTGATGCACACTTTGAGCGGCCAACGGGAGATGAAGCAACCACAAATGAAGATATTCTCCTTCTATACTTTACATCGGGCACCACCGGACATCCTAAAATGGTGCAGCATAATTTCACATATCCGCTGGGACATATAGTAACAGCAAAATTCTGGCAGAATGTAAAGGACAACGGCCTTCATTATACAGTAGCAGATACCGGCTGGGCTAAGGCTGTATGGGGCAAGATCTATGGCCAGTGGATGTGCGGCAGCGCTGTATTTGTATACGACTACGAAAAGTTTGTGCCTGGTAGAATGCTGGAAATTATCTCAAAATATAAGATTACTACCTTCTGTGCACCTCCTACCATATACAGGTTCCTGATAAAAGAAGACTTGTCAAAGTACGACTTAAGCAGTCTGGAATACTGCGTGGTAGCAGGTGAGCCATTGAACCCGGAAGTATACAATCAATTCCTTAAAGCAACAGGCATAAGATTAATGGAAGCATACGGTCAGACAGAGCTTACTGTTACCTTGGGCACTTTCCCATGGATGAAGCCCAAACCCGGCTCAATGGGAAAACCGGCACCGGGCTATGATATCCTGCTGCTGGATGATGACGGCAATCCCTGCGATATAGGACAGGAAGGCCAAATTGTGGTAAGAACCTCGCGAATTAAACCTCTTGGGATGTTTGACGGGTATTACCGTGATGAAGAGAGAACCAAGAGCGTTTGGCATGACGGAATTTATTATACAGGAGACATGGCATGGTATGATGAAGACGGGTATTTTTGGTTTGTTGGAAGAGCCGATGATGTGATAAAGAGTTCCGGCTACCGGATAGGCCCCTTTGAAGTGGAAAGCGCATTAATGGAGCATCCAGCTGTACTTGAATGTGCCATAACTGCTGTACCCGATGAAATAAGAGGTCAGATTGTAAAGGCTACCGTTGTGCTGGCAAAGGGTTACACAGCCAGTGAACAAATGGCTGTTGAACTGCAGGAGCATGTCAAGAGAGTGACAGCACCTTATAAATACCCGCGTATTGTAGAGTTTGTGGATGAGCTGCCCAAAACTATCAGCGGTAAAATCCGAAGGGTGGAAATCAGAGAAAGACAACATAAGAAATAAGAGGAAACAGCTAAACAGCTCAGATGTTTGCTGTACCTGTCTATAAAACAAGCGGAAGGACAACCTTCCGCTTCATTATTTTTTTATATCTATATTAATTATTTATCCATATCGCCTGCATTTATCAATACACTTGTGTGATCTAATTAATCAATCAACGATGGAACTACATTGAACTTAACACCCGGGAGCAAGTATTCCATGTTGTGTATTATTGATGTGCTGCTGCTTGGATCAGGAGATTCGCCCATCACTATTTCTGTAATTTGGTTTTTCTTTGCATAGTCGAGCAATGTATTTAAAATATCATCTGAACGGAGAACTGTCATCTCAGCTCCTGCCTGTTTTGAAACCTGGAAAAGATATTCCAGCGCTTCACCTTCATCAGGGTTTCCCAGAAAATTCACTCCTACTTTGGCAACATGGACAACCGTAAGCTTTCCGTTCGTACCTTCTATTAGTTTTTGTCCTACCTTTATCAACCTTTCGCATGTTTTTTGACGGGTAACGCACACCATAACCTTCGGAACATTCATAGCACTATCTTCCCCTCTATACCTCTTAATTCATACCACATTATAATTATAGCATGCTTGAATTACCCGTTCTATTCATTCCCGAAAAGTTCACTCTTTGTTCATTCTTTGTTTACAAATGCCTATTGAGGATTTTTTAACTGCCTCATCAGCTCATCTGAAGAAGCAACAGGTTCCCTGCATGCAAAGTTTGTACAGACATATGCAGCTGATTTCCCGTCAAGCCTCTTCTTGTCACGGATATTAGGCAATAAAGCATCTATTTTTTCTTTTTCACTGTTTTGAGGACAGATAATGCATACCATAAAGGGGTCATATACCGAATTGACCACATTAATCATAGCCTGGAACTCTTCATCTTCTTCCCTGCCGGTTATCACAACTTCCCTTGACGGACCGGAAGCATACAAGATTCCTGAAAGTGAATGACAGCAGCCTGCCGGATGTCTGTTTATCAAATGACCAAAAGCCTTTAGTATGGCATGTGCCTTTTCTGAATATGAAGTATCGCCGGTTATGGCAGAAAGACGCAGCAGGTTCAATACAGTCTGGGAATTAGCCGAAGGGTATGCACTGTCAAATATCTCCTTAGGACGGGTAACCAGCTGTTCACCATCATTTCCATAGAGGAACAATCCTCCGTTATCCTGGTCCCAGAAAAGCTCCATCAGCCCTTGATTCAATTCTATAGCCTTTTGCAAATACTCAGTTAAGCCTGTGGTTTCATAAAGTTCAATGCATGCCCATATAAAAAATGCATAATCATCAGCGTATCCAAGAATGCCGGCTTCTCCGTCCCTGTAACGTGCAAGAAGCCTGCCGTCTTCTCTTTGCAGACAGTTCATTATAAACATGTAAGCTTTGCCGGCTGCTTCAACGTACTCCTTATTTTTCAAAACCCGTCCACCTGCAGCCAAAGCTGCAATCATCATGCCGTTCCATGAAGTCAGTATTTTATCATCCTTATGCGGGTGCACGCGTTTTTCCCTGGCTTGAAGGAGGGCTGCCCTGGCATCCTTTAGCTGCTGTGCTTTCTCTAATTCCTCTTCCGATGCTTTTATCAGATTGGGAATGCTTTTCCCATCAAAGTTTCCTTGCTCGGTTATATCATAAAGCAGGCAGAATTCCTTCCCTTTTTCTTCTCCAAGAACATTAACAATTTCATCAGGCGTCCAGACATAGTACTTCCCTTCCTCCCCTTCTGAATCTGCATCCTCGGCAGAATAGAAGCCGCCTTCAGGAGAAGTCATATCCCTCAGTACATAAGCAAAAATTTCCTCGGCTCCAGCTTTCATTACAGGATTCCCTGTAATCTGCCAGCATTCTAAATATGCAACAGCCAAGAAAGCGTTGTCATATAACATTTTCTCAAAGTGCGGAATCAGCCATTGCCTGTCAGTAGAATACCTGGAAAATCCAAAACCTATATGATCATGTATTCCTCCCCTGTACATAGCCATTAAGGTTTCGTTTACCATCTCCAAAGCCGCTTCACTTCTATTCCTGACATAATACCGCAGTAAAAAGAGTAAATTGTGAGGTGCAGGAAATTTCGGAGCAGAACCAAAGCCGCCAAACTTGCGATCAAAGGTGCGCTTAAGCCTGTCAAAAGCCTCTTCAGCAGCTTCCATGCCTGCTTCGTCCCATTCTTCCTGAGATTTAACATATAAGTCCTCTTGTACAGCAGAAAGAATCTGGTTTGCAGATTGCAGCAGATCGCCATTCTTTTCCTTCCAAAGAGTATTAATCCGTTCCAGAAGCTCTAAAAATCCTATTCTTCCATATCGGGTATTTTTAGGAAAATAGGTTCCGGCATAAAATGGTTTTTTATCGGGAGTCATGAAAACTGAAAGCGGCCATCCACCCTGGCCGGTCAACGCCTGACATACAGTCATATAAATGTGGTCAATATCCGGCCTTTCCTCCCGGTCAACCTTTATGCTTATGAAATTCTGGTTTAAAGCTGAAGCTACTTCAGCATCTTCAAAGGATTCTCTTTCCATGACGTGGCACCAGTGACATGTGGAATAACCTATTGACAGGAAAATAGGCTTGTTCTCATCCTTTGCTTTTTGGAATGCTTCATCTCCCCATGGAAACCAATTCACCGGGTTGTAAGCATGCTGCAGAAGGTATGGCGATTTTTCATGAATTAGCCTATTGGCTTGTTTATTAGCTGACATACAGGCATCACCTTCCTTTCATAGTTTGGCTTTTTAATATAGTTTTATAGTTTTAATCCACCAAACTATTATTTGAAAGAAAGTTATTGCATATACAATTTGACATGGGTAATCTTCCCATTTCAATATTCCATGCATCACTAAAGTGTAATTATTTCTGTATCAATAGACAAGGGGACGGTTCTTGTGTATATAATAAGACAAGAGAACCGTCCCCATGTCTTTTCTACTCCTTATACAAAATGCCATCACGCATCTGATAAGTTACATCAACTATATCCAGCAGGCTCGTATCATGCGTTATCACCACAACACAGTAGTTGCGTTCATGCGCCAGACGTGCAAGCAATGTCATTATGTTGCGTGAAGCAGTGCTGTCTAGGTTGCCTGTGGGCTCGTCCGCAAGGATAAGGTTTGTATCCATAGCCAATGCCCGTGCTATGGCAACGCGCTGCTGCTCACCTCCTGAGAGCATGGAAGGAAAACGGTTGAACACTGTATCAGGCAAGCCTACACTCCTTATATGCTCCTCAGCTTTACTTTTTGCATCCTTGGGGCGGATACCATGCAGTTCCATGGGATACATCACGTTCTCCAATGCCGTCAGCAACGGAAAGAGCCTAAAGTTCTGATAGATCATTGCTACATGGTTGCGACGATAGGTGTCAAGGTTAATCGTACGCGTAGAGGTTCCTCGAAAAAACACATCTCCTTCACTTGGCACATCAAGTCCTGCCATAAGAGAGAGCATAGTTGACTTACCACTGCCGCTCTTGCCGACAATGGCATACAAAAAACCCTGTTCGAAGGAACAGCTGACGTCTTTCAGCGCCTCCACTGTTTGGTATTTACTTTTATAAGTGTAACGGACGGATTGAAGAGTAAGGATACTCATTATAAACTGCCTCCTCATTCATTCTCTGATAAGATTGATAGTGCATTCTTTGAATTATGCAGAAGTACAGCAAATGCTGCACTTAATGCATAGAAGATAAAAAATGCATAGACTTCCGGCTTAGCAAGCTGTTCGCTGCCTTTGTGAATATACCATAAAACAGCAGAGGGCAGCATGCCAAATAATAACAGCAATATCTGCTCACCGAACAATGTGGCAAAAATACGCTTCTTCTGCATACCCAAACCACGCATAAGCGCAATATCTTCCCGTCGGCTGTTAATTGTGAGAAAACCCGTAATAATCCCCAGTACATATACAAGCGCAAGAAGCACGGGGTAAAGAATCTCTAGGAATTTGCTGCTCTGTGCAATAGAGCTGAGTGTTTCATTGAATTGTGCATCTTCAATGACTATACACAATTGTATATTGTTTGGCGTCTTAGGACCTGAAAAGCCTGATTCCTCAAGCGAATCCTTCAACTGGCTTAAATAGCGAGGATCATCAACCTTGAACGTCAGCGCTGAAACATATCTACTGTCCAGCAGCACATCTACTATCTGCTGTTGCGTAAAAAAGTCAAAACTAAAACCGCCCAAAGCTTCAGCTACTGCCAAGTCAGCGTAATAGAAGTACTTTCCGGTACTGACAGTGTTGTTGGTTTGCTTCATGTAATCAAGCCCATTGAGAGATGAACGTTCCGGGTCAAGAGCACCAAGCGGCAGCGGACAGTAGATATTGTCCTGCATAGCCATACGTGTAAAGCTCCCTACTACCACCATATCCATTCCTATAAAAGGCGGGAAGTATAAAAAATTGTTTTTTACATAGACGCGTATGGTATCACCATACTTTATATCATGTTTGCTCATAAACTGGGAGGATATGATGCACGGCAGCTTTTCCCATTCGCGGCTGGAAAAGCGTGTCTCATCCCAGCCAGACATAAACTCACCATGGAATTCATTGAAGTAAAACTCAGGAGCATTTCTCACTGAATCGGTAAATACAATAGTGGGCTCGGAAAGAAGCTTGCTGCTCATGATATCAAGCTCATAAGAATCCAACGGCATAGGCACTTCTTTTACACTGCCTGCAGTACCGTCCGCACGCATGGGTATGCCAAGATAGGAGTAATTGAGTTTATAGACATACGATACATCTGTGATATGATCCGTTTCTAAAATCCTCCTGGCAAACTCATTTTGAATATACAGAGAATCTGAATATTTTCCGTTCATCTGCGCACAGTAACCTGTCAGCTCTGTATTCTTGTAAAGCTCATCGGTGGCCTCATCATAAGAATCAAGAGTTGACTGCAGAGAGGATACAAACAGCAGCGCAGCTGCACAAAGAACAGGAGTTATAATTGAGCGCACTCCACCCCGCCTTATTGAAAGAATGGCGTGGCGCAAAGCACCCGAAAATGCTACAGATGATTTTTTGGGCGGACGGCGTACCCGCACACGTGCTCTGGCCGCTATCAACCTTCCGCTGACGGCTTTCTCAGCAAAATATAGGCAAAGTACAAGTGAAATTAAAAGTATGCAGGCACCAACTAAAGCAGCAAAGACAAACGACAACGATATATCAGGCGTAAACTCTTTTGTAATGCCTCTGAAGCCGTCGCTGTACCTCATATCTACTGCCTGAAGCTCGGAGACAAACTCATAAGCGTACTCTACCAGGTTATCAGCGTACCCTGTTCCTAACAAAATGCCTACGGTAATGGCTGCAAGAGATATCAGGATTGTGCCGGCCATAAGATAAAGCCTTACCTCAGATTTTCTCGTGCCAAAGCAGCGCATTACCTCTACTGCCTCTCGCTGCAATTCTGCAAACTGATAGGCAAATAAGGCCAGCACCATGTATGCCACTGCAAATGCTATGACTGAAAGTGCTATTGCAGCGTTTTGAATAACCTTCAACGCATCTGCCGTGACTTGATATCCCTGGTCATAGACGTTGATAAATATGCGCTCGGGAAGCAGCGGCTTTATCTGAGAAAGGAATGCATCCACTGTTCCATTTTTAATTGTTGCCTGCCCCAGTCTGTACATATAGCGTTCAGGACGCGCAGAGTTGTCAGTATTGGGAGTGTATACATTGAGAAAATAATCTCTGTGGTAGTTGACAATACCCACAACAGTATATGTTTCCCTGCGGGACATTGTATCTCCCCATGTATACATAACAGCATCTTCATTATCCGGCAGATGTACAGTCAATACATCGCCAACCTCAAGTTCGCTGTTTTTGGCGATATTTTCTGAGATAACGCATACCTTTGCACCTTCTTCGACCTCTTGCTTTGTAAACATGCGGCCGGAAATGATCTGCAAGTAGCTTTGGTTAAACTCCTCAAGTTCGCCAAGCTCCCGTACGCGGCAGATGTTGATGGCATTGTTCATAGCATCATAATATTGTGCTATTATATTGTAAATGTTGTTTTTATCAGCTTTTAAATCTTCGACCGATTCTATCTGCTTAAACGGTTTTATTTCATCACAATCAACACCGGCTTGCTCAGCAATCCAGCTGTAAAACGGAGAGAGATGTATGGAAAGCCCGTTGGCATTGAGCCTGTCATTTCTTGCATGGATAACATAAACAGCATTTGGATCAGGCATAAAACCATAGTCGTCAAAATTGTTATCAATGAATACGGTATGCCCCGGCTCATAGGGGCGGAATGAGTACAGACATTCCACAAGCTCACCGGTGAAAGGACTGTTTTCTGCAAATTGCCTGATACCTTTTATGACTAACACGCAGGCGTCACTGAACTCAGCAGTACGGTTGTCGGAAATAAAACCCGGCGTTGTAGCCATACCTACATCAGAAGGCTGCCATAGCAGCACGTTTTCATTTGAGGCTATCGCATCAAAATCAATGCTCTCTACATCTTTAAGCATGTCATCGCTTTTGCTGCCAACATTAGAACCATAATCCTCAAGATAATCCAGGGTGACTATTGTTGTACACTTTGAATCCCAATCACGCAGCATTGCACCACTTGCTGCCCAGGTGTTAACCCCAAGGTAGAAAAATGCTGTCACTGCTGTAATCAATAGTGTAAACAAAGTTGTCTTCACAGGTGTGCGAACTATGCTTTTTATACTGTTGCGAAAAAACATGTACTTCTTAACTTTACCTTTCTCAGACATAACTACATCCTTACACTCTCATACTAAAGCATATATATTTTCTTAAATATGCATTTATATAAAATTATATTGATAATAACAATACCTGGCAAGTGCTGCAAGATTAATTTTATATAGAATTATTTATTAAATACCTTTTTACATCCGCAATTGATTTTACATGTTCATATGTAGGAATGTATTCCAATCCGAAGTAACGATCATACCCGGCATTATCTATCGCTTCTATTACATTTCTGTAATTGATTTCTCCCATAAACAATTCATGCCTTCCCGGTACGCCTGCAGAATGAAAGTGTCCGATATAGTCAATATTTTTGGTTATATTTTCGATTATATTTCCTTCCATGATCTGCATGTGGTAAATATCATAAAGCAGTTTTATATGACTGCATCCCACACTATTTATGATTTCAAATCCAAGTCTGGAAGAATCCACATAGTAGCCCTTATGATCGACAAGTGAATTCAATGCCTCTAAGTTTATGGTGACATCTTCTTTAACTGCTATATCTGCTGTTCTCTTCAAGTTTTCAATCAGTGTGTATTTTTGCATATCACCTTTGTCATCAACATCTCCGGAAATCACTATCAAAGAATTGCATCCCATATCCTTAGCCAATTTAATGGATTCTGATATATTCTTAATTATATCATCTGCTTGAGAGTTCATCCTGCAGGACCATGCCCCTTTAGCACAGCAAATGGAAACAGCAATATTGTTGTCTCTTGCCAGTCTGCCTATCTTGTTTACATCCTTGCCTTCCAGAGCCCAAAATTCCACAGCATCATAACCAAGATCAGCTGCAGCTTTAATTCTGTCATAGAAATCAAGCTCAGTCAAAACCGGTTCGATACATAATGATAATTTTACCATGCTTATACCTGCTTTCTAATATTTTAATACTTTTTAACATCCTCCGCTTTTCCACTTTCAGCAGATCTGTATATAGCCAGAACAGAAGCCAATACAGGTATGGACTGATTGATTGGACAATAGTAAGGTGTACCGTTTGTTACCCATTTTACAAAAGCATTCATACTGCGGCTCAATGCATGAATACCCCTTCCTTCTGCCTTGTAACGAGGTATGCGTACACCGTAAAAATTAACTCTTGAAAAATAAGGACCGGTATATGCAGCTGTTCCTTTTTCCCCATAGAGGGTAATGGTAACAGGCTGCTCCTTAGCTGCTGCCATTGAGCTGGTAATTTGAATGATACCGCCGCACGAAAGCTCCACAATTCCCATTGCCGTATCTTCCACCTCTACGTCATGGAACTTTGCTCTTCGTGTGCTTCCTATTGCACGAACAGGCTCACTGTTAAAAGCCCAGAGCAAAATATCCAGAGCATGGGAGCCCTGGGTCAGCAGCGTGCCTCCGCCGGCTGTTTCTTTATATGCATGCCATTTGCTGTCAGTGAAATAGGATGCCTCCCGAGACCAGGGAATATTGCATATTCCATAATAAAGCCTGCCGAGATCACCATTATGTGCAGCTTGTACCATCCTATAGCATGCATGGTCGTAACGATACTGGTAGTTGACTCCCACCTTAACCTGCTTCTCCACCGCCAGTTTCTCCAGTTCCAATGCATGGTCCAAAGCAGTAACTATTGGTTTTTCGCATAACACGTGTATTCCCTTTGAAATCAGGTCTTTAACGATAGGATAATGCAGGTAATGCGGAACTGCTATGTAGGCTGCATCTATTTTCTCATTAGCTATCATTTGACTGTAATCCTTATATGCACCTGCATCCTTATAACGGGCAGCAAATTTCCTGGCGCGGCTTTCATCCGGGTCTGCAAAACCTGCAAACTTTATGCTCCTATCGATTTTTGTCAGCAGCATCATATATTTAGTGATATCTCCACAGCCGATAACACCCATCCGCAATTTCTTCATAATTCGTTAACCTGCCTTGTAATCCAAGCTATTGCATCATGTAAGATTTTTTGAACCTTCTTGTTTTCAAAAGTAGAAGCAAAGTGACCTAAAGAAAAACAGAAAACCCGTCCCCTGTTTTCTTCTTTTGTCCATGCAACCGGAACCTTTTCACCTTTGCAGCTGCTATACCACAAGATATTATTTGATTGATCGTAATTATGCAAGTAGAGTTCCTCTTTGAGCATAAACGAATCTGAAGCATTTGCTTCTTGAATCTCCACAGGACCGGCAGCATCATGGCCTATAAACCTGCTTCCCAAAATCCGGCCATATTCGGATACCGACTTGAAGGAAGCCAAAGCACCGTGCACTGCCAGCAATCCTCCTCCCTGTGAAAGAAATCGTTGGATTCTTGATATAAATTCAGAGGTTAGTTTATCAGATAATTTATTCTCATGTATCAGCAGTATGATTCCATCAAATTGACTGTCATTAGACGCATCACCTGCCCCCATGCGGCTCAAATCCTCAAAGCGGTTAGTAAAGGTAAATTCGTAACTGCCATTTTGCTCTCCTTCGGCAAAGGATAAAAGCATATCACGAAATTTTCGACGCACCCATATAGACGGATGCAGCCAGCCTTTAGACAATACCAATAATCTTTTCTTTTTATCAGATGGCTGCTCATGTTTTGTTAAAATGCTATTGCTTCTGTCATTATGATTGCTGTGCAAAACTTATATCCCCTCCTGCTTCTATGGTTTTCCGTTAACTTTAGTTCATAAATTACATGTATGTTCCATGCTCCCTTATCAATTTATCAAAATTAAGGTACAAATAATGCCTCTCCCACTCTATCCGGATTTCTTCAGGTTTTCTCGGGATATGCCCATAAGGAGAGTATAGCCTTGGATATTCTAAAGTTATCTGCTGCTTATCCACAGTAAACCCTTTTCCATATATAACCTCATACTGGTGTTTCCCTTTATATATCAATGTTTTTGTCCGTTCATTAAAAAGAATTTCCCGGGCTTTCAGCTCTCTGACAAAGGTCCTAAAATCATTGTATTGTGCATCCGTTCCTATCTCACATATCCAGTATGTCATCTTTCCTCTTTGAATCCACTCTGATGAATTTTGGGGATGGGCTTGCAAGGGATAACGTCCAGCCAGCATGATATACACACCATTCAGCCGTCCGAACAAATACCTGTCTTCTATTTCAACTTCATCAAAGGATTCAGTTGGAAACCATGCATGAGTATAATTTATACGCTCTTTTTCCATAAAGCCTTTGCGCTTTCTTATATCATAAATGCTTATATGTACATTCTCATGCTGTACCGAATAAGGCATGATGCCATTGCCTACCCAATAGCCCGGAGAAAAATTGCGATCAATATCATCAAAAGCAGAGGAAGCGGGATGGGTAGTGAATACCGTCACTTCAGGAGATAAAGTGGCCTGCCAGATATGCTGCTGGTCTCCAAATGTACCCGGATGATGAGCCTGAGCAGTTGACAGCATATAATCTTTTGTTTTATACGTATAAGTATTTGCACGCTGAATTGCAATTCCCTGAGTAACGGGATTGAGAATACGAACCAAAAGAGGAAGTAAGCCGGACCGCTTTAATATCTTCTTATTCACCATATTTAAATCTTTAAGGAAGCTGTTATTATGCATCTTCCAGCTTTCAAACATATCCAAGGTAATCTCTATGGATTCAGGATTTGTAAAGCTTTCCATTCCCCAAAGAAAAAGGCCTGTAGTACTAAAATCTTTTAAGTCATTAAATTCCTCTCTGATTTCGGATAAATCCAGCCCCATGGAATCCTGTATCACTGCTGTATCCCTGTCTTTGCCCACAACGCGGATTACCTGAGGCAAATCATAGTTTTTCATGAGCAGGAATCCTGAGGAGATACGGGAGTAATCGTATTCATCTTTATACTTAAACCCCCATACTGCCTGGCTTATATCCAATACATCCTGATGCAGGGGATATTTCTTCTGCTTCTCGTAACAGCGCCCGCTGGCTGCGCAAAACAACCCGTGCCAGGAATGCATGGCCATATCCAGTAAAATCAAATCCAATATCATTTTGGATTTTATCTGAATTTCTTCATCCCGGGCAAAGTCAATCAGCAAACAAAGAGCGCCAATATCCTCTTCATAATATGTATTGGAATGCCATTCACTGAAACCATATAAAAAACGATATTTCAACCATCGCAGAATATGTTCTTTTGCCTTAATTTTCAGCTGCCGGCCGGTAAAAAAGCTGTTGGCAAATACCTTTTTCGGATATAATTGTCCTGCCAGATATGCTTCGGATGCAAATAATATCTGGTGATTCTCTGACCAAAAGCACATATTATCCTCGCCGGGCTCATCCATGAAATATCTGAAGTTCAGTACAGTCTCTTCCATCAAGGCAACCATTTTTTCACTTAACAAGTGACGATAACTGTATAAACAACGCAGAACAGCTGCCAGACGAAAATCTGCACAATCAAGCCTAAGGTTTATGTACTCACAAAGCTCGTGTATCGGGCTTTCGTCAATTTGCTGCTCTTGCTCCAGCAATTTAATGTCTGAAAAACTCTTAGGACCCATTTTCATTTTCATATCTGGTTTCATATGAACTCTGCATCTCCTATATCAAAACAGAATATGAGTTTTCATAGATCATTTACATAACAGAGATTTTATAGATCCATACACTTAACGGAGTTTTCATAGATCATACACTTAATGTTATATCAGCGCTTTTTTCAGGTCTTTCAGTTCTTCCTGGGAAACAGGGTTTTCAGGCTTATTACCTCTTTTGTATTCCAGGTATTGTGTAATTTTCTCAGAGGTTTTTTGATCCAGTTTATAGCCTTTTGCTGCAAGATAAGTAATACCCAGCAATATGAAGGGAATTACTAAAATGATAATTTTTAAAGCTAATATGAGAGAATCCGGCTGGTCCATCAAGAAAGTTTTAGTAACTCCATTCTCTACTTTTGTAATTGGCTCAATGTATCCGGCAATTTCCAACATAACAGATACTATAAATATACCGATGGCTGCAGAAGTTTTTCGAGACAATGTCATTATGCCGCTGAATGAACCAGCATTACGCTTACCAAAAGCCATCTCTCCCACATCGGTTACATCCGGGAACATAATCCATGGCATAACCACACAACCTGCCACTCCAAGCCCCATATATACAGCAGTAAAATAAATAACCCAACTTGGCCAATTGGGCTGGATTAAAGCCATGAACAGTATTGCGCTCATCCAAATAAAGACGGAGTTTTTAATAACGCCGGATTTACCAATGCGATTTGCAGCTTTAATCACCAGGGGCACACACACCAATTGGGTGATAAGCAAGGCACCCAGTACATAATTTAGTTCGGAGGGGCGCTTAAGATAATAGTTCATATAATAGGCAAAGATAGTGGATACAATATCCATAGCCAGGAAGGAAAATAAATATATGAACAGCAAAGAACGAAAAATGCGTACTTGAAATGGCTTTATAAATTCTGTTAATGACCATTTTTCATTGACTTGATTTTCTATGTTTACCCGCTCTTTGGTAAATAAGAACATCAGTAAGTAAGGAATTGCGAAAAATAATGCAAATGCCAGTGCCATAACCATATATCCTGTCCGCAAATCAGGAAAAGCCTTAACAATTTCTATAGGAACTACCGCGCATATCAAACTGGAGGCTTGGGAAAAAACCAACCTGGTACCATTGACAAGATTGCGCTCCTTAAAGTCAATGCTGACTTCGCTGCTCATAGCCGAATATGGAACCATAACTATGGTAGATACGGTTTTATACAGGACATATGCAAACAGCATATAGAAAAAGCGTACCCATTCACTGTCATTGGAAATTGGATACCATATCATAAAGAAGGCAGCTAATATACCAAAGAACCCTACTAAGAAGTAAGGCCTTCGCCTTCCCCAACGGGTGCGAGTTCGATCGCTTATAAGCCCCATCATTGGATCGGATATAGCATCCCAGACTTGAGCAATCAGTATGATGATGCCTGCCAGAGCCGGCCTTATCTTGACCACATCGGTCATAAAAATTAAAAAGTAGAAGTTGATAATTATTTGTGCTCCACCGCCAAATAAATCACCCGAGGCAAAAATATAGCGTTCTTTTCTCGAAACCTTATCCTGCAAGTTGCCCAACCCCTCTCTTTTTTTCATAGAATGTCAGCTTGATGCCCCGTTTATGGTATATTGATCTATTAAGATTTGTATCCTATATCCAGCTTAGTAGAATCTATGCTTCATCTGCCTCCAGAGCAGGCGGTTTGTCTCATTCAACATTGTACATCTTTTTCATATCTGCAACAGAGGTTGAAATAAGTTCTTTCAGAACATCCAAATTAATATCTTCAATTTTGTTTATGTACAGACAGGAACCTGAACTTACTTTGTGCTTGCCCAGCTTGTCCAGCAAGTGCTTATACTTATTTACTCCAGGCATAAGGTATATCACTATATTCTGCTCTCTCGGAGAAAATGCAATTAAAGGCCAATCCCCTTCCTGTTTGCTTCTCTCAGACTTGTAATGATAGGTGCCGTATCCTATCATGTTATTGTTCCAAAGGGCAGGTTCTTCATCCAATACACTGTCAAACACCTTTTTAAGTTCTATACAATCCAGTCTCTTTTTCTCCGGTTCAATGCTCATTAAAAATTCATTCACATCCTGATTGGTGGGCTTTGTTTTTACTTCGCTCATAACTCACCTCAGCAATAGTATTTTGTGTATATTATATCAAAATTTAACTAAGTTTTTCTTTTTTTCATTCGGGTTGCTGGTTAATTTTTTATTTATTATTGACTTCTTGTTATCTTCTGTCTATACTAATGCTAAGATTGTACAATTTAATAATTTAAATCGATAGAGGCGCGGGCTGTACGAGTAGTCTGTTATATATGGCTTGGCACAGTAACAGATGAAAAGACATACCGCCGAAGTGACAGTGACCTGCCAGGAGGCACTGTTGCTGGGCTGATGCAGAATATGTATCAGACTGTCACTAATTAATTTGGTGGAGAGCTATCGTGTGTTTTTTAGAATAAAAACATAAGGTCTCTCTATGCCTTATGTTTTTTTTGTCATTAGGGTTTCATTGACCCTGATGCTTTACTATTGTATCTATTTATAGTTTTAAATAGATAAAATTAAAAAATAGGGGGGTTTATTTATGAATCGGAAAAAACTATTTACTATGCTTGCATTCATAGTGATAATGATTCTGGTATTTGCAATTCCGGCTTTCGCTGAAGAAGCTGCAGGCGAAGAGTATCAGAGCAACGTATATGCTACATTCTGGTCTATTGTTCCGCCGGTTATTGCAATCGTACTGGCTCTTATCACAAAGGAAGTCTACAGCTCACTTTTTATTGGTATTATTAGCGGAGCTTTGCTTTATGCAAACTTCAATCCTTTAAATGCCTTTCATTCAATGTTTTCAGATGGATTTATAGCTTCTCTATCAGACAGCTGGAATGTGGGAATACTGATTTTCCTTGTAGCTTTGGGAACAGTTGTATGCCTTATGAACAAGGCAGGCGGTTCTGCTGCATATGGAAGATGGGCAGCTCAGAAAATAAGAAGCAGAAAAGGTGCAATTCTGGCTACTTTTGGGCTTGGTGTGCTGATATTTGTGGATGACTACTTTAACTGCCTTACAGTCGGTAATGTTATGAGACCTATTACAGACAAGCACAGAATTTCTCGTGCTAAGCTGGCATATCTTGTAGATGCCACCGCTGCACCCATTTGCATGATTGCTCCCATATCTTCCTGGGCAGCTGCTGTTACAGGTGTAGTGGAAGGCTATGATGGCCTTGATCTTTTTATCCGTGCAATACCTTATAATCTGTACTCCCTTCTTACAATTGGAATGATTATAATCATAACATTAATGGGTATCGAATACGGACCAATGAGAAAGCATGAAGAAAATGCAATAATGAATGGTGATGTTTATACTACACCGGACAGACCTTATGAAGGAAAGGATGTTGAAGCGCCTGTTGGTAAAGGAAAGGTTATTGACCTAATAATTCCTGTACTTATATTAATAGTCTTCTGCATATTGGGTATGGTCTATACCGGCGGTATCCTCGATGGTGCAAACATAGTCGATGCATTTGCCAATAGCGATGCTTCCCTTGGATTGTCTTTAGGCTCTTGTCTTGCTCTTATTCTTATCATTATATACTTTCTGGTTCGTAAAATCCTTACATTTAATGAATGCATGGAATGCTTTCCTGAAGGGTTCAAAGCAATGGTTCCTGCAATTCTCATTCTTACGTTTGCATGGACTCTAAGTGGTATGACTGGTCTTCTAGGCGTCAAAGAGTATGTCAGCAGCATCTTTGAAGGCGCAACCGGCCTGAAGCTTATGCTGCCGGCTATCGTATTTGCAGTAGCTGTTGGAATGTCTTTTGCAACCGGTACATCCTGGGGAACATTCGGCATTCTTCTGCCAATTGTGGTAGCAGTAGATCTCTCGCCTGAGCTGCTGATTATATCAGTATCAGCCTGTCTTGCAGGAGCTGTGTGCGGTGACCATTGCTCACCGATTTCGGATACTACAATCATGTCTTCCACAGGAGCCATGTGCAACCACATAAACCATGTGACAACACAGCTTCCTTATGCCATAACTGTAGCAGCTGTATCCTTTGTTGGCTATATTATTGCCGGTTTTATACAATCTGCCTGGATAGTACTTCCCCTATCCATCCTCATGATGTTCGGCGTGCTGGTTGTTATAAAGCTTGTAGTAGCAAACAGATCATATGCGGCCGCCAAGGCAAAGGCATGATAGTCTATACTGAAAATAACATGTAAATAAACTCATAAGCAAAAGCTGATGCGTATGAAAAATTTATGCATCAGCTTTTTTGCACTTGATTGCATTTGTGTAACTTGATACTACATTTCTTATACTTGTGCAACTTGTATTAGAAATGAATGTATTTGTATCCACGCTATGCCTGCTTCTCCTAGAATGCAAAATTCAGAGCATCCCTGCTTAATCAGGAATGCGCCACCGACATTAATTTAGGCACTACCTGCTTTTTGCGGGAAAACATGTCCTTTATGAAAACACTTATCTCTCCTTTCCTCAGCCCAAATGCAGCTTCAGCCAGCCATCTTTCCTTTCCGGCTACGATAAGTTCGGTGCCGCCCATTACCAGGCTGGTCAGCATAAGCACAGAAAGATCAAGGTCATAGTCCTTGCATACGTTTTCCAGTTCTTCTTTCACTTGATCGTAAAATTTATGAAAGACCTCAATATCTCCTACATTAACCTGGGATACGGACACTTTATAGTTGCCCATAATAAACCTTTTCATATCCCTGGTTATTATACTTCTGGGCGGAATGCCGGCAAGATTTTCACCTCTTGACAGCATTTTCATCCCATATTCCAGTATGTTTACGCCAGCTATTCCTGCCAGAAACTCAGCCATTTTTTCATCATCAGGGGTACTGGTAGGGGATTTGAAAATCAGGGTGTCGGACAAAATACCGCTCAGCATGAGGCCTGCCATGGCCTTTGGAATCTCTACATTATTCTCCAGGTAAGCCTTACAGATTATAGTATTTGTGCTGCCAACCGGCTCTGCACGATAATACAGCGGACCCATGGTCTGAAAGTCAGAAATTCTGTGATGGTCAATAACTTCCACAATTCTATTGGTCTCTATACCGTCAATGGATTGGCTTTTTTCATTATGATCCACAAGTATAACTTCTTTGGGGCTGATATCCATTAGATTGCTTCTTGAGAACATGCCCGCGATTTTCCCATGCTCATCAACAACCGGAAAGCTTCTGTATTTGGAGGTAATCATATTTTTCTTTACATCCTCTATATCTTCAGAAAGTGCATAGTATTCAAGGTTTTCTTTTTTAACCAGTTTTGCTATGGGTACAGCAAGATTTACCGCCTGAACCAATTCATATATATTTTTTCTCGAAGAAAAGATCACGCCTTTATAATCCGGCAGCAAATTTAAAACAGTATTATCTTCAACAGCAGCGACGATTATATATTTAGGTTCCAGGGAAAACATAAATCCGGCACCATATTCATGCTGATTGCAGATTATAAGCCCGTTCCTGGAAATACGCCTATAATATGTTAAATCACTGAAGATATAGACATTACCCTTGAATACATCCTCCTCCAATTGCCCTTGCACAATTGAAAGCTCCAGCACATCCAGCAGGTTGGAAATGGGAATCTCCATTTCATCCAGATGATTTTGCTGCAGCGTTATCAAGGCCGGCAGCAAGTCCACAATAGAAATGACCCCCATCAGCCTGTCACGGTGGTTTGCTACCGGAAGTGTCTTTCCTTCGGTGGCAACTATCTTTTTAACAACATCCAATATGGAATCCTGTTCATGAACCGGTGTTACCTGTTCCAGCCTCATATCCGCTACTTTCGGCTTTAGATTATCCAGCTTAATCGGTTTATCAACATTAAAAAACTCCAGGCAGAAAGAAGTTTCCGAATTGATATCTCCTAAAACTGCCGGTATATATTTTTTACGGGGATCCAGCTGATTTTTCAGGTGAGCATAGGCCAATGCAGCGCAGGTAGAATCAGTATCAGGATTCTTGTGGCCAAATACATATACTATATTCTTGCTGCTTAACAAGTCTTGTCATCCCTTCGAAAGATAGTTTGGCTATAAATTCCCTGCTTTTGCAGCAATATTATGCCATAAAGTTCCTTAAAATCATGTTCAAAATGCCTCCATGCCGGTAATATTCCACCTCTACGCTGCTGTCCAGCCTGGCAACTGCCTTAAATTCTATCTTAGCTCCGTCTTTATTAACTCCTGTTATATCCAGTATTTTATTGGGAAGCAGATCAGCAATACCTTTTATTTCAAAGGTTTCTTCGCCTGTAATGCCCAATGATTCAGCATTTTCATTTTCCATAAACTGAAGAGGAAGTACGCCCATTCCGATCAAGTTGCTTCGATGGATTCTTTCAAAGCTTTGGGCTATTACTGCCTTCACGCCCAGCAAGGCAGTTCCCTTTGCAGCCCAGTCCCTGGAGCTGCCTGTGCCGTATTCCCTGCCTGCAATGACAATCAGCGGGATGCCTTCTTCCTTATATCTCATGGCAGCTTTGTATATGGTCATTATTTCATTGCTTGGTATATGCTTTGTATAACCTCCCTCCACACCGGGAATCATCCTGTTTCGAATACGGATATTGGCAAAAGTTCCCCTCATCATGACTTCATGAGAACCTCTCCTGGACCCGTATGAGTTGAAATGCTGGGGATCTACATTTTGGGAAGTCAGATGAATGCCGGCATCTGAAGTTTCGGGAATGCTGCCTGCAGGTGAAATATGATCGGTAGTTACCGTATCGCCAAAAATAGCCAGAACCCTTGCGCCTGTAATATCCTTTGCCTGCTCCGGTTCCAGGTTCATACTTTCAAAGAAAGGAGGCCGCTTGATATAGGTTGAGGATTTCTGCCACTTGTATATCTTTTCATCGGTTGCAGGCAGGCTGTTCCAGAGATCATTTTTATGAAATATATCCTTATACTTCTGAACATACATCTCAGGCTTAATGAATGCATGGATGGCATCCGCTATTTCCCGGGGTTCCGGCCAGATATCCCTTAAGTAGACCGGTCGATTTTGAGCACCGTATCCGATAGGTTCCGAGTTGAAATCTATGTTGACTGTGCCTGCCAGGCCAAATGCAACCACCAGCATAGGAGAAGCCAGGAAATTCATTTTAGTCCTTGAGTGAATACGCCCTTCAAAGTTCCGGTTTCCGCTTAATACCGCAGCTACTGTCATATCATGTTTATCTATGGCTTCAGACACCTCATCTGTCAGCGGGCCGCTGTTGCCGATGCAAGTGGTGCACCCATAACCCACAATATTATAGCCTAATTTTTCCAGGTACGGTAGCAGGCCGGATTTCTCAAGGTATTCGGTTACCACCAGTGAACCTGGAGCAAGGCTGCTTTTTACATATTTGGGCTTGGTTAATCCCAGCTCTGCTGCTTTTTTGGCCAGGAGCCCTGCTCCTATGATTACTGCCGGATTGGATGTATTGGTGCAGCTTGTGATTGCTGATATAACAACTGCGCCTGCTTTCAGCTGCTCAGTACTGCCATCTTTGTATCTAATCTCAACTGACTCATTGATTTTCTTTTCATCAAGTTGGTAGCCGCCCTTGCTGACAGGAGCTTTTAGCAAGCTGTGCACTGTATTTTTCAATTCTTTAAGGGGAATACGGTCCTGGGGTCTCCTGGGACCTGCAATACTTGGCTCCACAGTTGAAAGGTCTAAGTGAAGCTCAGCTGTAAACAAAGGTTTCTCAGAGTCTTCAGTACGATATAATCCCTGTGCCTTGTAGTATTTCTCCACCATAGCAATTTGCTCTTCACTGCGGCCTGTTGCTTTTAGGTAATCCAAGGTCTTCTGGTCTACAGGGAAATATGCTGCAGTTGCTCCGTACTCAGGGCACATGTTGGCAATAGTTGCCCTGTCTTCTACGCTTATATTGCTTACGCCCTCTCCGAAAAACTCCACAAACTTCCCTACAACCCCGGTCTTGCGCAAAATACTGGTAATGGTAAGAACCAGGTCGGTTGCTGTTGTGCCTGCTGGCAGGCTGCCGGTTAATTCAAATCCAATTATATCCGGCAGCAGGAAATAAAGGGGCTGCCCCAGCATGCAGGCTTCCGCCTCTATTCCGCCTACACCCCAGCCCAGCACTCCGATGCCATTTATCATTGTTGTATGGGAATCGGTGCCTACAAGGGTATCGGGGAAAATTACGTCTTCATCCTCCGACTTCCCGGAGGCTGCCACTGTGGCAATATACTCCAGGTTTACCTGGTGCACTATGCCGATAGACGGAGGAAATACACGAAAATTGTCAAAAGCATTCTGAGCCCATTTTAAAAGTTCATAGCGCTCAGCATTTCTTTCAAATTCCTTTTCTACATTGTATTTCAGCGATTCTCCTGAGCCAAAAGAATCTACATTTACAGAATGGTCAATGATAAGATCAACTGGAACTGCAGGATTTATCAGGCTTGCATCTCCTCCCATTTCATGCATCTTGTCACGCATGGCAGCTAAGTCAACTACCACCGGGACCCCGGTAAAGTCCTGCAATATAATTCGGGACGGCATAAAGGGAATTTCTTCATTTGTTCCTTTACCGGACCAGTTTGCAATCCTCTTTATATGTTCCATGGTTACAAGCCTGCCATCATAATTCCTCAGTGCATTCTCCAGCAGAATCTTCAATGAATATGGCAGTTTGGATGTATCAGTTCCCAACTCATCAAGTGATGTAATGTCATAATAGGCAAACTCCTTGCCGCCTATGGTAAGGTATTTCTTGTTAATTCCAAACTTATTCATTTTTTCACTACCTCACTTATTATTATCTTCAGGAGTTATTATAACCTTAACAGCCTTGTGTGAACCCGGTATTTCTAAACTTGCTTTTTCACGGAACATGCAATTAACTTAGATAAACAAAAAAGCCAAAAAACTGCCGGATAAACTGACAGCTTTTTAGCTGTTATTTTAGATTTTTTTATGCCTTGAATACCCTGATAGATTAGTGATAGTCCAGCGCTTATTCTATTTGAAGCATTTCATAGGTTAAATCCCTTATTCTGGGGTGCACTATATTATAGGCATAATCACAGCCACGGACATGCTGGGCATAGCAAATTGCCAGCTTGTTTTTTGTATCAATTAGTGCATATGCTCCGGCAGCACCATCCCATCCAAATTCACCAATCGGGCTTTTTGCGCCTGAAATTTCCTTATCAATCATAGTTCGCACGCCCAGACCGTAGCTGTAACCAATCTTACCAAACTCGTCAAATTTTTTCTTAGCTTCACCGCTTAACTGGTCTGTCTGCATCAGCTTAATAGATTGAGGGGTTAAAAGCTGATAGCCTCCAGCGCTCATTCCATCATTGCACATAGCGTCCAAGTACAGCATTAAATCGTTCACAGTGGAAATAAGCCCTGCGCCGCCGCTTTTGTAATTCTCTGTGATTACATAAATATTATCTGAAGTTATGGGGACAGATGTCTGAGTCTTTGGCCTGTATGTAAACTGATCTGCCATTCGTGCCTTCCTGTCGGGGGTGAGGTCAAATCCGGTGTCCTTCATTCCTAAAGGTTTGATTATGTTTTCATCCAGATACTTGTCAAAGGAAATGCCTGACACTTCCTCTATCACTGCACCAAGTACATCATGGCTTAAACTGTACTGATAACTTGTTCCCGGTTCAAAGTCCAGGGGTTCTTCAGCCAGCGCTTTTATAATCTGGCGTGTTGAAGCCTGCCCGTTAGTTTCCTTTACCACCTTTAAGATGGACGGAGCAGCTATATTGTAATTCAGGCCGCTTTGCATTGTCATTAGATGCCGTATTGTCATTACGTTCTTAGCCGGCTTTACTTCAGATCCGCTTTTTACATATAAATTCCTGTACTCAGGAAGATATTCATATACGGGATCATCAAGACCGATGCGGTTCTTTTCCACCAACTGCATGACTGCTGTGCATGTGAACAATTTGGTTACCGAAAACAACCAATAAGTAGTATCTTCTGTGATTGGTTTTGTCCTGCCTGCATCCGCATATCCAGCCATATGGCGGTATACAGGCCTGCGGTTTTGATATACGGCACAATCACATCCTGGTATGCCGGACTTCTCAAGTGAATCTAAAAAATTCGTCAGTTCATATCCAACCATTTTATGGCCCCCTCTTCATTCTGCAAATTACTATACCTATTTTATATCATTTAATATCAATTTTGCACCACTCAATGTCAAAATACTTTCTAAGAATTTATGTTATAATAAATTACAGCAGACAGCTATCAAAAACAAAAAGGATAAAACAAATGAAGAAAACAAGATTGGACAAAATACTGGCAAACTCAGGCTGCGGAAGCCGCAAAGAAGTAAAAGCCCTAATTAAGTCCGGAAGCGTAACTGTTACAGGAAAAATCATTAAGGATCCCGGGTACCAGGTTGACTTAAGCACAGATTCAATAGAGGTTGACGGAGAAGTTCTTGATTACAGGGAGTTCTGCTACCTGATGATGAATAAGCCTGCCGGGGTCATTTCTGCATCATGGGACCGGGAAAGCAGAACTGTTATAGACCTGCTTCCTGAACCATACAGAAATATGAAGCTGTTCCCGGCCGGCCGCCTGGATAAGGATACAGAGGGCCTTCTGCTTCTTACCAATGACGGGCAGCTGGCACATAAGCTTCTTTCTCCCAAAAAACATGTGCCCAAAACATACTACGCCAAAGTATCCGGAAAGGTAGGACCGGAGGATATTCAAGTTTTCAGGCAGGGCATTCAACTGGATGATAACTTCAAGACCCTTCCTGCTATGCTTGAGGTGCTACAGGCCGGAGAGGATTCAGAGGTTATGGTAACAATTTATGAAGGCAAATTTCATCAGATTAAGCGCATGTTTGAGGCAGTAGGAAAAAAAGTAAAATACTTAAAGCGTATATCCATGGGCAGCCTGAAGCTGGACGAAAATCTGCCGGCTGGCTCTTTCCGTGAGCTTACCGAAGCAGAACTGGATGAATTAAAAATGCTGGTTAATCACATTGATCAGTAATAAACCAAAGCCAAATACAAAACAATAAAAAATTCGATAAGGATTATAAGGGAGTTTTGATATAAGATGGAGCATTATTATACACATGACCCTCAAAGTCCCCATGACATTAAAAGCATTGCTTTTTCTGCAAATGATATTAACCTGGTTTTATATACCGATACAGGGGTGTTTTCCAGGGACAAGGTGGATTACGGCAGTGAAGCAATGATTAAATCATTGCCTCGATTGACCGGGAAAATTCTCGACCTTGGCTGCGGGTATGGAGTAATTGGACTTAGTATCGCCAAAATGAATCCTGATGCACATGTAACCATGGTTGATATAAATCAGCGTGCGGTGGAACTGGCTGTTAAGAATATAGAAAGGAATAAAATAAAAAATGCCGAAGCTTATGTAAGCGACGGCTTTCAGAAGGTAGATGGCTTGTTTAATGCCATAGTAAGCAATCCCCCAATCAGGGCAGGAAAGAGTGTGATCTACCCTTTGTTTGAAGAGAGCATAAACTATCTTCACCCAGGCGGATCCCTGTACCTGGTTATTCAGAAAAAACAAGGCGCTAAGTCTGCAGTTGATAAATTGATATCAGTTTTCGGAAACTGCGAGGTAATCAACAAAAAAGGCGGCTATTGGATTCTTAAAAGCAGCAAGTTGTCATCCTAAGCGCGGAAGTTCACAAACAAACTTGTAAAAATCTTCATAGGTGCCCTGGTAGTCGCAAACGATGGGCTGGTTACTCCTGTTGATCAGGTGATTTGTAATAAGATATGTTTTTATTCCCAGCATGGAAGCTATCATATCTTCCTGTACATCATTGCCTACCATCAGGCACTGCTCAGGCCTCTTTCCGATGGATTCAAGCACTTCAGTGTAAAACTCAAGGTTTGGCTTGCAATAGCAGTTTTTCTCATAGCATGATACATATATGAAGTCCTCCGGCTTAAGACCTGCCCAGTTAATGCGATACAAAATGGCTTTATTAGGAAACAATGGGTTTGTTGCTATTACCAGTGAGTATCCCTTGCTCTTAAGAACATCTACTGCATCCTTAACCAACGGGGATGATTCCACAGATTCACGGACCTTTAGGAAACCTTCGTCATAGAAACGGTCAAATCTGTCTATATATACTGAAATATCACTGTTAATCAGTTTTCCGAAAGTATCCATAAAAACCTGTTCATTTGTCTTTTTCTCCAGGCTGGATATCATGGCTTTTGTACCCGCCCATACATAGCTGACCAGCTTGTCCGCTTCAATTATATCATGAAAAGTCCTGCCCATTTCTCCGAAATATATTCTCATGAATTCATCCATATCCAGCGGCAGCAGCGTACCATCCAGGTCAAATAAAATTGTGTCCAGCAACTAGGCCACCTCCTGTGCTACATTATAACAGCAGTACCAATCAAAATACAACCTGAAAAAACAAGCCGGAAGCAAGGATGGACTGATGTGCAGGCAGGCAGCAGTCAATCGCTGAATATCACATCGTCTTGGGTTATACCATATTTCAGCTTTTTACTATACTCAAGAATCCGGTTGATTACTCTCTCACGGTCTTCCCCCTTAAGCAGGGTGGGTTGATAATCGTTAACATCACTTCTGGATGACACGCTGCAGGCATATACTATCCCGTCATTTCCTACCAATTCCTTATTTTTAAAGGTAAAAATGCATTGAAATATAAAGGTATCCTTATCAGCCGGGTTGCGGTTGCCTCCAAAGCAAAAATTTGCCAGGCTGTATACTATGTACTTGTCCTTATATTTGTCAATTCCCTGAATCACATGGGGATGATGACCTATTACAATATCAGCACCCTGGTCAATACAAAACCGGCCTAGTTCAATCTGTACTGAATTGGGATAATTTGATTTCTCCACACCCCAATGAAATGAAACAATTACCAGGTCTGCATTTTTCCTGACTTCCTCCAGGTCTTTTTTCACGGTATTCATAATATCTGTACTCCAGCCAGTATAGCCTATGCTCCCAATTGTAATTCCTTTGACTTCATAGTAAGCTGTATACCCTTCTCCTGAATAAAGAATTCCTGCCTGGTCCAGGGTCTTCAGGGTATCCTTAAAACCTTTTTCCAGGTAATCGTATATATGATTATTGGAGATATTGACCATCTCAATGCTGCCTTCTTTAAGGATATTTACATAAGAAGGGTCACCTTTAAATCTGAATCTTTTCTCAGCCTTTTCCTTTGCTGTTGTAAATGTAGTCTCCAAATTTACCAAAGTTAAATCATCGTTCTGGAATATGTGCTTAACTCCTCTGAAAAAGTAGGAATCATCTTTACCAATCTTCTCATAACGATACGGAAAGGAATTCAGATATGTAAAGGTTTCATCTGTGCCAATAGTACAGTCTCCGGCAAATGAAATCCGGATCTCTGTCAGTTCCTCCTCCGGGGGATTATCACTGGGTTGGACAGGAGGTTGTTCTGAGGGCTGGCTCGGGTTTTCTGTCTGTTCCGGCGGCGGGCTTTCGGTATTAACCGGTAATGGGCTTATTGTGTCTTCCGGCAGCGGACTGCTTGTATCATCCGGATATTCATCATCCGTCCAATCCGGATGCGGCCCATTGACCGCCACCTTTCCGGGGTTATCATCAGTATTAACGAATAGCTGTTCATGAAGCCCGCTGAACCAGTAAACTAAGCCTAATACCAGTAATAAGAAAATAATGAAAACAGTTCTTTTCATTCTTTCACACCCCTATATTGCATAATAAGGACAAGATTGCAGAAAAGAATAATTTATTCCTGAGATTAACTATCTCTCAAACGGATACTCTTCCGGTACTCCTTGTTTCAGGCAGCCAACAAACAACGTGTCATATCCTATTACAATTTCCTCATCAGTTGGGATTACCAGTACCGACAAATTACTGCCGTCAGCAAGAGTGCATTTGGCGATTTCCATTTCCTGTTTTGCCATATTGTTTTCCTCTTTGATGTGAAAAGGCAGATTCTCCAAGAATGATAGTATTCTGGCTCTTACATACCCTTCATTTTCACCGATGCCCGCTGTGAATACTATTGCATGGGGCTTGGATAAGGTTGCAAAGTAGGCTCCTATGTATTTGGCAACACGGTATGCATATACTGACAAAGCAGTTTGAGCTTTTGAATCCCCTTCTATAGCGCCTTGTCTGATATCCTGCATCATAGATACTCCAGCCAGGGCTTTCAGGCCGCCTTCCTTGTTCAACGCCCTCATAACACTTTGGTAAGCTTCGATTTTAGGCAGCCCTTTATCATCTGCCAGTTTATCTGCAACATATGAAATAATAGCAGGATCTATATCTCCCGTACGGGTACCCATAACCAATCCTTCAAGGGGAGTAAAACCCATGCTGGTATCAACAGATTTGCCGTTTTGTATCTTGGTTATACTGCAGCCATTGCCAAGATGCACGGTAATTCCGTTGAATTGATTAAAGGGTATTCCTAAGAACCTGGCTGCCCTTTTTGCCACATACAGGTGTGAAGTTCCATGAAATCCGTATCTTCGCACTTTATAGTTCTGATACCATTCATCGGGAATTGCGTAGCGGAAGGCATGCTCCGGCATTCTTCCGTGAAAAGCTGTATCAAAAACGGCTACGTGGGGAACATTTGGCAGCAGTTTAACAGCTTCCTGAATTCCTGTTAAGTTGGGAGCATTGTGCAATGGAGCCAGGGGAATCAATTCCCTTATGGAATCAATAACTTCATCATCGATCAGCACGCTGTGAATATATTTGTCTCCTCCGTGAACCACCCGGTGCCCTACACCGATTATAGACTCCAGACTAATATTGTTTTTTTTCAATTCACTGAAAATCAATTCCAATGCTTCCTTGTGAGAAGCAACTGCTACCTGGTGCTTTTGCTTTATACCGTCGAAACTGTATTTGAGCATGCTTCGATCATTGTTGCCTACTTCTTCTACGATCCCGCTGATGTAAGAAAACAGGACACTGTGCTCATTAAGCTCAAAGAGATTAAATTTCAATGATGAACTGCCGCTGTTAAGTGATAGTATGTATTGCTTCATAGGTTGCCCCCTTAAGATAATTTTTTATTTTAGCTTGTTTATACAAGCTTATAAACTCATATTCAGTATAAGAATTTCCTCACCGGCCCAGCTTTCAGCTATCTTAACGAAATACTTGTCAGGTTTAAGGTCTTTATAGCCATACTGTACACTTGCATAATCCTTTTGAAGAATCGATGACTGACCCTCAAAGCACAGATCAAAAAGACACCCTGTCATCATGGGATTTAGTGCAAACTTAAAATTATGGCTGTCCATTGCTCTCCAGGCACTTTCCATCCAGCCCTCCTGCTCCTCCCTGAGCCAGGGTTTGCAATTGGCTGATGGCTGAATTAAAATTTCAGCTCCATGTGCTGCAAGATTACCAACCACATCCTCCTGAAAGCTGTCCAGGCAAATTGCTATCCCCAGCCTTCCAAAGGGAGAGTCAATAACGTTCAGATCACTCAATGAGCCATTGCTTATGTCAAAGCCATCCTTATCCTCCAGGCCGGGAACCAAATAAACCTTCTTCTGTGATCCAATTATCTCCCCGTGCGGGCCAAACACATAACATATATTATATACATCTGACCCGTGAGACAGGAAGTTATTTTTCTTATTCAGCAAAACTTCCTGAATATCCTGCAAAGAAATATCCGGCAGCAGTATGGAACCTGCCACAATAGTAGTCCTGTACTCCCGTGCCAGCCTGGAAAAGGTATCAAAGTATGCCCTGGCTGCCGTATCAGCTCTTGCCAAAGCCAGCGAACGAACCCAGCTGGTTTTATGCAGCAAGCGATTTTTGAATGTACTAATGCCATGACATAAGGTGAGCCTGGTTACAGCATTCTTAAGAGAGCCTGTACGAAACACCCAGCCGGGTGCATCCAAAAGCACCAATGGTGTACCTACATCTTCAGGGAAAACAATCAGCAATTCTCCGTCACCTGAATGGGATCGGCACTGCTCCACAAGGCCGCGGATTTTTGATTCAAAGGTTTCCTTAGTCCTGTAAATATCTGCAGACCAGTTCATTTGTACTGCACACAAAACCCTGGACTTCATAAACCAGGCACCCCCCTAACATTATCAGCATGCTGCCTGAAATATAACATGTGCATGCATCCTGTATGTTTTTTCAAACCCCTGTGTTTACAAGGCAGTACTATCTTAAATTTTAATGACTAATTCCTGATCATAAACACCTTTTACCGTATGACCCGGCGGAACAATCAAAAAGTCTTTCTCATCCCAGTTTCCCCAGACAAGGGACTGAATCATACGGATATCTCCGGGAAGAACTCTTACAGACTTTCCCTGTTTTTCTGCTTCCTTCTTTATTTTTTCCAGGCAAGCAGGATTTGAGGTTTCCGGAACATCTATATATATTAAATCCATACTGTCCTTTATAGGATGGAGAGTTTCCCACAAATATTCAGCATTATCCTCGCCGTACTTTTTTACCAGTTCTTCATACTCCATATCCAGTCCCAGCATTTTTGTTGTATCGGTAAGACGGGTATAATTGTCCCCGCGCTCCATATAGCCGACACTGCTCCATTCAGCACTCAGGTCATCCTTGAAATACTCAATAAACTTCTGACGGCTGCCCAGGAATATGGTGCAGCAATCATGAGCCCTTGGAATGACCAATGGAATCTTGCTGCTCTTAAGTCCCACTATACCATTGCCGCAGAGGCCGTAACCCAGCAGGATGGCATCGTATATCCCCTGTTCTTCAGTTTCATTAATTTTCCTCTGCAATATCTCACGTAAATATGAAGACGTGTCATGAGCGCCCTTGGGCGTGAATTCCGGGTCCACGGTATGCGGGCTGTTCGCAATGCATAAACACGCTTCTCGTAAGAATACCTCACAGCAAATTAACTTTAGTCTCATAGAAACCCCCTATTTAGTATGACATATATTATTGCATATAATAACTATAAAAGACTTTCAATTTCTTTGATCAATTCTTCAACCAGTTTTTCTTCGGGTACCTTGCGGATGATCTCTCCCTTTCGGAATATCAATCCCTCTCCATTGCCCCCGGCAATACCGATATCCGCTCTTCTGGCTTCACCAGGTCCATTGACCGCACAGCCCATTACAGCCACCTTTATATGCTTTTTTATAAAGGACAGCTTTTCCTCAACTTCATTGGCTATCCGAATCAAGTCAAGCTGTGTGCGGCCGCATGTAGGGCAGGATATCAGCTCAATGCCCTCCTTTATATGGCCTATGGACTTGAGGATCTCCCTGCCAATAATAACTTCCTCTACAGGATCACCCGTAAGGGATACGCGTATGGTATCCCCGATGCCTTCTGAAAGCAGCGTGCCTATGCCTACACAGGATTTTACAGTACCGATTCTTAAGGTGCCTGACTCGGTAACTCCTATATGCAGGGGATAATCAACCTTATGTGAAATCAACCTGTAACTTTCAATCATTTCCATAACATCGGAGGATTTTACAGATATGGCGATGTCGTGAAAATCCTGTTCTTCAAGGATTTCTACATGCCGGAGAGCACTCTCTACCAATGCTTCAGGGCAGACCCCTCCATACTTCTGCAATAAATCCCGCTGCAATGATCCGGAATTTACACCGATTCGTATAGGTATTCCCTTATCCCGGGCAGCCTGTACTACAGCCTTTACCTTTTCCTTGCCTCCAATATTGCCGGGATTGATGCGTAGCTTTGCCGCGCCGTTTTCAATTGATTTCAGTGCCAGTCTATAATCGAAGTGAATGTCTGCAACCAGGGGAATGCTAATCTGTGGTATTATTTTAGTCAATGCTTCAGCAGCTTCCATATCAGGCACAGTACATCGTATAATGTCACAGCCGGCTTCTTCCAGCCTTCGTATTTGTGAAACTGTAGCCTCGACATTTCTTGTGTCTGTATTAGTCATAGACTGAACCGAAATGGGAGCATTCCCGCCGATTACCTTGTCCCCAACATGAATCTCTCTTGTCTTTGCTCTTTTCATCTGTTATCCTCCGTTGCTTTTGCGCCTGCTGCAGTCTTGTTCCCGTTCATATCCTGCTGTTCTATGCCTCTCAGCTTTTTAATTACATCATCAATTATCCAGTCAGGAGTTGAAGCGCCTGCTGTAATGCCCACTTTTTTAATCTCCGGATCTTTTACCGCCCATTCAGGCAATTCGCTGCTGTTTTCCACCAGTATGGTATTACTGCAATTTCTACTGCAGATTTCATACAGTTTTTTGGTATTGGAACTATGCCGGCCTCCGATAACCACCATCATATCCACTATCTTTGATACCTGGTCGGCACTGCTTTGTCTTTCACGGGTTGCATTGCATATGGTATTAAATGCCAATACCTCCCTGCCCTGTCCTGACACTGCCTCAAGAGTTTTTTCATAATTTGACTGCTTTTCGGTTGTCTGAGATAGTACACATACCTTATCAGGCAAATCTCTCAGTTCACTTCCGTCCTTTGTAACAATAGCAGAGTTATTGCACCATCCGTTAATACCTATTACCTCGGGATGATTCCGGTCTCCCACTATAATAATCTGATAACCTTGCTTATGATATTTTCTTGCTTTACGCTGAATACTGGATACATACGGGCAAGTGGCATCCACCATTTTTGCACCGGCTTTTTTTATCTGCTCTTTTATTTCAGGTGTTATGCCATGGGATCTGATTACAATTGTGTCACCGGGATTCAATTTTTCGATAGCGTCGCTGTCAATCTGATATATACCCTGTTCTTCCAGACTCCTAACTACATCCTCATTATGAATTAACGGACCCAAAGTATATACTTTAGAATCATTTTTATTATTATAATCAACAGTCATATCAACTGCTCTTTTCACACCAAAGCAAAAACCTGCGTTTTCAGCAACTATAATCTGCCTGGACATAAACCCATCCCTTCGTTTTATACAATAAGCTTATTGCATAGCGTACAGCATCATATCCAGCCTGAAGAGCACAACATTAAGTTATTCCTATATAGTATATCGTATTATTAACATAAATCAAACCAAAAAACAGCCTCATCATATTAATGATGGGGCTGTTATCTTAGTCTCATATATTACTCCAGGACTGCCTTGATTCTTCTAACTCCTGCAGAAGAGCTTTCTTCCTTTTTAATTTTAAACCGTCCCAATTCTCCGGTCCTGCTGGCATGAGGTCCGCCGCATATTTCCTTGGAAAACTCACCCATGGTATATACTTTAACCATGTTTCCGTATTTGGATTCAAACAATCCTATTGCTCCGGATTCCAACGCCTTTTCCAGGGGCATTTCCTCGCATACTATTTCTACGTTTTTCTGGATTGCTTCATTTACCAGCCTTTCCACTTCATCCAGTTCTTCGCGTGTCATCTTGCGGGAGAAGGAAAAGTCAAACCTCAGCCTTTCAGCTGTTATATTGCTTCCTCTCTGTGCTACCTCATCACCCAGCACTTTTCTAAGTGCAGCGTGAAGGAGATGGGTTGCAGTATGAAGCTTAGCTGTTTCCTCGGTATGGTCAGCCAGACCGCCTTTGAATCTCTGAGCCGCACCGGCCTGAGAAATCTCCTGGTGACGGCGGAAACTCTCCTGGAAACCTTCCACATCTACGGTATAACCACGTTCAGAAGCAAGCTCCTGAGTAAATTCCAGCGGGAAGCCAAAGGTATCGTACAGCCTGAAAGCATTTGGGCCGTCTATAACCTTCACATTTTCCCCCAGCCTGGAAACCAGCTTGTCAAATTCTCTGAGGCCTTGTTTAATGGTCCTCTGGAAGCGTTCCTCTTCCAGTGCCAGCTCGCGCTTAATGAAATCCTCGTTATTACCCAGTTCCGGATATACGTCACGGTATTGATTTATTACGACCTGGGCAATTTCCGGGGTGCTGCCCTCAGGAATGCCAATCTGGAGCCCGAAGCGAATGGCACGGCGAATTAGCCTTCGCAATACATAACCCTGATCCACATTGGATGGGGTTACTGCTTTTTGGTCTCCAAGAATAAATGTTGATGTGCGGATATGGTCTGCTACAATACGGAATGCCCTGGTGGTTTCCTCGTCCTGGCCATATTTCTTTTCGGACAGTTGGCCGATCTTGTCAATTATATCCTTATAAATATCAGTATCATAAACCGATTCCACACCCTGAAGAATAGCAATGGTACGGTCAAGCCCCATGCCTGTGTCTACATTTTTCTGGCTGAGAGGCTCAAACTTGCCGTCTGCTGTCTTGTTATACTCCATAAATACGTCGTTCCAGATTTCCACATACTTGCCGCAATTGCAGGCAGGGCTGCAGTCAGGACCGCACTTCTCTTTTCCCGTATCTATGAACATCTCGGTATCCGGTCCGCAGGGCCCGGTTATACCTGCTGGACCCCACCAGTTGTTCTCCTTGGGAAGAAAAAATATGTGATCATCCGGTACGCCTAAAGAACGCCAGTAGTTGTAGGATTCCATGTCCCGCGGCGCATCTTCGTCGCCGGCAAATACTGTAAAGTACAGCTTTTCCTTAGGGATTCCCAGCCATTTTTCAGAGGTGAGAAACTCCCAGCTCCACTCGATTGCTTCCTTTTTAAAGTAATCACCCAGTGACCAGTTGCCCAGCATTTCAAAGAAAGTACAATGGGTTGCATCTCCTACTTCATCAATATCTCCTGTACGAATGCATTTTTGTACATTGGTCAGCCTGTTTCCTTCCGGGTGCTTAGCCCCAAGCAGGTAGGGCACAAGCGGATGCATTCCGGCAGTAGTGAAAAGCACTGTGGGATCATTTTCGGGTATGACCGAAGCACTGGGTATAACTGCATGTCCTTTTTCCTTAAAAAAAGAAAGGAATTTTTCCCTTAGTTCGTTGGCTTTCAAATTGAAAACACTCCTTCATACGAAATTAGAAAAAGCAGTTTCTTTAATTCTTCTGCTTTATATTTCCATAGTAATCATTAAATAGTATTATACAGAGTTGTCGAAACGATGTCAATTAGGGCTGTTCTTCCCGAAAAGCTTGCGCTCTCGAATGATGAACAGCCCATGCATTACATAAAGTCAGGAAAACGAATAGCGCCGCGGCATCGTGCTTTCCAATGCCTCTCCATTTTGCTGATTATGAAATTGCTTTTTGGAGACATATGAGCAAATTCATGCTTGCTGATCATGACACCGGTATGAGTGATTATTCCCCTGGATATGGCAAAATAAACCAAATCAAGAGGTTGAAGATCATCCAATGAAACCTGTACTGCATTTAATTTTCTTAAGCCTCGTATATACCTGAGTGGATCGGTTTTATACCAATCCTCATCAATTTCCTTCCCGTCATTGTCCGGCAAATAAATACCGAAATGCCTGTAAAAATGAACAACAAAACCCCAACAATCCAATCCCTTAAGTGTGCGTCCGTTATGAACAAAGGGGACACCCTCATACTGCTCCAGTAATTTTTTGATTCTTTTCTCAAGATTGATATTATCCATAAAAGCAGTGCTCCTTTTGTTTGCTAGAATACAGCATATGCTATCAACAGGATTTTGTTGATAGACTGATGAGAGAAAAGAATGTTTCACTATTTGGCGGCTATATTCATATTTATATAACAGGCATTACTATACCAATTTCCAAGAAACGAGGTGATTTCATGGGTTTTGGATTCTGCGGAAGAGGCAATGATTCTTTGCTGTTCTTCTTCCTGCTTCTGGTAATATTGTTCAGCTGCTTTAACGGCAAACATGGCGATCAGGATGAACTTCTGTTCTTCTTCCTGCTCCTGGTAATTTTGTTCCCAAGCTTTGGAGGAGTATTCGGCGCAAGTGATTAAGCAGCAAGATAAGCTTAAAATGGAGGCAGGACCGACAGGTCTTTTACCTCCATTTTTTCTTTTTGCTGTTCTTCCTGATGTTACAGTTCAGTACAAAAAAATAGAAAATTATTTAATAAAAAACATGAAAAAAATCAAATAATATGGTATTGTATATCAGGATGATTATCCAGTATTTCGGATTTATATTATTACTATATTAATACTAACTTTAGGAGGTCAATAAACGTGTTTCGCCCTGGTTTTGACAATACCAAATACCTCGAAGAACAAACGGAAGAAATTTTAAAACGAGTTGAGCATTTTAACAAAAAGCTATACCTTGAGTTTGGAGGGAAGCTTTTTTATGATTACCACGCTGCCAGAGTACTTCCGGGCTATGATCCCAATGTAAAAGTCAGGCTGCTGCACAAGCTAAAGGACAAGGCCGAGATTATTTTATGCATATATGCAGGCGATATAGAAAGGCGCAAAATACGGGCAGATTTTGGAATTACATATGAGATGGATGCACTAAAGCTTATCGATAACCTGCGTGCCTGGAACCTGGATATTGCCGGAGTGGTTATCACCCGGTACAAGGACCAGCCTGCTGCCAGGCTGTTTATTAACACGCTGATGCTTCGCAATATCAAAGTCTATGTACATAGGCCTACACCAGGCTATCCTACCGATGTTAATGCCATCTTAAGCGATGAAGGATTTGGAGCCAACGAATATATAGAAACCACAAAGACGCTGGTTATA
>DUSN01000127.1 GCA_012842605.1 Clostridiales bacterium
AGCTGGAGCCTACCTCTTCGGCTCGGCCTTGGAGTTGTGTCGGCCCGACAGCGACATCGACATAGGGGTGGTTATAAAGCCGCTGAGCGGGGAGCCTGAAGCCTATTACTTTAAGATGGCTCTCGCTGTAGAGAATCGCCTCGGCAGGCTCGATGGGCACCCTTTTGATGTCATACCTTTGAATACAGCTAACAGTATTTTTGCCTTCAAGGTGATAAAAAGCGGGCATTTGATCTACGATCGAGATCATGAAACGGTTACCGACTTTATTGAAATCATAAGTCGCCGCTATGGAGAAAATTATCCACGTTATATCGAAAGCCTGAGAGATATTGTAGGAGCATAAAGGATGACCTTAGATATAGAGCGTATCGAACGGAAGATCGCCTATATTCGTGAGCAGATAAATACTGTTAACAAAATAACAAAAACTTATGAGAACAAGACATTTTTAAAGACCCGTTGAAGCTCGGCGGCTTAAAGTATCTTTTACAGATGAGCATCGAAGCAATGATCGACATAGCTTACCATGTAGCTGCCAAAGAATTTTGTTACCCACCAAACGACGCTCGAGATGCCCTGAAGGCGCTAATGGAAAAAGGCGTTATTTCAGCCTCGGAGTTTGATACCTATGTTGCTATGGTAGGTCTTCGAAACCGTCTGGTTCATGGTTACGAGAGGGTATCACCGGAAGTGTTGTATGGAATTATAACAAAGCAATTAGACGACTTTGAGAAATTTATCGGCTTAATTATGCCAATAATTCGCTTAAGCAAATCAGACCGTTAATCTAAAAAATAGCCACTCATTGTCTTGTGATTCAGATAGTGGATTAATTGTAAGCCCTTAAGCATAAGACGTCTCCTGTGGGTTTTTGCATAGATATGGCAACCTCGCTCTGCCTTTACGCCGCATAAAACTTACACAACTGCCGTTTATTTACACTCACTTCCACTTACACTTTTATCCGAGATTCAAAACAAAACGCAGCTTGTCGTCTATTTCCCGCATATCTTCGTTTGCCATAACCCCAAGCCTCTTGGCTATCATGTCTTGCTTTATTGTCCTAATAATGCCAGTTACCACTGAAGGAAAAAGCAAGCCAGCTTCTCTCCACCTCGCTATTAGATGGTCACCTACCAATACCCGGTCAGTTCTGCTCGTTATAGCAGCGATGATAACTTCTTGACGGCCTTGATGATAAGCGTCTGAGCTAACTATTAGAGCTGGGCGCCGCTTTATGCCGGTCTCGTCGGAGAATACGAAATTAACCAGCACTATATCCCCTCGGTTATATCCGATCATAGGCTGCGTCTTTTTCGTTGTTCCACACTTCGGCGAGCACTGGGTCTGCTTCGGCTGTAAGCGCAATTAAACCGTTGGCGTCATTCTCAAATGCGCTTTTTTTGAGGGCTTTATCAAGCTCGTCCTTGCGGAAACGCCAAGAGCCCCTCTTGCTGGTCCTATAACCCGTCAATTTTTTCTCGTGGCAAAGCCTGTAAATTGTCCGTTTTGAAACCCGCAGATGCTTAGCAGCCTCATCTATCGTAAACCACTCTTGCTGTATCGTCATGCTTTTGCCTACCTCGTTTTTACTTGTCAATCTCTGGCAAAAGTTTAGCTTTTTTGGCAAGAATTTGCAACCAATCGAGGCCACTAATCTTTGTTTTCTCTCACCTTCACATCCACACTCACTTGTTCACATCTCACACCTTACGTTTCACATCCCATTTAGCCTCGCTTAACCCTTGTCTCTGTCGCTCTCGCTTTCGCCACACATTTTTCAAGGGTTCATTGTCACTGTAGCCTAACTTTACCTGCCTATGTGGCTCCACGACAGAGGCGTCCCACGCTTTATGTCGCAAGAGGCTTTCTTCCCCACCACTTCTTTCAGGAACTTAGGAGGCAAACCATGACCGGGCCTGATAGAGCGGACGTTATCTTCTGTAAAGACTTCACCGGCTTTTACGTCTTTAACGACAAACAAAGAGCGCCTGAAGACTCGGCTTTTCGCCTCTTTTTCGC
>DUSN01000054.1 GCA_012842605.1 Clostridiales bacterium
ACCTATTCTTTTCTGATTATTATCGTAAAGTCTGCGTAAACTAAGGAACCGCCGTATACGTGAACCGTTTGTACGGTGGTGTGAGAGGTCGGTAGGTGAATTTATCACCTACCTCCTACTCGATTTTACTCGAATAATTATGTAATAAAATTTATAATTATGTACATTTTATTGAAACGAAATCTTGTCACAAAGCAGCAATTGTGATAAACTTTCCTACATATATGTTAAAATCACTTATTGTCTGACGAGCTTAAATTAACAATAGATAACAACTGCATATATGCAGTTATGATTTAGCGGATAAAGGGAGGAAAACTAATTGGCATTAATTGTACAAAAGTTTGGAGGCAGTTCGGTAGCTGATGCCAGCAGGGTCATGAATGTGGCCAGGAGGATTATCGAAACATACCTGAAGGGTAATCAGGTAGTTGTAGTACTTTCCGCCCAGGGAGATACTACAGATGATTTGATTGAAAAGGCCAGGGAAATAAGCGAAAACCCATCAAAAAGGGAAATGGATATGCTTCTTTCCACTGGGGAGCAGATTTCTATTGCATTGATGGCCATGGCAATACATAGGTTAGGCTATCCGGCTATATCTCTTACCGGGCCGCAGGTAGGCATGAAAACAAACTCGTGTCATACAAATGCCCGAATTGAGGAAGTTGACGGAAATAGGATTAAGGCTGAGCTGGATGCAGGGAAAATTGTAATAGTAGCCGGTTTCCAGGGTATTGACGAAAATGGGGATATTACTACTCTTGGAAGGGGTGGTTCCGATACCACGGCAGTTGCCCTTGCTGCAGCATTAAATGCAGACCTGTGTGAGATCTACACTGATGTGGATGGTGTATATACTGCTGACCCCAGAGTAGTGCCCAAGGCAAGAAAATTAAAGGATATAACATATGATGAGATGCTGGAACTGGCAAGCTTAGGAGCTAAGGTACTGCACAACCGTTCGGTAGAGCTGGCAAAAAAGTACAATGTTAACCTGGTTGTTCGTTCCAGTATGAATGGAAATGACGGAACTATTGTTAGGGAGGAAGCATTAATGGAAAAAACAATGATTAAGGGCGTAGCTTATGACAAAGATATAGCCAGAATATCCATTATAGCTGTACGGGACATCCCGGGCGTTGCTTACAAAATATTCAAGCTTTTGGCTGATGCAGGCATAAATGTGGATATTATTCTTCAGAGCATAGGCCGTGGAGATACCAAAGACATATCATTCACCATTGCAAGATCACAGCTGATGGAAACAGTTGATTTGATAAACAAAAATTTGGATTATATTGGTGCAAAGGAAGTTAACTTTACTCATGATGTAGCAAAGGTATCCATTGTAGGAGCAGGAATGGCCAATCACCCCGGCGTAGCCGCAACAATGTTCGGAGCCTTGGCGGATGCAGATATAAATATCCACATGATAAGTACATCTGAGATTAAAATTTCATGCCTGGTTCGATGGGATGAGGCTGAAAAAGCCGTTCAGGCTATCCATGAAAGATTCGGCCTGGCTGAAGAGGAATTGGAATAATTGCTTTATAAAGGTTGCATTAAGGATGGTTATAGGTTACTATAATGTTGTCCTCGTTGTATAATTTGACAAGGGAACCTGTCTCGAAAAGGGGATGCAGCCTTGAACAGATCATTGGAAATATTGCAGGAACTCAAGAAAAAGGGTTATAAGGTCACACGCCAGAGAGAAGCTATTATTTCTGTCTTAGGAGAGGTAGAGCATCAGCTTCTGACGGCTCAGGAGATATTTGAAAAAATCCTTGGAATGGGTTCTGCCACCAATTTTTCTACCGTATACCGGAATCTGGAAATGCTGCTTCAGGAGGAGATTATAAGAAAAGTCGAACTTAACAGGGATGCTGCATATTACGAGTTAAACTACAGCGGAGATCATCACCACCATTTAATATGCAAAAAATGCGGCAGTATCCAGACTACCAGTTTTTGTCCCCTGGAACGCCTGGGAGATGAGGATGGTTTTATTCCGGTAGAGCATAAATTTGAAATCTATGGCTATTGCAAGGAATGCGTAAAGACTGACAGTACAATAGACAGAGAACTCATATCCAAGTCAGATTGATGCATAAATGCAATAAAAAGTGAATTGCTGAGAAACTACCTAATAAAAATTGCTGTGAACAGGCTGGCATGTGTTTTCTGCCAGCCTTTTCGGATATATGTCTGTTTAGGGTATTCAAGCACGGAAGGTTAAGTATTGACCTTGCCAACAGCACATTATTATGAGAATATTAATAAGGAGAACACTGTATGAAACTAAAGATAAAAAAGATTCATCCGGATGCCAGAATTCCGGAGTATGCTCATCCCGGAGATGCCGGATTAGATCTTTTCTCTGTTGAAGAAGCATTTATTGAGCCCGGATGCTCCAGGCTGATACATACCGGCATTGCCATGGAACTGCCGGAAGGGACAGAAGCCCAGGTTCGGCCCAGAAGCGGACTGGCTTTGAAACATCAGGTTACCCTTTTGAATACTCCCGGGACCATAGATGAAGGCTATCGCGGGGAGGTATGCGTTATAATGATCAACCATGGGAAAGAGACATTTCATGTTACCAAAGGTATGAAAATAGCACAAATGGTAATTCAGCATGTACTTCGGGTTCAAGTGGAAGAAACTGAAGAGCTGTCTTCAAGCGACAGGGGCTCTGGTGGATTTGGATCGACCGGTGTGTAATGGAGGGTTTATGTGAAAATAAAAAGAATAACTAAGATTGCTGTTGCTTTGCTAATCATAATGGCAATCCTGTTAGCGGGCTGTGACAGCATAGGAAAGAAAAACTCAGATGAGCAGGAAGTTAAGAAAAAACTATATTTCTATTATCCACGTGACGGAAGTCATATCATAAAAAGATGCATTATTGAATATAACAAGCTTCATGAAAATGTTGAAGTAATAGGGCTGGAAGGCTCCGGCAAGAGGACTGCATTCAATGAAAAGCTGAATGAGCTCCGCGAGGCCGGCGAAACAGTGCCGGACATAATTATGATACATGACACCTGGCTTGCTGAAATGGCATCAAAAGAAATACTTCGACCTCTTGACGGAGGGATGACAGAAAATAAAAAGAATGAGTTTTTTAAAGGCATGTATGATGCAATGATATGGAAAGGCAAAACTTACGGTTTGCCTATCTGGCAGGATGTGCCGCTGCTGTATTATCGAAAGGATCTAATTGATTCTCCGCCTGATTCCTGGGATGAATTATCGCAAACAGCAAAAAAATTATTGAAATCTGGAATAGAGTATGGGTTGATTTTTCCGGGCGAAACTCAGGAAAGTGCTTCGGCTTTTCTTGGTGGGATATGGACATTCTATAATGCTTATCCTGACTTTGAGGCGGAAGATATTAAGTTTAACGAACAAGCACTTTCTTCTGCTTTGGGCGATTTAAAGAACATGGTGAAAAATGGAGTAATAACTCCCGATACATTAAGCATGAATGCTGAAGACTGCAGGATGGCGTTTGAAGGCGGAAATGCGGCTTTCATGTGGAATTGGTCCTATGCGGCCAGATTATTTATCAATGAGGAATCTCCGCTGTTTGGCAAGGTAGGGGTTGCTCCATTGCCGGCATCAACGGCAGAGAATCCTGACAGTGGAATAATAAGCGGATACGCTCTTGCCATGAGTAAAGATTCAGGCTTAATACCGGAAGCCTGGAGTTTCATGGAGTATTTGATCAGTGATGATGTCCAGCGGGAAATAGCAAAATCGGGTTTAATGCCTGCTAAAAAATCTCTGTATAATATATACTGGCTGGACCAGTTGGGCCTTCCGCATGTGTTTACAGAGTTACTGGAAGCAGGTCATGCGCTAAAGCCAGGCCGCAGTGCGGACGGAATAATAAACATGATGTCGCAGGCCCTCTCACTGGCTGTAGGAGAAAATAAGAGCATAAGCGATTTGATTAAATTTATAAATGAGGGGGTCGTTGCTGAGGAAAAAACGGAGGAACCTGTTCAGGAAGGTGAGGACGCAGAAGACGGCAGCCAAGCCGGCAATAACGGGGAGGATAATGATGAAGGGGAGTAACCTATGGAATATTTGGATCTGTTCAAGCTGATTAAAAAGGGCAAGCTGGGCAGCCTGTATCTTTTTTATGGTCCGGAGGAATATACCAAAGAAGAAGCGCTGAACCAGACCATAGAGGTATTGGTTACTAACTTAAGGGATATGAATTACCAGATGATCGATGGAACCGAAACATCAGCTGATGATATTATTGCAGCAAGCGAAACCCTCCCGTTTCTTTCAGAAAGGCGGCTGGTAGTGGTTAAAAATTACCCCGGCCTGTCCGGGAAAAAGGCGGGAGATGAAGATATTCTGAAAGATTATCTGGGCAGAGTCCCGGAAAGCACCTGCCTGGTTTTTTATCAGAGAGGCGATGTGGACAAGAAACGTGCAATATATAAAGCTATTGAAAAACATGGAGAGGCAATAGAATTTGTGAGACTGAGTTATTCAGATTTGATTAAATGGACCCGCAAAAGATTTCAAAGCTTCAACAAAAAGATTTCCGATGATGATCTTCAGTACTTTTTGATGCAGGTTGGAAACAGCCTGGAAGATATTAAAAATGAAGTTGAGAAGATAGTTGCTTATGCAGGCTCGACTCCGGATATTACAAGGGAATCCATAGATAAACTGGTTACCCCTTCTCCGGAATTAACCATATTTCAGTTCATTGACAGCGTATCTGCCAGAAACAAGGATGATGCTTTAAGACAGATGGAGTCGCTTATAGAGCAGGGACAGTCAATATTTGGAATTCTGGCACTGATAGCAAGACAGCTTAAAATTATGCTGTTATGCAAGGGCTATAATGATATAGGCTACTCTTTGCAGCAAATTAAGGACAAACTCAAAGGCCAGCCATATATGGTGCATCCATATGCCGTTCAGAAAGGCATGCAGCAGTCGCGGAATTTTACCATTGAACAGTTGAGGCAATATCTGAATCAATGCCTGGAACTGGACTATGGAATTAAGAGCGGTAAAATAAAAGAACGTTTGGGTATAGAATTATTGGTCATTAAAATGTGCTTGTAGAGAATAAATCACACAGTTTCGGCTGCTGTGATTTTTTAATAAAAGTGTGAATGAAAATATCAAACCAGTACTTGATTTCGGATTAGAGAAATATTTTGAGATTCATCCGTTGACAATCAACACAACAACACTTAAGGCTAAGCAATATCTTAAGTTGATATGATCACCAGCTTCAACTGGCAGCACATGTACTTTTCAGTATTGGTTAATTGGGTAATTTCGCTTTCGTATTACTTTTCATTATAAATGCTTAATCACTTTGCGAGTCATGCATAATACTGGATTTGCATATAATATCATATATCACATATTTGTTGACGTGTGCCATTTCCCTATGATATTATTAATTATCTGAATTTTGATGCAATTATTGAAACTTCCTATCGTATATCAGTATATTTGAACAGAATCATCCCCTAAGTTTATTCTCTACCTCGGATAACAAGAGATCCGACTATACCCCATTAAGCGATGGAATAAATCCGGCATTCAGAACAATTTAAAAAGGATATAGCTTGGTAAAGACTAATAAAAATGAGCAGATAATAACAGCTCACACAGGAGGATATTATGCGTTATAAATACTACGTTATCGCAAGTCTGATCGCTGCTCTGCTGCTCCTGGCGGCTGGGTGCAGCAAATTCACTCCATATCCCACAGATCCCACGTATTCTCCGACAACTGAGCCGACCGCAAAGCCCACAACCGAACCTGAGAAAACACCGTCCCCGGAACCGGCCACGAAAACCGAGCCTGCTGCCAATGCTATGCCGGATTTCTCAGTTCCGCTGGTGGGAGGTGGTACATTCACGCTGTACGAAAACTTGGGTAAACCGTTGTTTATCAGTATGTTCTCGACATCGAATGCACCTGGTACCGAAGGGATGACCCATATCGAGCGGCTCTATAAGGACATGGGAGACAAAGCAACTTTTCTGGTCATCAATTTAGGCGGAGACGAGGCTTCGACCAAGGCTTTTGCAGAGGAAAACGGGTATACTCTGCCGTTTGCGTATACTCCTGACATCAAAGGACCTTATGGAGAGGAGTACTCCCTTAACCCCCAGACATTGATTCTCAACGCGGCTGGTGTACTAACCGGCTATTTTCCAGGCGCATCGGATTATGATAACTACTATGCTGCTCTTGAAAAAGCCGGGCAGGATCTGCCGATCATAGAGAATCCTGTCCAGCCTGCAGATGCTCCGAAGGAATTTGCCGACGGTATCATGCCAGCATTTTCTCTGCCTATGGTGGGCGGTGGAGACTTTGTGTTTTCCGGTAAACCGGATAAACCTGTACTCATCAACTTGTTTGCAACATGGTGCGGATCCTGCTGGGAAGAGATGCCCCATATCGAGAAGCTTTATAATGAGATGGATAGCGATGTGGATTTCCTGATTATCGATATCGGTGAGGATGAAGCGACTGCCAGGGAATATATTGAGCAAGTAGGCAGCACAATGCCGTTTGCATACTCCATAGATGGTGCGCCTTTCCCTGACTACCCTGTTCAGTTCCTTCCTCAAACCTTCATAATAGACACAGATGGTGTCATTAAAGCATATTTCCCAGGTCCATCGGATTACAAGAACTTCCGTGCTGCGCTGGAGGTGGTGATGTCGCAATGAGCCGCGTGCGATCTGTATTGCCAATTGCGTTATCCTGTCTGGGAGTGGTACTCATTGCTGCAGGCATACTCGGCGGTGAGCTGCCCATGATACTGCGGAAAGCAATCTTCATATGTCTGGAGTGCATTGGTATTGGTTAGACGAATTATACAAGCGCTGACAGCGCTGCTATACAACATTCACCTGAAAGGCTTCATAACCGGGCGAATATATCAGGGCAGCCTGAAAAAAGTATGTGTACCGGGCCTTAATTGTTACTCATGCCCTGGTGCGGTCGGTTCCTGCCCCATCGGCTCACTGCAGTCTTCCATCAATGCAGTGAAATATAAGGTTAGTCTTTATGTCGCAGGCTTACTGATACTGTTTGGCTCAATTTTGGGGCGGTTTATCTGTGGTTGGGCGTGTCCGTTCGGACTTGTGCAGGAGGTGCTGCACAAAATCCCATCTCCAAAGCTTCGCAAGAAACCTGTATTTGGTGTGCTTAAGTATGGCAAATACGTGATACTTGCCGTGTTTGTGCTGCTTCTCCCTGCCCTCTATTCCCTGCAAAAAGGGGTGACGATACCAGCGTTCTGTAAATACATATGCCCTGCGGGCACACTCGAAGCAGGCATCCCGCTGATTGCACTGAACGAATCGCTGCGGTATACTATCGGCTGGCTGTTCTATTGGAAGATGCTGCTGCTCACCGCAATGGTTTTGTCAGCAGTGTTTATCTACCGTCCCTTCTGCCGCTTTGTTTGCCCCCTGGGCGCTATATATGCGATGTTCAACAGCACCGCTATTTTCGGACTGAAGGTGGATTCGGCCAAATGTACACACTGCGGCATTTGTACCGGTGCCTGCAAAGTGGATATCCATCCCTTCGAAACGCCTAACGATCCCGAATGTGTGCGCTGCGGCGACTGCATAAAAGCATGTCCGCACAGTGCGCTTAAATTTAGCAGCGTTTACACAGGCACGCCATGCACATCCCGCAATGTGACACAGAGCAAATAAAGTGTAATAAAAAAAGCTTCCTAATATCGGGAAGCTTTTGTGCTTTCTTATCTAATTGATGTATGTTTAGCTGTACATCATCCGACAGCTTACTTTTGAGCAGCTGCATTCAATCGAAGAGCCAGTTTTGCCTTTTTGCGGCTGGCAGCATTTTTATGGATAACGCCCTTAGCAGCAGCCATATCGATTTTCTTGGATACTTCAGGATAAAGAGCCTTAGCTTTATCCAAATCATTATTTAAGAGAGCGGTATCAAACTTTTTAACTACTGTCTTCAAGCCGGACTTAATCATCTTGTTGCGCAGTGTCTTGGCTTGAGCAACCTTTACTCTCTTCATTGCTGACTTGATATTTGGCAAATTCTTCACCTCCTCGATTAAATTCAACGGATAATATTGTACCATTAAAAAATTGGTTACGCAAGGGATAAATAATAAAGAAAGTAAATAAATCAAGATTTAAGCAAGCCATGCAAACAGCCAGTCAGGGCAGAATAAATCCAGCCGGGCAGGGTGAAAATAAAACGGACATGCTTGTTTTGCAATTATATTAATGAAAGGATGAGAAAGACCAGTGTTTAAAAGTATCCGAACAGACCTTGCTATGGAAGCAAGAGAATTGGCTCAGGAGCAAAGCAAATATGACATACCGGGAGTTCGTGTAGATGAAGTAGAACCGGAGGAAGACATAAAAATAACCAGGGTAGAGGTGTTGTCGAAAAAAGGAGAGGAAAGTATCGGCAAGCCAATAGGCAATTATATTACTTTGGAAGTACCCGGCATACGGGACAGGGATCCTGAATATGAGGAACATGTCAAACAGCATTTGGCCAACGAAATAAGAAGGCTTGTACGGCTCAATGACAACAGTGTGATTCTTATTGTAGGCTTAGGCAACTGGAATGTGACCCCCGATGCGGTAGGCCCCAAAGTGGTGGACAGGCTTTTGGTTACCCGCCATATTTTTGAATATGTGCCGGATCAGGTTGACGACCGCATGCGCCGTGTTTGTGCTGTTGCACCGGGAGTACTGGGTATAACGGGCATTGAAACCGGAGAAATAGTAAAAGGAATAGTAGACAAAGTCAAACCCGATTTGGTTATTGCCATAGATGCACTGGCTTCCCGCAAGACCGAACGGATAGGAACCACCATCCAGGTGGCAGATACAGGCATTAATCCCGGCTCTGGGATTGGAAACAAGAGAATGGGCTTAACTAAGGAGACCCTTGGCGTTCCTGCTTTGGCTGTTGGTATTCCTACTGTTGTGTACGCACATACCATCGGACGGGATGCTATAGAAATGCTGATTAATGAATTTGCCGGGCAGACAACCCCCCAGAGTGAGTTTTATAATATGCTTCAATCCCTGGATGAAAATCATCTGAATCAGATAGTGGGAGAAGTGCTTGCTGAAGGCCTTGGCGACCTGGTTGTTACCCCCAAGGAAGTAGATATACTGATTGACGATGTGGCGGGTATTATTGCAGATGGAATCAACTTAGCTGTTCATAACGGATTGTCCATGGAGGATGTTAACAGATATTTACATTAAACTGTCCTAATCTTACATAAACAGTCATAATCTCATTTCCTGCGAATAAGATAGATAGAAGATGCGATATGTTCTACTAAAGGGAATGAGGTGGGGAAATGATTCGAATCAAGGTCATGCGTATTTCCGGGTTTATGTACTATCTGATTGTTATTGTTCTTTTAGCTGCCATAGTCTTTCTTTCATGGCGGCTTCTGTCCGGCAATCCGGTACAGTTCAATTCTGCTCAGGAATACGAAGAAATGCCTGAGGATTATCATGCAGTCAATCCTGTATATAAATCAATGCTGGGCGGCGGCTTTGCTGCCATAGCAGCCGTAGATGGCGGTTCGGGAAATTTATTCACCGGCCTCTGGAACATGATTACCAGGAGAGATTTGCGGGATCCTAAATCCATCATGAGCTACCCCATGCCATACCTTGATTATGCTCCTGATCTTCCTGACAACAGTATGGGCGAGGCTGTGGAGGTTGTGTCCAACCTGCCCGGCAGGAGCAGCATTGACAGAAATGATGACCCCGCTGACTTCAACCATATTGACTCAGATGAGGACAGTTTTTATGAAGTATCGGATGAAATCAAGATTCAAATTGAACAGATACAGGTTGACAGCAAACCCATTGAGCTGACAGGCACCGGTCCCAAGATCCTTATATATCACAGCCATACCCGGGAAGCATACAGGCAGGATCCCAGGAATCCATACAAAGAAGCCTCAGCAGAAGCGTTCCGAAGCGATGATATGAACCATACAGTAGTCAGGGTTGGCGAAGTACTGGCACAGCATCTGACTTCAAGAGGACTGGCAGTGCTGCATGACAAGACGAACCATGAAGCCAGCGGATACAATGCATCTTATTCAAAATCTTTGAAGACCCTGGAAAAAAGGATGACCGAGTATGAATCTCTCCAAATGTTTATAGATATACACAGAAATGGATATGATAAAAAGAGCGGCAAGACGCCTGATGACGAAGTGGTTATCATAAATGGCGAACGGGTTGCCAAGCTTCTGGTAGTTATAGGCACCGGTGAAGGCATCATGGGAGGGTTTAAGGATAAGCCTAAATGGAAGGAAAATGCAAAACTTGCCATAAAACTGACCAACAAGATTAATGAATTATATCCCGGGCTGGCCAAGGATGTGTACTATAAAACAGGACGCTACAACCAGCATGTTTCAACCAATGCCATTCTTGTGGAAGTAGGAAGCAACCTTACAACTCTGGCTGAAGCCGAAAGAGCGGCCAAATACCTGGCAGAGGCAATCAGTCAGATTATAGAATGAGGTGGAGAGTTTTGACTCGCCAAGAGCGAAATAAGATACGCAGGAGAAGAAATAAGGCCAGAGCCGCTGCGCTGCTGGCTTGTTTTCTGTTTTTCCTGGCCGGAGTTTCGATTACCTATGATGTGATGTCTGAGGTATTGGGCTTGTCCAGGAATAACAGCATTTTATCTTTTCAAAATACCGGACAAGCCCTTCGTGACATAACAGGTGAAATTCCTGAGGTTGCAGGTATGCTCCGGAAAACTGTCAAACAAATATTTGCTCAAATACAAAGCCTGCTGAGGGAAGCATACAACTGGATCAGCACAATAAGGGGCTGATTTATGCTTATGTATGTCATATATAATTAATAATGTTGCATTTTTGCATGTAATTCTTTATTATATTAAAAGAATTCTTTCATATATTGTATACTTGCATATTAACTGAAGAATAAAGCGATGAGATACAAAGAGCAGAAGTGCAGATTAGGAGGCAGTTACAAATATGCCCATCAGCAGGCAGCAAAGGATTAGAAATTTTTGCATAATAGCGCATATAGATCATGGTAAATCCACCCTGGCAGATCGACTAATGGAAATGACCGGTGTTCTGACCGAGCGTGAAATGGAAGAGCAGATGCTGGACACCATGGATCTGGAGAGGGAAAGAGGAATTACCATCAAGGCTCAGGCTGTGCGCCTGATTTACAAGGATGACACAGGTGAAGAGTATATACTGAATTTAATTGATACACCGGGACATGTGGACTTCACCTATGAAGTGTCCAGAAGCCTGGCAGCCTGTGAAGGGGCGGTTCTGGTTGTGGATGCCTCTCAGGGGATTGAAGCTCAAACCCTTGCTAATGTATACCTGGCTATGGAACACAACCTGGAATTGGTACCTGTCATAAACAAAATTGATTTGCCCAGTGCCCAGCCTGATATGGTAAAAAGGGAAATTGAAGATGTACTGGGACTGGATGCCGGAAATGCACCGCTGATATCAGCCAAGAACGGAATAGGTATTAAGGAAGTGCTGGACAGCATTGTCAGGCTGATTCCGGCTCCTGAGGGTGATGTGGATGCTCCCTTGAGAGCTTTGATATTTGATTCCTTTTACGACAGCTATCGCGGTGTTATTGCCTATGTCCGGGTTAAGGAAGGCAGCGTCAAGGTAGGAGACCGGATCCGGATGATGAACACCGGCAAGGAGTTTGATGTAACCGAAGTAGGCATATTCCGGCCCTATTTAACTCCAATTGATATTCTGCAAGCAGGGGATGTAGGCTATATAACCGCCAGCATAAAGAATGTCCGTGATACCCGGGTAGGAGATACCATTACAAGTGCCGATCGCCCGGCAAGCACACCGCTGCCCGGATACAAAAAAATCACGCCCATGGTATACAGCGGTATATATCCGGCTGACGGCGCCGATTATGAGGACTTGAGGGATGCATTGGAAAAGCTGCAGCTAAATGACGCATCGCTCATGTTTGAGCCTGAGACCTCTGTTGCTCTGGGGTTTGGTTTCCGCTGCGGGTTCCTGGGATTGCTGCATATGGAGATCATACAGGAAAGGCTGGAAAGAGAATATGACCTCGATCTGGTAACAACAGCCCCCAGCGTTATTTACAGGGTACGCAAGAAAAACGGCGAGGAACTGGAAATTGCCAACCCCACCAACCTGCCGCCGGCAGAACAGATTGAAGTCATGGAGGAGCCGGTTGTCAAGGCACAGATTATGTCACCCGCTGAATATGTCGGGCCTATCATGGAGCTTTGCCAGGAGAGGCGCGGGGTATACAAGCAGATGGAATATATAGAGGAAACCCGTATCATTCTTACCTATGAGCTGCCGCTTAACGAGATTATCTATGACTTTTTTGATGCCCTGAAATCCAGGACCAGAGGTTATGCGTCACTGGATTATGAGGTAATAGGCTATCAGGCATCAGATCTTATAAAGTTAGATATCCTGCTTAATGGTGAACTGGTGGATGCGCTTTCATTGATTGTACACCGGGACAAGGCATATCAGCGGGGCAGGGCGATTGCTGAAAAGCTTAAGGAAGTCATACCGAGGCAGATGTTTGAGATACCTATTCAGGCTGCCATAGGAAACAAAATAATAGCCCGTGAAACGATAAAAGCTCTGCGCAAGGATGTACTTGCCAAGTGTTACGGCGGAGACATAACCAGAAAGAAGAAGCTGTTGGAAAAGCAAAAGGAAGGCAAGAAAAGAATGCGCCAGGTAGGATCTGTTGAAGTTCCCCAGGAAGCATTCATGGCCGTCCTTAAGATGAGTTAGAGAGGCTGAAATGAGAAAGATTGGTCTATACCTTCATTTTCCCTTCTGTAAGCAAAAGTGCCATTATTGCGACTTTCCTTCCTGGGCAGGCCGGGATGACAGGAAAGAATCCTATTTGCGGGCATTGTTCAGGGAAATGGAAACCTATGAATCTATCAGGAATGATTATACTGTATGCACCATATATATGGGTGGGGGTACTCCCACCCTTTTTGATGGCGATCAGCTGGCTTTTACCCTGGATCAATGCAGAAAATGCTTTAATGTAGAGAAAGATGCTGAGGTGTCCATTGAGTGCAACCCCGGCACTGTTGACCGGCAGAAGCTTAAGACAATAGCAGCAAGCGGATTCAACCGCCTGAGTATCGGCCTTCAGGCCTGGCAGGATCGTCATCTTGAGTTTTTGGGGAGAATCCACCGGCACAGGCATTTTGAGGACACAGTTGACTGGGCCTGGGAAGCAGGCTTTACTAATATCAGCGTGGATGTAATTTTAGGCATTCCCGGACAAACAAGTGATGAATGGCGGGAGACCCTGAAAAATGCCGTCAAAAGCGGAGTCACTCATTTGTCTGCATACAGCCTGAAAATAGAAGAGGATACGCTGTTGCATCACTGGCTTGAAAAGGGAGTGTTCCGCGAAATGGATGATGAGCAGGAAAGAAAGCTGTACCATGAAGGGATTGAGCTGCTGCAAAGCTTAGGATTTAAGCAGTATGAAATATCCAATTTCGCCCTTGAAGGCTTTGAATGCAGGCATAACCTTAATTATTGGAGAAATGGCGAGTATATCGGGTGCGGCTGTGGAGCACACAGTTATTTCAACTCAAAAAGAAGGGGGAATGTTGCAGATATTAATGCATACATTGACAGAATCCATAAAGGGGAGTCTGCCGCCGGCTTTGATGAGGAAATCGACAGCAAAACCGAGATGTTTGAAACGCTTATGCTGGCCTTTCGTTTGAAGGAGGGTGTAAGGAAGAAGGATTTTATCTCCAGATATGGAATTTCATTTACAGATAAATATAAACGTGAAATAGAACTTCTTAAGCAGCAGGGACTGGTTGAAGAGGATGAGGAGTCGGTATTTCCGACCCTCCTTGGCCTTGATATGCAGAACCGTATTGCCTTGGCTTTCCTGGAATAAAGCAGCATTGCTTTTTGCAAAAAGCTATTGACAAAAATTGAGGTAAGTGTTAATTTAATATTAGTTTTTAGCACTCGGCACAGGAGAGTGCTAACAAAAAGGAGGTGGGCAGTTATGAAGTTGGATTCCAGGAAACTAAAGATTTTACAGGCTATAATCAACGACTACATTATGACGGCTGAACCGGTTGGCTCCAGAACAGTAGCAAAGAAATACAATCTGGGCATAAGTTCTGCGACAGTTAGAAATGAGATGTCAGACCTGGAAGAAATGGGATTTTTGGAGCAGCCTCATACATCTGCAGGGAGGATCCCATCAGATAAGGCCTACCGTCTTTATGTGGACAAATTGATGCAGGTAAGGAGTCTCAGTGAACAGGAAGCTGAGTATATCAAAGATTTGTATGAGTCAAAGATCATGCAGCTTGAACAGGTAATTCTTAATACAGCAAAGGTATTGTCTGAAATGACAAATTATACATCCATTGCACTGGCTCCTCAGCTCAGCATGGTCACTATCAAGCATATTCAGCTTGTACCTGTTGACAAGAGCTTAGCACTCCTGGTTGTGGTAACCAGTTCCGGTATTTTAAAGGATACACTGATTCACATTCCGGAAGGAATAGACAGTGATTACCTGTATAAGGTGTCAAACATACTGAATGCTAAGTTCCGGGGCAAGACCTTTGCTCAAATAGACATCAGGGATTTGTCAGATATACGGAATGAACTGGCAGAAAACCAGAAATTCTTTAATTCCCTTGTGGATGTCTTAACTACCAGTTTTCGTGAGGCAGAGAATAGGGAAATTTATCTGGGAGGTACCACTAATATTTTTAACTTCCCGGAGTACCAGGATATAATCAGGGCACGGTCTTTCCTGAATCTGATGGAGGAAAAGGATTTACTGTACAATATTTTAGTGAACTCCCGCAATGGAGGTGTAAAGGTTTCCATAGGCACTGAAAATCCCTATGAGGAGCTTCGGGGTTGCAGCATAGTAACAGCCACCTACAGTCTTGGCGACAGGGTATTGGGGACTATCGGTGTGATCGGCCCTACCCGAATGGAGTATTCCAGGGCGGTATCAATTATGGACCATATGGGAAAGGCTTTAAGCCGCTATCTGACGAAGCTCTACGGCGAGCAGCCTTAAAAAAGGCTGCTGCCGTTGTAAGTACTTATAGATGAGGTGAGGGCGTTGAACAATAATGAGAAAAATGAACCTATAGTTAATGAGGAGTATATGGGAGAGGAAACAGCCGATAATTGCTGCAGCATCGATGAGCAATGCAACGGCTGCTGCTGTGAAGGCGGACAGGAAAGATCTGAAGGTGAAAGCTGCTGCAGTGAAAAGGACCCGGCTTTGGAAGAACTGGAACAAAAGCTGAAAGAAGCTGAGGCAAAGGTTGATGAATACATAAAGTTAGCTCAGCGGGTTCAGGCGGATTTTGAGAACTACAAGCGCAGGAACCGCAATGCTATAGCAGATGCATACCGGGAGGCTTCCGCAGAAGTTGTGGGAGTGTTCCTGCCCGTTCTTGATAATTTAGATCGTGCAATTGATTCAATTACGGCAGCCGGTGCCGATGAATCCATTATAAAAGGTATAGAATTGGTAAGAAGGCAGTTTCTGGACACCCTGACTAAGCTTGGAGTAGAGGAGATTGATGCTTTAGGCAAACCCTTTGATCCCGAGCTTCATAATGCTGTTGGTCAGGTTGAGGCCGAAGAAGGCCAGGAAGAGAATACAGTAGCCGCAGTACTCCAGAAGGGGTACCAGATGAACGGGCGTGTTATCAGGTACAGCATGGTGCAAGTAGCACGTTGAAGGAATACTCACGGTTATTTAATATAATACCTATTAGACAAGTGGAATGAGGAGGAATTTTTTTATGGGAAAAATAATCGGTATTGATCTAGGAACTACTAACTCTTGTGTTGCCGTGATGGAAGGAGGCGAGCCGGTAGTTATCCCAAATGCAGAGGGTTCCAGGACCACCCCATCTGTAGTAGCCTTTGCAAAGAACGGTGAGAGACTGGTTGGTCAGATTGCCAAAAGGCAGGCAATAACCAATCCTGATCGAACAGTTATTTCCATTAAAAGGGAAATGGGTTCAAACTACAAGGTAAAAATAGATGATAAAGAATATACACCCCAGGAAATTTCTGCAATGATACTTATGAAGCTGAAGCAGGATGCTGAGGCTTATCTTGGGGAAACTGTAACACAAGCGGTTATAACCGTCCCGGCATATTTCAGCGACAGCCAGCGCCAGGCTACCAAGGACGCAGGAAGAATAGCCGGTCTGGAAGTATTGAGAATTATAAACGAGCCTACAGCCGCTTCCCTGGCTTATGGCCTTGATAAGGAAGATAATCATAAGATTCTGGTTTACGACCTGGGCGGCGGTACCTTTGACGTGTCCATCCTGGAGATTGGAGATGGTGTATTTGAGGTTTTGGCTACCAGCGGAAATAACCGCCTGGGCGGCGATGACTTTGATCAGAGGATAATGGATTACCTGATCAGTGAATTTAAGAAAGAAACCGGCATAGACCTGAGCAAGGACAGAATGGCTATGCAGCGCCTAAAGGAAGCTGCCGAAAAAGCCAAGATTGAGCTGTCCGGTGTACTGACCAGCAATATAAACCTGCCCTTCATTACAGCAGACGCCACCGGTCCGAAGCATTTGGACATGACCCTGACCAGAGCTAAGTTCAATGAACTTACGGCAGACCTGGTGGAAAAAACAATGGAGCCTCTGCGCAATGCACTCAGAGATGCAGGATTAACTGCCAGCGATATAGACAAGGTAATACTGGTGGGCGGCTCTACCCGAATTCCTGCAGTTCAGGAAGCAGTTAAGAAGGCAACCGGAAAAGAGCCTCACAAGGGTATCAATCCAGACGAATGCGTTGCTATCGGTGCTGCTATTCAGGCAGGTGTTCTGGGCGGTGAGATTAAAGACGTATTGCTGCTGGATGTAACACCCTTGTCCCTGGGTATTGAAACCTTAGGCGGCGTATTTACCAAGCTGATTGAACGCAATACCACCATTCCTGCACGCAAGAGCCAGATATTCTCAACAGCGGCTGACGGACAGACCAGCGTGGAGATTCATGTTCTCCAGGGTGAAAGGGAAATGGCGGCATATAACAAGACACTGGGCAGATTCCAGCTTACCGGAATACCTCCGGCTCCCAGGGGAGTACCTCAGATTGAGGTTACCTTTGACATAGATGCCAACGGCATTGTAAATGTATCAGCCAAGGACCTGGGTACCGGCAATGAGCAAAAAATAACCATAACCGCATCTACCAACCTGTCTGAGGCAGAAATTGAAAAGGCCATCAAGGAAGCTGAAAAGTATGCCGAAGAGGACAAGAAGCGCAAAGCAGAAGTAGAAGCCAGAAACAATGCCGATTCCTTGATATACAATACAGAAAAAACCTTGAAGGAAATGGGCGACAAGATAAGTTCTGCCGATAAAGCAAAGATTGAAGCAGAAATTGCTGAGACAAGAAAAGCTTTGGAATCCAACAATACCGACAAAATTAAAGCAGCAACTGAAAAACTGACCCAGGTATCATATGAGGTATTCGGCAGGATCTATCAGCAGCAGGCAAATGCCGGCGGCGCTCATGGGGGAGGCCAGCAGGGACCTGCAGGAGGATCGGCCAATGATGACAATGTAGTGGACGCAGATTATGAAGTAATGGACGATGATAAATAAATCAGGTATAATGAAAAAGCCAAGGCAAAACGCTTTGGCTTTTTCAAAGACTTTTTGCGGATATAGGCGGTGAAATTCTTTTGGCAAAGCGTGATTATTATGAGGTTTTAGGACTGAACAGAGACGCAACGGAAGAAGACATAAAAAAAGCCTATCGAAAACTGGCCAAAAAATATCACCCTGATTTAAACCCCGGCGATAAGGAAGCAGAAGCAGCCTTTAAAGAAATTAATGAAGCATATCAGGTGCTGAGCAATCCTGAGACCCGGGCACAGTATGATCAATTTGGACATGACGGTCCTACAGGTCAGGGATTTGGCGGGTTTGATTTTGGCGGGTTTGATGGTTTTGGAGATATATTTGACATGTTCTTCGGGGGCAGCGGCTTTGGCAGCAGCACCAGGCGCAGCAGAAGGGGCCCGGTTAAAGGCTCCGATATACGCTATAACCTGGATATTACCTTTGAAGAAGCTGCTTTCGGTACCAAAAAGGAAATTGAAGTAGTCAGAATGGAGAACTGCCCCGAATGCAAGGGTACGGGGGCCAGAAAACCAGGAGATGTGGTTACCTGCCCGGTCTGCAAGGGAACCGGTGAGGTATCGCATGCTCAAAATACAGCCTTTGGCAGGTTTGTAAATGTCAGGACCTGCGACAGGTGCAACGGAGAAGGCACAATTATATCCGATCCCTGTCCCAAATGCCATGGGAAAAAGAAAATTCGCCGTGTCAGAAAGATCAGCGTAACCATTCCCGCCGGTATAGACAATGACCAGGTTATTACCTTAAGAGGCGAAGGCGAACTGGGAGAGCGTGGCGGCCCTGCAGGAGACTTGTATGTATATATTACCGTCAAGCCACACAAGCTGTTTAAGAGAAAGGGATATGACCTGTACTGCGATATTCCTATAACATTCGGTCAGGCAGCACTGGGTGCTGAGATAGAAGTACCTACCCTGGGCGGGAAGGTCAAATATACTATCCCTGAGGGGACACAGACAGGAACTGTATTCCGTCTGCGCAACCAGGGAATACAGCAATTAAGAGGCAGCGGCCGGGGGGACTTGTATGTCAAAGTTAACATAGAAGTGCCCAAGCGTCTGACAGATAAGCAGAAAGAGCTGCTTTTGCAGTTTGAAGAGCTTACCGGGGAAACAGAGCAAAGGAAATCCTTTTTTGAAAAAATGAGGGATGTATTTGGTGTATGATTCATATACCCAAAAGGAGGCGTTGCGATGGATTGGGTAGAGGTTACCGTAAAGACCACAACAGAGGGTGCTGATATTGTAGCCCAGGTTTTCTATGATATTGGTGTTAACGGCGTGGTGATTGAAGATCCGGATTTGATCCGCCAGGCACAGCAGGAAGAGCGCACCTGGGACTATATTGATGATTCATTGCTTGAAAATATGGATGAAGAGGTGCTGGTAAAAGCATACCTCAGCAATGACGCTTCCTTTTATGACAGATTCCCTCAGGTTAAGGACAGGATTCATTGGCTGCGAAGTCAAAATTTCGGCATAGATTTGGGATCATTGGACATTGAGCTGACCAACGTCAGGGAAGAAGACTGGGCAAATAACTGGAAGAAGTATTATAAGCCGGTTAAGATAAGCCGGCGTATTGTCATAAAGCCTTCCTGGGAACAGTATGATAAGGCGGAGGACGAAATTGTACTTGAAATGGATCCCGGGATGGCCTTTGGCACAGGAACTCATGAAACAACTGCACTTTGCATTAATGCCATTGACCGGCATATAAAAGAAGGAGCAACAGTTGTGGATATCGGATGCGGCACAGGTGTACTTGCAATTGCATCCGTCCTTCTGGGAGCTGAAAAGGCTGTGGCAATTGACCTGGACAGCAATGCGGTTCGCGTTGCTGCTGAAAATGTACAGCGCAACCATGTGGAGGATCGGGTAGAGATAATCCACGGCAACCTTTTGGACAAGATTAATGGCCGTTTTGATATAGCTGTAGCCAATATCATAGCAGATGTTATCATTGAACTGTCCGGTTATATTTGCAATTATCTGACTCCGGGCGGGCTTTTCATAGCATCGGGTATTATTTCGGACCGGATAGAGGATGTAATAAATGCCATAAACTCAGCCGGGCTTGCGATCATAGACAAGGAGACCAAAGGAGAATGGGCTGTGGTGGTGTGTAAGGCAAATGCATAGATTTTTTATCCGCCCTGAAAATATAGATGGAAATACGGCAGTCATAACAGGTGACGATGCTCATCATATAAGCAAAGTTCTCCGGATGGAAGCAGGCGAAGAAATTATATTATGCAACAGTCAAGGGCTGGACTATAAAGCTGTTATAAGCAAGGTGGAAAACGGGAAGGTCTATGCCGGCTTGACAGAAAGCAGCCCTGCACCGGCTGAACCTGGTGTCAGGGTAACATTGTACCAGGGCTTGCCCAAGGCTTCGAAAATGGAGACAATTGTTCAAAAGTGTGTGGAACTGGGAATATATGAAATAATACCAATTTGTACTTCTCGGACGGTTGTGCGTTTATCAGACAAAAAGGACGGTGAGAAAAAAGCTGCCCGCTGGCAGAAAATAGCTGAAGAAGCTGCTAAGCAGTGCGGAAGGGGGATAATCCCTCATGTAGGCAATCCTGTTTCCTTTGAGCAAGCTGTTAAGGATTGCTGTTCTGATTTAAAAATACTGCTCTGGGAAGAAGAAAAAGAACGTAGTTTAAGGAATGTATTGTACAACCAGGCTGCCAATATTCATACAGCGGCTATTCTGATCGGGCCGGAAGGCGGCCTTGAAAAACAGGAAGCATCACTGGCAGAGCAGTATGGCTGGGTTACAGCCACCATTGGTCCCAGGATTTTGAGGACTGAAACAGCCGGAATGGCCGTACTGGCAGCAATCATGTATCACATGGAGGAATTGGAATGGAAACATCACCTGCCAGGAAGGTAGCATTTTTCACTCTTGGCTGCAAGACAAACCAATATGATACTGAAGCCATGCAGGAGCAGTTTGTGAAAAAAGGCTATCAGGTAGTGGATTTTCAGGAATATGCTGATGTCTATGTAATAAACACATGTACCGTTACCAGCCTGGGGGACAGAAAGTCAAGGCAGATGATCCGCAAGGCTCACAGGACCAATCCCAATGCCATTATTGCAGTGGTGGGATGCTATGCACAGCAGGCTGCTGAAGAAGTCTTGAGCATCCCGGGTGTCAGGGTGGCTTTGGGCACCAGGAATCGCAGCAAGATAGTGGAATATGTTGAGATGGCCGAGGCCACCGAAAGCAGCATAAACGGGGTTGAGGACATCATGAAGGTACGGGAGTTTGAGGATACTCCCATTGAATCCTTTGACGGAAAGACCAGGGCTGTCCTGAAAATCCAGGAAGGCTGCAACCAATACTGCACCTATTGTATCATTCCGTATGTACGGGGCCCTATACGCAGCAGAAAGCCCAGCAGTGTATTATCGGAGGTGCAGCGGCTGGCAGAAGCAGGTTTCAAAGAAGTAGTCCTGACCGGCATTCATATCGCATCATATGGCAAGGATCTGGGAGACACCAGCCTGCTTGAACTGCTGAAAGCGATGCACGGGGTTTCCGGTCTGGAACGAATCCGCCTGGGGTCCATTGAACCAAACCTGCTGACCCAGGAGTTTATCGACTGTGTCAGAGATTTGCCAAAGGTATGCAGGCATTATCATATCTCCCTGCAAAGCGGATGTGATGCCACTTTGAAGCGAATGAACCGCAGGTATACCACAGGAGAATACAGGGAGATCGTACACCGCCTTCGTAAAAAAATGCCGGACACTGCAATAACCACTGATATTATGACAGGATTTCCCGGGGAAACCGATGAGGAATTTGAAGAAACGTACAACTTTGTAAAAGAGATTGGGTTCAGCAAAATTCATGTATTCCAATACTCTCCCAGAAAAGGTACACCGGCTGCCTCCTTTAAAAACCAGGTATCTCCTGAAGTGAAGGAGAAGCGGAGCCGGGAACTGATTGAACTGGGGCACAGCCTGGAACTGGCCTTTATGAAAAGCTTTGTCGGCAAACAGGTTTCAGTCCTGTTTGAAGAGGAGCACCCGGATATGAAAGGCCTTTACGAAGGTTATACTGAGCAATATGTAAGGGTAACAGCTCCGGGGGGGCCGGAACTGGCGGGTATGATCCTTCCCGTTGAAATATATGAGATCAACAGGGAGACCAACAGCCTGGAAGGACGCGTTGTAAGATAGCAGTGTGAAATTTAAAAGCTGTATAGGAGGAGTTATTTATGGAAAATTGTTTGTTTTGCAGGATTGTAAGACGGGAAATTCCGTCCAGGATCGTATACGAAGATGACCTTGTGCTGGGATTTTATGATATTGAGCCTAAGGCACCTGTGCATATTTTACTGATTCCCAAGGCCCATATAGCATCTTTGAACGATCTCACCCAGGAACACAGCGACATAATGGCTCATCTGACATTAGTTATTCCCAAGGCAGCCGAGAAGATGGGCATTAAGGATTCCGGCTACAGAGTAGTGGTAAACTGCGGCAGGGATTCAGGTCAGGCTGTTGCGCATCTGCATTACCACATTTTAGGCGGAAGGGCATTCGGAAACGATTTCGGTTGATAAAACATTTGTTGACATGATGAAATTCACTACGGTATAATATAGTATGCTATGGCTTCTATAAATTTCCCATAAGTTCAACAGCCCATGCTATTGGGTAATTGTGCTAGCGGAGGGAGGGAAAGCAAGGATGTCCGAAATCAGAGTAGGAGAAAATGAATCATTGGAGAGCGCTTTAAAACGGTTTAAAAGGAAATGCTCCAAGGCAGGCGTACTGGCCGAGATACGTAAGAGGGAGCATTATGAAAAGCCCAGTGTAAGAAGAAAGAAAAAGTCAGAAGCTGCTCGTAAGAGAAAATACTAGGGAGTGTTGGTATGTCCCTTAAAGTTCGTTTGATGGAAGATATGAAGTCTGCATTGAAAAATAATGATACCCTGAGAAGGTCAACTATTACAATGGTGAGAGCTGCTATCCTTCAAAAAGAAAAGGATGAAAGAAAAGAGCTTAACGATGATGACATTATCGGGGTAATTTCCAGGGAAGTCAAACAACGCAGGGATGCCATTCCGGAGTTTGAAAAAGGCAACAGACCGGATTTGGTTGATAAGTTAAATTCTGAGATTAACATATTGATGGAATACCTTCCTCAGCAGCTGACAGAGAACGAAGTAGATGCCATGGTGTTAGAGGCTATTTCAGAGGTTAATGCCTCAGGCATAAAAGATATGGGAAAAGTTATGGGAGTCTTAATGCCCAGGCTGAAAGGCCGGGCAGACGGTAAACTTGTAAATCAACTGGTAAGAAAACATCTGCAATAAATAGAAGAAAATTAAGCCCGAGATAATCGGGCTTTTTTGCATATTTTCAGCATTTTTCTGACTTTTTTATGTAAAAACGCCCTGATATATTGTATAATATAGTTAACATAATTCGTTCAGGGGGTTTTTATGAAGCGTAAGGGGTATTGGGCGGTTGTTATCATAATATTGCTTCTGGTTATTAATATAAAGGGGGATGCAGGAATCCGCCCGGATAAGAAAAATACAGGACAAAAGCCGAATATGGCCAGCATAGCTGTAGAATCTGATGCTGAATTGAAAGAAGTAAAGCCTAAAAGGATTCCGGTGGGAATTACCGTTGAAAATGAATTCGATGATGCATCTGACAATTATGAATCTGAAAATGATGAAACTGACAATAATGTGTCTGAGCAATCAGATATGACAGATGATTCATCAGAAGCCCAGCCTGAAGACAAAAATACCTCTGACACCCTGGATGAGTCAACTGAGGATGAAGAACAGGTATTGACTTTACTAACATTTAATATACACAGTGCCAATAATGCAGATGGCTCTATACAATTAGAGCAAATTATCGAAGAAATAAAGGAAACCGGTGCTCAGATAATTGGCCTGCAGGAAGTAGAACGAATGATGCCCCGGTCGGGCTACCAGGATCAGGCAAAGGTTATAGCAGAGAAACTCGGTTATTACTATTATTACGGCGGAAACATCAATATTTTGGGTGTTCAATACGGGAATGCATTCCTAAGCAAATATCCAATACTGGAGGCCAGCAACCATAAACTGCCCAGGGAAATGATTGAACCCCGGGGTCTTATAGAAGCATTGATAGATGTGGAAGGTGTACCATATCATATTTATGTAACTCACTTGGGATTAGATCCGGAAGAAAGGAGAAAACAAGTCATATACATCAATGACTTGATTTCCCGGAAAGAAGGCAGAGTACTCCTGCTTGGTGATTTTAACAATAGACCCAACAGCAGGGAAATGGAAAACCTGGATTCACGAATGGTGGACAGTGCTGCAGCACTTGGTTATAATGATGAATATACTTATTCCAACTGGGATAATTTATCAAAGGTAAGAATAGACCGCATTTATGCTTCTGACAACATTAAGCTTAAGAGTCACCGGGTTATGCCGTCATTGATATCTGATCACAAAAGGGTACTGACACAAATAGTGCATGAAATCCTTCCAATAGAAGGAATTTATGAGACAGCGGCGAATAGAGATAGTAATAAGGCTGAAAGGTAATCAGCAATCACTTATGAATGAGGTTGGTAGAACAAGCATGCATAGAGTATTGCGAAAACCTTGCATATTGTTGATTTTAGTTGTGTTAATAATATTTCTTGGTTTTCCTTGCAGCAGCTTAGCCCGCAGCAGCGGTCAGGTATATGCAGTATCGCTTAATGGAGAGATAACTCCTGCGATGTCCGCTTATGTAACCCGCCAGATCGAACTTGCTAACTTGTCCGGGGCTGATGGTGTAATTTTAAAAATTACCACCCTGGGCGGTCTGGTCATCTCCGCTTTGGAGATAACGGACTCAATTTTAGAGTCGGATATACCTGTTGTTGTTTATATAGAAAATCGCGCTGAATCAGCCGGAGCATTGATAGCTGTTGCTGCAGAAACCATAATTATGGCACCCGGCAGCCATATGGGATCAGCCGAGCCTGTGCCATACAGTGAAAAGGCGGTAGCTGCCATCAGCGGTGAATTCCGCAAATTAGCCGAAAAAAGGGGCCGTGATCCTCTTATAGCTGCGGGTATGGCAGACAAAAACCTGGATGTTCCCGGTTTTCCCGAGGGCCGGCTGGTAGACTTAACCGCAAGAGAGGCAAAAGAGCTTGGCTATACCGATGCAGTTCTGTCATCTGTCTCCGAGGTTTTGGAATTTTTAGGCTGGGATGATGTGCAGTTAGTAGAAGTTGAACCTGATTTCAAGGTCAGGGCTGCACAGTTCCTGACAAGCTATGAAGTGTCTTCAATACTGCTAACTATAGCCATTATTGCTATGATAATAGAGATCTTTATGCAGGGCTTCGGAATTCCGGGCGCTATAAGCATCATAGCCTTTGCGCTGTATTTCGGCGGGGGATTCATTGCAGGAAATACTGAATGGTGGTCCTTAATACTGTTTGTGCTGGGTATTGTTTTATTTATTATAGAATTTGCGGTTCCGGGATTTGGTGTATTCGGTATATCCGGCATAATTGCAGTGATAATAGGTATTATTTTTGCTGCACCCACTCCACTTCAGGGTATAACCACCTTGGGGATATCATTGGCTGCTGCAGCTGTATTAATACCGATTTTATACAAATTATTCGGAGGACCAAGGCTGTTCCAGCGATTGGTGCTGCATGAGTCTGAAACTGCAGACAAGGGTTACATAAGCAAATCTGATAATGAGTATGTGGATTTAATAGGAAAAACAGGCAAGGCAGTTACCCCGCTCAGACCATCAGGCACCATAGTTATTGACGGTGAAAGGTTTGATGTACTGTCGGATGGCAGCTATTTGTCTCCGGGGACAGTTGTCAGGGTAGTTGATGTGCAAGGTTCCAGGATAACCGTAACTGCTGAGGAATAATAAGCCTTAAGGCTATTATTTAATATAATATAGTAAGGAGTTGGATGTATATGCCAGATGCTTTTTTAGTTATTTTGGGGATTATTATAGTCGCCATAGTTGTTTTTTCGGTCATACTGACATTTGTTCCACTGGGATTGTGGATATCAGCCCTTGCAGCCGGTGTAAAAATAGGGATATTCAATCTGATAGGTATGCGTCTGCGTCGTGTTATTCCCTCAAGAATCGTTAATCCATTGATTAAGGCCACAAAAGCAGGTTTGGATATTAGTGTGGATAAATTGGAGGCCCACTATCTGGCAGGCGGTAATGTAGACCGTGTGGTAAATGCGCTAATAGCAGCCCAGAGGGCAAATATTCCGCTGGAATTTGAGAGAGCAGCCGCCATAGACCTGGCAGGCCGTGATGTTCTGCAAGCCGTACAGATGAGCGTTAATCCAAAGGTAATAGAGACACCCAAGGTATCTGCAGTTGCCAAGGACGGTATTGAAGTAATAGTCAAGGCACGTGTAACAGTTCGTGCCAATATTGACCGTTTGGTAGGCGGAGCCGGTGAAGAAACCATACTGGCCCGTGTAGGTGAAGGTATTGTTACAACCGTAGGTTCTTCTATATCCCATAAAGAAGTATTGGAGAATCCGGACAGCATATCCCAGACTGTATTGAACAAGAGCCTGCACTCCGGTACTGCATTTGAAATCCTGTCCATTGATATTGCCGATGTAGACGTAGGGCGCAACATCGGAGCACAGCTCCAGACCGACCAGGCTGAAGCAGACAAGAGGGTTTCCCAGGCTAAGGCTGAGGAAAGAAGAGCCATGGCGGTAGCCAGGGAGCAGGAAATGAGGGCAGCAGTACAGGAAATGAGGGCTAAGGTTGTTGAAGCCGAAGCTGAAGTACCCAAGGCGATGGCAGCTGCACTTAGAGAAGGCAAGCTGGGAGTCATGGATTACTATAATATGAGAAATTTAATAGCTGATACACAGATGAGAGATGCAATCTCAAGAATGGGGAATGAAACACCCAGTACGGATGACCCTGACAAGAAATAAAGCATGCCCCCGAAAGGAGGGTTTTTAGTGGAGTTTATCATTATCATAATTATAGCCGCTGTAGTAGGCAATATACTGAAAGCGGCCAGCCAGGCGCAGCGTAAGCAAACCTATACGGGACGGAATATAAATATGCCTGGCAGGAATATACCGGGCGGTCAGCCAATGCCCCGCTATGACAGGCAGCCGTCAGAATGGACCATGCATCCTGTGAATACAGGTTCAGAAGCGATTACGGACTCAAGAAAGCGGGAGAGCTCTTTTGTATCAAGGCGGGCCGGATTCATTGATGATGAGCCAGTCAGCCTTGAATTGGGCGGCTATCAGAAGATTGATTCCTCACAGCCTGCATATAAAGGAGGCATCTCCAAACCATTGCAGGTTATTGAAACCGGCATTACGCAAAGACGTCATAAGCTGGATTTTTCCCGTGACAGCCTGATCAACGGCATAGTTTTATCCGAGGTTCTTGGCCCGCCCAAGTCAAGAAGGAAATAATAAAAAGCTGGGCAAGCAATAGAAAAGCAAGAATAATATATGTATAGTAGTATGAATTTCATAGAACCAGAATGGGTTTCCTGTTCTGGTTCTTTCTTTGTGCGCCCAGCATGGGCGCAATCTAACGGGTGAAAGTCCCGAGTACGGGTTGATAGTGCCAAGTACATAGCCAAGAGCAAGGGTGTCCTCGGTGACGAGGAATCTGAAGGAAGCTGGAGG
>DUSN01000055.1 GCA_012842605.1 Clostridiales bacterium
ACCTATTCTTTTCTGATTATTATCGTAAAGTCTGCGTAAACTAAGGAACCGCCGTATACGTGAACCGTTTGTACGGTGGTGTGAGAGGTCGGTAGGTGAATTTATCACCTACCTCCTACTCGATTTACTATCATATATTAACCGAATACCAACATTTTAGTTATATATAGTTGGCCATAAGATACAAGTATATATGAGTTGTTCATATCAGACAAAGCATAAGAAATATATCTTCTTTCTGCTATACCATCTATGTATGATGTGAATCAGCTATTGTAAGTATATTTAATCACATTATGGGAGTTGCACTCTTTGTTACTTGTTATTTGAATTTTCTATAATGTATAATAATGTCAATAACAGGAACAGGAGGTATGAAAAGTGGAATTTGATGCTATATGGACAAATATTATAAATCATGCTGGTGAACAATTCTTTACGAAAACTAAACTACCCTTCACTTATAAGATTGTAAGTAATTGTGTTGTACCTGACAGAACTAACTATCCCATAAATAAAGCTGATTTTGAAAAAGCAGCAAAGATAACTCCTCTTCATGGACCTGGACAAATTAATAGCTTGGTTAGAGGACCAGCTTATGTATACGCTATACTTACAGACAAACGCATACGATGAACATTATTAGTAAAATAGAACTCATAAAGTGTAATATAAATAAACCTGAGAATGCGACTTAACTGGCATCTAAAATCGCTGCGACAGCTTCACCGATGATACCAACATAGCAAATGCCTACTCTATTCTGCGCGATTAGGACATTGAGTTAAATCTGGTGTGAGGTGAGAAAATGACAAAGCCATTGAGAAAGATTCATGTGATAACGAAAACGACATGGCATTGCCTTTTAGGCCTTTCTGAATATATTGGGGTACCATTACTTCTGGCGTATTTATCTACTTATCTTGCACCTATTGTTGGAGAAAACTGTTGCTGGCAATGGATAGAACGGGCCGCTTTTTGCTTTACGTTATATGAGGTTATCCTTGTTGGTATACGAAAGATGCAGACAGATACCAGAAAAGACGCCCTGCTTGCGCTTAAAACAGCATATGAGATAGCTGAATTGTTTTGCGAAACCGACACTCGAGCAATATATGATGGTCTAAAAGTAAAAATAAATCAAGCGCTTGACAACAGCGTATTAAATCAGCTTGATGTTATTGACTCTTGCAAAAATCTTATGAAATACATGGATGAAAAAAATACAACGGCCATCAAGTGTGGAATTATCAACATACAGCACGCTATTGAAACGGATAATCTTCTTTGGAACTATACTTTGTTTCTTCGGCTATTTAAGAAGTGAACAACATGAAACATTAATGAACATACCAGTGAATTAAACTAATTCTACCGCTGGTTGGTTCCAAACCACACCAAACCAACGGTTAACATAAAAGTGTGAGTAATACTTTTACAATTCTGTATAGTGCTCTTAAATTTTCAATTTTTTCATTTACAACCACCGTCAAACCGCACTTAAATTCCACAATGAACTCAAGAGATTGAAAACACATCCAAAGACTGCTATAATGAAATATATCTATTGATATATGTGGCTAAATTTGATTATATAGGAGGTTGCCATGCCACTCTCGGAAAAGTTTGTCAGGGGGCAGCTTGAGATTCTCAAGCCCGTCATTACTGGCACCTCTTTGCAAGCTGTGCGCTTCGGACAAAATGCACTTGGTGCGCTGGCAGCAAAAAGATTCAGGCGAAAAGTAACTGTAGAGATTAAGGACTTAGTCGGATTTCAGGCCGCATGGATTACTACTAAAAAGCAAAGGGCAAATCAAGTCATTCTTTATCTGCATGGAGGCGGCTATGTCGCAGGAGGTATAGACTATGCCAAAAGCTACGGCTCTGTACTGGCAGCACAGAATGGTATAGCGGTATTATGCCCGGCATACAGACTTGCTCCGGAACATCCTTTTCCTGCGGCACTTGATGATGCCATGACAGCATATCAATATCTGCTAAATCAAGGATATCAGAGCTCACAGATTGTCCTGTGCGGTGAGAGCGCCGGAGGAGGACTTGTGTTTTCGCTTTGCTTGCAATGCAAGACCACGGGCACTCCATTGCCATGCGGCATTGTAGCCATTTCACCTTGGACAGACCTTACCTTATCCGGACAGTCATATGAGAAAAATCGAGACTGTGATCCGTCAATGACGATTGAGCGTCTGCAATACTATGTGTCCTGCTACACAGATGATGTTAAAAATCCTTTGGCATCACCGCTGTTCGGAGATTTGACAGGCTTCCCTCCCGTGCTTATTTTTGCGGGCGGAGACGAGATAATGCTCGATGATGCAGTCGCAATGCATCAAAGGCTGTGTGATGCCGCAGTCCAGTCCGAACTTGTAGTTTCGCCAAAAATGTGGCACGTATATATACTCTATGGATTAAAAGAAAAGAAATCAGATACTGAAAAAATCACACGTTTTATAGAGAAGGTACTATATGAAAAAAACCAAACTACGCTGGATGAAATTAGATAACGCAGCTAAAATATATCCTGCTGCGAAACGGCGCAATTGGAGTAATGTGTTCAGGCTTTCTGCTACACTGACAGAAAATGTAGACCCTTGTGTGCTGCAAAATGTGCTGGATAAAGTGGTCAAACGTTTCCCATCCATTTCAGCACGCATCCGCCGCGGCATGTTCTGGTATTATCTCGAAGAGCTGCCAAAGGCACCGAAAATACAAATGGAAGCCTGCCACCCTTTAACTCATATGCCTTTTCATATGATACGCAAGTGTGCATTCAGGGTGCTTTACTATGAAAACCGGATTGCTGTTGAATTGTTTCATGCCTTAACCGATGGGAACGGCGCAATGGTATTCTTAAAAACCCTCCTTTCGGAATACCTTAAAGCAAAATACAACATTACCGTAACACCAGGCTATGGTGTGCTTGATTGTGAAGAAGATCCGCGGGAGGAAGAGCTGGAGGACAGCTTCCTTGTTCATGCAGGAGATGTAAAACAGAGCCGCCGTGACGTTAGTGCCTATAGACTGCGCGGTACGCGGGAACCTGATGGATATATTAATGTTATTACCGGTATACTTGATGTAAGAGAAGTCCTGGCGAAGGCAAAGTCCTATAAAGTCAGCCTTACCGTGTTCTTGGCGGCAGTATTGATTCAATCTATCATAGAGATGCAGGAAGCTGCAGTGCCTGACATAAAGAAAAGAAAACCTGTCAAAATTCTCATTCCTGTAGATTTAAGGCGTATCTATGGAAGTGAGTCGCTGCGTAATTTTGTGCTCTATGTCACTCCCGGTGTCAACCCTAAACTCGGCACATATACACTTGAGGAGATCATGCAGGCAGTCCATCACCAAATGGGCGTTGAACTTACTGACAAGCAAATGAAGATGAAAATCGCAAAAAATGTGGCGGATGAGTTGAATCCCGTGTTGCGCTTCACACCTCTTTTCTTGAAGAACATAGTTATGAAACTGGTGTACAACGCAATCGGTGAAACCAAGTCCTGTCTCACCTTATCAAATCTCGGTGCCATTAAGCTGCCCGAAGAGATGTATCCATATATCAAGAGAATGGATTTCATTCTGGGTGCGCAGGCAACCAGGCCAAACAATTGTGGAGTTCTCTCCTACGGTGATAAAATGTACATTAATTTTACGCGTAACATCAAAGAGTCAGCATTAGAGCGTATTTTCTTCACCAAGTTACGCTCTATGGGACTGCATGTATTAGTCGAAAGCAACAGTAGATCATAAAGACAGTTAATTCGTTATTGCATGAAACGAGGTGTATTGCCATGGCATTCTGCATCAAATGCGGAGTTGAGTTATCGGACACTGAGAAAAGCTGTCCGTTATGCAGCACAATTGTTTATCATCCTGATATAAAAAGGGCTGAGTCAAAGCCGCTCTATCCTCAGTCTGAAGTTTTTTCTGAATCTCCAATGAATAGAAGCGGTACTCTGTTTATTTTAACCACCTTATGCATCATTGCAATTGTGGTTACCCTTCTATGCAATTTCAGTCTAAATGGCGTTTTAACCTGGTCACATTATGTCTGGAGCAGCATTGTCTTGCTATATATCATTGTCGTGCTCCCCATATGGTTTCATAGACCCAACCCGGTTATTTTTGTTGCAGCGGACTATGCGGCACTTACATTATACCTTTGGTTTATCTGTTATTTAACCGGTGGTAAATGGTTCTTAACCTTCTCCCTGCCTGTTGTCGGGTTGAATGCCATCTTGGTCATCACAATGATTGTGCTCATTCGCTATATAAGGCATGGTATTCTGTATATCATTAGCGGTGGTTTTATTGCAGGCGGATTATTCATGCTGCTGACTGAATTCCTCATCAACTATACCTTTGAAATACGCGAGCCGTTCCGGTTAATTTGGTCGATTTACCCCTTTGCCGCCTTTTTTATAATAGGCATTGCACTTATAATAATTGCTGTTAATCGCCCATTAAGGGAGTCGCTTCGCAAAAAGTTTTTTGTTTAAATGGACCATGTGTTCCTTCGCTTCCATCATATAGGAACGTCAGTTTAATACGATGATGGCATTTTATATTGCACGCGGCAGCCGTCAGAAATCCTTGATTTCAGGGCTTTCTGGCGGCTTTTTTGCCGCTTGCAGAGTGCAATGAAAAATCCCTGTAAACGGAGTATATAGGTGTATTACGCATTGCACTCAACTGCATTGATATTTTCACAAATTCCTCTTGACTCTGCCGTTAGGGAAGAGATTATATTTTATCTATAACCAACAGTAAGGAGAATTTTATATATGAACGAACTAATTAAAATCAGAGATGTTTCAACCAAATACGACATATCAGCACGCACACTCCGTTATTATGAAGACATGGGACTAATAAAAAGCACCCGCAGCGATGATTATGCATATAGGTTGTATGATGAAGACGCTGTTAAACGGCTAGAACAGATTCTGATCCTGCGTAAGCTAAATATCAGCATCAAGGATATCCAGCGCATTTTCAACACTCCTGGCTCAAAAGTTGTTTTAGAAGTGCTCAGTAAAAAGGTTGATGATATTGACGGTGAAGTTGCACTTTTACATGAACTGAAAGAAATTGTTCTTGAGTTTATCAGGCTGATAGAAAACGCTGATTTCAAGAATGACTCTGATGTCAAGCTGTTATATGAAAAAGCCAAAGGAATTGAAAGCCAGCTTGTAAATGTGAATTATAATGGAAACCCGTCAACAGTTAACCGTTTGCTGGAAGTCACCGAGAAACTGGACAACAAGGTGCCGGACATTATGATTGTCAGAATACCTAAGTTTAGAGCGGTAACATCAGGGCTTGTGACATTTGAAGAGCTTTTTGGCGGAGGTTATGTAGAGTGGCAGGAAGCACACAATCATTTATTCAAACCCGTTATTTTCAACTCACCCGACTTTTTGTATGGTAAAGACGGAAAAGTAGAATGGATTTGGGCAATCAAAGACGAAGTGACGGAAACTGATACTCAACCTTATGAAATTATCGAATACCCTGGCGGGTTGTATGCAGTAGCGGTTAGCGTGGATGGTGACGGCGAAAGCCACGACAGGGTGAGGAGCAAGACAGAGAAATGGCTTGAAAGCACCAATTTTGTCATTGATAACGACCGCGAGTTTATGGGGCACATGATTTATGTTGATGATGAAATTAAAGAAGGTCTTGGTTACCATCAGATGAATCTTTATACGCCAATAAAGGTTAAGAAGAGTAATGTAAAATAGTACAATATAATGCAGCAACGGAGGGGGTCAATATATCGATCTCCTCCTTTGTCATAATTAAGGGATATTTCTATATGTACTAATCATCATAATCAGACTAGATAAACAGTATATTTTTACAACTATATATTGACATTTTAAGGGTATAGTGCTAATATAAATTTGCAAAAACGTTTTCGTAAAAACGTTTTCGAAAAAGTTCGTTAAGAAGGTGTTATAGTTGGCAGCAACTATTCACGATGTAGCAAAGCACGCAGGTGTATCTATCGGCACAGTATCAAGAGCCATAAACAATTATAAGGACATTAGTCCGGAAACAAAAGAACGCGTTTTTAAATCCATAAAAGAATTGGGATATACACCAAATGTCATAGCCAGGGGGCTGTCCTCAAAAACTACCTCCAATATAGGAGTAATCGTATCAGGCTTACTGGACAGCAACCGTTTTGATAACCTATGGTATATGCTGCTTCAGGGGATATACCGCTATACCTCTGAAAATGATCTGGAGGTTGCAATATATCCCACCAATTCCAAAGAGCAAACCAGGAAATCCTATACAAAATTTTGCAAAGAACGGAATATAGCCGGTGCAATCATAAGCGGTATAACAATTACGGATGTTTATTTCAAGGAATTGGTCAATGCTGAAATTCCCTGTGTGGTAATTGATGTACCTATGGTTGGGAAAAAGGTTGGCTGTGTATCGGTTGACAACATCAAAGCATCAGCTGAAATTACAGATTACCTGATTAGCAATAACCATACTAAGCTTTGTGTGATAGCCGGCAAAAAAACAGCTGCTGTTACTTTGGATCGTATGAAGGGCATAAATCAGAGTGTCATGAGTAACGGATTGCAGATTGATGATGAAGACATTCTGTACTGTGATTTCAGTCAGGAGATAGCCTATAAAAATGTAAGAGAGTATATAGAAAAGCATGATAAAAGTCGCGCAACGGCATTTGTTTGCATGAGCGACATTATGGCCATGGGTGCAATTGACGCCATAAAGGATTGCGGCTATAGCGTACCTGGTGATTTTTCGGTAACCGGCTTTGACGATATTCCGGTTTCTCAGCTGATCAGTCCTGCCTTGACCACAATAAGACAGGATCTTATACAAATAGGCTATGAAAGTGCTGCATTACTTAAAAAAATTATAGATGATCCCTCAGAAGCAAAACATGTCTACGCACAATATCAGTTAATGATTCGCAGCAGTGTGCGGTCATTATAAATGCATTTATATTGCTGGAAAAGAGGTGAGATAATGAAAGCCAATATTACTGCACCAATGACACCAGCTTCAAATCTGAATTCCAAGGTTCTTAAAAAGCATGGATTTTTGTGGGAGATGAAAAAGAACTGGGCTTATTATTTAATGATTGTGCCTGCTGCGGTTTTATTATTTGTTTTTGCATATCTCCCAATGCCCGGGCTGATTATTGCATTTCAGGACTTTAACTTTGTGGATAAATTCCGAAGTCCCTTTGTAGGATTGGCGAACTTTAAGTTTTATTTCACCAGCACTTATGCATGGCGTACTACCTTTAATACCATATTTATAAATTTCAACTATCTTATCTGGACTACATTTTTCAGTGTAAGCTTTGCGATTATGCTGAATGAAATAAACGGCAAGATATGCAAAAAGCTTTACCAGAACGTTATGTTCCTGCCATACTTTTTCTCATCCGTTGTTATCGGCAAATTAGTCACAAGGATAGTTTTTTCTGATGGTATGGGACTGGCAAACCAGGCTTTGAAGCTATTCGGTCAGGATCCTGTTGTCTGGTCTCGTAATCCTAATCCCTGGGCATGGATTATTATATTTACTCATGTATGGAAAAATACAGGCTATCAATCAATAGTATACCTGGCATCCATCACAGGCATTGATGAACAGCTTTATGAAGCCGCCAGCCTTGATGGTGCAACAAGATGGCAGCGTATTCGCTACATAACCATTCCGTTGCTGCTGCCTACTATAATCACAATGTCATTGCTGAGCTTAGGCGGCATGCTTAGAGGTGACTTTGCAACAATATACTCAATTATCGGCGATAACGGACTCTTATTTAAGTATACGGATGTAATCGATACCTATGTATTCCGTGCAATAAAGCAGGCTGCAGATTTCGGTCCCAGCGCTGCCGTGGGATTATATCAATCATTTGTTGGCTTTATTTTGGTATGGGGTTCCAATAAGCTAGTCAAGCTCTATGATGAAAATTATGCATTGTTTTAGTAATTACCGTGGAGGGGCATTTAAATGAAAACTAAATCCCTTAGTGACAGGTTTGGCTCCGGTTTAATGCATCTGCTTCTGGCAGTCTTTGCAATATGCTGCCTATACCCATTTATACTGGCCTTCATGGTATCTATAAGCAGCGAGCAAAGCCTTATAAATTATGGTTATAGACTTGTCCCGGTTGAGTTTTCAACATTGGCTTATGAGATGGTTTTCAGGGACAGCTCCATATATACAGGATATGCAGTTTCCATCTTTGTTACGGTAGTGGGTACCATATTATCATTGGTGATTTGCGGTATGGCTGGCTATGCTATGTCAATCAGGCGGCTAAGATACAGAAATGTCATCGCGATGTATTTTTACATCCCCATGGTTTTTGGCGCCGGTTTGCTTCCCTGGTATTTGGTTTGCACTCAGATCCTGCAGCTTCAAAACTCGATATGGGCACTAATCGTGCCGATGCTGGTTTCTTCATTCAATATATTCCTGATGAGAAACTATTTTAAGACTATCTCCTATTCCCTTATTGAATCTGCCGAAATAGATGGCTGCAATGTATTTCGGATATTTTTCCAGATAGTAGTTCCCTTATCCACTCCCATTATAGCAACAGTTACACTGTTTATTGCCTTAGCTTATTGGAATGACTGGACTCTTGCACTTTGGTTCATTGATAAACGCAGCCTGTATCCGCTCCAATATATGCTGTACAAGATTGAGTCTATAATGCAGTTTGTACGGCAGTATGGTTCAATGGGCAATATACAGGTACCCGCACAGACATTTCAGATTGCGACCTTGTTTGTTACCATTGGACCTATAATCCTGGTTTATCCTTTTGCACAACGTTACTTTGTTAAGGGCATTATGATTGGAGCTATTAAAGGATGATCTGAATCTGTATTAAATCTAATTTATTAATAAGTGTACATCAACTTGTTAATAAGTTAGGTTTAAATAAAAAAATCTTAAGAGAGGGAGATAAAATATGAGAAGATCAAAAACTATCATAGTGCTTTTACTGGTTGCAGCTTTAACCCTGGCTCTATTTACCGGCTGCAGCAAGAGCACCACTGACACTGAATCCAAAGGCAGTGATAACAGTGGTACTGACATAGGCGAAAATACCGGTAACAATGATAATACCGGCAGCGAGGGCACCGATGATAAAAAGAATACTGAAGAGGCAGTTAAATTGGTTGCAGTATTCCCGGGTACCCAGCCTGAGTGCCAGCCGGAGGTATTGGAGGCCATTAACAAGAAGCTTGTTGAGGATGGCCTGAACATCAATGTTGATATCAAATACATCGACGATTATTGGAACAAGCTGGCATTGGATATTGCCGGCGGCACAGTATATGACCTGGCATGGGCCCATAGCAGCACTCTGTCTGACCTGGTTGCAAAGAAGGTTTACCAGCCTATAGATGAAGCTATGGAGAAAAATGCCCCTGAGCTACTGGAGAAAATGCCAGAATATTTAATTAAGGGCGGTTCCGTTGCAGGCAAGCTGTATGCTATACCAAGGAATATACCAATGACCGCATTTAACAATGTTTATAATGTTCGCGGCGACTTAAGGGAAAAATACGGACTTCCTGAAATTACTGATATAAAAGGCCTTGAAGCTTTTATGGAAGCAGTTCAAAAGAATGATCCCGATGTATTCCCGATAGTCGGATCCAACTTGCAGCCCTTATATCCTGTATATGCTAACTATTTCTTCCCAATCGGTGATGGCGGCAAGAACCCCGTTTATATTGATCCTGCTGATCCAAACTTTACCGTAAAATCCTTCTGGGATTCCGATGCATTTACAAAGGTTGCTGAGAAAGCCAAGGAATGGCGCGATAAGGGCTATCAGCCTGCTGACACCTCCAGTATCGAGAACATGGATACAGGATTTGACTATGGCAAGGTTGCTGTAGTACCTGCAAATATTATGAGAGCTTCTGAACGTATAGACACTATAACAGCCAATGTACCCGGGGTAAAAGTCGAAACTGTGCTCTTAGAGCCTGAAAAACGCTATGTATTCCTTGCCGGTGACAATATGCTGGCAGTTCCAAGCACCAGCAAAAATGTAGACAAGGCAGTAGCTCTCATCAACTGGATAAAGGGCAGCCAGGAAAATTATGATCTGTGGTCTTACGGTGTAGAAGGTGAGAACTATAAATTAGTTAACGGCGCTGTTGACGTTAACGATATTCCCGGCGAAAAGAGATACACTACAAATGTCTGGATGTGGAATGACATTGAGCTTGCAAGGTTCTCATCCAATTACCCGAAAGAGGATATCGAGAAGTTAAAGGTTTGGGATCAAGGCTCTGAGGTTACTCCATTCGTTGGCTTCACTGTAGATCAAAGCAATATTAAGACTCAGGTCAGCCAGATCACTGCTGTTATGAATGAATATTATGAGAATATAGGTCTCGGTGTGCTCGACATCAACGAGGTAAGAGACGAGATAATGGATAAGATGTGGGCAGCAGGACTTCAGGATGTCATTGATGAGGTTCAAAGACAGATTAACGAATATGTCAAGTAATAAAATTTCTTCTATAAGTTGATTAAAAAAAGACTAAGCATGGTTATATGCTTATAAATGCTCACACCTGCTTAGTCTTTTTTTAAAAATATTTCTATGAACCAGATTGATAAAGGGGGATATTGCTATCAAACCGCTTTTTAAACGTCACAACTTGTCTGAATACAAATCCATAGTAAATAATAACCGCTACTACAGCTTATATGTCACTGCCGGAGAAAAGTGCAAAACAATAGGTGCACAGGACGGAACCTTCCCTGATTTCGGCCACCACATGAAAAATGAAATGGGTGGTATTTGGATTCATCCCATAAAAATAGCAGACGGTTTCTACTTGGGAATTGACAATAAGTTTTATAAAGCCGTTGAGTACGAGACATTGCCCTATGGCAGTCTATTCAGGTATGAACCTGTTAACGGTATAGCCATCCAGCGTTTTCAGTTTTCGCCTGATGAAGCAAAGGGCGTATATGTCAGATATACCTTTAAAAATAATGATGATAATCCCAAATCCCTGAAGGTATGCTTTATAACAAGGTTTGATATCATGCCTGTATGGTTATCCGAAAATGCCGGTATATTTGACTTTGAGGATAATGCTGTATATGACGGGGAAAATCAGATAGTAATTGCAAAGGACAGCGGTCATGACTGGTACGGCGTTTTAGGCAGTGATTTTGAGATCAGTTCAAGTCAGGTAGAAATCTCCAAAGAACATATAGAGCCATACAGAAGCAGCGGGAAAGGCGTCTCAGCTTCAATATCCCTGGAGCTTACTCTGGAGCCGAAAGGTAACAAGGAGTTAACCTTCATAATTGCAGGTTCTCCCTATGGAAAAGAGGATGCCCTGAAGGAATTCAGGGCTTTAAAGGAAAACAGAGACGAGTATTATTTCAATAAGCTTATTAGGTATCACAATATCAGAAATGCAGCAAGGCTTGAAACAAGTGATCAGGAATTCGATCATATATTCGAGTGGGTGAAATATAACATTGACTGGCTGATACAGGACTGTGAAGGCTATGGCCGCGGTTTAACTGCAGGGATGCCGGAATATCCGTGGTGGTTTGGCTGTGATAACAGCTATTCGACTCAGGGTTTATTAGCCTTAGGCAGCTTTGACCTTGCGAAACAAACCCTTCTTCTGCTGAAAAACTACAGTGAAAAGCATAACGGCAATGGCAGAATAGTGCATGAGGTTACAACCAACGGAGTAATAGCAAATCCCGGCAACAGCCAGGAGACAAGCCATTTTATAATGGCAGTATATAATTACTTGCGCTGGACAGGTGATATTGAGACAACAAAAGAGCTTTATGACTATTGTAAAAAGGGTATAAGCTGGTTGTTGAATGAAATGGATGAGGATAGGGATTTGCTGCCGTCGGGATACGGCATTATAGAAATCCAGGGTCTAAATGTAGAGCTGATAGATACGGCGGTTTATACCTGCAAAGCATTGTATTGCATGCATGAAATGTCGAGGGTATTTGGCGAGGAGAGCATTGAATACTTAAAATTGGGAGAGAAACTGAAAGAAATCATCAACACCCGCCTATGGGATGATAAATACGGACTCTTCGTTGATGCAGTAGGAACTACTGCCCAGGTTATAGAGCGGATAGATGCGCTATTGAATGATGAACATCATAAAACTTATATATCTCCGGAATATAGGGATTACTTGTCTGAATTGAAGCAACATTGCCAGGCAATGCCTCGGGATGAGGAACTGCCATTCATAATTAATAAAAACTGGGTAATCAATACGCCGATGGAGACACACCTGGCAGACCATGACAAAGCATTAACAGCATTGGATAACATGAAAAGCGATGAGTTTGTCGGTGAATACGGCATCTATCTGTCAGGCTTTATGAAGCAAAGCATGATGACAATCTCAACCGGTGTTCAGGCAGTAGCTGAGGCAAGAAATGGCAGATGCGGCGAATCCCTTGCATTGCTTAAGCGTATCTGTAAAACATATGGCTTGGTACTGCCCGGATCAATTAGCGAAATGTCTCCGGATTATGGCTGCTTCGTGCAAGCCTGGACAGTTTACGGCATGGCTGTTTCGGTTGTCGAATGCTTTGCGGGGTTTAAACCACAAGCATATGATAAAAAATTGGTAATAGAACCCTGTATTCCTTACGAATGGGATAAAATGAATTTACAGCATATAAGGATCGGAGACAGTTTTGTGGATTTCAGCTTTACTCGCAATGGCAAGAATGAAGTTTATGTAATCTCATCAACAGGCAATATTGATATACAGTTTAATGTAAATGAAGCGGACAGGATATTGGTTAACGGTGAAGAAGCTTGCTGTGAGATTCACTTAGGCTTGGGCACTTCAGTTATTGAAGTATTGCGCAACTAAGAATATCACGCAATAATTATGTCGTTTGCTTCTTTAATTCTGTATATCCCAGCTTGCATAGACATACAACCCCATATATGGTAAAATTATACTTAGCCATTCAGCCTTCTTGCGTTTTCCGCTTTATAAAAGTCATAGAACATCGCAGGAAGGCTAAAAGGGGTATTAAGTATGAAAAAAGAAATATAATAATTGTTATTTGTGCCATATTAATATAGGATTTGGAAACACGTGCTATAAAATATATAAATCGGATTATGTTGAGTAAAGAATCCCATTTTCTGCAGCCCGCTTTCAGCGGGTTTTTCGCGTTTTGGATGAAATTGAATCAATTGTTGTTATAGCTTCTGTAAATATTATCCTGTTAAGTGTTCGCAAATTATGTTATAATCGCTTTTATAATGCAAAAATTGACATTATACTTATTGAGCAAGGGTTTTAGCAATATACGAACTAGAAAGGATGTATTAAGTTGGAAACTAGATTGATGAGAGATTTTGCAAAAGTATATAAAGAGTATCAGTTAATAGATGATGCTGAAGGAATAGAAATTCTTTTCAGGGATTTCTTTGTCGGAGAAGACAGAGAAACATTACTTAGAAGAAACTGGAATAATTTCAAATGGACATGTAGAGATTTGGTCAACTTAGATTGCTATTCTATTATCGTTTTGTTTATGTATGGTGTCTTTCTCAAAGGTAAAAAATATAACCTGGAAATGATAAAAAGCAAGTTAGAAAAAATTACTTTGCCAAATGGCAATAATCTGGCTGTATTTTGCAAAGACTTCTTCTTATTATCTATGCAAGATAATTTACTCATGATAGATTATGAGGAAGATATACCTGAAGATCTGGATGTTTATAATGGGTCAGCTGAAGAATATTCTTTTATGTCATCATACATACCTGGGAATTTAAGACTCTCATTATCAGAATTTATTGCAAAAAGTATTTATGGTATTGATATTGATGCTAAACATATAAGTGAAGCAGATGTTGATCTGTTAGTTAAAAAAGCAATAGAAATGAAAATTAAAGAAAATGAAAAAGAAAATGAATATATAAGAATACAAAATCTTGAAACTGAGGAGATAGAAAAAAAAGCAAAAGGTAAAATACGTTTGCCCAGGCTGGTTAGTAAAAAACTTACAGAATTTGATAAAAGAGTAATAATTCCTGGTGCCTTATTGGATTTGTTTAAAGCAGCAGAGTTTACCAACCAGGTTGATATTTGCTACTATATCTTAACAAAGTACGTATGGCCGACTTTTTCTATTGTGCCATGGAAGCAGAAACACAAATTAGAAGTTCGGTATATGGGGATATTGCTAAGAAGTTATTCAGACTACATCTATGATTTGATGATGTCAGAAAATTATAATTTGAGAATTAAATACATATTGAAAAATGAAAATGATTTTTACAATGATAGTGATTTTTATAAAGAGTTAATAGGAAACATAGATGGAACATTGCTGAAACCTGGTAAAGAATTATATTCAAAATACCCGGAGTTGGGATTAGCAATGGCAAAAACATTATCTATGGGAAAAGAAATCATCAGAAGTATTATGCCTAATTATTTATATTCATTTTTAATGGCATTTACTCCATATGTATTATATTGCTGTGATTATAAAGAAGAAGCGGCAGGGTTTCTTATCAATAATTTTGATGAAATAAATAACGATGATAAACGTAACTTATATGTACAACTTATCTTGGTAAGATCAATTCTGTCTTCAACGACACTCGAAAAAGCAAGTACTTTATATGGATATTTCAATTATGAAATGGACAGACAAGCAAGAGAAAGATCTCCAATCATTGATTTTATCGAGGAAATAATTCAGTATATAAGAGATGTTAAAGAATATTTGGAATCAAGAAATGAGTCTACATTAGATACTAATAAGTTATGGGTTGATGTTGTTTTCGGTGATGGAAAGATAATGAAAGACGTTGAGCTGGCAAAATCATCAATAGATAATAATGAAGTTCCATCGGAGTTATTATTTACAACTCTAATGAGATATGTTGAGGCATTTTCTTATCGTTCTGGTATTCGGCTAAAACTCCTGGGATTACCAAATGAAGATAATTATGATAAACTGCCTGACGCTTTGTCAGAAGATTTGATAAAACAAGGGGAAGGCTTAATTGGTAAAATGGATGAATACCTGAATTACTATCAAAGCATAAATCTTTTTGACATAAGAAAAAATGTTAATGTTTTCTTACAGCAGCATATTTCAAATTTGATGGATGAAACTGTGAATGAAAGCATCAAAGCTATCAATAACCTTCGGTTGCAGTTTTTAGGAGAGAGTATCGAATGTGAGAGACAAGAGTTTGTAACCGAACAAATGATTTCAGAAATTGACGAAGTAGTTAATAGACTATCAAACAGATTGAAAAATCAATATATTGGGCGCACCGAAATTGAAATGTATATAGCCAATCTTCAAAAAGAGTTTATTAGGAATTATAGGATACATGTTCCTAATAATAATTTAATTACTATGTTGCCGGCAGAGATTCAGCAGGATTGTGTTAATTATGTAAGTACATCTGAAATAGTATTCAGAATGCTTTCTAACAGAAATGATAAGGAACAACTTGACTTTTCACCGGCATTAATTCCATTAACAAAAGTCTTGGAGTTGTTATTAAACTATGTGTTTAAGAAAATGAACATAATAGAATATCCTGAGATGGACGACAAAATTAATAATAAAGGAGTAAGATCTTATTATTTTGATAGCAATGGCAGAAAGAAAGTATCTATTGAATTTGGGCCATGCATATATTTACTATGTGATGGTCAGATAAGAGTAAGCAAACATAACGGTAATATAGAACTATCATGGCATAAAGAATATATAAATGGTTCGTCCCGATTTGATTACTGGGGTGGGAACAATGTACTTGATATTGAGAAACTGAAGTATTTTGCTGGCTTAAATATAAAATTTGATAACTCACGCAGAAATCCTGATGGTACATTTACAAAAGTTATAGAAAATGCTTCTTTTGCTAACGATGGAAATTTTAATCGAATGCTGTTAGTAAAAGGCTTGGAATTTGTAAAAAATAATTTTAGAAATATTATAATGCCCCCACTTGTCAAGACAATTTTTTAGCTTTTCTAAGTTAGGTTCTCCTTTCTTTATTTTTGTATAATTATAACATTTATGCATTCTGTTGGAGGATGTCAAGGGCGAGCGTAAGCGA
>DUSN01000056.1 GCA_012842605.1 Clostridiales bacterium
ATTGTTTTTTCGCAAAAAATATTATACATGATTTTCTCGCTATGGTTTTTTTATTTTACCTATTGCATTTCATTTTACAATGAACCAAGATAATTTATAAGCCTTTTGCACCATATTTTGCTTGCAGAAGATCAACCAATGCCTTTATGGCAATAGCTCTGTGACTTATGCTGTTTTTTTCTTCAGCAGTCAGTTCAGCCATGGTTCTGTTATAACCTTCAACAATAAACAATGGATCGTAACCAAACCCGCCATTTCCCCTGGGAGAATTGCCGATCCTGCCCGGGCATGTCCCTTCAGTCTGTATATAGCTGCCGTCCGGCCAGTACATAGTCACTACACATCGAAAGCGCGCATTTCTCCTGTTTTCTGGCACATCTTTAAGAAGAGACAGTAATTTTTCATTGTTTTGACAGTCTGTAGCATTGCTGCCGGCGAACCGGGCTGAATGTACTCCAGGCTGTCCTCCAAGTGCTTCCACTTCAAGCCCGGAGTCATCCGCCAAAACAATTTCACCTGTAAGCCTGCTGATTTCACTGGCCTTTTTGAAGGAGTTGCCGGCAAAGTCGGGCTGATCTTCATTAATATCAACTTTAATATTAATGTCCTTTAATGATACAATCTCATAATCCAAATCTGAAAACAGCTGACGTATTTCTTTTATCTTGCCTTCATTATTGCTTGCTATCACCAAACGTTTCATATCAACCTACCACCAGGTCAGTAAGACTGCCTAAAACCTGTTTTTGCATAAGAATAATTTTCTCAATGCCGGCTTGTCCCAGTTGCAGCATTTCATTTAATTCATTCAAGGTGAACGGGCTTTCCTCACCTGTTCCCTGTATTTCAGTAAATTCACCCTTGTCTGTCATAACAATGTTCATATCTACCTTTGCAATGGAATCTTCTTCATAGCAAAGGTCCAAAATAGCTTGTCCGTCAAAAATTCCAACACTTACTGCTGCAACATAGCAGTGAATCGGGCTTTTCTCAATCATGCCTTGTTCCATCATCCATTTTATACAATAAACTAATGCAACAAAACTACCTGTGATTGAAGCAGTTCTGGTACCACCATCTGCCTGTATGACATCACAGTCAATCCAGATAGTTCTTTCCCCTATTCCATCAAGATCAACAACCGAACGCAAGGCTCGTCCGATCAGTCTTTGTATTTCCTGTGTTCTTCCTTCCAGTTTGCCTTTGCTGGACTCCCTGGGCTTTCTTACCTGGGTAGAAGCAGGTATCATAGCATATTCACTGGTAATCCAGCCTTTACCTGTTCCTTTCAAAAAAGGAGGTACCTTATCCTCCACAGTAGCAGTACATATTACTTTAGTCCTGCCAAATTCAATTAATACCGAGCCGGGAGCATGGCATATATATTCTGTTGTAATCCGTATAGGCCTCAATTCATTATTGTTTCTGCCATCCAATCTCATTATTCTTCTCCTTTGCATAATTATTACAATCGAGTAGGAGGTAGGTGATAAATTCACCTACCGACCTCTCACACCACCGTACAAACGGTTCACGTATACGGCGGTTCCTTAGTTTACGCAGACTTTACGATAATAATCAGAAAAGAATAGG
>DUSN01000115.1 GCA_012842605.1 Clostridiales bacterium
ACAGTGGCTTCGGTCACTGATTTAATACAATATTAATTGTACAAGGGTGTTATTATGATACTATTATGGGAAAAGTTGGTACAATCGTAACAGGTATTGCAGTACTGGCATTTACAATATCAATGCTTATTGCAGAAAGTTTATTTGCAAGCAGTTTATCAAGCATATTTATTGCAATTGGCTTTATACCTTTCATGTGTGCAATATTTGCTGTTAATAAAAAATCTGATAATAAGGCTGTTGGATATACTGGAATCGCTTTTGCGGCTGTTTATGCTGTTATAATACTTTTTAGTCTATTGCGCTGAATGTACAACTGTCAGAATGAATACTTCATTAAGCAACGAGCCCTTATCTATTATCAGCTTTGGATATACCGGAAGCTTGTTTTTTTATTATGATTTGCTTGAGTACGCCTTTATGGCCTTAACAACTTTTATAATGGGATTTTTGTTGAACATGAATATAAAGCTGATATAGTATTTCGGTGGATGCTTTGGATTCATGGAGTTTTCTTTTTACCATGTTTGTTTGTGCCTATGTTTCCCGTATTTACAGAAGGAACTAGTGATTATATTGGAACAATACTTCTTGAAGCTTGGTGTGCATACTTTATTCCAATATGTGTTCTGGGGTATCAATATTTTAATAGAAAAACTGTACAACGCAATTGAGCATTATAATGCACATTTTGTAGATACATTTATACATATAAAAGCAGGTTCAAAAGTAATATGGAATTTTATTTTAAGATAATTGAAGATGCTATGGCAAAAAGGTATTTGCAGGACGATTAGACAGATGTTTGGATTCATGTGATTCTCTTCATATCATGCTTTTTGGTGTACATGTTTTCTATACTATCAGGTGGAACAAATTGTTAATTTCATCGTCAATAACAATCAATAGAATAAAGGAGTTGGTTTTGACATGAAAAAATTTAAATTAACTCTGTTGTTCATAGCCCTTATGTTTTCTATAGTATTAAATCTTTCAGGTTGTAAAAATATTAATAACGATGAACATACAGAAGCGAAACCGGTGATTTATCTGTATCCGGAAGAGAAAATGGAAGTAACGGTAAAATTAAATTACAACGGGGAAATTACCTGCACCTATCCAGCATATAATGAGGGCTGGACTGTAACTGCTCATCCTGATGGGACGTTAATCAATCAAAAAGACGGAAAAGAGTATTCTTACCTGTTCTGGGAAGGCAACAGCAATATTGAATATGATATGAGCAAGGGATTTGTAGTAAAAGGAGAAGATACTGCTGAGTTTTTAAGGGACAAATTAGAGTATATTGGTTTGACGCCAAAAGAGTATAATGAGTTTATTGTTTATTGGCTCCCCAAAATGCAAAACAATCCATATAATCTGATTTCATTTCAGAGTGAAGCTTATACAGGAAATGCCGAGTTGGAAATAATTCCTGAACCTGACAGTATTTTGAGAGTCTTTATGGCATATAAGCCACTTAAGAAAGAAATTCCAGTTGAAGAACAAGTTCTTGAACCTTTTCAGCGGCAAGGTTTCACTGTAGTTGAATGGGGAGGTACAGTTGTTAATTAGGACTTTGAATACATCATTGAAGACATATAAACATTATGGTAATAATAACAAATAATAGTAAATTGTTTG
>DUSN01000057.1 GCA_012842605.1 Clostridiales bacterium
AAGAGGTATACCTGCCCTTCGACCTTGTACATCTGCCTTTTATCCAAAGCGGAGAGAGCATGGAGCTGACGCCGGTGCACATACAGGCTTATCGGGGGGACTGGAAGAAAGGCGTAGATATATACAGAAAACAGCGCGACAACCTATGGCAATGGGGCAAACCCCGCACACCTCAATGGGCAAGGCAGCCTCACAGCTGGCTGCAGCTGCATATTAATTCACCGGAAGATGAATTAAGAATGCGATTTACTGAGCTTCCGAAGGTAGCAGAAGAATGCAGGAAATACGGCATTTCGGCTATTCAGCTTGTTGGCTGGAATAAAGGAGGACAGGATCAGGGCAATCCTTCTCATGATCCTGATCCCCGCCTGGGAACCTTTGATGAGCTGAAGGAAGCAATAGCAAAGTGTCATGAAATAGGTGTAAAGATCATCCTTTTCTGCAAATTTACCTGGGCGGATACTGCAACAGAATGGTTTAAAAATGAACTATATAAATATGCTGCAAAAGATCTGAACGGTAATTATTATCACCACGGCGGTTATCAGTACCAGACAATGACACAGCTGGCTGATGCAAATACCAAACGTTTTGTATCAATGTGCACATTGTCTGAAGACTTGAGAAAAATATATCTTGAAGAATTTAAAAAGGTAGTAGATCTTGGAGCAGCAGGCGTGCTGATAGATGAATCACAGCATCATGGAAGTGCCATCTTCTGTTTCGATGAGAGTCATGGCCACCGGAAAGGTGAATATATATATTCCATGGACAATCAGCTGATTAAGGAGTTCAGGGAAATTGCGCCCGATGATTTTCTGTTTTGTGGAGAATGCAGCTATGATATGCAATTCCAGCAGTATGATTTGAGTTATTTCCGTGTCGGCAGCCGTGATGCCATTCCCCTTAAGCGTTATACAAGGCCTCAGAATACACCATTGTATATGATAGCAGTAATCGGCTTTGATGATAGGGAAGTATTGAACAAGTGCCTGATGAACAACTATGTAGTAAGCTATGAGCCTTATTTCTTTAAAGGAAAGCCGTCAGATTTCCCGTTGACAATGGAATATGGCATGCAGATGCAGCAGCTGCGCGAAGAAACAAGTGAATATACATGGTATGGTGAGTTCCTGGAAAAAGACGGAGCCAGGGTCTATGATTTAAATGGTGAACCATATGAGTATTATTCAGTTTTCAAATCTTCAGAAGGCAGCCTGGCAGTTGTTATTACAAACTATGATCAAAGGGATTCGCTGACTGTATCTGTAAAGCTGGATAATGGTGAAGTAAGCAAATGGAAGGCTGTGGGGGGCAAGTGGATGACAGATTCACACATTACTGTTCCTCCAAGGACAGCTGTAGTTGCAGTACAAAAATAGGATATTTTAAGAAAAATAAATGGAATATTATCCAATATAATGCATGCGAATTACGGGAATGAAAAACAATATATCAGACAATACTAACACCATCACAAACCTGAGGAGGACAACGGAATGTGGTGGGATCAATGGAATAATTTTGGGTCTAGACCTTATTTCCCGTTTTTAGTCGGCCTGACTGATGATCAGGGCAATTTAAAAGAGGATAATGATTTTTACCATGTTTATGTAAATGGGGATTACGTCGGAGACAAGGTAATAATTGCCCAGGGTGACAGCGGACCAGATTCTGTGCAGGAGTTCTTAAGATCCAGGGGTTTTGAAAATTATAATATGCATTTGGAAGGTAACAGAATAAATATATATGCTGACGGGGATGAAGAAGCAGAACAGATCAAGAAGCATTTGTCGGTTTATTTAAGCATAAGATAAAGATAAAATACATTATCGTATATATATTTTATAAGCTGCAGGTATGTCTGCAGTTTTTTTATATGTATTGCACGGTACTGCAGGCTAGTACGGCAAATTTGCTGCAATATTTCAAATCATCTGCGGGGAGGAATGGATGAAACAATGTAGAATAGAGTAAGAAGAGCAAGTTAAATAATTTAATAAAGGAGCTCAGTAAATGAATTTTGAGGGAATAAGAATACTATGCGAAAGGCTTAAGGCCAATGTTCAGAAAGTCATTGTTGGAAAGGGAGAGGTAATTGATCAGCTGATGATAGCCTTGATTGCGTCGGGGCATGTCCTGCTGGAGGATGTACCCGGCATGGGCAAAACACTTCTGGCTAAATCTATAGCCCGGTCGCTTGACCTGGAATTTAAAAGGATTCAATTTACTCCGGATTTGCTGCCTACAGACATCAGCGGCTTAAACTACTTCAACCAAAAAGCAGGGGAATTTGTATTCCGTCCCGGTCCTATATTTTGCAATATTCTGCTGGCAGATGAGATAAATCGTGCCACTCCCAGAACTCAGTCCAGTCTCCTGGAATGTATGGAAGAGAGACAGGTTACCATTGATGGTGAAACCCGTCCTTTAGATAGACCCTTTATGGTTATTGCCACTCAAAACCCTGTTGAAATACAGGGCACATTTCCGCTTCCGGAAGCCCAGCTGGACAGGTTTCTGCTTAAGATTAAAATGGGTTACCCCGGCACCCAGGAAGGCGTGGAAATACTAAAACGCTTCAAAAGCAATCAGCCTCTGGAGGAGATATCAAAAGTTGCCTCCCGAAATGAGATACTGGAGGCACAGCGCAGTTATTCGGATACTCATGTCAGTGATGATGTATTGAAATATATGATGGACATTGTTGAAAAGACCAGAAAGCATCCTGACCTGATTTTAGGGGTAAGTCCCCGCGGTAGTCAGGCTCTCCTGAAATGTGTTCAGGTTCATGCCATCCTTAAAGGCCGCAGCTATGTTGCACCGGATGATGTAAAGGCAATGGTAAAACCTGTATTGGCCCATCGTATTATTCTTAAGAATACATCCCGCCTGAAGGAAAATTACAATGAGCAAATTCTTGACCAAATCGTAAGGGAAACTCCCGTTCCGGCCGAGGATAATCTTACTAAAAAAGGAATGGAATTATAATGTCCTTATCATGGTTTATTTTTATTACAACACTGCTCATCATCATACAAGCGTTAATTTATAAAAAATGGGGTCTCTCCCAAATAACATATACCCGTACATTCAATACACCGGCAGTGTTCGAAGGGGAAGAGGCAGAGATGGTTGAACGCATTCAAAATAAAAAGATCCTGCCTATTCCATGGCTTCGAGTGGAATCAAAAATGAATCCCAACCTTAAGTTTTACCAGCAGTCTGACCTGGCTATCAAACATGATGAATTTCATAAAAGCTTTTTCAGCCTGATGCCGTTTACCGGGATTACCAGGCGGCATAGGATTCTTTGCCTTAAAAGGGGATGCTACCGCCTTTCTACAGCTGCGATGACTTGCGGTGATGCCTTTGGTGTGCAGGAATTTTATAAGGATTTTCATGTAGATGCAGAACTTTTAGTATATCCCAGGCTGGTTTCATTACAGGACATTCCTTTTCCTTCTCATAGCTGGATGGGGGACATTACTGTAAGAAGATGGATTTTAGAGGACCCATTCATAAGATCGGGCGTCAGAGAATATCAATACGGCGATCCTTTGAACAGAATTAACTGGAAGGCTTCGGCACGGACCGGAGAGTTTAAGGTATTCAACATGGATCATACGGCAGACCCGCGGATTATGATAATGTTAAATGTAGACCTCAGCGAAACCATGTGGGATGCAGTAACGGATCAGGAGCTTATTGAAAGGGGCATTTCCTATAGTGCTACAATTGTTCAAAATGCCATAGAGAATGGTATTCCGGTTGGTTTTGGAAGCAATGCTTACCAGATTGACAATAAGGGACAGCCTATACGGATTGAACCGCAGCCTGGCAGGGAGCAGTTAACCTATATTTTTGAGGTTCTCGCCAAAATGGTGGTAGCCAGAAGCTGTACCTTTTTTACATTCCTGGAAGAAGAGCTGGACAGGGATGCAAGTCCGATGGATATTCTCCTGCTGACTCCTTTTGTGGGAGACAGAATGAAAGATCAGATCAATAAACTCAAAATGAAAGGGCATTCAGTAGATATTATTTTACTGGAGCCTCAGGAGGAAGAACTGAAGGAAGAAAGCGAAGCGTTGAGAGAAGATGCGGGTTATGATGAATATGCTGCATATAAAGACAGTCCTATAGAAAGAGGGGTGGAGACCATATGAAAAGGAAGCTTCTATCCCTGCTGACTGTCATTGCGGGCATTTGGTCGGATACATGGCTTTTGTTCCCTGCTTTACTGTCTGTTTATTTATGGGTTTTCAAGTCTATGCCTCTATATGAGTTTGGCAGTGCTGTTATCAGTGCTTATTTAGCCGGAGGGCTGTTTCGTCTGGCATTAATCCGTAAAAACAGGATTTTGTCCATTTTTCTTTCCATAATTGCAAGTTTTGTAATACCCAGGTTATTTAAAATCAATTTAGACACTGGTTTGCTGCTTGCATTATTTTGCCTTTTAGCAGCTTGCAGAGGGATCTTTGTTGCTGAACGCCCTTTTCGGTTTTCTTTTCCCAGGATTTATTGCTATGTTTCACTTTTAATGTATTTTTTTATCTATCCGCTCTACGGGAGATTAATAGCCGTGCAGGAATATCAAAGGTTAATTCTGGCAGCAGGGCTTATTGCAGTACCATCAATATTTTTCATGATTAACTCAGAAATGCTGGTGCTGGCATCCAGAGAAGAACTCGAGCATTCCTCTTCAATGCCTGTTGTCAGAAGAAATAACCGTGTCCTGGTAATTCTGACTATATTAATTGGTTTGATCATTGCAGGATACAATGAACTTAAAAACGCAGCCCTGAGATTTCTTGCTTCAGCTGCTGCATTTATCGGGTATATAATTAATAAAATATTGCAGTTCTTATATTCGCCGTCTGAAGGCGGTGAAGCGCCCCAGGGAGGTCAGATGCCTGAACTGCCTCCGGGAGAAGCAAGGCCGACGTCTCCCTTCTGGGATATGGTAATAGAGATATTGGCATATATTATTCTGGCAGTACTGGCAGTATTCATAATAATTTTTCTGGCAAGGCAGCTTGCTAAATTATGGCATCGTATGGTTGAACTGCTTAAGAAGCTGATGGAAGAAGGCCGGTGGACTTCCGAAGCCTACGGTTACAGCGATGAAAAAGAAAGCCTTGTTGACTGGCAGGCTATCAGGAATAACTATATTGACAGTTTTAAGAACTGGCTGGAACGTATTCGTAAAAGCGAGCCTAAGTGGAGCCAGTTAACCGATAACAGGCAAAGAGTGAGATATCTATACAGGCATTTGCTTATAAAAGCCATTTCTGCGGGATATTCGCTAATCCCATGGCGGACGCCGAGTGAAACCATCCGTAACTTGACTGAACAGGGCATGCTGAGCAAGGAAGCAAGTCCGATACTGGAGGACTTGTATGGCAGGGCACGCTATGGCAATGAGCTGATATTGGATGCTGAAGTGGAAATGCTTAGAAAGCACCTGCAGGAAAAAACTAAGGAAGGATGAAATTAAGACATTTCCACTCTTCAGTTGTGGTTTTCCGTATGGATATGCGCATTGCTGTCTTCATATGGTTCTATATGAGCTGTTACCTGTGCGTTCTGAGTAATATCTTCTCTAATTTTGTCCTCAATGCAGTGAACCAGGTGATGGGACTGTTCTATATTTAAATCCGGCTTGGTCATTATATGCATATCTATAAAGAGTGCATTTTTATCACCTCGGCTGCGGATGGAGTGAGTATCCATTACGTCATCGAAACTCATGGCAATGGATTTAATATGATCCACATCAATAGCTGCCTTGTCAACCAGGATATCCCTGTTGATTTTGAATATCTCATAGCCTGCATGGAGTATAAAACCTGCAACTACCAGTGAGGCAGCAGCATCCACAAAGGAAGGCAGGCCTAGTTTGATTGCCCCAAGGGTTATTAAAACACCCAATGATATAAAGATGTCACTGCGGGTATGCATTGAATCGGAAATAAGGATGGAGCTGTCAAGCTCCTTTCCTTTTTTATATTCCAATATGCTAACCAGGATATTCACAAGAAGTGTTCCCAACAGAACAATAAGGCTTTCCATGGTAATATCCGGAGTTATTGGGCTGATAAACTTTCTTACAGCTTCAATAATAATATTTCCGCTCAGCAGAAACAGCAAACCTGATATGAAAAGCCCGGACAAGGTTTCAAACTTGCCGTGGCCATATGGGTGATCAGTATCAACAGGTTTAGAAGCCAGGCGGATTCCAATCAGGCCTATGATGTTGGATGAACCATCGGTCAGTGAGTGGAATCCGTCTGCAGTCATACTGCTGCTTTTAATTATGCTGCCGACTGCAATTTTAACAGCAGCAACTGCTATGTTTATCAAAAGAATTATCCACAGTATCCGTCTGACCCTGCAATAATTATCATTTATCTTTTTTCTTGTATTGTTCTTTGCTAATAAACGCAGCTGTAACACATAATGCACCTCTTATCAATTAATAATGATTAGCTTAAATAATATACCAGCATCATTTAAAAAGCAATTAATTTTTCAATACAGTTTGTATATTTTTTAAAACGCTGATATGAAATATCATTATCAATTGAGAATGAATATGATTTCTTTCTGCCTTATAAAGAAACGGAATTTGTTTTATTGCAATTCAGACAATTGATGATATAATATAGTTCAATAAACGTCAAAATTAAATAGCATACATTGTTTCAAACCTGATAGTGAGTACCGGGATTATATATGCAGAAAAAATCATAGGGGATACAATTTTTTTACAGGAGCGTGTTATATGACAAAGTATACCAAAGAAGACATTGTTCGAATTTGCAGGAATGAGCAGGTTCAGTTCATCCGCCTGCAGTTTACCGATATTTTCGGTACATTAAAGAATGTTGCTGTTACGGTAAAGCAATTGGAAAAGGCTCTGGAAAATGAGATCATGTTTGACGGATCTTCCATAGAAGGTTTTGTACGTATAGAAGAGTCGGATATGATTATATGTCCTGATCCGAACACATTCGTGATATACCCCTGGACTAGTTCACAGGAACGTGTTGCGCGGTTGATATGCGATGTTCACAATGCTGACGGCACTCCGTTTGAAGGATGTCCGCGAAATACATTAAAGCGCGTGCTTAAGGAAGCTGCAGACATGGGCTATACCATGCAGGTAGGCCCGGAGGCTGAGTTTTTTCTCTTCCACGTTGATTCAGAAGGCAAGTCAACTGTGACAACGCATGACAATGCCAGCTATTTTGATTTAGCTCCTGTAGACAAGGGAGAGCTTGCCAGAAGGGATATGTGTCTTACACTGGAGGCAATGGGGTTTGAAATAGAAGCCTCCCATCACGAAGTTGCACCGGGGCAGCATGAAATAGATTTTAAGTATGACGATGCCCTGACAACTGCTGATAATATAATGACATTTAAGATGGTGGTCAGGTTTATTGCTATGAAACATGGGCTGCATGCTACTTTCATGCCCAAGCCAATATACGGCACAGCCGGTTCTGGCATGCACCTGAATCAATCCTTGTTTAAAAACGGGAAAAATGTCTTCTATGATCCAAATGGTCCCATACAGTTAAGTCAGGAAGCATATTATTATATGGGCGGGTTATTAAAACATGCACCGGCTATTACGGCTATTACCAATCCGCTTGTAAATTCCTACAAAAGACTGGTAGCAGGCTATGAAGCACCTGTATACATTGCCTGGTCTGCACAAAACCGCAGCCCGCTTATACGGATTCCGAGCAAAAGAGGAACTGCCACCAGGCTGGAATTCAGGAGTCCTGATCCGTCCTGCAACCCCTACCTGGCACTGGCAGTAACACTTAAAGCCGGACTTGACGGAATACGCAACAAGATAGCACCTCCGCCGCCGGTCAACAGGAATATTTATGATATGACGGAAAGTGAACGGGAGAAGGAATGCATCTGCTGCCTGCCCGGAAGTTTGTATGAAGCAATAGAAGCATTACAAAATGATAAACTTATTCGTGAAACTCTCAGCGAGCATTCCTACAGCCGCTATGTAGAAGCCAAACTGATTGAGTGGAATGAGTATAAAATGCAGGTTACTCAATGGGAGATAGACAGGTATTTGAATAAATTTTAGGGAGTTGTATGCATGAAACCCGTTATTGGTATCACTTGTGACTATGACTGGGAGAAGGAAACAATACAGCTGAAACCGGGTTATGTACAAGGTGTATGCCGTGCAGGCGGCCTGCCTTATCTTATTCCGCCTGTTTCGGGTTATAATGCTTCAGATATTATTGGAAAGTTAGACGGCCTTTTGCTTACAGGCGGTCAGGATGTAGACCCGCGGTTTTTCGGGGAGCAGCCTCATCCTGCCATAGGACGCATTAATCCATATCGAGATGAGTTGGAGTTGTCATTGTGCAGGGAGGCAGCTGAGTCCGGGCTGCCTATATTTGGTATCTGCAGGGGTATTCAGCTTATAAATATTGCCATGGGCGGCGACATATTCCAGGACCTGGGTATGGCAAAGGGCGAACGGGAACTGATCTGCCACAGCCAAAATGCACCCAAATGGCATGGTGTTCATGAAGTAAAAATAAAAGAAGGAACAAAGCTGCATAAAATATTAGGCACTGACCTTTTATATGCCAACAGCTTCCACCATCAGTCTGTCCGCCGGCCGGCCTGGCCCCTGGAAGCGGTGGCTCACACGCAGGATGGAATAATTGAAGCAGTTGAGTCTGGTCAGCATATGTTTTTTATTGGAGTACAATGGCATCCGGAATGTATGCTGGAAGACCGGTATATGCAAAAACTGTTTGATGCATTTGTAAGTGCAGCAAAAAACTACAGGAAAACAGGAGGCTGTGGATGAATCACTTTATTGACGCCCGTGGCATGGCTGTCCAGCAGTCATGGCTGCTTATCATGGACAGTATGAAAAATACAGAGACATACTGGGTTACCACAATTACGGATTCGTTGGAAAAAGCCCGGCATATTTGTGATATGGCGCGGCAGTGCGGGATTTCAGCATATCTGGAGGAATCCAGCGGTGAATACTACATTCATATAAACCGTACTATGCTGCAGGAATCGGACAAATCTTCCTTGCAGCAGTCAACTGTTGTAGTAATTACAGGCTCTGTTCTTGGACGTGGGGATGAAGCCCTGGGAAAAGTGCTGTTGAAAGGGTTTATATATCATATGAAGAACACCAGGCCTTATCCAAGAACAATCATTTTTTTAAATAGCGGTGTGACTCATACAGTGGAAGGTTCTGATGTGCTGGCAGATCTAAAGATATTGTCTGAGCAAGGGGTAGAGATACTAATATCCGGTACTTGCCTGGAGTATTATGGACTAAAGAATAAACTGGCAGTAGGCAGAGCAGCGGGGATGAAGGAGATAACCGAAAAAATGCAGAGGGGCGAGAATACCTTGATCCTTTAACATATAAGCAAGCAGCCTCCCGTCACTTAAGCGGCGGGAGTTTGCCGCTGTATGATTATTTATTGCAATGCCTGGAAAGGATGTGTTGAATGTCTTTTAATTATGAAATCGGAGATGTCATTCAAACCAGAAAAAAGCACCCCTGCGGCAGTGATCAATGGACAGTAATACGGACAGGAGTAGACTTTAAGATTAAATGCATTAAATGCGGGCGCATTGTCATGCTGGACAGGGAAACTTTTCTGAAGCGGGTAAAGAAGATTGTACAAAAGGCCGGAGAATCAGTGCAATAAGAATGGCATTATATGGATGTAATCCGGCATTCATCTATTCTGCCTGAAGAATGTTGAGTTTATAGCAATCATCTTGGGATTAAATACGCGTTAAAATGTTGACAAAGAATTTTTTAAAATATATATTGACACCGTTATGTACCTTTGGTAAAATACACTACAATTCAACCTTTCACAGGAAGAAAGTGTACCTAGGGTTCCGCCGCCTGATAAGCGGGACTGTGACCAAGCGGTACAAAATACACCAGTGGTGTATTACACCGTGGGAATAAAAGGCCCGGCGGCAGGTTTCTTCATTACAGAAGCAAAGCGCCGGGCATTTCTATAACTATTTTTATATGCAAAATATTTCGATATTAGAAACCTGGTGCAAATTGGAATGCAAAAAACTAATTTGTGTTAAGATTCCGATGACGGAGAAAGAAGATCCGGATCAATTATCTTCAGCGAGCCGGTGGTTGGTGAAAACCGGTGGATTGCCGGATTGGATGCTCACTCCCGAGGATTAGTCTGAACCGGCTGCATAATTGCATCCGCAGTAGGATTAACGTGTGGTCACGTTACAGGCCGGGAGTTTGATTGAACTCTGTGAGGTCCGTCCCGTGAGGGCTGGATGAATTAGGGTGGTACCGTGAAAGTAACCTTTCACCCCTTATATAGGGGTCGAAAGGTTTTTTTATTATAGCTATAAACCTGATACAAGGAGGGAATGACAGTGAAATATGTTTTGGGTGTATTGGTAGACAATCATCCTGGTGTACTTTCCAAGGTCTCAGGGCTGTTCAGCCGCAGGGGTTTTAACATTGAAAGTCTTGCTGTCGGGGTAACGGAAAATCCCGAAGTTTCTCGCATTACTATTGTGGTGGACGGGGATGAGTATATAGTCGACCAGGTAACAAAGCAGCTAAATAAATTAATTAATGTAATCAAGGTGGCCATTATCGGTGAAGATTCCATTTCAAGAGAACTGGCACTGATAAAGGTCAGGGCTACGCCGGCAACACGCAATCAAATAGTTGATATTGTTAATATCTTCCGTGCCAAGGTTGTGGATGTAAACCGCAATTCCATCATTGTGGAGATTACCGGAGACAGCAAGAAAATAGCTGCCCTGGAAGAAATGCTGAATGATTTCGGAATTTTGGAGATGGTTCGTACCGGTAACATTTCCATTGACCGCGGAAACAAAATGATTAAATATATCAATCCAATGAACGAGGAGGAAAAAATGTATGGCTAAATTATATTATGAATCTGATGCAAATCTGGAGTTGTTATCCGGAAAGAAGATAGCTGTTATAGGTTACGGGAGTCAGGGTCATGCACATGCTTTGAACCTTAAGGAGAGCGGAGTTGATGTGGTAGTAGGCCTGTATAAAGGCAGCAAGTCCTGGAGCGCTGCGGAAGCTGCCGGGCTGACTGTCATGGAAGCAGCGGAAGCAGCGGAAGCTGCAGATATGGTTATGATGCTGGTGCCGGACGAAAAGCAGGCTGAATTGTACAAGAAATCCATTGAGCCCAATCTGCAGGAGGGTAACGCCCTGATATTTGCCCATGGCTTTAATATCCATTTCGGACAGATAACCCCGCCGGATTATGTGGATGTATTCATGGTAGCGCCCAAGGGTCCCGGACACACTGTCAGGAGTCAGTTCCTGGAAGGGAAAGGGGTTCCCTGCCTGATTGCTGTTCACCAGGATTTCACAGGAAAAGCAAAGGATTATGCCCTGGCATATGCAAAGGGAATAGGCAGTGCCAGAGCCGGTATACTGGAAACAACATTCCGGGAGGAAACCGAGACTGACTTGTTTGGAGAACAGGCAGTTTTGTGCGGCGGCATTTGTGAATTGATCAAGGCTGGTTTTGAAACCCTGGTAGAAGCAGGATACCAGCCTGAAAGCGCATACTTTGAATGCCTCCATGAAATGAAGCTGATTGTTGACCTTATAAATCAGGGCGGGCTTTCCTATATGCGCTACTCCATCAGCGATACGGCTGAATATGGAGACTATTGTACCGGAAAACGGATTATAACTGAAGAAACCCGTAAAGAGATGAAAAAGGTTTTATCTGAGATACAAGATGGAACATTTGCGAAAAACTGGATACTGGAAAACCAGGCTAACCGCCCCTTCTTCAGGGCAGTTCGCGACAGAGAGCAGAATCATCCCATAGAGAGGGTAGGAAAAGAGCTTAGAAAAATGATGCCCTGGATTGAGAAAAAATAAATCATCAAGAATTGTAAGGAGGGCTCTTTATGTCAGAAAGAATTTATATTTTTGATACCACATTAAGAGATGGAGAGCAATCTCCCGGCGTGAGCCTTAATATGCAGGAAAAACTGGAAATAGCAAGACAGTTGGAAAACTTAGGTGTAGATATCCTGGAAGCAGGTTTTCCCATAACCTCAAAAGGCGATTTTGAAGGCGTCAGAGCAATAGCGCAGCAGATCAGAAAGCCTGTAATTACCGCCCTGGCAAGAGCAGTTAAGCAGGATATTGACAGGGCATGGGAAGCTGTGAAGGAGGCTGCCCGGCCCAGGATTCATACCTTTATAGCCACATCTGATGTTCATATGAAATACAAGCTCAGAATGAAGCCTGAAGCTGTTTTAGAGAGGGCTGTTGAGGCTGTGAAATATGCCAAGTCACTGTGCCCGGAAGTGGAATTCTCTCCTGAAGATGCTTCCCGTTCCCGGCCTGAATTCCTGTACCAGGTCCTGGAGGCGGCCATTATGGCGGGGGCAGACGTTATCAATATACCGGACACGGTAGGCTATTCGACTCCATTAGAATTTGGCTCGCTGATTAAGGGTATACGCGAAAATGTAAAGGGCATTGACAAGGTTATATTAAGTGTTCACTGCCATAATGACCTGGGCATGGCAGTTGCCAACTCACTGGCGGCTGTGGAAAACGGCGCCAGACAAGTGGAGTGCACAATAAACGGTCTTGGTGAAAGAGCGGGCAATGCAGCTTTGGAGGAATTTGTCATGGCACTCCGCACCCGCAAGGATTATTATGGCCTGTACACCAATATAGTTACCGAGCAGATTTATCGCACCAGCACACTTGTCAGCTCTCTTACCGGTGTGCATGTACAGCCGAATAAGGCCGTTGTCGGAGCCAATGCCTTCGCGCATGAGTCGGGAATCCATCAGCACGGACTATTGGCCAACCGTGAAACATATGAGATTATGACTCCCGAATCCATTGGCCTGAAGCAGAGTCAGATAATTCTTGGGAAGCACTCGGGAAGGCATGCCTTTGAAGAACGTCTTGCTGAGCTGGGATACACCCATCTGTCGGCTGATGAAATCAGCGACGCTTTCCAGAAGTTCAAAGATCTGGCGGATAAAAAGAAATATGTATTGGACAGCGACATAGAAGCCTTGATCTCGGATAAGATTACGCAAATACCCGAGGTTTTGCAGCTGGAATACTTTCATATTTCCAGCGGCAACTCCCTTATATCCACCTCAACTGTCCGCCTTTCAATGGAAGGCAGGATTTTAGAGGAGGCAGCCTGCGGGGACGGCCCTATCGATGCAATATTCCATGCAATTGACCGGGCAGCAGGTTTGGAGGTAAACCTGAAAGATTACCGTATCAGAGCGATTACCAGCGGCAAGGATGCATTGGGCGAAAGCACGGTAAAGATTGAGAAAAACGGGCGGATATATGCAGGCCGTGGGATAAGCACTGATATTATTGAGGCCAGCGCCAAGGCATATATCAATGCTATTAATAAAATGCTCCTGGATGACAGTGAAGATAGTGCACAGGATAAACAAGCAATTTGACAAGGTATGGATTAGCAATCAGGTATTGAATTGAAAATTAAACGCAGTTAAAACACGAAGTATCTAAGCTAAAAGAAAGAAGCAGCAAAATCTAAGAAATTGGTAAAGGAGATGCATTTGAAATGGGGATCGGAAACTGAGAACAAAAATATATATTTATGACTCCACCTTGCGGGATGGTGCCCAGGCTGAGGGAATATCCTTCACGGTAAACGACAAGTTAAAAATTTTGAAAAAGCTGGATGAGTTTGGTGTGGATTTTATAGAAGCCGGAAATCCCGGTTCCAATCCCAAGGATCTGGAATTTTTCAGCAGGGCCCGCAAGCTCAGGCTGCGTCATGCTAAGCTGACTGCGTTTGGCAGTACCCGCAGAGCAGGAATAAAGGTAGAGGAAGACATTAATATTCAAGCCCTGCTGAAGGTGGGCACCGAAGCTGTTGCCATATTCGGCAAGGCCTGGGATTTTCATGTCACTGATATCATTAAGACCACCCTCGAAGAGAACCTGAACATGATACGGGAAACCGTTTCATTTCTGAAAAGCCTGGGAAAAGAAGTCATATTTGATGCAGAGCATTTTTTTGACGGGTTTAAATCAAATCCGGGATATGCTGTTCAAAGTTTGAAAGCTGCTGCTCAGGCCGGAGCTGACTGGCTGGTGCTTTGCGACACCAATGGAGGGACTTTTCCATTGGATATAAGCAGCATTGTATCGGAGGTAGTCAGGCAGTTTGATATTCCTATTGGTATTCACTGCCACAATGACGGCGGGATGGCGGCTGCCAATTCTCTGGTGGCGGTTCAAAGCGGAGCGGTCCAGGTTCAGGGGACTATCAATGGGTATGGGGAAAGATGCGGAAATGCAGATCTTTGCACTATTATTCCCAACCTTCAGCTGAAGTTGAAGTTAAGCTGCATTCCGGAAGAGCAAATGCAGAATATTTCAGCTGTATCCAGGTATGTCAGTGAACTGGCCAACCTGGCTCCAAATGAGAGAGCTCCTTATGTGGGACATTGTGCCTTTGCCCATAAGGGCGGCATGCATATAGATGCCATACAGAAAAATCCTATGTCCTTCGAACACATTCCGCCGCACCTGGTGGGGAATGAACGGCGTATTCTTATGTCGGAAGTATCAGGACGCAGCACTATTCTCAAACGTATACAGCAGGTAGCTCCCTGGGTTTGCAAAAACTCACCAGAGACTCAATATTTAATAGATGAATTGAAGAAATTGGAGTATGAAGGCTACCAGTTTGAAGGGGCTGAGACTTCTTTTGAGTTGTTGGTAAGAAGAGCTTTGGGCAAGGATATTCGATTCTTCCATGTAAAGGATTTCAGGGTACTCTGTGAAGAGCATTGGCAGGATGATTACAGTGCCTCAGCTATTATTAAAGTAGAGGTGGATGGGAAGGAAGAGGTTTCGGCTGCAGAAGGGGACGGCCCGGTAAATGCTCTTGATAAGGCGCTGCGAAAAGCACTGCAGGTGTTTTATCCGGAGCTCAACCAGATGCGCCTGACTGACTATAAGGTACGTGTGCTTGATACCGGAAAGGCAACAGCTGCGAAGGTTAGGGTTCATATAGAATCCACTGACGGAGAAACGGTGTGGGGAACTGTAGGCGTCTCTACTAATATAATAGAAGCCAGCTGGACAGCTCTGGTGGATTCAATTGAATATTTCCTGTATAAGCATCATCAAAAGACTGCAGAGCAGCAAAATCAGGAATCTGAACCAATGCAGCCTGTGAAGGCAAATGAGAATACTCAATGATTCATTGAACAATAAAAATGCAAGGAGGGGTGTTTATGGGCATGACCATGACACAAAAAATACTGGCCGCACATGCCGGCTTGGATAAAGTGGAGGCGGGCCAGCTCATTATGGCTGATTTGGACCTGGTGCTGGGGAATGATGTTACCACACCGGTTGCTATAAAGGAGTTTAATAAAATCGGAGCAGATGGGGTGTTTGATAAGAATAAGGTAGCCATAGTGCCTGACCACTTTACTCCGAATAAGGATATTAAGTCTGCCCAGCAATGCCGGCTGATCCGTGAGTTTGCTCATCATAAGGAAATTGCCAATTATTTCGAAATAGGCCGGATGGGAATAGAGCACGCCCTTATTCCCGAGCAGGGTTTGGCTGTGCCCGGTGATGTCATTATCGGTGCAGATTCACATACCTGCACTTACGGAGCACTGGGTGCCTTCTCCACCGGAGTGGGCAGTACGGACATGGCGGCAGGTATGGCTTTGGGCAAATGCTGGTTCAAGGTGCCCGAGGCAATCAGGTTTAATCTTACAGGGAAATTGCAGCCCTGGGTCAGCGGCAAGGATGTAATCCTCCACATTATAGGCAAAATCGGTGTGGACGGTGCACTGTACCAGTCCATGGAGTTTGGAGGGGAGGGCCTGGCATCCTTGTCCATGGATGACCGCTTCACCATAGCTAATATGGCAATTGAAGCCGGCGCTAAAAATGGAATATTCGAGGTAGACCAGCAGACTCTTGATTATGTTAAGGAGCATTCCACAAAAGAATACAAGGTTTATAGTGCTGACGAGGATGCCGTATATACAAGAGTGATTGATGTCAACCTTTCAGAGATAAAACTGACGGTGGCTTTCCCCCATCAGCCCGATAATACCCGGACCATAGACCAGGCAGGAGACATAGCTATAGATCAGGTAGTAATCGGTTCCTGTACCAACGGCAGAATAGAAGACTTAAGGGCTGCTGCCAGGGTGCTAAAGGGCAGGAAGGTGCATCCGAGAGTGCGCACCATTATTTTCCCTGCTACACAAAAAATCTACCTCCAGGCCATGAAAGAAGGCCTGCTGGAAATCTTTATCGAAGCCGGAGCAGCGGTCAGTACTCCCACCTGCGGCCCCTGCCTTGGAGGGCACATGGGCATCCTTGCAAAAGGAGAGCGGGCAGTCGCTACTACCAACAGGAATTTTGTAGGCAGGATGGGTCATCCTGAAAGCGAGGTTTACCTGGCCAGCCCGGCAGTAGCAGCTGCATCTGCGGTAACAGGCCGGATTTCTTCTCCTGAGGAGGTAGTTTTATGATTAAAGGAAAAGTCATCAAATATGGAAACAATGTGGACACCGATGTTATCATACCTGCCAGGTATTTAAACACCAGCGATCCTGCTGAATTGGCCAGGCATTGCATGGAAGACCTTGACCCTACCTTTGTTGGCCGCGTTAATGCTGGCGATGTTATGGTAGCCGGGCGAAATTTCGGATGCGGGTCTTCCAGGGAGCATGCGCCAATTGCCCTGAAGGCTTCCGGCATCAGCTGCATCATAGCAGAGACCTTTGCCAGGATATTCTACCGTAATGCCATCAACATCGGGCTGCCTATCCTGGAATGCCCCCTGGCTGCACAGGAGATTTCAGAGGGCGATGAGGTGAGCGTAGATGTCAATACTGGGATTATCACTAACCATACTACCGGCAAGGTTTATCAGGGTGAGCCCTTTCCGGAGTTCATGCAGCAGATAATCAAATCTGAAGGCCTTATAAACTACGTGAGGGAGAGGATGGGCCAAAAATGAAGATAGCAGTCATCCCCGGGGACGGCATTGGCCCTGAAGTGATCAAACAGGCATGCAAGGTACTTGATAAGATATCGCAAATTTTTAATATAGAGTTTGAACTGAAGGAAGTTCTCATGGGCGGTATTGCCATAGACCGGACAGGTGTCCCGCTCCCGGAAGAAACGCTGGATGAATGCAAAAAAAGCGATGCAGTGCTTCTGGGAGCAGTAGGCGGCTGGAAATGGGATAGCCTGCCCGGCCGCCTGCGCCCTGAGGCAGGGCTGCTGGGTCTTCGCAAGGGCCTTGGTGTTTTCGCAAACCTAAGGCCGGCTATGCTCTTTCCACAGTTGAAATCTGCATCTACTCTTAAGGAAGAGGTGCTGGGAGACGGACTTAATATCATGGTGGTAAGGGAGCTTACCGGTGGTATCTATTTTGGTCAGCGAGGCAGGCGGGATATTTCAGGCGGACAGGAGGCCTGGGATACGGAAGCATATACTTCAATGGAGATAGAAAGGGTTGCCAGGCTGGCCTTTGAAATCTCAGGAAAAAGGCAGTGTAAGCTGACTTCAGTAGATAAGGCCAATGTATTGGAAAGCTCCAGGCTATGGCGGGAAGTGGTATGCCAGGTTGCTAAGGAATACCCTGATATAACAGTAAACCATATGTATGTTGACAATGCGGCCATGCAGCTGATCAGGAATCCCCGGCAGTTTGACGTTATTGTTACATCCAATATGTTTGGCGACATACTAAGCGATGAAGCTTCCATGCTGACCGGTTCACTGGGAATGCTGCCTTCGGCCAGCTTAGGGGAGGGCACGCTCGGGCTGTATGAGCCCATACACGGATCGGCTCCAGATATTGCAGGCCAGGACAAGGCAAATCCAATCGCTACTATATTAAGTGTGGCTATGATGCTGCGTTACAGCTTTCAGCTTGAAGCTGCTGCAGCTGCCGTGGAAGCTGCTGTCTGCCGGGTGCTGGATAAAGGTTACCGTACGGCTGATATAATGCAGCCCGGTATGATATTAACAGGGACTGAGCAGATGGGCGACCTGGTTGTTGATGAAATCTGCTGAATAAAAATACAAATGGGCAGGCACAGGGGAAACTGAGGAAATCCGAAACAGGTAAAATATAGGTTGTAAACCGTTATGGGGGATTATATACTTATTAAATAAGAAGACTTTTGATTAGGCTTAGTATCCGGCATTCCCAGGACTAAGCTCACTAATAACCCCTGGAGGTCGCCTATGTCTGTTATTCCAAGAAAGAGGCACCGAGGACATATCTATATTATTAATAAGAAAAGATTTATTGCTTCCATCGCAGTCTTTGTGCTAATTTTATCCGTTCTTGTACTTTTGTGTCTGAACCTTGCTCAAACTACCCGGCAATATGCAGCCTATCAATTTTCAGCGGATAATTTGATTATGTATTTTGAATTGGAGAAGGATATGGGTGTACCCTGGCAATACCTGTTGGCAATAGATATGGCTGAAAGCATCCCTCCAAGTCTAATTTCCAGGGAGAGATCATCTGCCATAGCACTGCACCTATCAGGGATTGAGACCCAGGAGCAATTGCCCTCGCTTCTTGCCAGCTATAAAAATGACAAGGCTTTTCTTAAGCAAGTGCAGAATGAACTCCAGCGCTTATCCGACCTGCGGGCCATTTATGATAATAAAACCTTTCCTATTCCAGGCGATGAGGAGTACTCTTACGAGGACGGGTATGGCGATGCCAGGACCTTTGGCGGAGAACGCAGCCATGAAGGGATAGACATAATGGCGGAAAAAGGTGTTCGGGTTATATCCGTTTGCGACGGCACAATAGAAAAGGTCGGGTGGAACAAGCTGGGCGGATGGCGGATAGGAATCCGCGGTAAAGACGGCATCTATTATTATTATGCACATCTCTCCAGGTATGAAGGTAATCCTAAAAGGGGAGACAAGGTAAGAAAAGGCCAGTTGATCGGCTATGTGGGAGATTCAGGCTATGGACCGGTAGGTACAACCGGTCAGTTTCTGCCTCATCTGCATTTTGGAATGTATTACGGCAAAGGAAAGCTGAAAGCATTTAATCCCTATCCTTTTCTGAAGGCCTGGGAAAACTGATATTTAAAAAATGCAAGGAGGTACGTCATGAGCATAGCAGACCTTATAAAATCCAGAAGAACAATTCGCAAGTACCAGCAAAAAAAGATAGATACTGAAATTCTGACTAATCTGGTTGATTGCGCCCGGATGGCTCCCTCAGGCAGAAACCGCCAGCCACTGGAATACTATATAGTTCAGGATGAGCAATTGCTTGAACCGGTGTTTCGCACTTTAAGCTGGGCAGGTTATATTGCACCTGAAGGAGACCCGAAAGAAGGGGAAAAGCCGGCAGCTTATATTGTTGTGCTTGTCAGAAGTGAATTCGCAGATCAATTAGCCAAGTCTGACGCAGGAGCAGCCATAGAAAATATTCTCTTAGCCGCATGGGGTTATGGAATAGGCAGCTGCTGGCTGGGCTCAGTAAAACGGAAGGATCTGGCACAGATATTGAACATACCTGGTGATTATAACATAGACTCTGTAATTGCCCTGGGTTATCCGGCTGAGTCACCTGTTGCAGAAGATAGTAATCAATCCACCATATATTACAAGGATGATAAGGGTGTGCTGCACGTACCAAAGAGACCCCTCAAGAGCATACTTCACATCGACAAGTGGGAGTAAATGAAATTACTTAGAATATAATACGGCATCCAGGAGGAGAAGACATAGAAGGAGGACAAAAATGAGAAGCGACAGAATGAAAGCAGGGCTGGAACGAGCGCCTCACCGGTCACTTTTAAAGGCTATGGGATATACAGACGAAGAGCTGAAAAGGCCTCTGATAGGTGTCATCAACTCAAAAAACGAATCCATTCCGGGTCATATCCACCTGGACAGGATTGCAGAAGCGGTTAAGGCCGGCATCAGAATGGCAGGAGGTACCCCTATGGAAGTGCCCTGCATTGGAGTCTGCGACGGGACGGCAATGAACCATCGCGGCATGAATTATTCACTGCCATCAAGAGAACTGATAGCCGACAGTATTGAGTCAATGGCGGAAGCAAATGCCTTTGATGCCATGGTGCTCATACCCAACTGCGACAAAGTAGTTCCGGGAATGCTGATGGCAGCTGCCAGGGTTAACATTCCTGCAATAGTAATAAGCGGCGGGCCTATGCTTGCCGGCAGGTGCAATGGTAAGAACCTGAATCTTACCATGATGTTTGAGGCCGTAGGCTCGGTAAGTGCCGGAACCATGAGCGAGGAAGAGCTTTATGAGATGGAAGAAAATGCTTGTCCGGGCTGCGGTTCCTGTTCAGGCATGTATACAGCAAACTCAATGAACTGCCTTACAGAAGTCCTGGGAATGGGTCTGCCGGGCAACGGTACTATTCCGGCAGTATATGGGGAAAGAATCAGACTTGCCAAGACCGCCGGAATGAAAATAATGGAGATCCTGGAAAAGGGATTGCTGCCCCGTGATATTATGACTTATAAAGCCTTTGAGAATGCTCTGACTACGGATATGGCACTGGGCTGTTCGACCAACTCAGTACTGCATCTGACAGCCATTGCATATGAAGCCGGGATAAAAATAGACCTGGACATAATCAATAAAATCAGTGCAATGACCCCCAACCTGTGCAAGCTGAGCCCTGCCGGACCCTATCATGTTCAGGACCTTTATGAAGCTGGAGGAGTTCAGGCAGTAATGAAGGAGCTTGCTAGTGGTGGACTGCTTCACTTGGATCAGCCTACAGTTGCCGGAGGCTGCCTGGGGGATGTTATAAAGCAGGCACATGTGCAGAACCATGCCGTAATACGTCCCTTTGACGACCCTTACAGTACAACCGGAGGTATAGCGGTTCTAAGGGGAAATCTGGCGCCGGACGGAGCTGTAGTAAAGCGCTCGGCAGTTGCACCAGAAATGATGGTTCACAAAGGTCCTGCCCGGGTGTTCAATTCGGAGGAAGAAGCCTATGATGCTATCTTAAGCGGGAAAATCAAAAAGAAGGATGTTATAATAATTCGCTATGAAGGGCCAAAAGGCGGACCGGGCATGAAGGAAATGCTTTCTCCCACTGCAGCTATTGCAGGTATGGGCCTTGATAAGGATGTGGCACTAATTACCGATGGCAGGTTCTCGGGTGCTACCAGGGGAGCTTCCATTGGCCATGTATCGCCGGAAGCCATGAGCGGCGGACCTATTGCAGTAGTAGAAGAAGGAGACATAATATCAATTAATATTCCTGAAGGCAGGCTGGATGTACTGATAGATGAAGAAGCATTAAAGAACAGGCTTGAAAAGTGGACCGCACCTGAGCCTAAAATCAAAAACGGGTACCTGGCGCGGTATGCCAGCCTGGTAACCTCGGCCAATACCGGAGCGGTTTTAAAATAATATTTATCTTCATATTAATTAATATACCTGTGCATTATTAGAATACATGTGCATTATGTTTGTATGGCTGAGCATTTGCAGCATTTATGCAAAACAGTTATAAACCATAGTTAAAACAGCAGAAAACCGGCAGCCTGAACTGTTATTGTTCAGTTAACTGCCGGTATTTGCATTCTTATACTGGACATTTACAGCTTAACACCTGCTGCATTGTCTACATATACACTAACATTTGGATGCAGCTGCAGTATGGATGCAGGAACCTCCGGGGTAACAGGACCTCTTAATGCCTTATATATTATATCTGCCTTGTCTGCACCTTTAACTATGAGCAGTATTTTACGGGCATGCATAATGGTTTTAATCCCCATTGACAATGCCTGGCGCGGTACCTGGTCTATGCTGTCAAAGAATCTTGAATTGGCTTGAATGGTGCTCTCAGTCAAGTCAACCACATGGGTGACAGAATCAAACGGAGTATTAGGTTCGTTAAAGCCGATATGACCATTATGGCCAATCCCCAGCACCTGAAGATCTATTCCGCCGCTTTCTGCAATCTTCTCCTCGTAGCTTCTGCATTCTTCTTCCAGATCGGGTGCATTGCCGTTTGGAAGCGAAACAGCATCGGCCGGGATATCAATGTCCCTGAAAAGGTTTTCCTGCATGAAATAGTAATAACTGCAGGGATGCGCTCTGGGTATCCCTACATACTCGTCAAGATTGAAAGTTTTGACTCTAAAAAAACTGACTTCCCCGGCATGGTTCATTCTTATCAGGTTTTGATACATTCCTACGGGAGTGGAGCCGGTTGCCAGCCCTATAACACTGTCTGGTTTTTCTTTAATCTGATTTACAATCTCTAGTGCAGCTTTCCTGTCACATTCTTCTGAAGCACCAATAAAAAGTTTCATGATATGGATTAATCCCCCTTCTATTTATATCCGCTAGTTAATGTTATATCATATAAAATAAGGATAAGAAAGTGGTAAAACAAAATTCAACATGGATTGCTATTTTTTTGTAAAAATTGTGATATACTTTATTGAGTAAAATCGGAATATAAATAAAAAAGTCATTATCCGCAGAAGGAGTTCTTTATGGATTTAAGCAGAAGGAATATGGTATTCCGTATTATTTACATACTTTTAGGCAGCTTTATATATGCAATATCCATCAATGCCTTGTATATTCCGCATAAGCTGCTGAGCGGAGGATTGACCGGAGTTTCCATGATGCTGGAATATCTTTTTGGCATTCCTACAGGATTGTCAGTTGTAGTGTTAAATATTCCCTTGTTTTTCGGCAGCTACCGTTTTATTGGGAAGCGGTTTACATACTTGAGCATTATCGGCATTACTGCTTCTTCCGTATTTCTGCTGCTGACAAAAAACTGGATTATCCCGGTATCAGATTCCATGGTAGCTGCTATTTTCGGAGGCCTGATTTCTGGCATCGGCATGGGCATAGTAATTAAGAGCCGGGGTTCTTTGGGCGGCACCGATATAATATCAGTTATAATCAACAAATATTTTTCATTCAGCATCGGCGGGATTGCTATAGCAATAAATGCTGTAATCTTAGGCATTTCAGCTTTTCTCTTCAATGTGGAAATGGCCATGCTTACCATTGTAGCAATCTATGTTGCCAATCATGCTGTGGATGCCATACAGGAAGGATTTAATCACCGCAAAACCATTATAATTGTTACAGATCACTATCAGGAAATAGCAGATGAATTGTTAAAAAAGGTAAAGAGGGGAATAACATTTATTAACGGGGAAGGTGCATATACAGGCAAAGAGAAGAAGCTTATTTACATGGTTGTCAGGGTAATGGAACTTGCCCGGACAAAAGATATTGTTCACAGGATTGATCCGGGAGCGTTCCTGTCCATAATTGATACCCGTGAAGTAGAAGGAAAAGGATTTAATATAAATGATTATTTTAGAGAGGAGTAAAGTAGATGGACCTGAACAAGTATATTGATGACCATCGAGATGAAATTATTCGCTCGGTACAGGAAATTGTACGTATTCCAAGTGTTAAAGGGGAGCCTCAGCCCGGCAAGCCCTTCGGTGAAAAGGTTGATGAGGCACTGAAGTATGCATTGGATCTGGCAGAGAGGTTAGGGTTTAAGGTTAAGAATGTTGACGGATATGCCGGGCATGCTGAATTTGGTGAGGGAGAAGAAACCATGGGCATCCTGGGGCATCTGGATGTAGTGCCTGAAGGGAGCGGATGGACATATCCACCTTATGAAGCAAGAATAGCAGGCGGAAAGCTATACGGAAGGGGAGCATCCGACGATAAAGGCCCCACAATAGGTGCGCTCTATGCAATGAAGGCTGTTATGGAATCCGGCCGTAAGATGAAGAGAAAGGTGCGCATTATATTTGGAACCGATGAAGAAAGCGGTTGGAAGGACATGGAGGTATATTTCTCCAAAGAGTCCATGCCTGACTTTGGAGTTACGCCGGATGCCAATTATCCTGTAATTAATGTGGAAAAGGGCATTCTCACGTTTAAGCTGAAAAAGAGCTTTAATAAAGGTGACTGCTCTGCTGTCAAGATAAAGAGGCTCCAAGGCGGTAATAAGCATAATATGGTGCCTGATGAATGCAGTTGCTGCTTTTTGCCCACAGGGGACCAGGATAAGATACTAAACCACCTCCACAGCATGAAGCAGTTTACGGATTATGATTTGAGTGCCGGATTCTGTGAAGATACCGGCATAGAGGTTACAGCCAGGGGAGTATCCGCTCATGGCAGCACACCGGAGAAAGGCCGCAATGCCATTGCACACATGCTTGCTTTCTTAAGCACCATGGGGCTTGGAAACAGTGATATGGAGCAATTCCTGCTGTTCTTGAACAACCGGATAGGCATAGATACCACCGGAGAAGGTCTCAACCTGGCCCTGAAGGATGATGTATCAGGCAGACTAACGCTGAACCTGGGTACAATTTATGTGGATGAAACATATGGTGAAGCCGTTATCAATATCCGATACCCGGTTACATATGATCGCCAGCAGATTCTGGATATCATTGAAAAAGCAGTGGAAGGAACCGGCATAGATGTTGAAATTTTAGGTTATAATGCTCCTTTGCATGTGCCGGAAGACGGTTTCTTAATAGAAACGCTGAAGCGGGTATACAGCCAGCAGACCGGCCTGCCTGCCAAAACTCTTGCCATTGGCGGCGGAACCTATGCAAGGGCTATAAAAAATGCCGTGGCATTCGGCGCTCTGCTCCCCGGAAGGCCTGAACTTGCTCATGAAAAGGATGAATATATAGACCTGAATGACCTGATTCTTCATACAAAGATATATGCACATGCCATTGCAGAGCTGTGCTGCGAATAAGAAACAAAGCGCCCCGCTTGGATTTTATAAAAATACAGAATATATGTATTATTAATAAAATTTTTTAAAAGGGTATTGATATTCAATCTCAATTGTTCTAAAATAATAGGAACACATCCGACCGGGGTTGTTACGCGAAAGCAAACCTTTCGTCTCATTAGGGATGAAAGGTTTAATTTTTAATACAATGCAGGGAGGCGAAAAAAATGAAATTGACAGGAGCACAGGCTGTAATTGAGTGTTTGAAGGAACAAAAGGTTGATCTGATTTTTGGGTATCCGGGAGGTGCAGTGCTTCCCATATATGATGTCTTGTATAACACAAAGGAGATTACGCATATACTGACAGCTCATGAACAAGGTGCCACCCATGCAGCCGATGGATATGCCAGGGCTACCGGAAAAACCGGGGTGGTTTTAGTCACTTCAGGACCGGGAGCAACAAATACGGTTACCGGAATTGCCACAGCATATATGGATTCGGTGCCTTTGGTTGTGATAACCGGGCAGGTAGTAAGCGGCCTGCTGGGCAGGGATTCATTCCAGGAGGTGGACATATCCGGTATTACCATTCCTATTACAAAACACAACTATATTGTAAAGGATCCGGACAGACTGCCTGACATAATAAGAGAGGCGTTTGATATTGCTGCAAGCGGCAGGCCTGGTCCGGTGCTGGTTGATATTCCCAAAGACGTTCAGACCGCCTGGATTGATTTCAAACCGTCCACCGGGCGTGAGTTCCAATGGAAAATGCGCAGAAAGTGGTATGAACAGGCCGAAAACAACCCTGAAAACCTTGAAAGCGCAGTTCAGGCAATAAACGAGTGCTCGCGTCCGCTTATATATACGGGAGGCGGTGTCAATATTGCAGGGGCTCATAAGGAGCTGCTGGCATTTGCTGAGAAAATAAAGGCACCGGTCTGCAGTTCTCTCATGGGAATGGGCTCATTCCCCGGAACTCATCCTTATTTCTTGGGACTGGTTGGCATGCACGGGACCAGGTATGCCAATTATGCAGTATCAAAATGTGATGTTCTGCTGGCTGTGGGGGCACGCTTCAGTGACCGTGTCGTCAGCAAGGTGGAAGGCTTTGCACCGGGAGCTAAGATTATTCATATTGATATTGATCCGGCTGAAGTAAGCAAAAATGTAACCGCTCATATCCCGCTCTATGGCGATGTAAAGGCTATTTTGCAGGAGTTAACGGATAAAGTGAAGCAAAAGACTGAGAATGAATGGAACAGGCAGGTACAGGAATGGAAACAGGCTTATCCGTTAAAGTACAGGGGACAAGGAGCATTAAGCCCACAGCATGTAATAGAAAAGCTGTACGAGCTTACTGAAGGTAAGGCCATAATAACCACTGAAGTCGGGCAGAACCAGATGTGGGCAGCGCAATTCTATAAATTTTCAGAACCCAGGACTTTTATATCTTCGGGTGGTCTGGGCACTATGGGCTTTGGACTTGGGGCATCAATCGGAGCAGCATTGGGCATGCCGCATAAAAAGGTTGTTAATATAGCGGGTGACGGAAGCTTTAAAATGAACTCCACTGAGCTGGCTACAGTATCAAAATATAAACTGCCGATATTGCAGCTGGTGCTGAATAATCATACGCTGGGTATGGTACGCCAGTGGCAGGATCTGTTCTTCCAGGGCCGGTATTCCCACAGTACCCTGGGACCTGATGTGGATTTTATTAAGCTGGCAGATGCATACGGAATTAAAGGATTCCGCATCAGTTCGAACCAGGAAGCTGAGGAGGTCCTGAAAGAGGCACTTTCATTGAATGAGCCTGTAGTTGTTGAGTGTGACATCAGCCCAAATGAAAAGGTTTATCCCATGGTTCCTCCGGGAGCTGCCATTGACAATCTGATAGACTAAATTTACTGGTATATATTGCTTTGTATTGAAATAAGGCTTGCATATATGATACCATATATGTAAGCCTTGTATTTTTTTGGTATATTTTATATCCCTTAACATTTTACTATTACCGGCAGGTTGCGGTAAACATCGTAATACTTATTAAAGCATGGGAGTATAAATCACAAATGAAGAAATTAAGCCGGAAGAAGCTGAAGATGTTCTTGTTCATATTAATATTGCCTATACTTGTTATAATAACAATGGCTTCCATTAATGCATATGTAAAACTGGTATATTCCGACAGAATTATAACCCCGGCACAAGCCGTCAATTTAAAGGCAGACTGTATACTAATACTGGGTGCAGGAGTTTGGGGCAGCAGGCCCAGTCATATGCTGGAGGACCGGCTTTTGCAGGGTATTGAGCTTTATAAGAGCGGAGTTTCGGACAGGCTGCTGATGAGCGGCGATCATGGCCGCAAAGATTATGATGAAGTGAACACTATGAAACGATTTGCTGTGGAAAGCGGGGTTCCATCCGAGCATGTATTCATGGATCATGCCGGTTTTTCTACCTATGAAAGCATGTATCGGGCACGGGACATTTTCCTGGTTAAGAAAGTCATTGTTATTACACAGGAATATCACATGCACCGCGCTTTGTATATAGCAAACAAATTGGGACTGGATGCTTATGGTGTTCCTTCAGACTTCAGAATTTACGCCGGTCAGGAATATCGTGAAAAGCGGGAAGTGCTGGCCCGGATCAAGGACTTTTTTACAGTTATATTCAAGCCCAAACCAACTTATTTGGGGGATCCCATACCCATAGACGGCAATGGAGACCTTACAAATGATTAGCTGACCTGCCTGATGCGGCTTATATGGATGATCGGGGGAAATAGGATGATTCCATATATAAAGAAAAAAAGCAGGATATTCTATGATGAGCTGTTGTATCCAAGGCATTTCCGAATTTTAATAATTGCATACATAACACTGAAAACTGCCAGCAATATGATATACAGTTCATCTTACCTGGCAGGATTACGCAGCGGCATAATAAGTATTGTGTTGTATTGGGCAGGAATGTATGCAATAAATCTTTTGTCTCCTGACGAAAAGCAGGGAAATGCAACTGACGAGCTCAGTCCCCGGACAGCAAAGATAGGACTGATTATCTCTATTATATACTCAGCTTTTCTGTATTTAATTGTTATAGACAGCCTTCAGAGCAAAAATATATTAATAGGTTCTTCGATACTGTCATATATTCCGGGATATAATGGACTCATATCTTTTCTTGACGGAATCAGCAGCAGCTTAGCTGAAATTGCCGGCATACTGACAGCGCAGCAAGCAGGCAAAATAATAACCGGAGTTTTATTTTATGTATTTATTCCGCTTTTAATTTTCTGTTTATGCGGATACTCTTTCAAAGGACAGTTTTCTGTAAGAAATTCAACAGGTGCCTGGCCATTGGTGATATTATTCATAATCCTGTTCATTGCAGGGGGCATTAATAAAAATAAGCTATGGGGCTTTGCATACAGTATATTATACCCAGCCTTGTGTGAGGAATTTTTCCACAGGGGCATAGTATACCGTTCATGCGCAGTTGCATTCAAAAACCCGCCCGCTGCGTTGCTGGCCGGTACGGCAGCTTTCAGCCTGATGCATTTTCCCGATTATTTTTATCGGGTTTATGCAGGCAGCATGTCACTGGCTCTGTCAAATATGGGAGATGTTCTTTTGTTTGGATTGCTGATGGCATATGGCTATAAAAAAACCGGGACACTGTTACCCTGGATACTGATTCATGCCTTGTCAGACTGCCTTAATTTATAAACTAAGAAAAGAAATAAATATGCCCAGCAAATATACCGATAAATTTTATTTTTTATAGGAGGAAAAAAGAAGTGGCGGAATATTCAAAAAGACAAACACTATACAGCCTGTTAGGTGAATTGCCGGATCGTGAAAGGCCGGTGTCTTCACAATTAGTGCTGCGGGAAGAAAGAGAAAAGTATATATTCGAAAGATTGATTCTGGATTTGAACGGAATAGAACCGGTGCCTGCTTACTTTCTTTACCCGAAAGTGCAGAATAAAAAAGTGCCGGTGATACTGTTCAACCACTCCCACGGGGGCCGGTATAGTGTTGGCAAGGAAGAGCTGCTGCATAGTGCCCCATATATGTATCCCAAACCCTATGCAGACGAATTGACTGAGCAAGGGTATGCAGTGCTCTGCATTGATGAATGGTGTTTTGGCGAACGAAGAGGTCGTACTGAATCAGAGGTTTTCAAGGAAATGCTTTGGAAAGGCCAGGTTTTATGGGGGATGATGGTGTACGACAGCATTAAAGCCATTGACTATCTGCATACCAGAGATGATGTGGATACAGCACGTATCGGCACATTGGGCATCTCTATGGGGAGTACCAAAGCCTGGTGGCTTTCTGCATTGGATGAGAGGGTTAAGGTATGCATTGATATCTGCTGCATGACTGACTTCCATACTTTAATTGAAGCCCGCGGACTGGACGGGCATGGTGTATATTACTATGTTCCGGGATTACTAAAGCATTTTACAACTGCTCAGATTAATGAATTGATATGCCCCAGGCCCCACTTAAGCTTAAACGGCAAATATGATATACTTACTCCGGAAAAGGGGCTGGATATTGTCAGTGAGGAATTGAAAAAGGCTTACGCCGAGGCAGGTGCTTCGGATAAGTTTTTGCTGTTGAAATATCCGGTTGCTCATTTAGAGACAACTCAGATGAGAATGGAAGTAATAAAGTTTCTTAATCAATGGCTGTAAAGAAGGCAAAAAAGAAAGCTGGTTTTTATTAAACCAGCTTTCTGACTACAAAGTTATCCTCAATCAGCAGCCAATTCTGCGGGAAATCATTACCGAGAACCCAATAGAAGAAGCCGCGAATGCCAAGTTCTTTCACCAGGTTGAACTTTGCCTGGATGCTGCGCGCATCTTCAAACCATACTATGTGCTGTCTTCCCTGCTCATCAGCATAATTGAAAAATGGAGCCTGTGCTGTGGTGTCATACTCAATGCTTGTATTGTACCTAAGTGCCAGGGCTATGGCCTGCTGGGGGCTGATTGACCTTGCAAATGGACCTCCGCGCACATAGGGCAGTGTCCAGTCGTAACCATATAATGGTATGCCCATCATGATTTTGTTTTTGGGTATCTCGGTTATAGCGTACTCCATTACCGCCCTGACTTCGTTGATAGGAGAAACAGCCATAGGCGGTCCGCCTGCCCATCCCCATTCGTATGTCATCAGGAAAACCATGTCATTGGTTTCACCATGTGCTCTGTAGTCATGGCCCTCATAAAGGGTTCCTTGCTGATCGGCGGAGTACTTTGGTGCAAGAGCAGAGCTGAGCAGCAGGTTGAGAGGCCTTAAGCGGGCAGCAGCTCTTCTCATGAAGGCATTATACCGCTCCCTGTTTACCGCTCCCAGGTACTCAAAATCTACATTAAGGCCGCCATAACCTTTCTGCTGCATTACAGAAACCGAGTTATTCAAAACCGTATTTTGAAGCGCTTCACTGGATAGCACAGCAGTAGCCAGGTCCTGGCTGAAGGTTCCGTCTTCAAAATTGGTTAGAACCATGAGTGGCATCGCCCGCTGGCGGTAGGCTGCCTGAATGGTTGATTCATCGGATATGGGATCTAATGAGCCATCGCGGTTTATTGCATAGCTGAATATATTCAGATAGGTTAAGTGAATGCCTACTCGGTTAACAATTGCGGGGGCTGCTGCTGACCCGTTCATAATATCTATATACGCAGCGGTTTCTGTTAACGGCCTTGGTTTTTGCGGGATGTAAAGCCTGAGGCCGACCGGAATATTATCAGGATTTGTTATGCGGTTTATACGGATGAGTTCTGCCAGGGGCACATTATACATTAAGCTGATCTGGTACAGCGTCTCCCCTGGTGCAACCCAGTGATAGCTGCCCCAAATAGGTATAACAAGGGCTTGACCTATAACCAGCCTGTCCGGGTTGGGAATCTCATTTGATGTTGCCAGCAGATCAACTGTAACTGAGTACAGCTGAGCTATTCTCCAAAGGGTATCGCCCGGTCTTACAACATGTATTTGCATATTATTCTTACACCGCCTTTGCAGTCCTTATAATTAAATATATTCATCTGTATATAAATCGGTTACTTTTTACTGCAGCTGCTTACTAAAAATGAAAGCAAGGATAAAATGCTTCAGGGTTTGGTTTATTAATGCCTGATTTAGTGGTATGATTGATACAGGATATTTATAGAGAACAAATAAGAATACAGGACAATACATAAACCGATGTCTTAGGAGGATTTGGCATGTCAAAATCAAGTGTAGGAGCAATAATTGAAAAAGGCCCTCAGAACTGGCAAATCATTCAGCAGGAAGCGGGCTATGGCTGCATCAGCCTTTCCGGGAGATGGGCGACAGCGGAAAAGGTATCTGATGTTAAAATTTACGCCAGAGTTGTTAGTGAAGAAACCGGTGAAAGCATTGTTCCATGGCAGTGTGCCCAGTCTCTGCCTGACAACGGCTGGGAGATTGTATTAAAGCGAATACCTGCAGGCGGCTTATACCGTATTGAAACCTGCATGAGTCATGCTGCTGTCAATGGTGCATTGGAATGGGCAATTCGCGGTGACATGATTCACCATATCGGCATCGGAGATTTATATGTGATAGCAGGACAGAGCAATGCCGCAGGCTATGGGAAGGATCCGGCATATGACCCGCCGGAACTGGGAGTACATGTTCTTAGAAACAGCGGCCGCTGGGATTTGGCTTCCCATCCTCTCAACGAGTCAACGGATACTATTCATGATGTCAATATGGAGCATGGTAATCCAGGACATTCACCATACCTGCATTTTGGGAAACTGCTTAAGAAAAGCTTAGGTTATCCCATAGGCCTTCTTCAGGCATCTCTCGGCGGATCGCCTCTGAGCCTTTGGAACCCGGATGAAAACGGAGCGCTGTACCGCAACATGATTGATATTATCAATTCCCAGGGCGGACGTGTTAAGGGCATCCTATGGTATCAAGGCTGCTCGGATGCAGCACCGGGCTTATGCCAGACTTATCTGGCCAGGTTCATGAATATGGTGGACTCTATCAGAAGAGATCTTGAGTTGCCAGACCTTCCGGTTCTGACGGTACAGCTGAACCGGTACCTGGAAAAATCCAGCCCGGAAGCAGACAGCTATTGGGGAATTGTCCGGGAAGCTCAACGGCAGGCTGCTAAAATTATCCCAAATGTATATGTTGTTCCTGCTCTTGACTGTGGTTTATCAGATATAATCCACAACAGGTCCTCTGCCAACCTGATGCTGGGTGAAAGGCTTGCAAGAACGGCTTTGACTGAAATATACGGCCGCAGTTTCCTTTACAAGGCACCTGATCTCTCTAAAGCAATTCGGGTTGGAATTAACAAAATATTGCTTGAGTTTGACAATGTATATGACCGGCTGGATACCTTGGGAGTACAGCCTTCGCAATTGCCGTTTACCATAGTGGACGAAGAAGGAACAGCAAATATCAGAGACTGCAGTTTGCGGAAAAAGAATCAATTTGTTATTACCCTGGACAGGGAGCTGAAAGGCAGATGCGTAATTCATGGAGCTTATCAGCAAAATCCGCCGTTTATTATTCCTGTTGACTTCGAAACCCATTTGCCCATGCTGGCTTTTTACGGGATAAAAGTTCAGGCAGGCGAAGAAGTATAATAACAGATTTTTCGGCTGCAGATGGACAATACGGCTGAAAATGGGATATACTGTTAGAAAGAATAAACAAGGGAGGACCATAAATGCTGGATCCAAGAATAAAAACACTGGCACATAATTTAATCAACTATTCATGCGGGCTGAAGGCAGGGGAAAAGGTCTTAATTGAGTCCATCGGCCTGGAACCGCCGTTAATTAAGGAACTGATCCGGGAGGCATATGAGGTTGGTGCTGTTCCGCTGGTTACCATAAAGGATAATGAAATTAACCGGGTGCTTTATACCGGATGCACGGCAGAACAGATGAAACTGATGGCAAAGTATGAGGCAGCCAGGATGTCAGATGTAGATGCCTACATTGGAGTGCGCTCAGGACGCAATGCATCTGAATTATCCGATGTACCTGCTGATAAAATGGAAATCTACATGAAGTACCTGTGGAATGAGGTACATGGGAAGATAAGGGTGCCAAAAACAAAGTGGGTGGTATTGCGCTATCCTTCTCCGTCCATGGCGCAGCTGGCGCAAATGAGCACCGAAGCATTTGAGGACCATTACTTCAATGTCTGCAATCTTGATTATTCAAAGATGTCCAGGTCCATGGATCCCCTGGTAGAGTTAATGAACAGGACCGATAAGGTCAGGATTACAGGCAAGGGAACAGACCTGACCTTTTCAATCAAGGGCTTAAAGGCCATTAAGTGTGACGGAAAACTGAACATTCCGGACGGTGAAGTATACACGGCACCGGTTAAGGATTCCGTTAACGGAGTTATTACCTACAATACCCCATCCGAATATCAGGGCTTTACTTACGAAAATGTTAAACTGACTTTCGAAAACGGCAGGATAGTAAAAGCAGAGGCCAATGATAATGAAAGAATAAACAAGATTTTCGATACGGATGAAGGAGCCAGGTATGTGGGAGAGTTTGCAATCGGCGTCAATCCTTATATAACCAGGGCTATTAAAGATACCCTCTTTGATGAAAAGATTGCCGGTTCATTCCATTTTACGCCCGGCAGTTCTTATGATGATTGCTTCAATGGCAACAAATCAGCAATTCATTGGGATCTGGTATGCATTCAAACCCCGGAATACGGCGGCGGGGAAATGTATTTTGATGATGTGCTGGTTCGGAAAGACGGTTTGTTTGTACTGCCTGAACTGGAAGGCCTAAACCCTGAAAACCTTAAATGATTTCCATAAATAGGTGTTATGGTTATAAAAGAATTATATATTTGGAGTAACTATGGATAAAAAGAATTTTGCTATTTTTATTGATTTGGAAAACACCGGCGGCAATGCTGTAACCCTGAATCGTGTTATAGAAAAGGTTAAAATTAAGGGCGACATCCTGATTGGCAAAGTGTACGGGTATCAGGAAGCTTTTTCGGGTTTGAAGGAGGTGCTTTTGTCCAATACCTTCAGTGTTCTGCCCTCCATTAAATACGGTGCAAACCAGAAAAACAACCTGGATATCCAGTTGGTAATAGATGCTCTGGACGTGGCATATACCAATGATTTGATAGACTGCTTCTGCATTGTATCCGGAGACAGTGATTACACTCCCCTTGTGGGCAAGCTGAAATCCATGGGCAAATATGTATTGGGAATATCACGTTCCGAAGTAGCTTCCAATATATTTATTAAAGCCTGCAATGAGTTTATTTTCCTTGAGACTGTCACAACGGATGCGGTAAATCAGAATTCATCTGAAGACGACACTTACAGCGCCATGGATGATTTAGCTGAAGTTCTCGAAAAGATCATCAGTGATCAGGCAGATACAGACGGCACCATGTTTGTAAGTGAACTCAAAAAGACCTTGCTGCGCCTGCGGCCGGAATTCAGCGAAAAAAGCTATGGCTACAGTTCGTTTGGGAAACTGCTGAATACCCTGGAGGCCAAATACAATACCATAAAAGTATTTGGAGACAACAACTCCCTTAAGGTAAAACTGAGGAGTGATAATAAGAATTTAGCCGGGGAAATCAGCAAGTCCAATTGGGTCAGCATATTGCAGAATCAGCTGAACAAGCTGAAAAGCAACGGCTTTGAAAGGGTAAACCCCAGCATTATCAAGTCGGAACTGCAGAAAGATTATCCTGATTTTGATGAGCGTCAGATCGGATTTAAAAAATTCAGCGATATGATGAAGAGACTGGAAAAAGAAAAAATCGTAAGCATTGAATTTAACGAAGCAAGAACCATGCTGATCAAAATATTGTAGCAACAAAGTGTATAAACAAATAATTGTTGCGCATTATTTAGCATGGTGATATAATAGCAAGTTGTAACATCCTTGCTCTGCAGGACATGCAGGGCCATAGTCCAAAAGGAGGTGAATTGCCATGAATAAATATGAATCCATTTATGTCATCAAGCCGACTGTCGAAGAGGAAGCTATCAAGGCTTTGGTTGAAAGGTTCAGCACCTTGATTCAGCAGGAAGGCGGGCAGGTAGACAATGTGGACGAGTGGGGCAAAAGAAGGCTGGCATATCCCATTGCTGATTTTAAAGAGGGATATTATGTTCTGATGAACTTTACTGCTGAGCCCACTGTACCCCAGGAACTGGAACGTAATTACAAGATTACGGACGATATCATTCGATTCCTCACAATCCGCGTAGATGAATAATAAGGTTGGTGAGATTAATGTTAAACAAGGTAATACTCATCGGTCGTTTAACGAGAGACCCTGATTACAGGTCCACTCCCAGCAATGTCAGCGTATGTACTTTTACGCTGGCTGTTGATCGTAATTTTACTAATCAACAGGGGGAAAGAGAAGCGGATTTTATACCCATTGTTACCTGGCGCAATCTGGCAGATACATGCCATAGGTACCTGTCAAAGGGAAGACTGGTGGCAGTATCCGGACGCCTTCAGACAAGATCTTATGAGGGCAATGACGGCCAAAAGCGCTATGTAACAGAAGTTGTCGCAGATGAGGTTCGGTTCCTGGAGAGGAGCACCACATCAACCCAGGGTGAAGGTTTCCCGCATAACCCTGCAGGCAGCAGTCCTGCACCGGGTTTTGAACCTATTGATGAAGAGGACGATGAGCTTCCATTCTAATTAGACAGGAGGTAGGAATATGTCTGAAAATGCAAAAAAGCAAAGAAGCAGAAGACCCAGAAAAAGGGTATGTGCATTTTGCATTGATAAAGTAGAGCGCATAGATTATAAAGATGTATTTAAACTCAGAAAGTACATCACAGAGCGGGGCAAGATTCTTCCCAGAAGAATTTCCGGCAATTGTGCAAAACACCAGCGCCAGGTAACTACAGCTATTAAAAGAGCCCGGCACATTGCGCTGCTGCCCTATACAGCTGAATAAGTATACAAACCGTTCCTTAGAGGGACGGTTTTGTTTTATAACAGGTAAAAAAAGTACACAGCGCCATTTAGCATAAACCTTGACAGGAATTGCTGCATTGACAAAGGAATACAATGAATATACAATTGACTTATAATCTGGATAAGGTGGGGGAGTATGCATAAAATCGGCTATTTAGGCCCAGCCGGGACATTCACTGAGCAGGCAGCACTCTTATATTCGGAAAGCTGTCCTGGGGAGCTGATAGGATACCGCGATGTACCCGACCTTATCATGGCGGTTCAGAACGGCTCATTGGACCGAGCTATTGTACCTATTGAAAATGTGGTGGAGGGCACTGTCAATGTAACCATTGATATATTGACTCATGAAGCAGACCTGAAAATCGTTGGTGAAGTGGTGATTCCCATTCATCAGTGTCTGATTGCGGCTAATGGCACTAAGCAGGAAGATATCCGGGGAATTATATCCCATCCGCAAGCGCTGGCACAATGCAGACGTTTTCTGCAGACGCATTTTAACGGCATTCCTGTACATACGGCAAGCAGCACCGCTGCAGGCGCTATGGAGGTAAAAAACAGCACCCTGCCTTTGGCTGCTATTGCCAACAAGCGTGCAGCACAGGTATTCGGGCTTAATGTACTGGCAGAGAATATAGAAGACCATCCCCATAACTGCACTCGATTTGTAGTATTGTCCAGGCACCCGTCCCAGCCAACAGGAGATGATAAGACTTCTATAGTGTTTTCGGTTAATAATGAACCGGGTAGTCTGCTGCGTGCCTTGAGCATATTTGCACAGCATGGCATTAACCTGACACGCATTGAATCAAGACCTATGCGCACCCGCCTTGGGCAATACCTGTTTTACGTAGATTTTGAGGGACATGCACAGGACAAGGAAGCAATGAATGCTTTAAAATGTGTGGAAGCCATCAGCACATATTACAAATATCTTGGCTCCTATCCCCGTTTCCGGGATGGTTCTGGCTGAAGTCAGTGAACGGGATATGGTTGTATGTGAAGGGGGTATACATAATGGCGAGAGACGGAGAATTTGACATAGCTAAGAATGTGAGGCTTGTAGAATGGCTGAAAAGTGAGATTTTAACCTCCGTAGCAGAGCTTTATCGTCTTTTAGCCAAAGGCATAAAGGGTTCACAGGATGCATTGGCAGACTGCCTGGCCAGCATGATTATTGCTGCTTACCTGCTTGCAAAAAGGCTGGGTATCCCTTTTCATTTAATTGACAGCAAAATAGAAGGCAAGATACGTCTTGGCATTATTGAAGAACATGATGTGGAGAAATATTATGGAGATTTGACCTCTCTCAGCGAACACTTCAATGCCAGGAAAGAATAAGACGAGGTGTAACAATGAACTCACAGCCCCTAACAGCCATTTTTCTTGTCATAGCTCCTGTCATACTGATTACAGGGCTGATTAAAGGGTTTGGCAAGCGATTTAATTTTTATGAGCACATCCTTGCATCTGCGGGAAGTGTTTTACTTTCGATATTAGTATACTTGAAACTGTACTCTAAGGTTTATGGACAGACTGCTTTTGATCCGTTCTGGAAAAGCTTCAGGCAGCTTTTCACAAGCGGAGTGATCAATGCAGATTATATTTTGTCTATGAACCATCAACTAGGAATGTTCAGAAATTTTGATACAGCTGAGCAACTGGCGGGCTTTTTTATTGAACAAATGAAAATGGCTATACCTGCCGTATTATTGATATTTTCTCTTGCATATGGAGTTTTTCTGTTTTTAATACTCCGCCTTATTATGAAAAAGTTTGGTTACTCAACCCAGCCGGTACTTCCTTTTGAAGAATGGTCTCTTCCCAGGGGTATGGGCATGGGGCTGGTTGTACTTCTGCTGATTGCAATCATGGGCCGCGGCCTGGGTATTTCTAATTTTGAAGTGGTTCAGTTTACGATTGCTGCTTTGCTTTCGTTTATGTTTACGGTACTGGGACTTTCAGTCCTTTGGTTTTTCCTGAAAGCCGGGCGCGTACCGGCTGTTATCCGCTGGATACTGGCCATACTTGTATATTTGTTTGTAGGTTTTGGCTTGCCATTTTTGGGAATGTTTGACCATATATTTCATATGCGCTGGAAATATGAAAATAAGTTTTTATTCAAAAATGGAAGGTAGGGAAGAGCATGAAAAACCATTTCAGATGGAACCTGCCTGAAGCCAAAACTTATTTGGCTGTTATATTGTTATTTGCAATAATCCTCCTTACGTTTGACTATTTGATAGGCGGCTTAGCCTTTGCCATATTTCTGGTTCTTCTGCTCTATAATTGGAGGATGGTCAGGCGGCGAAGGGACGAATGGAACACCTACCTGGAAAACCTGTCACAGGATATTGAGTGGGCTACGAAAAATGCAGTGCTGAGCATACCCCTGCCCCTGGTGGTTATTGAAACCGGAGGCACCATCACATGGTACAACCCCCAGTTTAGCGAGATGTTTCAGGGGGAAAAGCTTCTGGAACGCAACATTCATGATTTTGTACCGGAACTGATGCCATCCAAATTCGGCGTTAACAAGGACAGCAGCTTCCATGAGCTGTTTTTCAAGGGAAGGTGGTACAGGGTATTATGGACCCCTGTAAGAACAGGTTCAGGAAGCCGCAAAGACAAGATTATATTTTTAATATACTGGCTGGATATTACCGAGGAGTATAATGCAAAAGCCCTGTACCAGGCCAAGAAGATAGTCATTGCTCATATTGCCGTGGATAATTACGACGAGGTTATGGCGCATACCGAGAGCACAAAAAGGCCGGCTGTGCTGGCTGAAATAGAATCCGCAATTGCTCGCTGGGCGGGAAACATTCATGCCTGCTGGACCAAATATGACCGGGAAAAATATATGGTTGTCATGGAAGCCCAGGCATTGGCTTCTGTCAGGCAGAAAAGATTTGACCTGCTTGACCAGGTGCGTGAGATAGACGCCGGCAACAAGATTCCGGTGACCTTAAGCATTGGAGTAGGACAGGATGCGGATAACCCGGCTCTTTCCAGCAGCAGCGCACTTTCCGCCTTGGAACTGGCGCTGGGGCGCGGCGGTGACCAGGCAGTAGTAAAACAGGGCACCAAGCTTTATTTCTATGGCGGTAAAAGCCAGGGAGTAGAAAAACGTACCAAGGTTAAATCACGGGTAATTGCAAATGCCTTGAGAGAACTTATTGAGCATTCCACAGAGGTCTTTATCATGAGCCATGAAGGACCGGATCTGGATTCCATAGGCGCTGCCCTGGGAATATATCGTTGTGCCAAATTTGCAGGCAAAAACGCATATATAGTGCTGAACAAATCCAATGCTTCAGTGGATCTCCTGATCAGGAGACTCCAGGAAAAGGAGATATATAACGGATTGTTTATAAGATCGGAGGATGCGCTGAACCGTATAAACAAGGACACACTGCTGGTAGTGGTGGATACCCACAGGCCAAGCTTTACTGAAGAACCTGAACTGATTAGTCAGGCAGAGCGGGTAGTTGTCTTTGACCATCACAGAAGAAGTGCAGAAGCCATTGAAAATGCCACACTGTCTTATCTGGAGCCTTATGCCTCCTCTGCAAGCGAGCTTATAACCGAAATTGTCCAGTACTTTGATGATAAAATACGCATAGAGCCGCTTGAAGCAGATGCTTTGCTTGCGGGCATCACCGTGGACACTAAAAACTTTATTTTCAAGACCGGTGTCCGTACTTACGAGGCTGCTTCTTACCTGCGGAGAGCAGGAGCAGACCCTACCTCGGTGCGGCAATTGTTCCAGGATGATATGGAGACATTTATTAACAGGTCTGAAATTATAAAAAAAGCTAAAATGATAAGGCCGGGCATTGCCATATCCGAATGCCCTCCTAATATACCAAATGCACAGCTTATAACAGCACAGGCTGCAGACAGCCTATTGAACATAAAGGGAATAAATGCATCCGTAGTTTTATGCTCCACTCCCGAAGGCATAATGATCAGCGGCCGGTCACTTGGAAGCATCAACATGCAGTTGATACTGGAAAAACTAGGAGGCGGCGGGCATTTGACCATGGCCGGTGCTCAACTGGAGAACATCAGCATGGAGGAAGCAAGACAGCTGGTGATAGACGCCATTGAGGATTATATAAAGGAAGGTGAAAGCAAATGAAGGTGATTTTGCTTCAGGATGTAAAAGGTCACGGGAAAAAGGGTGATGTAGTCAATGCCAGCGATGGTTATGCACGAAACTACCTTATACCCAACAAACTGGCTATTGAAGCAACAAGCAAGAATTTAGCCGATTTAATGAACAAAAAGGCTGCTGAAAGCAAGCGAAAGGAAACGGAACTGGAAGAAGCAAAGAAGCTGGCAGAAAAGATATCCGGGCTGGAAGTTGTAGTGAAGGCTAAATGCGGAGAGAACGGCAAGCTTTTCGGCTCAGTTACTAACAAGGAAATTGCTGAAACATTAAAATCCAGGCATAACATCAATATAGACAAGAAGAAAATTGTTTTATCAGAACCTATACGAAGCTTAGGAAGCTTCCAGCTGGAAGTCAAGGTTTATCCGGAGGTATCGGCAAAATTAAATGTTAAGGTAGAGGAAGAAAAATAAGAGCAACTACACAGAAACAACTTCAGGGGGTCGACACACTTGAATCGCAGCACCAAGACAGAATTAAAAAATGAACAATGTATAGATATAGGGGAAATCCAGGGCCGGGACAACCTTGCCGGGAAGATAAAAGCACTTTCGGATATGCTGGGCAGGATACTCGGCAGGGATACCATTGAACAATCCATGGAAGAGATGGGGCTGGAAGAAAGGGTGTTAACCCTCCACAGACTGGTTTTCAAAAATGACCAGGGAAAACAGGCTGCCAGCAAGCCTTCCGATACAGCTCAGATAAGCCTTATGGTACGTGAGATTGAAGAAGGCGTTGCTGAAATGATGGCCAGACGTGCTGTAGAAAATAACCTGGAAAAGCAGGTTATTGATCTGATGGAAAAACGCCAGCAGCAATATTTGAATGAATTAAAACTTGAAATAATCACTAAAAAGAACGGACCGGAAAATGCCCATACCTTAAAGAAGTTTGCAGACATAGAAAAGCTTGAATACAGGAAATTGTCAAAACAGGGCATAGAATTGATGAGACCGTCCTCCACCGATGAAATTATCGGACAGGACAGGGCAGTAAAAGCACTCATATCTAAATTGGCTACTCCATATCCTCAGCATGTTCTTATATACGGCCCTCCCGGCGTGGGCAAAACTACTGCAGCAAGACTGGTGCTGGAAATGGCTAAAAAAATGCCTTATACTCCATTCCCCGAAGATGCTGCCTTTGTAGAGGTGGATGGGACAACCCTGCGCTGGGATCCCCGTGAGATAACAAATCCCCTGCTGGGCTCGGTACATGATCCTATTTACCAGGGCAGCAAACGGGATCTGGCAGACAGCGGTATACCTGAACCTAAGATTGGTTTAGTTACCGAAGCTCACTGCGGAGTTTTGTTTATAGATGAGATCGGAGAACTGGACTTTTTCCTCCAGAACAAGCTGCTGAAGGTTATGGAGGATAAACGGGTTTATTTTGACTCGGCATATTATGATCCGGATGATGAGAATACGCCCAAATATATTAAGAAGCTTTTTGAGGAAGGAGCTCCGGCTGATTTTATATTAATAGGAGCAACCACCAGGCATCCTTCTGAAATTAACCCTGCTTTGCGTTCCCGTTGTGCTGAGGTGTTTTTTGAACCCTTAGCTCCTGACTGCATACAGAAAATAGTGCGCAATGCAGCAAAAAAGATTGGTGTTGAGCTGGAGCAGGGTGTTGATGTGGAAATCAGTCAATACACCATGGAGGGACGCAAGGCCGTCAATATCCTGATGGATGCATACGGCATGGCATTATTCCGCAACGGCGGCAAAGGTGCGTCTGGCATCACCATAACCAGGGATGACCTGGCAGAAGTAATTCAAATAAGCAGACTGCAGACTTGCTCAAAAAACTACGGCGAGCACAGGGGAGAAACCGGCAGGATATACGGCCTGGGCATTAGCGGCTATCTTGGTTCGGTAATTGAGTTTGAAGCGGTTGCTTTTGACGTCGGCGAGGAAGGCAAGGGAACGGTACGTTTCAATGAAACAGCAGGAAGTATGGCCAAGGATGCCGTGTTTAACGCAGCTACAGTGATACGAAGGCTGACCGGTGAGGATATTTCACGCTATGATATTCATGTAAATGCTGTAGGCGGCGGCAAGATAGACGGGCCTTCAGCAGGCGCTGCTATGGTATTGCTTATCTTAAGTGCCATGAAAGGCATACCAATCTGGCAGGACATGGCTATCACCGGTGAAATATCACTTCAAGGCAAGATAAAGCCTGTAGGCGGTGTTTTTGAAAAAGTATGCGGAGCCAAGCAGGCTGGCATGAAAAAGGTGATTATTCCCCGTGAAAATTTGAATGATGTTCCGCCATACCTGGATGGAATTCAGGTGATTCCTGCAGAAACCATTGAAGAGGCCATGAAGCTGATGTTTACAAGGGGGTTAGAGTAATGGAGTCCGTATTGCAAATGCAGCGTATACCTCCTCATAGTCTGGAGGCTGAACAATCTGTGCTCGGTTCCATGCTCCTGGACAAAGAGGCTGTGGCAGCTGCATCCGAGGTGCTAAGAAGTGAGGATTTTTATTCAGAGGCTCACCAGGAAATATATGATGCCATTATGGATATCTTTGACCGCGGTACTCCGGTTGATCTGGTAACCCTTGCGGAAGCGCTGCGTCAAAGGGGAACCCTTGAAGCAGTAGGCGGCGGGACATATATTTCAGATTTGTCCTTAACAGTGCCCAGTACAGCTAATGTTGGATACTATATACGAATTGTTGAGGAGAAATCGATTCTCCGTAAACTAATATCCGCTTCCAATGAAATTATAAAGGAAAGCTTCGAGGCATCAGAGGACCTGGACATGATTATTGACCATGCTGAGAAGAAAATCTTTGATATCTCTCAGAAAAAAAACAGCCGGTCCTTTGAGTCTATTAAGACAATACTTCTTGAGACCTATTCCAAAATAGAGGAACTGGCTAAAAACAAGGGTAAGATTGTGGGCGTTCCCACCGGTTTCCGGGATTTTGACCTGCGCACTTCGGGCCTTAACCCTTCAGACTTTATATTGATAGCGGCCCGGCCTTCCATGGGCAAAACCAGTTTTGCAATTAACATAGCCCAGAACGCAGCCGTCCGTTACAATGTCCCGGTAGCCATTTTCAGCCTGGAAATGTCAAAGGATCAATTGGTGCAGCGTATGCTCAGCAGTGAAGCCAATATAGAATTGCAGAAGATCCGTACCGGAGATTTGAGCGAGGAAGATTGGGTTAAGCTGGTTCACGCTGCCGGACCGCTTTCGCAGGCGCCCATATTCATAGATGATACTCCCGGCGTGTCAGTCACAGAGGTGCGGTCCAAAGCCAGAAGGATGAAGATGGAACATGGCATAGGATTGATTGTAATAGACTATCTCCAGCTGATGTCCGGAAGGGGCAAAGCCGAATCAAGGCAGCAGGAAGTATCGGAAATTTCACGGTCACTCAAAGCTCTTGCAAGAGAACTTTCCGTTCCCGTGGTTGCTTTGTCCCAGTTAAGCCGCGGTCCTGAATCCAGACAGGATCACCGTCCCATGCTCAGTGACCTGAGGGAATCGGGTGCTATAGAGCAGGATGCTGACCTGGTAGTCTTCCTGTATCGTGATGAATATTATAATCCTGACACCGAAAAGAAGAATATTGCAGAGGCAATAATAGCAAAACAGAGAAACGGCCCCACAGGTACTGTAGAACTGGTATGGCTGGGTCAGTACACTAAGTTTGTCAGCTATGAGAAAAACAGGCAGGAGTATTAATGTATTCATTATTGCAGATACATAAGCAAATGCCACCTTGCAGCAGACAGTATTTCAATGCTGCCTGCCGAAGGGGGCTTTTTGTGTTTATAAAAGCACAAAATACCCTATAATAATCAATTTTTGGCACGCAAACGGAGGTCTTTTCCTTCAAAACGAAAAATCATGGTGTTTTGGGTATCAAATAGCCGTGACGTTACCCTGTCTGAATAGTAATCCCGCAGGTCAGTCAGGGAGAGGTTGGTGGAAATGAATGTATGTTTCTGCTGCAGGTACCGTTCATTCAGGATGTTAAAAAGCTCTTCAGCTGTAAAATTATTACGCCTTGTTTCGGTACCCAGGTCATCTATTATCAGGGCATCAACCTCAAAGATTCTGTCCTTAAGCAGCATTGAGTCGCCTTCTGTGCTGTCCAGCATATTGCGAAAAAGGTGTTCAAACAAGTTGTACGACGTTATCTTCAGCACGGTGAATCCTTTGTCCAGAATAGCTTTTGCAAGGCAGTTCAGCATAAAGGTTTTACCCAGTCCGGTTTTGCCTGTAAAGAGTATATTTTTCTTTGTATTGTGGGGATAAGCTGCCTGGTAATCCCATAAAACAGATTTCAATTGCAGCATATACTCTCTTTGGGTTAAATTCTTCCCCGGCAGGGGTGTGTCCGGGATTACCTCGGGGTTGAATGTATCGAAATTTTCCTTGCTTATACCGGACAGCTCAGAGTAGCGATAGGAGCGTTCCACAATTTTTTGAATGAGACAGCTGCACTTTTCCTTAACCAGCTCTCCCACATAACCGGTGTCACGGCATTCAGGACAGCGGTATTGCAGCGTGAGATAATCTTCCGGGTAGCCGTTTTCTTTAAGGAGCAAGGCTTCCTTTTCCTTCGTCCTTTTAACCAGATCTTCATAGCGGGTTTCTTCTTCAGACATATCTGGGTTTAGTATCATAGCTTTCGCTTTCTGGGCAAGACAAGTCACAAGTGAATGACGCAGCTCTGCCAGCTCCGGAATGGCTGCCAATACTTCAGCTTCCCGTTTTTTCAGAATCTCCAGTTGTTGTATACGATATGCCTCATATTCCTTTAATAATTCTATCAGCAAATTATCTCTCATTTACTGCTCCTGGCCTATTACTTCTATATTCTCAATAAGGTTTTCCAATTCCTCATCAGTATAGGTATGCTGAGGGAACTTGTTAAAGTCCAGCTGCTTTTTCAATCCTTTCTCAGGATTATTATTTATTGATTCCTGTTCTTTCAGATAGTTTTCATGTTCCAGCCTGCATTCTTTTACTGTATTGATGCCCTTTTCATACCAATTTTTCAGGATCTTGTTAATAAAACGCAGCTTGTCCTTTGACAGAACAGAATATTCTGCTGCCAAGAGAATAACCTCAAATGACATGCCCCAGGATTCGGTCCATTGATGATAAAGCTTACGATCAGCCGCTGTAATGTCCCGTGAGTCTCCAGCCCGCTCTAATACGGCTTTTATTTCATTGTCCACAGCTTTCTTTTTAGAGAGGTACTCCTTTACCTCTGAGACTTTGCTGAAGCCTTTTTCAGCCCATTGTTTAAGAAGACTGTCCAGATGCTCAAATGTAGTAGTTTTTTTCCTTACACATTGCTTGCAGGCCAGCAATATAAGGTTATGATCAAGGTTATACCGGCTGACCCATTCCTGATACATGGCCAGATGCGCCGGTGTGGGGGCATTGTCCTTGTAGCCTAATTGATAATAGACGTCCTTAATCCTGGCATTCATGTCATCCTGATTATCAAGATGCTCCTTAACCTCCTGGGGTGTAGTAATATCCTTGTTATGCATATTGGCAAGTATTTTATCCAGGTATGCAAAAGTCGGCGACTGGACTTTGGTGGTTTCCCTGCAGGCAAGAAGAATTGAGTTGAGGTTGAAACCCCAGTCTCTCCATTTTTTGTACATATCCAGTTCTGCCTGGGAAGGGGACCTGTGAATACCAAGATACTTCAAAACAGCTATTGTGTCTTTGAAGCAGGAATCATTGGCCTGAATATACTCTTCGGCCTTCTGCAGGGTGTTGATGCCGTCCCTTGCCCAGCCGGCTGCTACCTTGTCCAGGTAATTGATTCGAACCTTATTGCCCATTCTTGACACATAGAACTGCACCATCATCAGCACAACTTCCATGGGAAGGTTCAGTACTTCGATCCAGTCATAAATTCGCAGGTATTCCTGGGGAGTAAGCAAACGGGTATCAAATATCTTCTGCAGATTTTGGTTGAAATCTTTATACTTGTACATGGTCTTTTCGCAATTGAGGCCCTTATTATACAGTACATCCTTTATATTGTAATACTCTACGCTTATCTGGCCGTTTTCGTCTTTGTGAAAATACAGTATACCCTGGCGTTCCCAATAATGAAAAGCATTTTCTATGGCAGCGGCATCCATTTCCAGAGCATGGGAAAAGGATTCCAGATTGTTTTCTGTACTGTTTTGACGATAGCATTGCATCAAACCATAAAGATATACCTTTACAAAGTCCCCCGGGGCTTTCAGCATAAACTCATGTATAAATAGGTTTTCAACAGGTGTAATATCAAAAATCTGAAAGCTTTCCGAAAGTCTGCACAGTGACACAAATCATCATCCTTTATATATGTACATCGTAAATTAAATTGCAATGAAAAACATGTATATATGGTTCCATGTGCATTTATAATCTTATCATATCAGGGGATAATTTCAATAGATTTATTTCTTGCTGAACTTGCGTTTATACTTATTTTGCCGCTTTTTACATATTTAAAAAGTATAAAGGACTTGCTAAAAGAAAATAGTAAGTGTATGATGAAAGGAGAGAAATAATAAGGAGGTTTTTCAGATGGCAGTACAAATTACCAAGGATATGACAATCGCTGAAGCCTTGCGTATTGACAGAGGCACAGCTCCTATATTTATGCAGTTTGGCATGCATTGCCTGGGATGTCCGTCAGCAACCGGAGAGAGCATTGAAGATGCATCTGCCGTACATGGTATTGATGCTGATGCTTTAGTAAAAGCTTTGAACGATTATCTCAGCAGTAAGTAATTGCTAAAGACAAGTAATTGCTAAAAATAGGTTAAGCTCTTCCTCATGCTTTATCTAAATGGGAAGGGCTTTTTCTATTTATTAAAAATGCCTGCTGTTGATAAGTCAACCTGATTCGAGCTTTTTATGTGGATATGTTGTCGAAAATGTGGATAAAACTGTGGATAAAAACAGTTGATAATCTTTATGATTTTTGCTATTATTGTTGATACAGGTCACTTTCCGGGCTGTGGATGCTAGAAGCCGGCCTGTGGAAAACCTGTAATGCGACATGGCCGGATAGATGTTATGACAACAAAATTATGATTAGTAATAATTTCTAGTTGACATCATTCGAACCTTATTGTAATATATAATCTGTGCTTCACGGGACCCATTAGCTCAGTAGGCAGAGCACTTGACTTTTAATCAAGGTGTCCGGCGTTCGAATCGCCGATGGGTCACCATCTGGCCCCTTGGTCAAGTGGTTAAGACACCGCCCTTTCACGGCGGTAACAGGAGTTCGAATCTCCTAGGGGTCACCATATATATTTTTAGAAGGTTAGAATTTGGAGACAAAGACTCTCTGGGTTCTGGCTTTCAATTTGGCCCGGTAGTTCAGCAGGTTAGAATGCCAGCCTGTCACGCTGGAGGTCGAGGGTTCGAGCCCCTTCCGGGTCGCCATATGCTGGTGTAGCTCAATTGGCAGAGCAGCTGATTTGTAATCAGCAGGTTGCGGGTTCGAGTCCCATCACCAGCTCCATTAATACCAAGGCTTATAGAGGTCTTGGTATTTTTTTATTTTTAACCTGCCAGTAATCAATTCCGGTTCATCATTCTCTCAACTTCATTCCTGCCATACTTAGACATTCAATAATTATCGGTATTGATTTGGGCCCGAGTCCATGTAATGATAGAAGTTCTTTCTTACTCAATGATGCTAATTTATCAAAATTATCAATTCCCTCGTTTTCAAGTGCTCTTCTTGCTGGATTAGATAACTTGCTCAAAAAATCTTTATATTCCATTTTCTATCCTCCTTCACGGCTGAACTTATATTAGTTTTTGCGTTCAATTTAATATATACCCTGATTAATGCTCCTACCAACCTGTATGTTGTAATTATCGTATTCTGCCAGCAATGCATTATTTGTTGTACCAAAACTGTAATCTGTGGTCAGCAGGTTGTATGTTCGAGTCCCATCATTAACTCCAGAGAAAACCGCCAGTGGTTTCAGGGTTTTTTACATCTTGGGAATAGAAAAAATATCTATACTCCATATCTCCATTTATTATTTAGATAACTGTGGACATCCGAATAAAATTAGGTACCATTTAGGTAGATGGAAATAGGGGTAAGCAAATAGAATATATAACTAAACAAGTTGGAGGAATTAAGCAATAAATGTAGAATGGTACAAACAGTTCATATTGTTATAATGATTTCGTTACAGTGACAAAAATACACAGAATGCAAATCTTAGATAAAGTTAAATATATAGGGTAATACACGTTATAAGATGTCTTGGCTTAAAGGAGATGATAAAAATATTTAAACTATGGGAGTTATTAAATCATATGCATTATAAAAATGGCTATTTGATACATCAAACATCAACCAAATTCATACTTTGTAAAATTTTAAATGAATATGATAACCAAAAAGATGCAAACGATGATTTGGTTAATCTACTAGCACATAAAAAAACTGAAAAGGAGTTGCTGAAAGAATTTAACAGCAAAAAATCGTGGTAAGATATGGCATAGCTTGATAGTGGGAATTGAAATAGTTATTATATATAAGAACTTGGAGGAAAGTTTATGGGCTTAATTAACCAAAAGGTAATACACAAAATGTATGGTGAAGGTATTATTATCTCATATGAAAATCAGTCTATAACAGTGAGATTTCAACAAGGTGATAAAAAATTCATTTATCCCGATGCTTTTGATGGATACTTAACACCTGTAGATAGTTTATTTGCTGAAAAGATAAAAAGGGAATTGGAGCTTATTAAAATCTCTAAAAAAGAAGAAAAAGAGCCTCAAATTAAGCATATACAACAAGAACGAGGATTTAGCAATAAAAATCATAACAAGGAAATAAAAAAGTTTTATATCCGTGCTAATATAGCATTTAAGTGCAACTATTGTGATGGGGGGCGTTCAACTGAGCAGGTTGGGTTTAATGGTGTTTGCAGTGATGATATTATCAGATATAATATAGAGAAAGCAAAGCGTGTTTGGTGCAGCTTAGATGAATGCCTTTGCTCTCAATACCTTAAAGGTGAGATTACCGGCTGTAAGTTAGAAGACTCCTATAATAGTGGTTACTTGGTATGTTATGAGAGCCAGATGCTTAGAGATTGGAAGGCTCTGGCAGGAATTGTACATACAGGTGAGAGAAAAGGACAGCCTATGAAGCTAAACCAAGTACAAGTTAACAGTCTATGTGTTTTAACTACACGTGATCCATATTCCCATGAAAGAGATAGATATATATTTGCAGTTTTTCTTGTTGATGAAGCATTTGAAGGTGACAATAGAGATGAAGGGTTTGTAACTACAAGGTCAAACTTTAGAATTAAACTATCTCCACATGAAGCCCATAAGATGTTGTTTTGGAATTATTACGCTAATGACAGCCAACCCGAAGTAGCAGCTTGGGGGACAGGATTGCATAGATATCTTGATGATGAACAAGCGATTCAAATTCTGCAAGACATTAATAAACTAAAACAAGGAACAAAAGATGAGAAATTAGCGAACTCGTTTTTAGAGTATTTCGCTCTAGTTAACAACATTGATATTAACAGGATACCAGAGAAAAATGGAGCGTTGCAAAGAATATAATATGAGGTAGGAAAAGTATTAATGTTAACAGCCCCTTTCTAAATGAATTGAAGCAGACCCGCTGATTGTCAGAGAATACTGCGAATCAATAGGTCTGTTTTCTTTTTGTGCTTACAGGAATTCGTTATTGGAATATGTTGCTTTAATTGACATAATTATAAGTCTAGACTCGAATATCAATATCTGATATAGTAACATAGTCAACCCTTATTGATACATCTGAGAAAGATTAAAAATTATAATAGTTAGGAAGATGTTTTTGGCAAGTATAAATCCTAGCAGTGCGGAACTTAAATTTCCGAGCACCCCACTCCCATTATTGGGATTTCATGGTTGAATGGGTTAGCCTATAGCTTTGCCCTTGAAAAATTAACAAGTGACTGTGATGTACCAGTCTGTCAATAATAGCACTAGTAAGCTTTTCATCATAGAAAATACCATTCCATTTGCTGAATTCAAGGTTTGTTGTAATTATCACGCTCCTTTTTTCATAGCATTCGGAAATGACCTGAAACAGCAGCTGTGAGCCATCTTTCTCGAAGGGAACATATCCCCATTCATCACAGATCAACAGATCTGTTTTACTCAATTGTTTCATAAACCGCTGTAATTCCCCATTGGCCTTTGCCTCACCTAAAAGGTTAACTAACGCTGCTGTACGATAGAATTTTACCTTCTTTCCCCTGGAACAAGCTGCAACACCGATAGCCGTAGCCATGTGACTCTTTCCGGTCCCTACAGGGCCATAAAGAATCAAGTTTTCAAGCTTATCTATAAAAGCCCCGGTGTTTTTTGCAAGTGGAAATTCCCCACTATTGCAAAAATTTTTCCCCAGGCACCGGTGGGGAATTTTTATGTAAACCCCAATAATTTTTATGCCTGATTTTTATATGCTTAATGTGGATTCCCTCATTCTGTTACTTGGACCAGGGAATAACAGTAAGTGGCAGTGGTGAAGTATCCGGTCAATGATGGCACCAGTCATCTGTTCGTCATAGAACACATTTACCCATCTTGAGAACTCTATGTTGGTATTTATGATTACCGACTTACGCTCATAGCACTCAGATATTACTTCAAACAGAAGCTGTGCTCCTAACCTGTCGAGAGGGACATAGCCCCACTCATCACAAATTAAAAGGTCGGCTTTATTAATATTTTTAAGAAAAGCAGATAATGTCCCGGCTTTCTTTTGTTCAGCCAGTTTGTTTACAAGCGCCGTTGTCCTGAAGAACCTAACCTCTAAACCTTTCTTACAGGCTTCTATACCCAAGGCAATGGAAAGATGAGTTTTACCGGTACCTACGTTGCCATACATGACAATATTGGTTTTGCTTGAGATAAACTCACATTCTTTTAAGTATTCCGGAGTAACACTAACAGGAAGCGTTACTTCATCAAATCTGAAGCTTTCAAAGGTTTTTATGGTATAAAAGCCTGCCTTCTTTATCAGCTTATCCCTCCTTGCTTTTTCACGATGAGTAATCTCGGATTGAAGCAGTTTAAGCAAGTATTCCTGGTGACTGTCTGCCTGTATTTTGCCCGACATTTCCACGATGTTTCGGCTTAAGCGAAGCTTCTTGCAGCAGGCGGCAATATCAGATACTATCATTTTTTAACACCCGCCTTGAGGCTTTTATCATAAGCAGTGAGGTTAGGTTCATACCTCTTTAACTGGGGTACATGCTCAGGCAGACGTATTGGTTCAAGCTGCAATACTTTTTCATGCAGCCGGTTGTGCAGATTTATTAGGCTGTCCACATCAGTGGCACCATAGGATAGAGCTGCACTGACAGTCTCAACCGCCTTTTCAAAGCTGCTCTTCTGGGTTAGATTAGCAATTGCCCTTAACACCTTGCCCATTTCTTGCTTGTTTAAATTCTCCATGTATTCTTTCAACGGCTGAGGCAGCATCTGATATATTCCTGTATATTTTAATGCCCCTGGGCGGCGAGCCAGTTGGTTCAGATAGGGCAGCCACTTCATACTTTGCTGTTTGTAGTCACCATAGAGCCTGTCATGACGCACTATCTCGCGATAGCTTTCATCAAGTACTATTACATCAAATGCGGTCAGCTTAACCAGCACATATACATTTGCATATTTAGGTGCAACAGAGTATTCGTGCAAGCCTTTGTTAAACAGAAATTTGCCATATCCATTTGTCTTTACCGTTATGTATTTACTTGCATCAAAGGGTACTTTGGGCAGTTCCAAGAAAGCTGCGGCATCATCCTTGAAAAGCTCTTCAATCGTTCCTTCTTTTCGGTAATGCTTCCTTTTCGCATCCTCTTCACACCGGAGTAGAAGCTCTTTATTGAATTCACTGATACTCTCAAATCGTGGTACAGGCACCAGCATATTTCGCCTATGATAACCGACCTTGTTTTCTACGCTGCCCTTCTCATGCCCGGCATCAACATTACAAAAGGCTGCTTCAAAGCGGTAATGCTCCATAAACCGTAAAAAATCATCAGTCAGATTTCGCCCTCCGCCTTTTATTACCTTAGCTACTATTGTACTGGCATTATCAAACCATATCTTTGCCGGTACCCCGCCTATGTGCTCAAATATCGTTCTTAAACCTTCGAACAGGCATTCCTGATTCTCTCCCTTGAAAACTTGGGTATAACCCTTATTACTGTATGGAAATGATAGGTTTAAGTATTTGCCGCTGTATAGCTTGCCGTTTTCATAAAAATCAGCATCGCCGAAATCTGCTTGCGCTTCCCCAGGTATATGCTCTAATGGCAAATATCCGTTCTTTTCGCCAAAGATCTCTTTTTTCTTCATTGCCACGTAACCAGCTACCGTTCTATAGGAACAGTTGAAGTCATCTCCATACTTCTTTACCAGCCGGTCGTATATTCGTTTTGCTGTATGTCTTTGCTTACGCTTGACCCTTTTATCCTCGATAAGCCAGGTATCTATTTCCTGTTTGTATGGATCAAGCTTGGGAAATGAGGCTTCCTTATTTATTTTTGGCAGCTCTTTATTCCAGTCGTCTTTTTCAAGGTATCTCCTTACTGTCTTGCGATCATAACCGGTTTCTCTGGCTATTTGGCTAATATTTTTCCCTTCCTCAAAATACATTTTTCTGATATCCTTAATTTGGGTCATTGTTAGCATCCTCCAAACCTCCTTGTAATCGATTC
>DUSN01000058.1 GCA_012842605.1 Clostridiales bacterium
AAGTTTTCAAGGTGTTCTACGTTAAGTAGAAAAACAGAAGATAATCGCAAACAAGTAACATTTATTTGCATTGACGATTTGGTTCCCCAAGATCATATTTTAAGGGATATAGATAATGCTTTTTACTATATTGAAAAAAGGTGTAAAAAATGGCTTGTAAGCCATTAACTGACCTACAAGCCCCATTGAAAATTATCATAGAAAATCAATTTACAGAAAAAGTTTCACACAGACCGTTTCATACGTAGAATTACCGAAATAAATTTCTTTGATTTTTTAAACTATTTCATCAAGAGGGCTAAGTTTTTATACGTAGAGTTCCATATAAATCTCGAACTATGATGCGTAAAATTTTACCACCTTATTGTATTCCTTCATAATATTCTCCAAAATATCCACATGTTTAAAATCACTGTGATATAGAATATTGATTTCACGAATCATGCTGAGATTTTCTATCGGTAATACAGTAATCTTCCCTTTTTTTAGTTCATCAAGACATGCACTACGAGCAAGTATAGACACCCCTATATCACGCCTTATAAGGTCTTTAATTGTGGCAATGTTATCTACTTCCAGAATAACATTAAAATCATCAAGTGACATGTTTTTACTTTCCAAATGTGCAACAAACAAATTTCTTGTTCCCGACGATGGTCTGCGAAGAATTAAAGGCTGTTTTTTTAATTCGTTTATGGTTACCATACTTTTTTTGGCTAAGGGGTTATTGTTGGACACTACCAACATTAATGAATCTGTATCAAGCAGAAGTGAATTAATGCTGTTATCTTGAATTTTTCCTTCAACGACAGCTAAATCTATCTCGTAATTTTTAAGCATACTATAAAGATTATTTATAGAATCAGAAATTATTGTTATGGTTGTGCCTGGATTTTTGGAACAATACCTTCCCAACACTTCTGCTACGGCATTACTTTCAGCAGTGTGAGTAATCCCAACCGTAAGCCGCCTTACTTGGCGTTGCATATCCAGAATACTCTGCTTCATCCTCTCGTATAAGGCGATATTTCTACGGGCATACTGAATAACGATATTTCCTTCATTTGTAGGCTTAATTTCCTTTCCAACACGATAGAAAATTTTAATACCGAGTTCCTGCTCCAATTGTTTTATATGCTGAGTTACAGCCGGTTGTGTCAAAGAAAGATGTTCTGCCGCTCGTGAATAACTGTTAAACTTAACCACCTCTAATAAGGTATAAAGTCTAATGTCAATCATCTTGTCCATCTCCAATTATAACGAAATGTTATTATATATAAAAATATTATAAATTTACTTTATGTAATTTATGAGTATAATGATAGCATAAATCAGGTAAGGAGGCAATGATATTGAAACAAAAACTTATATTTGTATGGCATGTTCTTATTTTTAATATTATTAAGCCACTACCTAATTCTTCAGATTACTTTAGTCATTATTTTCAGTTGTCAACAAAAAACTTGTACGATCATGATTCGTACTACAAGAGAATTGTTAAATTTGGAAAGGAACAGTTAGGATGGGTAGGAGTTATCTTAGCTAATATTGCACTTATGTTTTTCTGTTTACCAATTTGCTTTTTAGCAGATTTAGCGATTCATAGTATATATCTGCTTTCAATAAAAATAGCAATCAATGGAATCCTTGCCCTGATTATGTTGGGGAAGTTTGATATGCTTCGATTCCGTGATAATCAATGTTTTTTAAAACTCTTTTATCTTTTTAGCTGTTTACTCTCATCATCATATTGGACTTTAACATGCTTGTTTTTAGCCGCATTTGAAAATATTGTGTTGTAAGGGGGCGTTAGTAAATGTGTAACTTCTTAAATCATTTAAATGACACAACTATTGTTCTTATTTCTTTATCAGTAATTTTGCTTGCTGGATTTTTACTTACTCGTATTACAAAGCTGGCAAAGCTACCTAATGTAACTGGTTATATTATTTCCGGTATCCTGATAGGGCCGTATGTTTTGAATTTGATTCCACGTGAAATGGTTAATAACATGGGGTTTATCAGCGACGTCGCTTTGGCTTTCATTGCGTTTGGCGTCGGACGATTTTTCAAGAAAGAGAATTTTCAAGAAACCGGATTTGGCGTTATTGTGATTACTTTATTTGAATCTTTAGTAGCTGGAATAATTGTAACTATCTCTATCCATTATATATTCCATTTAAATTGGGACTTCTGCCTGCTTTTAGGGGCAATTGCAACAGCGACTGCACCGGCAAGCACAATGGTTACTATCAGGCAATATCATGCACGTGGAAATTTTGTAAATACTTTGTTGCAGGTAGTCGCATTTGATGATGCTGTATGTCTCATCGCTTTCAGTGTTGCTTTAGCTTTTGTTAACTCAAATATAGGAGCAGGTGTGTCTGCTTCTGAAATCATCATGCCCATAGTTTATAATATCGGTGCTTTAGTAATTGGTTTTGTAAGTGGGGTAATATTAAGTAGGCTGATGACTCCAAAACGGAGTGAGGATAATCGGCTGATATTAACTATATCTCTCCTTCTTGGAATTGCGGGTTTTTGCGCTGAGGTAAATATTTCTCCCTTACTTTCCTGCATGCTGTTTGGTACCACTTATATCAATATGACCAAGGACAAGGAATTATATAAGCAGGTTGAAAGGTTTACCCCGCCTATCTTGTCAATATTCTTTGTTGTATCAGGAATGAATTTGGATATCAGTTCGTTCAATACCTTGGGGATTATTGGTATATCCTATTTTATAATACGGATTGCGGGGAAATATATCGGTGCTTATGTGGGATGCATTATAGCGAGAACCACAAAGGAAGTAAGAAATTATCTAGGGTTGGCTTTAATTCCTCAAGCAGGGGTAGCTATTGGACTCGCTTTTTTGGGCAGAAGAATTTTAGCCGGCACTATGGGCAATATGTTATTGACAATTATCTTATCATCTTCGGTCTTGTATGAGTTGATTGGCCCTTTATGTGCAAAGATTGCCCTGTTTCGCTCCGGAACTATAAAAATGGATAATATAACTCCTGGTGAAGACAAAGATGTGCAAAAAACTGAAAAAGCCAGTGAAAAAAGTGCGACTTGAAATAGTTATCTTTTTTGACGAAGCTTTTTAACATCTAATTGCAATTCATCTCTCCTTTGTCTCAGAGTATTTGATATTAAACATATTTATAAAAAATAACTAAAATGTTCTTCTAACTTATATGTAAAAATTTAGATAATATGGTATAATTTATTTAACGAAGGCAATCGGACAATAAAGGGTGGTGCCTCCTTTTCACGAAAGAAAAGGGGGTGATGCAATGAGTACGTTTGAGGCTCTGTCTTTAATGCTGACATTCGGGCTTTTGCTACTTGCATTGCTCACCTTCGCAGAAAAGCGAAGATAATAAAAACCACCCTTGGCCGAGGGTGGTTTATGAAAATATCACCACGAGGCACCACGTCCGGTTGCCTTCTTAATTATTTTACCATATTAATAAAGATTGTAAACACCTAAACATTTAAATTGTTGTAATATTTTGAAAAACTATGGATATGTTTTAGAATACCTTGTTATTTAGGCTGGTAATCTTGCGAATGCAATCATTTCTTCGTATAAACTTATTTATTCTTGCCGGCTGGAATCTTAAATTCTGCTGCCAATAAATATTTCTTGTGCGTATTTCCTGCATCTGCTGAAATATCTTTTATTATATATACAGAGCAGGTTATATTTTTTATATTAATTAGTAAAAATTCTACAAATGATAAAGGAATAACCAGAAAAAGATAGAATATATATAATTTAGTAAGCGGTTTCTGTCAAGAAACTGCAAGCGGAGCTAAGTATTGGAGGTGCAAATAAGTTTAGGCTTTCGAGGGGAGGGGCTATTATGTGTGATTTGGAAAGTTGTAAAGCAGCCCTCGTAGACTTATGTAAACAGTTCTTAGAATACTTAAAAATCTTGCATCAGAAAGGTCTTATAAGTGAAGCGGATTATGAGAAGCATAGCAGGACTAAGATCCTGTTTATCCAGCAGATGGAAAAATGACTGGTGAATCAGCCGGTCATTTTTTTATGCCCCCTGGCTGCATAAGCAGTATTATTTCATATACAATATCTCTTCTGCATACTATATTAATATATTATTAGGTTAAAATGACGGGGGTGGGCTGTTGAGTGCTCTTGGAATTATAATAATTGCCATTATAGCTGAAAGTGTATGGGAAACCATAAAAATGGTGGGTAAAAATGGCACTTTTAACTGGGACAGAGTCGGCGCTATTGTGGTAGGAGTCGTTATTGCCTTTGGAACAGAAGCTGATATATTTAAGATGCTTGAAATGCCATTCAAGATACCATATATAGGGAATATACTGACAGGTTTATTAATATCAAGGGGTGCCAATTTTATTCACGAATTATTCAGAGTATTGAATATAGGCAGTGAAATACTGGCAGCCCGAAGGAGCGAACGGCGGTAGACATGCCGCTTTTTTACTGCAATTCTGCTAATATAAGTTGTGCTTGTTATAAGCGAATCACTTTTTATTTTTAATATTTCCTGACTGTGTTATTATATGTTATATAAATTGAAGAGTTATTCGCCCTGGACAGTCTGCCAATTTGTCCAATATACACGTATCGTTGAAACCCGGTGGTTTGGCCAGGGGTTTTGGTTTGTTGCAGACCTTGCTAATGCCTATACAGAAATGAATATGAAGAACCTTAGGATGTGATTTGACATGCTGGCCGAAAAAAAGGAATTTGTTGAAGAAGTGCTTTCATTTTGGGATGCCTTGGACAAAAATCAAAAAAACTTTGTGTTGGAGAAGCTCTCTGAACGTTCCTGGAAAAAGGGACAGATCATACACAGCGGTGAAGACTGCACCGGACTGTTGATGGTAAAGAGCGGGCAGATCCGCAGCTTTATCCTGTCTGAATCCGGCAAGGAGATTACACTCTTTCGCTTGTTTGATGGTGATGCCTGCATCCTGTCCTCCTCGTGCGTGATGCGGAATATAACTTTTGATATTCATCTGGAAGCAGAAAAAGACTGTGATATCCTGATTATGCCTGCTCCTGTTTTTAAGCAGCTCAGTGATGCCAACCCGGCAGTAAAGGATTTTCAAACAGAGCTTGTTTCAGCACGTTTGTCTGACGTTATGTGGGTTATGGAGCAGGTAGTGTTTATGAGCATGGACAGGCGGCTGGCTGACTTTTTATTGGAACAGGCATCTATAGAAGGTACCGATGAGTTGTCAATAACCCATGAGACAATAGCACGCAACCTGGGTACTGCCCGGGAGGTAGTGACCAGAATGCTTAAATATTTCCAGGATGAGGGGATGGTAACCCTGAAAAGGGGGAAGGTTATTTTGACAAATCGGAAGAAGTTAATGTATTTCACACAATAAAATAGGTGCAGCTTATATGCTGCACCTTTTATTAAGGGGGATATTCAGAGACCAAGCATTTTTTTCATTTCATTCTTGCTTCTTGCTCCGATTTGGATGGCTGTTACTTTTCCATCCTTAACAACAGCCAAAGTCGGGATGCTGGTAACCCGGAAAGCTGAAGCCAATTCAATCTGTTCGTCTACATTAACCTTGCCTACCTTTGCCTTGCCTTCTACTTCCTCACTGAGCTGGTCAACAATGGGCCCTACCATTCTGCAGGGTCCGCACCAGGGTGCCCAGAAGTCCAGGAGAACCGGCAAATCTGATTCCATAACTTCATGATTGAAATTTTCCTTAGTTATCTTAATCGCTGACATGATATCTCTCCTTTACTATTTTAGTTATTAAACTTTTATGTTGTGTTTTTAATTAATGCTTTTGGCTCTGTTCGGCATATTGAGCCTTTACCAGCCTGTCAGGCAGCATATAGGCTGCAGCCGAAAGGAGCACTCCCATTATTAAAAGGCCGTCAAACCCTAAGTTAATTACTGATGGGAAGGATTCAGACAAGTTAAACAATGTGAGCTTCCCAAGATTCATTGCATCAAAGAGTCCCAGGTTATTGAACCATCCATAACTGAGAGAGAATGTGAAGGCTCCCAGCAGGCCGCCAGTTACTGCACTGATAGCTTTCTTTATTCCATCACTGCCGGTTGCAGCCACACAGGTACCGGGGCAGGTGCCTGCTGCTCCAAATCCTATACCGAAGATTAAACCTCCTATGATAACTCCCAGGTTGGTGGTCTTTATGCTTAGATGACTTATGTCAAACAAGCCTATTAGAGAAGACAGGGACAGCAGGATGCTGGCAAAACCTATCCCAAAGAGAATGGTCTTCATCAGGGTAAGATCCTCCAGACGGAGGGCAGCAAGCAGTTTTTTAGGATCAGATGCCCCTGATTTATATAAAGCAAATCCAAACAATCCGCCTAAAGCAACAGCTGATAATATTGTCATGTTAACCTACCTTCCTTTCTGCAATATATCTTCCAACATACCGGGCGACAGGAATAGCTGCCAGGAATACTGCTGCTGCGAAAATAAATCCGCTTACACTGCCCTGCATTATGCCGCTGAACATGTGACCGCTGGTACATCCGTCTGCCATCCTGGCTCCGAAAAGGAGAAGGAATCCCCCAATGAAGGCCGGAAGATAATTCCTTACAAATGGAACCTTAACAGCAGAAACATTATCAGGTACATTAATATCGGTATTAAATGTTGTATTTGCTTCAGTCTTGCGTTTTCTGTGTTTATCCAGCAGGTAACCGGCCAGAGCCCCGAAGGGTATTGCCAGCACAAAAATGAAATCATAATTCAAGGGATTTTTGATGGCTTTGGCCAGCTTTCCGTCTGATTTATCATAATAGGCATTTGTGCTTCTATACCCGGTTTCACGAGTCTCATCCGGTTGTATCACGTCCGGATCCAATGCACTGTGTATAATTCCGGCTGCCACACTGAACTGGGTAGATACTCCAATTGGCTTTACCAGAAATGCCGCTATAAAGAATACAGCTCCCAGCAGCAGTGCCCCCTTCAGCCGCTTCCAATTATTCATTGCAGCCTCACCTTCCTGTACGAGTTTTTAATCATTTATTCGATTGTTCTTCAACTCCTATTATATTCATAGAAAAAAATCCCTCAGTGACATAGTCACATAGAGTAAATTTTTATTATAGATATCAACTAAGTTTGTGAGAAAGCTATCTGCATAATCCGGCGATTATGATGATTTCATTGATAAACTCCACAAATTCTGGTAACATTTTAATATGTGATTAGTAGTTGTCCCACGGCAGGTTTGTCTTTATATAATATATTCAGTCATAAAAACAAGCGACAGGCTTACGACTTGAAAGGAAGGTAATTTATGCAGAATATAAGAGTCGGTATTGCGGGATATGGCAATCTGGGCAGAGGAGTAGAACTGGCCTTAAGTCAATGCCCGGATATGGAGCTGATTGGAATTTTTACGCGCAGGCCGCCTGAAACCATACAACCCGCAGGGAAGGGCATTAAGGTAATACCAATAAGTGAAGCTGAAACCATGAAAGATGAAATAGATGTAATGATACTTTGCGGCGGTTCGGCAACAGACCTGCCCCAGCAGGGTCCTCAGCTTGCAAAATTGTTTAATACAATTGACAGTTTTGATACACATGCAAAAATCCCGGAATACTTTGATATCATGGACCAAACCTCCCGAAAAGCCGGACGAATCAGCATAATTTCAGTAGGATGGGATCCAGGCCTGTTTTCGGTTCACCGCATGATGTCTGAAGCTATCCTTCCCAATGGCAAAAGCTACACCTTTTGGGGGAAAGGGGTTAGTCAGGGACATTCAGATGCCATTCGCAGGATAAAGGGAGTAAAGAATGCCAAGCAATATACAATCCCGATAGAAGAAGCTGTGAACAAAGTTCGCATCGGGGCCAATCCGGACTTGACAACCAGGGAGAAGCATTTGCGGGATTGCTATGTGGTAGCTGAAGAAGGAGCTGATTTGGCTGCCATTGAGCGGGAAATAAAGACTATGCCCAATTATTTTGCTGAATATGAGACAAGGGTAAATTTCATATCGGAAGAAGAATTTAAACGAGACCACTCAGCTATGCCCCATGGAGGATTTGTCATTCACAGCGGGATAACAGGGAATAACAATAAAAATATCATAGAATTCTCCTTGAAACTTGACAGCAATCCTGAATTCACTGCAAGTGTACTGGCAGCTTATGCCAGGGCAGCCTGGAGGATGTATAAAGAAGGACAAACCGGTGCTAAGACGGTATTTGATGTTCCACCGGCATATTTATCACCAAAATCAGGAGCAGAACTCCGCCAGACGCTATTATAGAATTAACTGATTCAGCATTGCAATAAACTGCGCTGGATTAGTGGACAAGTCCGGTGTATAGATGAGCAGTTGGGAGATCGAGAATAAAGGATATTAAGTAGGAGGATGGAAATGAAAGCTATTATACTGGCGGCAGGGTATGCTACCAGACTTTATCCGTTGACGCAGAATATGCCTAAAGCGTTGCTGCAGATTGGAAGCAAGGCTATCCTGGATCATATATTGGAAAATGTAATGCAGATTGAGGAAGTGGACGAGGTATTCATTGTAACCAATGATAAGTTTTACAAAAATTTCGTGGACTGGAGAGGTCAGAGGGATTATAGTCTGCCCATTATAATTTACAATGACGGTACTACAAGTGAAGCCAACCGGCTGGGCGCTTTGGGCGATCTCAAATTTGTCCTGGACAAGTCCGGTATTTCTGATGATATTATTGTTCTGGCTGCTGATAATTTAATGGATTTTTCATTGCTGAGCTTCTATGATTTTTATCGGTCAGTCGACAGCAATTGTGTTTGTGTAAAAGAAATAAAGCCCAGTGAAGCGGGGAAAATGGGCATTGTATTAATGGATGAGGACAATAGGATATATGACTTTGAGGAGAAACCGAAGCATCCAAAGTCCAATATAGGTGCTTATGCCGTTTATATTTACAAAAAAGAAACATTAAAGATGCTGGACGAATATTTGAAAGCCGGAAACAACCCGGATGCCCCCGGAAACTTTCCGGCATGGCTTTGCAAGCGTGAACCTGTATATGGTTATGTATTCAACGGCAGCTGCTATGATATAGGTACTCATGATGCATATGAAGAAGTGCAGAAGCTGTATGCACATATTTAGTTTACACAAGCAAAAAGGTGACGGTATTGGATACTGAATTTATGAAGGAAGCCCTGATTGAAGCTAAAAAGGCATTTGAACTTGATGAAGTGCCCATAGGTGCTGTGGTCGTTAAAAATGGGACGATAATCGGGCGCGGCTTCAATCTAAGGGAACGTGAAAAGGACCCTACTCTTCATGCCGAGATAATTGCCATAAGGCAGGCTGCATCTGTACTGGGGGGCTGGCGTTTAATGGATTGCGACATTTACGTCACCATTGAGCCCTGCCCCATGTGTGCAGGTGCTATTTTACAGGCCAGAATACGAAGGGTGATATTCGGTGCCAGGGACCCCAAGGCCGGTTGTGCCGGCAGTCTGTATAACCTGTTGGAGGATTCGCGTTTCAACCATCGAACTGAAGTAACGGAAGGCATTTTGAAAGAGCAGTGTTCCCAAATCATGAAGGATTATTTCAGTCAAAAAAGAAATAAAGCATTATCATAGGGGGCTATCATGTCGGAATTGCTTGAAATAATTATGGTGGTCTGTTTTGGTGCATCCTGGCCGTTTAACGTTATAAAGTCCTATAGGTCCAGAACAGCAAAAGGCAAAAGCCTAACATTTCTTTTACTGATTTTCGCAGGGTATACCTGCGGCATAATTTCCAAGCTGGTTTCACCAGCCTATAAATGGTATGTTCTGTTTTTTTATGTTTTGAATCTGATTATGGTTGGAACAGATCTGATTCTGTATTTCAGAAATCGGAAAATTGATCAGATGACACATAGCTGATGGCCTTATTTTTCTGCAATTCTTAAAGGGATTATTTTCTGTTGAGATTGAGCCTGGTTTATGTTAAAATACTAAAGTGCGGCATCAGCTATGCTGCACCATATAATAAATATATGGAGAGGTATCGAAGTGGTCATAACGGGGCTGACTCGAAATCAGTTTGCGCGCAAGCGCACGCGGGTTCGAATCCCGCCCTCTCCGCCAAAAAGTCCAGTAACCATGTGGGTTTGCTGGACTTTTCTATTTTTCCTTAAAGTTATATTCTCAACCTTTTACTTAACTGGCAGTTCCCAGTTTATTTTCTTGCTTATCGGCAACATCGGAAAATCAGCGGGCCATCATTCTTTCCTTCCCAGCTCTTCAAGGATTTTAACCTGATAATCGGGAATTTTACCCAGCGAATCCGGGCCGACGTTGAGCAGCAGCCGGCCTTTTTTAGGAACGACTTCGGTGAGGATTGCCCGCACTTCGTCAGCCGTGATATAGTCCTGAGGACGGCTGAACCGGTTGTAACCAAAGGATTTGTCCATGCCACGGCATACTTCAAAATAAAGATCGTTTTCCTGCCAGTCTGCTGTGTATTCGAGGGTGCGAAAGTCGTAATACTTGGTATCAAGTAGTTTTCCAGGGCTTTCACGCAGCATCTTTCTGGCAGCATAGTTTACAAATGCCCTGCCGATTGGATTGCGCAGGAACTTAGGCCATTGCCCCCAGCGGTCGTTGACTACCCCCTCGGGGACGGCTTTGTAGTAATAAGCGAAAAGCTCTTCAAGACGCGGATCAGTTGGATAGCCGATATCGCTCCAAAGCACGTCCGGACTGTAACGGTCAATGATCTCTATCCAGTGATTAAAGCAATAGTCGCAATAAGTCCTGGAATTGTCGTTACATAAAAACAGATCGCCTGGGCTGTCAATCGGTTTTTTCGTAAAGGTCCAGTCGATTAAGGAGGAGTAATAGACTCCGAAACGCATACCACGCTTGCGGCAGGCGGCAGCGAGATTGCCGACATAGTCGAAATCCAGGTGATATCCGGGCATCTTTGGGTTTTCGACTTTGGTATCAAACATTACAAAGCCGTCGTGGTGCTTACTGACAACAACAACATATTTCGCTCCGGCTTTCTTGAACAGATCAGCCCAACCCTCAACATCAACATTCCTGGCCGATTGTTTGAATTCCTCGGCGAACGCAGAATAGGGCTTGTCGCCATAATTCTCTTTGTGATAGAGATAGGCCGGGCTGCCTTTGATGCGTATGCTGTTTTGGTACCATTCTGCGTATGGGATATTTTTAAACATATACTCCGGAGGTTTTTCGCGCATCAGCTTAGCATAATCGTCGACTTCGACAGGTGCGAAAGCAGGTATGCTTGACGGCCCCCAATGGATGAAGATACCGAAATCAGCCTCACGAAACCACTGCGGTGGATTGTAGCGATGAATATTAACTGTTTCCATGCGGGTACCGATGACAGACCCGTTTTGTACCATATTTTATCACCTCGTGAAAAAATGTATAAACATACTTAACCGTTCTCTATCCGGGATTCTACCGGGGCATACTTTTTTCTGTACTGCAAAGGTGTCATTTGATCATTGCAAAGCTGATAATAGAGCCCCATCCGTAAAAAAGCTTGTAGTTGACGTATTCCAGTGCAGATTTGTAGGATAGGTGGATATCTTTTTTAGAAGAAACTATATCCCCTAATATGAAAATTCCGCTGGCAAGCAAGAGGGTTAAGTTTTTGAAATATGCTGTCATCTTTGTTTGAACTCATTTCCCCAATTGTGTTCCTCCTTTGACGAGATATAGCTGCAGTCCTGGCATGCCATTGGTCAAAAGTATGATTAGTATAATGAAATCTTTTGCCTTGTTGGTGTATGCTTAAATATTTAGTTTAATTTGAGTTTGCATTTGTGGCTTATGGGCAATCTATTGTTATATTTTACCACTCATCTTCGACCGGAGCAACATCAGTCAATATGCCGTTTTCTCCAATAGCTCTATCAATTCCAGCCAATCGTGTATATGCAAATGTTCGCATTTCGGGAGTATTCCTTTATCATGCCTGCGCCATGGATTCTCAATGGTTTCGTCATCGTACCAGACAGGGAATAAGCCTGCTGCTGCCGAGCCTTCAACGTCTGCCTTTATGTTGTCGCCGCAAAACCATACATCTTCAGCGGGCAGCCCTGCTTTTTTCAGTGCAAGCTCAAACAGCATGGGATTGGGCTTGCGAAACATGTATTCACTGGAAGTTATGACAAATTCAAATTTATTATGCGGCAGCAAACGATTCAACCGATCCGTCAGCGCAGAACCTGACCAGCCGATATTGCTGACAACACCGCTGCGAATGCCTCTGCTGTTTATATAATCAATCATTCTGTCGGCATTTGGCATAATTGCTCCGGCGGAGCTGTTATCCCATAGTATTTTTTCTGCTTCCGGCAGCGATATTGTAAATTCAATTTCCAGGTACTCATAAAGAAACCTTTGGAACTGCCGTTCATGAATTTCCAATCCCATTTCCCGCGCGACACTGATTTTGTCAAACAATTCTTGAGCAAAATCATTTACCTGTTTTGGTGTCAGATTGTTCTTATTGCTTTTTATGTACTTAAAGAGCGCTTCCTCTCCGCGCAGGAAGTCAAAACCCGGTTCGCAAAGCAGTGTATGGCCGTAATCGAATAGTATCATTTTTGGTTTACTGAGCTTCACTCGCATCCCCCTCTTTATAGCTATGTCAACATTTTCTCTATACCTTTACACGCTCGCTGCAGCATCCGGTTCTGTGCAGTCCGACAACTTGGTGGAAAACTAACTTTTCCCGATTCCATTAGTACCAAGAAGCAGTAATATTGTTTTCATGGCTTTTTATCTTCACCTGGATATGATAATGCGAAAATAACTATAGGTGATAAAGCTGATTGAGCGGACAATTAGTAATAAGCAATATTTTACACTATTTGCCTGATATTGTAAATCTTATACCCCGATGACAGGGAAAAAAGCTGCTGAACATTATATAATGTCAGTAAACAATATAATGCGTCAGCTCAGCAACTATTTGATTTTTCCCTCAGCAGTCAGCAGGGAAGTAAAGGATAAGAAACTACAGTTTACAGAACTGCATGCCCTATAGTAAAATAAAGAGCGTAACTTTCTGACAGGGAAGTTCACTAAATATCAAGTTTACAGAAAAGATTGGAGAAATTTATATACATGAATTCAAAATGGAAAAAGAATGTAGTGTTATTCTTAACCACTCAAATTATATCGGTATTTGGGTCTGCACTGGTCCAGTATGCCATCATGTGGCATATAACCCTTGAAACCAAGTCAGGAGTCGCAATGACCATTTCCATCCTGTGCGGTTTCCTGCCCAATTTCATTTTGTCCCCCTTTGCCGGGGTATGGGCTGATCGCTATAACCGGAAAAAACTTATTATATTTTCCGATTCCTTTATAGCTGTGTCAACTCTAATAGTAGCAGTTGTTTTCCTATTGGGGTATGAAGCCTTTTGGATGTTCTATGCTGTCATGGTCCTCAGGGCAATAGGGTCTGCTGTCCAGTCACCTGCCATAGGGGCAATTCTTCCTCAAATGGTGCCGGAGGACAAGCTGACCAAGGTAAATGCAGTCAATGGAAGCTTGCATTCCTTTGTGAACTTGATTTCTCCCATGGTGAGCGGTGCTCTCCTGACATTAGCGGATATTGAAATAATATTCTTTATAGATGTGGTTACTGCAGCCATTGCCGTTTTTATTCTGCTGTTCTTCCTACAGATCCCTGTCCATGCAAAGGCTGCTGCCAAGCAGACCGTCAGCTATTTTGGCGATATGAAGGCAGGGTATCAATATGTAAAAGGCCATGATTATTTGAAACGGTTTTTTATCTTTGCCGCATTCTTCATGTTCTTTGCCGCTCCTGCTGCCTTTTTGACACCACTGCAGGTAACAAGGACTTTTGGAGAGGATGTCTGGCGGCTGACAGCCATCGAGATTGTATTTTCCGGAGGCATGATGTTAGGTGGATTATTAATGGCTTCTTGGGCCGGCTTTAAGAATAAATTCCACACTATGGTATTGTCCAATATAATTATCGGTATCGCTACCTTTGCCCTGGGAATAGTGCCTAACTTCTGGATATACCTGTTTTTTATGGCTGTAATCGGTCTGGCTCTGCCGATGTTCAACACACCTTCCATGGTAATTATACAGCAAAAGGTGGAAGGGGATTACCTGGGACGAGTTTTTAGCGTAATGAGCATGCTCAGCAGTGTAACCATGCCCTTAGGGATGCTGGTTTTCGGTCCGTTGGCGGATTTGATAGCCATTGAATACATGCTGGTCTGGACCGGAATTCTGATGATCATATTAAGCTTTTTCATGTGGAGAGACAAAGTACTGCTGGAAGCCGGAAAACCTATTGAATCGGAAAGCTAAAGGCTAATAAAAACATTATTTCATTATGGAAAAAGCTCAGCAAGCTCGTTAAAAACGTTGCTGAGCATTTTTTTACAAAATAATCTTTTCAATCAGCTGCCCATATGTCAGCTGTCCTTCAATACCTCCGGCCCGGGTGGTGCTGCAGCTTCCGCACAGGCATGCTATTTCCAGGCACTTGGCGAAATCATATCCTTTCAGCCAGCCATATACAAAACCGGCATCAAAGCTGTCGCCAGCCCCTACAGTATCTACTACATCAACCTTCAGAGCGGGTCTGAAGTATTCTTTGCCTTCTGCATAAACAGCTGCGCCTTTTTCGCCCATTTTTATGACAACCACCGGGATCTTGCTGCTCAATAGCTTTACTGCTTCACTGACAGTCTGTTTTCCGGAGATTGCCTTAGCTTCATTTTCATTGCCGAAATAAATATCAGTATAGGGGAATATATCCTCTATTTCGCTGTCCCAGCTTTCATCAGGGTCCCAATTGGTATCAATACTGACAGCAGCTCCCCATTTTTTTGCTTCTTTTAAAATTTTCGGGTATGACCGCTGCAGCCTTTTCATCAGAAAATAACTGCCTATATGGATGTGCCTGGTATTTCTGAGAATATCCTCAGTAAAGTCTTCCGGGTTAACCCCGTCGATTGTACCTGTATAAGTTAGAATAGCCCGGTCACCGTTATCCTTGCAAAGTGCAGCCCCCATCCCGGTTTTTATTGATGAATACCTGCGGATGTCTTCTGTAATAACTCCTGCTTCTCCAAGCTTTTCAAGAACCAGAGAACCAAAGGAGTCCTGCCCTGCCACGCCAATCCCCTTAGTAACCAGTCCCAGCTTTGCAGCCTGGCAGGCAAAGATACAGCAGGACCCGCCAAGCTCGACACCATAATCACGTATTATTTGCTCCTTCTGCCCGAATTCAGGATTTACTTCTCCTAAATGCAGCAGAAAATCCACACAAATATCCAATGCTGTAACAATGTCAAATTTTTTCAACACGCCTGCCTCCAAGATAATCTATATTCCTCATATTCCTGTCAATAAACGCCATGCTTGTCCAAAGCATCTATTACAGCAGAAATGCCGGTCTTAAATATCTTAAGCTTTTCTCCCTCAACCCCTAAAAGGCCCATTTCTGTAAATGACAGAAACTTTCTGGGATTTTCGTCGGAAAGAAGCAAGTCCCTGGTCCAATTAAAGACAGCATCATATCCTTCATAGAATATGGTTTCGGGAATATTGATATGGAACACCACATCATCTCCCCATGCTCTTCTGGCGTCAGCCAGCGAAAGGTTTCCCACCGGAGGAGGAGTAAATGCTTCGATTACATTTACATAAGGACCCGGCAGCAGGTTTATGTGTTCTTTTAAATTCAAGGCATCCGCATGAATTGTTACAGAACAGCCTGCTTCTCTGAGAAGCCTGGAATAGTGGTCAAAGTAGGGCTTTGTATACTTTTCATAATTCCTGGGGGAATAGTTGCCGGAAAGATTGCCTATATTGATTAGGTCTTTTTCCGGTGCCTTAAGCTGAACCATCATTCTTCTGTCCTGCATGCGGCCATAGGCTGCAAGAAGCTCGGCAAACAGATCCGGATAGTCAAACTGGTGCAAAGCCCAATTCTCATAACCAAGAAGGTATTGGAGACCCATATATGGAGGCTCATCGCACCAGGTATGAGTAACGCCGTCATCGCCCAGTTCTTCCTTGACTCTTCTATAATGTGAATCATCCAAGTCAAAATCGGTATGATCCAAATCCCAGATCATAGCCTCATAATCCTTTTCGGTTTTAACAAACCATTCCTTCTGAATCTCCCCGCTGCCTGAAGCATGGTTGTATCCGGTTAAATACCGGGCAGTAAGTGAACCTTTCGGGGTATTAATGGTGATGGTGCGGACACCGTTTTCTATGGAATCGGTAGTATTTGAGCCGCTTTTTATGGCATAAACAGACCCTGTGTGAACAATCAGCCCTACATCGCGGGCTTTAAGTTCCCTTTCATATACATCTCCGGGCAGCAGCTCTGAAAATATCAGGAAAGGCACCTTATCAGGCACCCTTCCGGACATGATTGTATAAAAACGTTCCTTATTAGTCATATTATCTCCTTTTTCATTCATCATTCAAATTGCGGCAGGTATGCCTTATGGGCTGCCAGCAATTCATCAACCATCTTTGCAACTGCATTCCGGTCAGATATATAACCACCTGAAAGAATAGCTTCCTCCATAAGCCTGCGGTCACCTTTCAATGCTGCGTCTACGGCAATCTCAATTCCGGACAGGAAACGCATGGTGAAACCCGCCAGCACATCCGGGAAATTATCAAGATAGACTGGTTTTGGACCGTTTGCACCAGCCACTGCCGGCATTTCTACTACTGCCCAGCCAGGCAGGTTGGGTATGGTACCGCAGTTCTGCACATTCATATAGAAAATCTTTCTTAGATCCCTTTCTATTGAGTCTATGATATCCATTAATTGTTCATGTTCTCCATGGAAGTGCTCGAAAAACTCTTCACCGAGAGGTTCAGGCGAACGGGCTGCTTTAATCGTATCTTCATATATTTTATCGCCCCAGGATATGGTTTGTTCAAAGGAATAGGCATCAACGCCCAGGGTCTTGCCATAGTAGGATCCGCCCGGGAAATATTCGGTAAAGAATTCGGTTACATGCCTGTCACCGGGTGCCGGGAATGCCCCGTATTTCTGGAAAAAGCTCCAGGCCCATGGTTCTCCCAGTTCCAATAATTTTTCATTAGCCTTTTCACCATGGAAACGATCTCCAATATCACTTTCAAAGGCATCTTTGTATACCTTAGCCAGCTTTTCTCTGACAGCAGGCCATGCGTCTTTGCCATTAAGTCGCAGTTCATATATGAATGTACAATGATTTATGCCTGCCGCAAGTGAGGTTACTTGTTTTCTGTCCCAGCCCATAAAGTCAGCTATGTACCATTCTGAGCCGGCTGTTCCAATGCAGAGCCCCGTGATTGGATAGTTCAAGGCTTTTCGTACAGCCCGGCAGATTATAGCCATCGGGTTGGAATAATTAAAGAATAAAGCATTAGGTGCCAGTCTCATTGAATCCCTGACAATATCCAGCATGGCGGGTACCATACGCATTGCCCGAGAAATTCCGCCCGGCATTGCAGTATCTCCTACAGGCTGATAGATTCCATATTTGCGCGGGATAAAAACATCCTGCTCCCAGGCACGCCGTCCGCCTACACCGATGGTAGACACTATGTAATCTGCACCGGGGAGACAGTCGCATCGGTCAGTTGACCAATCCAATTCAATATCTGCTTCTTTCCCCTGAATCATTTTTGTAACAAGCTTTGCTACATCTTCAAGGATTTCACCGTCAATATCCACCAGTGACAGTTTCCATTTATAACCGCCAGGGTTTTTCTTTATAAGGTCCATGACCAGTCCCTGAGTAAACATGGCACTTCCTGCTCCGATAATAACCAGTTTTTTTCGCATTTAATTTGCCTCCTCTTAATAATTGCTCTAAGTCATAATGTTATATAAGGTACTAAATTACCGGGGTGATCAGGGTCCAGTCCCAAAATAACAGCCTTATAGTATGCAAGCAATTGCATAAGGTAAACATAATATAGTGCGACTGCTTCTGCCGGATAGTCGCTATCCATGCTGCAAACCCAATCTGCGTTTTCAAAGCTGCCGTTAGATACTACAGCAAGTACTTTAGCTCCCTGCTTTTTAGCATCTTTTGCCATATTCTCTTCCAATTCCAAAGCATAGCCATTGGAAACAATAGCTACCAAAGTTTTGTCGTTGGTTGTCACTATGGGACCATGCCTTAATTCAAGCACGGAATAGTAACTGGCCCGCAGCAGTGCCATTTCTATTCCAATATAAGCTCCTTCAATGGCTACTCCATATTGTCTTCCGCTTCCCAGTGCAACCAGGTAATCGAAATTACCAAAGCTGTTTACAATGTTTCGAATGACCTGCTCGCCTTTTATATGCAATAATGCTGCATTTTCAACATAATTCTTCATGCCGGAAAGCAGCCGTTGATTTTCGGATGCAATTGCACTGATGAGTACCATGGCAAGATAAAGACATGAGAATGAACGGGTCTGACATACTGATTCTTCATTAGCCCAGGGAATATTCAAGGTTAGGTCTGAAACTTGCTGCAGCGGACTGTTTTCATATTCAACGATTGACAATAGCGGAACACTTCTATATGAATTGCGCAGGATCTCGATTGCCTTCAATTGCTCGGTTGTAGCTCCGGAGCGGGAAGGACAAACCAGAATGGGATTGGTAGAAACCGTCTTGTATTCTTCAGGATTCATCAGAATATCTCCGGCTTTCACTGCATATGCTCTTCTGTTTGTATAGAAAGAAAAAGTTCGATATGCTGACAAAGATGCCCAATAGCTGGATCCACAGGCTATAAAGACAACGTCGCCCTGGTTTTTGAAAAACGACTTTATCTCATCTGCTTTTAATGCAAGTAAATTGAATGTTTTTTTAAGAGCGACAGACTGATTTGTAATTTCATGATAGGATTTGTAATCCATTCATATGCAGCCCCCTTATAAAATATCATTTTGATGCTATGTGAATGTTTATATTGGCAAGCTTAAGCTTTTGTATGGTTGCTTCAGATATTTGATAATCTGTAATTATGTCATCAAGCTCATCCAGTCTTGCTACAACAGCAGCCCCTCCGGGTCTGAACTTGGTGCTGTCTGCCAGCAGGAGCTTTCTGTCTGCTGATTCCAGGCAAGCTCTGTACGTGTCAACAGCGTCAGGATCATCTGTCATAAGTCCGTGCTGCTCATGTATATTTGTAGCACCGACAAATACCAGATCAGCTCTCAGCCTCTCCAGGCTTGCTTTTGTCATAGCACCGCGAACCTCATACTCCTGCGGATTAATAATACCGCCCAGAAGAATAATCTTCATATTCGGTTCGAGCATCAAGTCATTTGCTACAGGTATGGAAGTAGTTATAACAGTGAGATGGCGTCCTTTCAGATACTGACACATGGCATGCACGGTAGTGCCGCCTAACATGATGACAGTCATTCCATCTTTAATAAAACTGACAGCCTTTAATGCTATTGCTGCCTTTTGCCGTGTCATATAATTTTTTCTTTTATTAAGGGCTTCTGATTTTATATCTGCTCCTTTTACAACAGCTCCGCCATGAAAACGTTCTATGAAGTTTTCTTTTTCCAGTTCACTCAATACCCGCCGTACGGTACTCTCACTTAGAAAGAAAATTGAAGATAATTCCTGTACTGTAGCTTTTTGATTTACCAATATGTATTCTAATACTTCTCTGTATTTTAATGATGCTGATTTGTTCAATTTTATACTCCTTACTGTATATTTCAATATAAAAATAGCATTAAAAACAATAAAAATCAATCCACAATGACCACTAATAGTCAATAATGATTGATTTTGACCGTTTTATATAAACCTTATGCAGTTTTAATTTTTTTAGTATATCCCCAAAAATAAAGGTTGGCTGCCTTTTAGTCAGACAGCCAGGCTTTATAGTTTTCATTTATTCTTATAATAAAACACAGCCAGCTGTGTCCTGTCCCTGAGGTCAAGCTTTTCCAGTATTGTGGTAATTGTATTTCTCACCGTGCCTTCACTTAAATACAGCCTGCCGGCTATTTCTTTATTGTTAAGCCCTTCCGCCACAAGTGTAATAACCTTCCATTCTTTTTCTGTAAGGTCATAAGCTGAAAGGTCGACTTTGTTATGATTCTTTATCAATGATGGTATTTTTGATACAATATCGTCGCCAAATACGCTTTGTCCCATATATACAGCCCTTAAAGCAGGGGCAATGGATTCAAAATTTTGTTTGATTATATAGCCTTTAGATCCTATTTTCAATGCGGTAATGATATATTCATAGTCGGAGAAGGTGGTTAAGAACAGTATTTTTGCATTTTTGTCCTTGCTTAATATAATTTCGGCTGCTTCCAACCCGGTCATGTTGTCCATTCTGATATCCATTAACAGGATATCGGGCTTTAAACGGTTGTATAGATCAATTGCCTCTTTGCCGCTGTAACCGATTCCTGCAACAGTTATATCTTCATTCTGCTTAAGTATCGTTTTGAGAGATGTGCATACCAGCTTATCATCATCAACTATCAGAATTCGCATAAAATTAACCATCCTTTCTATACGCTGATTTTCGGTATTGAAATAAAAATCCGGAAGCCTTTTTCGGTGCTGATATGAATATTTCCTCCCAGGGAAGTTATCCGGTCGGTAATACTCTGAAGTCCTATCCCGTTATCCCTGTTGTAGGAAGCATTTGTGCCGTTGTCCTTAATCAGCAGCTGATAAATAGCAGGATGTTCTACCATGGTTATTGCAGCTTCTGTTGCATTGGAATGCTTCATAATGTTTGACAAGGCTTCCTTGACCACTGCAATGAAGCAGTACCTGATCTTTTTATCCGGGTTTTCATTCATATCATATTGAAAGTCAACAGGGCAGAATGTGAAGCTGTTAATCAGCTTTTGAATCTCATTCTTCAGGTCAACAGAGTCTTCATGCAGATTGTGGACACTGGCGCGAATGCTGTCCATAGCTTCTGACAGCGTTTCCTTTATCAGCCTTAAATTATCCGCTATGCTTTTCTCCTTATTTACAGCCATTAAGGCTCCAATCTGAAGGATTGACCGGGAAAGCAGATGACCTACATTATCATGAATATCCCTGGCAATTCTGTTTCGTTCAGTAATGGTAGCCAGATGGATTTCATAATCCTGTCTTTCTATGAGTTCTTTATTCTGTTTTTCCAGCTTTAATGATATTTCCGCTGCATTGTCACGAAGCCTGCGATATTCCTCTTCCATGTTTTGAAGCATGATGGTCCGGTTTTTCAGCACAACTGCTGCCGGTATGAATGCAGCCTCCAATAGCAGAGCCGGGAAGGGTAATGATTTATGATGAACAGCAAACGGTAAAAAGGAAAAGAGCCAGTAGTTCCCCTTGATGTTCATAAATGCCGCATCGTAACAGAAAAGGGGAATAAACGCAAGAAATTCAGGGTAACGCAGGCACAGCAAAAGGAATAAAGCAAACAAGGCCAGTGTCACCTTGTCATTTTCCAGGTAGCTCAGCACTGCGCTTATAATCATTACTGTCAGAACCGGTACAACCATGTATGATGAATCCACGCCGGAGAGGTAGAATATCAAGGAAACTAATAATATGATAACCTTATCAATCAACTTCCTCATATAAAATCTAAATCCCTTCATAAGCTGCTAATCTTATACTCAGATTTTACCATTTTATAGGTGTCTCTACAAATAATTGTTGATCCTGTATTGGTTTATTTAAAAATGCATATTATCAATTACATTTGTCATGGTAAGTCAGGATTCTGTTCACTTAAAAGTGAGCTGCATATGCGCTATGATAAACTTGGGAAAAAACCTGAGAACCTATTGCAGGGAGGATTTTCAATGATAATCAAGGTTAATAATCTGGTAAAAAGATATGATGACTTAATCGCCCTGGATCATTTCAATCTGGAAGTAAAGGAAGGAGAAATATTTGGTTTGCTGGGCCCAAACGGTTCCGGAAAGACAACTGCCATCAACTGCATCTTATCGCTGCTTAAATATGACAAGGGAACTATAGAAGTATATGGCAGGCCTATGGCACCTGATGCATATGACATAAAAAGGAATATCGGCATCATTATGCAAAATGTCGCAGTATTTGATGAACTGACTGTTTATGAAAATATTGACTACTTTTGCGGGATGTATATCAAAGATAAGAAGAAACGCAGGGAGCTTGTTGAAGAGGCAATCGAATTTGTAGAGCTGGACAGCTTCAGGAAGTTTCTTCCAAAGAAATTAAGCGGCGGTCTGCTCCGCAGGTTAAACATCGCATGCGGCATTGCTCACAAGCCGAAACTGATTATTCTGGATGAACCGACGGTTGCCGTGGATCCTCAAAGCCGGAGGAAGATACTTGAGGGGATACGCAAGCTTAATGATGACGGAGCTACCATTGTATATACCTCTCATTATATGGAGGAAGTAGAGGAGATCTGCACCAGAATAGCTATAATGGACAAAGGCAAAGTGATTGCTTTAGGAACCAAGGATGAACTTAAGGGAATGATCAATTCAGGGGAAAAGATCACAGTAGAAATACTGGAACATAACCCTGATATTCTTGAAGGTGTAAGAAGTCTGCCAAATATCGTATCCGCTGAATTTAACGACAATATGCTGGTAGCCAAATCCAGGCGGGGCAAGAATAATCTGAGTGCATTGCTGGAGTATCTAAGGTCCAGTCAAATTAATGTCGGCAGGATTTACTCAGAGCCTCCTACCTTGAATGATGTGTTCCTGGAGATAACCGGCAAAGAACTTAGAGATCATGCGTAGGGGGTAGGATTATGTTTCTTCATATTTATATGTATAGGCTTAAATGCATTTTGAGAGATAAGCAAAACGTATTCTGGACGCTGATGTTTCCTATAATACTGGCAACATTGTTCTACCTGGCCTTTTCCAACCTTTCCAATGCGGAAAGCTTTACGGAAATTGAAGTAGGGATTGTTGATAATGAGGAGTTAAGAGAGCACCCGGAATTTACTGAAGCTGTGAAATCTGTTCCGGATTTGTTCAATGTGACCTATACTACTAAGGAAAATGCTGAAAAGCTGCTGGAAGACGGGGAAATAGAAGGCTATATTCACTTTGACGATGGGCTGAAGCTTTTTGTTAAGGAATCCGGCATCAATGAGACCATAATAAAAAGCTTCCTGGATGATTTTTTGCAAACATCATCGACCATTAGCACTATCATAAGTCAGAATCCGGCTGCTGTTCAAAATGGGCTGCCGGACAGCGTATTCGACAGGACGGACTACCTTAAAGCTGTGCCATCCGGCAAGGCAGAGCCCAACACAGTTGTAAATTACTTTTATTCCTTGATAGCAATGGCATGTCTTTATGGGAGTTTCAGCGGGCTGAAAGAGGTTTTGGCAATGCAGGGCAATTTGTCCTATCAGGGCGCAAGAGTAAACATGGCACCTATACACAAAGCCAAGATAATTATTGCTTCCATGAGTGCGGCCGTCTCTTTCCAGCTGATAGCAGTCACTGCCCTGCTTGTGTATTTAATTGCAGTCTTAAGGGTCGACTTTGGCAATCAAGTAGGATATATCGCACTCACCAGTATAGTATCCACCATTACAGGAGTTACTTTTGGCACCTTTATAAGCTCTGTTAACCGGCAAAGTGAGGGAGTAAAGATTGGGATATTGATAGGAAGCTCCATGATCATGACATTCCTTTCCGGGATGATGTACGACAAAATGAAGTATATTGTTCATACAAAGGTGCCTGTCTTAAGCTATTTGAACCCGGCAAACCTGATAACCGACAGCTTTTATGCCCTTTATTATTTTGACACCCATGCACGGTTCTTTACTAATATTGCCCTGCTCTGCGGTTATTCGGTTCTGTTTGGCACCTTGACCTATCTGGCGGTAAGGAGGCAGAGGTATGCAAGTATATAAAGCTCTTTTCAAAATAATACATAAGAATCTGCCGCAAATTACTATCTATATTTTCTCCTTTCTTGTTGTGGCTGTTATAATGTCAAATGTGGGCAGCAACCCTGCTAATGCAGATTTTAGCGAAACAAGAGTCAATATTGCTTTTTTCAGCTATGATGACAGTGCTTTGTCCGATGGCCTTGAGAGCAGCCTGAGCAATATCACGAATATGATTGATATACCGGATGACAGGGAAAAGCTGCAGGATGCCCTGTTTTTCAGGGAAGTTGAATATATTGTCAGGGTACCAAAGGGTTTTGCCGAAGATCTGATGAAGGGAAAAGATGTAAAAATAGAGAAAATTGCTGTACCCGGTTCTGTCAGTGAGGTATATTTGGATAATGTAATCAACAAATATATAAACACTGCAAAAATGTATATAAGTAACATGAAAGGGCTGTCCGACAAACAGCTGACAGACTTTGTAATGAAAGACCTGGAACAGAAAGCTGAAGTAAAACTGATCAGAAAAGTTGAGGAAGTATCAAAAAGTCAAAAGGTTGGCTACCATTTCAACTATATGGCTTATTCACTGTTTGCTGTTTTGATATTGGGAGTCAGCACTGTTATGCTGGTCTTCAATAAAAAGGACTTAAGGAACCGCAATCTCTGCTCGCCTATTACCCCTAAGAGCATGAACACCCAGCTGATCTTAGGCAACTTAAGTTATGCAGTGCTTGCCTGGTTAATCATGATTATGCCCAGCTTGTTCATGTTCGGAAGCTTCATGTTTACAGCCAAAGGCATGTTCTTTTTGATAAACTCCCTTGTGTTTTCCCTTTCAGCCTTATGTATAAGCTTTTTGATCAGCATCTTAGTAAAGGGTCCGGGAGCCATATCTGCGGCAGCCAATGTTATATCTTTAGGATCATCCTTCATAAGCGGGGTTTTGGTGCCACAGGAGTTATTAGGCAGTACTGTCTTGAGAATAGGGTCATTTACGCCAACCTATTGGTATGTAAAGTCCAATAATATAATTGCAGGTATGACTGAATTAACGCTCCGAAATATAACGCCTGTATTATACAACATGCTGATAGTTTTCGGGTTTGCGGTCGCTTCCATTGCAGTGGCTCTGGTGGTGACCAAGCAAAAGAGGACTGCTTAGCCAAAAGAAGGGGAGTTTCTCCTCTTCTTTTTTTCTTTAATAAAGGAAGAAATTTAGCAGTTATAACATAGTAATTTTTTCTAATATTTGTTATAATGGCACCATGGACAAATATTTTACAAGTACACATTCTCTATGATGGTGCACCTGCAGGATCAAATAATACTGGGGAGAAAGGACAGGTAAGTCTATGAATCCAGGGAAACAGGAAATGACCTCACGAGAGAGAGCATTGGCTGTGTATAATTTTCAGGAAACTGATGTTCCTTGTTTTGATCTGATGGAAGGCACCGTATGGCCTGAGCTTAAAGAAGATTTTGACAAAAAGTATCACATGTCAGATCCTGAACAGATACAAACTGCCCTGGGCAGTGACTTCCGATGGACAATTTTCCGTTCCAGCTACAGTCCCGTACCAGTTCCTGAAGATATAAAAAATAACGATTCAGGGAAGAGCTTTTCAGATGAAACCGGCTTTCGCATGTTGAAAAATGTTGAAACAGTTGCTCAAGTCAGAGAAATAATGGGGCAAATGGATCCCGAAAATATTGAACTTCCCGACTTCAAGGCTTTCCGGCAGAAGTACCCGGACAAGGCATTAATATGCTGTCCTGGCTGGATGCCGGCTTTTTCAGGTGCCTGCAATGATTTTGGGATGGTAAAGGCTCTCAGCCTGATGGCTTCTGAACCTGAAATTATACATGAGTATGTCAAGCTGAAAAGCAGGTATGTAGTAGGACTGATAAAGCGCTGTATAGCAGCCGGTGCAGCAAAATATTGTGACTTTTTATGGCTTGGTGATGATTTTGCAGGTGAGTCCTCACTGCTGATTTCTCCCAAAATGTGGCGGCAGCTGTTTAAACCTGCATTGAAGGAGCAGGTTCATGAAGCGCGCAATGCAGGCCTTATGGTAATGTTCCACTCCTGCGGGGATGTTACAGCTGTCTATGAAGATTTTATTGAAATAGGGATTAATGCACATATAGGAGTTCAGACCAGCTGCCCGGATATGAGCCCGGAACAGCTTGCTGCAAAAATAGGAGGACGGCTGGTTATTCATGGAGGGGTAGACGCACAAAAAACACTGGTAGATGGAGACTTTGACGAGGTAGTATCACAGACCAAACGTAACCTTAAAGCTTTTTCAAAATGCGGCGGCTATGTAGTATCAAATTCTCATCACGGGATGCCTGATATCGGAGCGGAAAAAATCGTAGCTATGTCAGTAGCAGCAGGTCGGTGGGACTTTTCTACAGGTTTCCATACTGAATATATGGACAGCATATATGTAAAGGATTGACACTAATATTATTAAAGCAGTAAATTGAATCATTATCACAGCCGCTTATTAATAAGCTTCTAATGGGATAATAATTTTGCTTATAATATAACAAATAAGAAAGGAGTATTGCTATGCAAAAGGAAATTATCTTAAGCAACTATGAAAACGCCAAAAAGATCTACGCTATGTATGATGTGGATGCAGACAAGGTAATTGAGAAGTTCAAATCCATTCCGATTGCAGTGCACAATTGGCAGGGAGATGATGTAAGAGGATTTGAAGGAAATGAAGGAATACACAGCGAGAATGTAGTTACCGGAA
>DUSN01000005.1 GCA_012842605.1 Clostridiales bacterium
GTGGATGCAGACAAGGTAATTGAGAAGTTCAAATCCATTCCGATTGCAGTGCACAATTGGCAGGGAGATGATGTAAGAGGATTTGAAGGAAATGAAGGAATACACAGCGAGAATGTAGTTACCGGAAACTATCCCGGAAGAGCCAGGAACGGGGACGAGATGCGGCAGGACCTGGAGCAGGCTTTCAAGTTCTCGCCCTGCAGGCATAAGCTTAATTTGCACAGCATGTATGCCGAGCCCAAGGTAAAGAAAGAGCGCAACGAGCTGGAAGCTGAAGACTTCCGCAGCTGGATAGACTGGGCAAAGAAAAACAACATAGGAATAGATTTTAATGTATCCTATTTCACCCATCCCATGATGAAGGACGGCTGCTCCCTGGCATCCGATGACGAGAATGTCCGCCAGTATTGGATCAAGGCCGGTATTAACGGCAGAAAAATAGCCAATGACATCGGCAAGGAATTGGGCCAGGTATGCATTAACAATACCTGGGTGCCGGACGGCACCAAGGATATGCCTGCTGACAGGGCTGCATACCGCAGAAGGCTGATAGATTCATTAGACAGGATTCTGGAGACCCCCTATGATAAAAATAATATGCGTGATGTGTTTGAAGGAAAGGTATTCGGGATCGGAACTGAAAGCTTTGTAGTAGGATCTCATGACTTTTACCTGGCTTATGCCGTTAAGAAAGGCGTAGGCATTACCATAGATACCGGACATTATCATCCCACTGAAGATGTAGCAGACAAGATTACTGCCATTTATCCCTTTGTTGAGTCCATCAATCTGCACCTGACCCGTGGAATTCGCTGGGACAGCGACCATTGCCTGATTCAGGACGATAATTTGCGGTCTATTCTTCTGGAAATCAAGAGACAGGATTTGTTCAACAAGAAGGTTGACCTGGGAATGGACTTCTTCGATGCCACCATCAACCGTGTATCAGCCTGGATAATCGGTCTTCGTGCATTGGGCAAGACATTACTGGAAGTACTGCTTGAGCCCAGCCACCTGCTGAAGGAAGCAGAGAAAAAGAACAATCTGACTAAGAGACTTGCGTTGATGGATGAATTCCGGAACCTGCCTGTTAATGCAGTATGGGATTACCTGTGCATGACAGAAGGCAAGGGTGTAGGCTCCTCCTGGCTGAAGGAAATGGAGAAATATGAGCAGGAAGTCCAGTTTAAAAGAGCTTGATTTATTTAACCAGGGAATTAAGAACAGCTTATTGTCATTAACCAGGAAAGGGGTCTTACACAATGAAGCAAATAGACAGCAGCCATAAAGCATCTGTCTATAGGAGACTTCAGATAAGCTTCGCAAGACGTTTTAATGGATGCGATCTTACATTAACTCTTATGGTATTGCCTTTTGTAATATTTATTATAATGTTCTACTATGCACAGCTCTTTGGATGGACATATGCCTTTGTTAACTACCTTCCTGGGCGCTCATTATTTCAGCAGGAGTTTGTCGGATTTAAATATTTCCTCAAGCTTTTTGCTCCAGGCAGCAGGTTTCCAATAGCATTTAAGAATACGCTGATTTATGGTTTTTTAGGCATTCTGGCATCACCAATTCCGGCATTAATGGCTGTATTTCTTGCAGAATTGCCGAAAGGAAGGTTTGCAAGGATTATACAGACAGTTACGTCATTTCCTAATTTTATCTCCTGGGTACTTGTATTTTCTGTCTGCTTCATGTTTTTCAGTATTGAAGGGAAGTTCTCGCAAGTCTTAGTGAGTATCGGTTTGTGGAAGTCCGGCTACAACCTTCTTGCAGATGAAAGCGTCACTTATATCCTGCAGACATTATTAGGCGTTTGGAAGTCTGCCGGATGGACGGCCATAATATACTTATCAACTATAGCCGGAATTGACCCGGAGTTGTATGATGCTGCAGCCATAGATGGTGCTGGCCGATGGCATAAAATGTACCATATAACTATTAAGAGTATACTTCCCACATACTTTGTTATGCTGGTTCTTCAGATCAGCGGTCTTATGAATGCTGGATTTGAGCAATTCTTTGTATTCCATAATTCACTTGTTGCTGATAAAGTAGAGGTCCTGGCAACATTTGCATACCGGATCGGTATTGGAAACGGTGAGATATCATACGGAACTGCAATCGGGATGACCCAATCCATAATAAGCATAGTCCTGTTATTTTCAATAAATAAACTGGCCAAAAAAGTGACCGGCAGCTCAGTAATTTAGATAAAGGTGGTTTATCAGATGACTAAAAAGAAACGAAATATATCAATGTTCAATATAATTAATACCACCGGTTTTATATTACTTGGGTTTATATTTGCATATCCGTTTTATTATCTGATTATTTATTCTCTCAGCAACAGCACTGAAGCAGCCAGGAGCACCCCATGGCTATTACCCAGGGGGCTTACTATGGCAAACTACATGTACTTGTTTAAGAGGGGAGACATAATTAAGGCATTTTTAGTATCTCTTAGCCGGACTGTCCTTGGTACTGCCATAACGGTGTTTTGCTCTGCAATGTTCGCATACCTGCTTACACAGAGAAAACTTGCGATGCGCCGTTTTATCTACTTTATTCTGGTTATCACAATGTACCTGAATGCTGGGATTATTCCTTATTTCATAATAATGAGGTCGTATGGACTTAATAATAATTTCCTGCTTTATATACTTCCGTCTGCCATAGGAGCTTTCTATGTCATCTTAATAAAAACCTATATTGAAAGCATCCCGCCAGCTTTAGAGGAGGCTGCTAAGATTGACGGCGCAGGATATTTCACGGTCTTTATTAGGGTTATCATGCCTATATGCCTGCCGATCCTTGCAACAATTGCCATATTCAGCGCAGTTAATCAGTGGAATACGTGGCAGGATAACTTTTACCTGGTAAAGGACAGGGACCTGAAGACCCTTCAGCTGCTGCTGTTAGAGTACCTGCAAAGCATGGACTCAACACTAATAAGTGATATAAATACAGCTTTACAAAAAACCCAGCGTACAAGTTCACTTTCCCTTAAGGCTTGTATTTCGGTAGTTACCATGCTTCCTGTTATGGTAGTTTACCCCTTGTTCCAACGCTACTTTGTCAAAGGCATTATGATAGGTTCGGTAAAAGGCTGAAAAAGCTACGGAAAGGAGATGCAGGAAATTATAAATATAGTTAGCCATGTTACTTTGATCACCTAAATGCTGTTTGGCAAAGTTATAAAAATAAAACAAGAAAAATTAAAATATAGAAAGGATTTGACCATAATTATGTTTAAAAAACACAGGATAACTTTAACTGCATTGATTTTTGCCTTGCTTATTAGTATTCTGGCTGGTTGTTCCTCCCCCTCTGCTAATGACCCATCACAAAAACCTAATGATGTTACTGATGAGAACAAACCGGTTACCATTTCCATACTCATGCAGGGAATCAGCCAGATGAGCGGAGTACAGGATGACCCGGTAACAAAATATGTCGCTGAGAAAACAGGTATTACAATTGACGTGACTTCAGATGCCGGAATGAACCTTGATGCAGAGCTCAACGCTATGATAGCCTCTGACAGCCTGCCTGACATTATTATGGCTATCACCCCTGAACAACGCAAGCTTTTACATGATACAGATTCTATTATACCCCTTGATGATCTTGTACAAAGCTATGGCGGCAATATAACCAGCAAAGAAGAAGGACGTTTCGCACTGGATTATTCACGAAAATTCTACAGCCGTAACAATGATGGCAAACTCTACTTCATCAATGTACGTGCGGGACAGGATTATAATGCAGGATTTCCTACAGTCGCTCCTTATATCCGCTGGGATGTATACGAGAAAATTGGAATGCCCAAAGTAGAAAATATGGACGATCTGCTGAATGTACTAAAACAGATGCAGGATGCATACCCGGAAACTGAGGATGGTAAAAAGGTTTACGCAATAAGTGGATTCCTGGCTGATGCAGCGTGGAATACATTCTCTCTCACGGCAGCAGAGGCTTTTATAGGCTTTAGAAAGCTTGATATGTATGGTCTGCTGGGTGCAATGATAGATGAACCAACCAAGATGATAAACGCTATGGATGGTGAAGATGCACCTACATGGCAGCTTATTCGCTACTTTAACAAAGCATATCAGATGGGAATATTGGATCCGGAAGTTGTTACTATGAAGTTTGACCAATGGTTTGAAAAGGTAACAGCCGGACAAGTTCTGTATGCACCGCTGGGAGTCGCTGATGTGCCGATTATGAATGATCCGGACAAAACTTTCTTGCCTGTTAAGTTTGAGAATTTTGTAAATGACAGCTTTACATGCAGCTATATGTACTCACAAGGCGGAGCATCCTATGCAATAACAAAAAGCTGCAAGAACCCGGAACGCGCAATGCAATTGCTTGATTTTGCATGGAGCTATGAAGGTGCATTAGCATTTGCGAACGGCGTAGAGGGAGATACATGGGAAACTGTTGATGGAGTTCGCAATCTGAAGGCTGATATTGTTGAGGCATATAACAATGGCGACAGAGAAGGACCTTTGTTCAGCACTTTCTTTGGTCCGTTCATGAATGAGGATAAGACACCAATTATTCTCAGGAACAGCAAAGCGTATTTTGAAAAGTATAAAACAACCGGCATTGTTAAATCGTATCTCGAACATTATAACATTAAAGCACCAATTGATAACTTCAACGTTGCAAAACATTACACATGGGATGAAGCCTTTGACCGCTGCCGGCCTGCCTATGAGGGTGACCTTATTGAAATAGACAATCGTGTACGTGAATATGTACTCACCAATATACCACGATTGGTTATTGCAGAAAGTGACGAAGAATTTGAAGCTCAACGGCAGAAATTCATGGATGATATTATTCAGCTTGGAGCAAATCAGCTTGTTGAATACAGCATACCAAACTATGAAAAGGCTGCTCAGGAACTTGCAAAAATGAAAGAGGCTGCAGCAAATTAACTTAAATTTATAAAAAGAAAAATATGACTTAGGCTTTAGTTTAACCTTAATATCGGGCCGGATAAGGTAGGCTCTATCTTTCCGGCCTTTTTTATGCTAATAGTGACAGGAGCAGATGTGAACACAGCTGACTCACTTTTAAATGGGCTGATTGTGTGTTAAAAGCAAATGATACTGCAAGAAAGGATATAGTGCTTATGACAGTGAATGAAATGCATGTCAATTTAAAATGTGAATATCTTGAGAACCCATTAGGGGTACAAAACAAAAAACCCCGGTTTTCCTGGACCTTGAACAATGGTGAAGCTGCCGGACTGCAAACAAAATACAGGATACTGGTATCAGATGCTGCCCAAAATAGCGGTGCTGCAGCCGGGAATGTATGGGACAGCGGCATCGTAGAAAGCAGCAAGTCATCCGGGATTGAATTCCGGGGGCGATGTTTGGAAAGTGCTAAACGCTATTATTGGCATGTTTATATTTGGCTGGATAATCGAAAAGAACCCATTATAAGCCAGGAGGCCTGGTTTGAGACCGGACTTTATCATAATGAGGATTGGCAGGGAAGCTGGATTCAATCTCCTAACCCGCAATGGGGTATTTCACCACTGTTTAGAAAATCCTTTCTGCTTGAGGGCGGCATAAAGGATGCCCGTGCTTATATAAGCGGTATAGGCTATTATGAGCTTTATATAAACGGAAAACGCGTGGGAGACAAACAACTTGAGCCTGGATGGACGGATTATAGAAAACGTGTATTATACTCTACCTATGACATTACTGATTACCTGAAGGCTGGTGAGAATGTAGTCGGTATTCAGCTGGGCGAAGGTTGGTATGGATTAAAGCATCCCACCTTTATAAAGTATATTGGAAAAATGCCGGAGTGGAACGGCATACCTAAGCTGATTTGTGATATCCGTATTCAGCAGGAAGATGGGCAGTTAAAGAGCATTACCAGTCAAGGCGGTACCGAAGGCGGCTGGTTATGCTGTGATGGACCTATCAGGGAAAACAGCATTTATGATGGAGAAATATATGATGCCCGGAAAGAAAAACCTGGTTGGAACATGCCAGGATACAACGAAGACAAAAATGAGTGGCTGCCTGCAATATGTGCAGCAGCTCCCGGCGGCAAACTGGTATCCCAAATGATGCCGCCTATAATGGAGTCAAGACGTATTAAACCGGTTTATGCTGCCTATGCAGGAGAATCTGTTGTCTTTGACCTGGGACTGAACATTGCAGGATGGGTTGAGATTAAGGTTAAAGGCCATAGAGGGGGACGTGTAGAACTCCTGTATGGCGAAACACTATATCCGGACGGAAGGGTTAACCAGGGAAACCTGCGTGGGGCAAAAGCAAGGGACATATATATTCTGAAGGGTGAGGGTACGGAGACATATAAACCCAGATTCACATACCATGGTTTCCGGTATGTTCAGGTAAACCTGGAGCCGGGAGTGCTTATGGAAGGGTTGAATGGAGTTTGTGTGCATACCAATGTAAACAAAACCGGGCACTTTGAATGCAGCTCGGAGATAATGAATCGTGTATACCAGGCTTTAATACAAACCGAGAGGAATAACCTGCACAGTGTTCCAACTGATTGCCCGCAGCGGGATGAGCGTCTTGCTTGGCTTAATGATATGACAGTGCGATTTGAAGAGGCTCTTTTCAATTTTGATATGCTGTTATTCTATGAAAAATGGCTGGACGACATTGCAGATGCTCAGGATCAAACAACAGGCAGCATACCGGACACAGCGCCTTATTTCTATGGTGGGCAGCCAGCCGCCCATATCTCCAGCGTTTATATACTGCTGCCATGGTATCTCTATCTTTACTACGGAGATCAGCAGGCATTGGAAAAGCATTATAAAGGCATGAAGCAGTATGTTCAGTTCCTGGCCAGTCAGACAAAGGATGGACTGATCAAAAAGGATTATTTCGGAGACTGGGCGCCGCCCATGACAGAGAGTATTTTGGGATGGGGAGAAAATGCTTTACCGGCCAATATACCTGCTCAAATTATTACAACCGGTTATTTATACTATGATTGCATTATTATGGATAAAGCAGCTCAGCTGCTGGGCTATCCGGAGGACAGCAAGTATTTTAATGAAATTGCCGATATGACTAAGGCAGCTATCAATACTGAGTTTCTGGATCCTGAAAAGGGATATTACAGACCAAATTCCCAGGGCTCAAATGCATTCCCCTTGTTCCTGGATATTGTTCCTGAGCAGATAAGGCATAAGGTGGTTGAGAATCTGGTTGATAATATTGCAGATGTCTGGAATTATCATACTTCAACCGGCAATCAGGCTACCAAATACTTGTTTGAAGTGCTGGATAAAGAGAAATTAAACGATATAGGCTATAAACTGGCAACACAAGTAACGTATCCAAGCATAGGGTATATGCTTGAGAATGGGGCTACTACCATATGGGAGCGCTGGGAGTACGGGGACGGACCTAATATGAACTCGCATGATCACCCCATGCATGGTGCTTTTACTGTTTGGTTTTACAAGGCAATTGGCGGGATACGAATTGAAAATGGTCTGACTGACAGCATTGTCACTATAAGGCCAAACCTTATTAGTGGTCTTAGCTTTGCAAGGTCAGTATGCGAAACACCAAAGGGCAGAATAGAAAGCCAATGGGAAGTAATGAAGGATGGGTTAGTGTTTAATATAAACGTACCATGGAATACATTATCTGAGTTATTCATACCCAGTACCCATGCCACATATGAGTTGATAATAAATGGAGTAAGTCTTATATCAACTGATGGAGCACAAGGCTCAATGGAGAATGTTATCATTAAAGAAGCTGGGAAGGATAGAATTGTCCTTGTGTTAAGACCTGGCAGCTACAATATAAAATTATGTCCGGTTTAATCTTTAAATTAAACATGTGAATAGGATTGGCAGGATTAGACTATAAAAAGCATATTGACATTTGATAATATATAATGTATATTTATACACAATGTCCTGCTTTTATAATGCAGAAATTGCATAAGTATGTACAAAGCATGGATGAATTAGTGGAATACAAAAATCGCAAGGATGTGCTTAAGCACATTACTTGCGTTTTTTGATGCTTGAAATGGTTATAGTACTACTATGAGGATGTTTGTCCGAGTTGGACAATTTAGTCTTCGGATGGTAATATGGAGGTGTGTTTTATTTGGAAAAATTATCCCAGGAACGGGCTCCAATTTACGAGGCTTTGGATGAATTCAGAAAAAAGCGTGTTGTTCCTTTTGATGTTCCGGGGCATAAACGCGGCCGCGGCAATCCTGAACTGGCTGAACTTCTGGGAGAGAAATGCATCAGCATGGATGTTAACTCCATGAAACCATTGGACAATCTGTGCCATCCCGTCTCAGTCATTCGCCAGGCTGAAGAACTGGCAGCTGAAGCTTTTGGTGCTGCCCATGCATTTTTAATGGTAGGCGGTACAACCTCCGCTGTACAGAGCATGATTTTATCGGTAGTAAAGCAGGGGGAAAAGATTATCCTGCCCCGTAATATTCATAGAAGCGTTATAGGTGCACTGGTGCTATGCGGTGCCATACCCGTATATGTAAATCCGGACGGAAATGACCGGCTGGGGATTCCGCTGGGAATGCGGAGAGCTGATGTTGAAAAGGCTATCCGGGAAAATCCGGATGCCAAGGCAGTGCTGGTTAATAACCCTACCTATTACGGTGTCTGCTCAGATCTCAAGGCTATTGTCCGTCTGGCTCACGAGAATAATATGTTGTGCCTGGCTGATGAAGCCCACGGTACCCACTTTTACTTTGGGGAGAATCTTCCGGTATCAGCCATGGCGGCCGGAGCGGATATGGCTGCAGTGTCCATGCACAAGTCCGGGGGCAGCCTCACCCAAAGCTCGATGCTGCTGGCCGGACCTGCTGTACAGGAAGGTTATGTCAGGCAGGTTATAAACCTTACCCAGACTACCAGCGGATCCTATCTATTGCTTTCCAGTCTTGATATATCCCGCAGGAACCTGGCCTTGAGGGGGAAGGAAGCCTTTGCACAAGTGGTACGCCTGGCTGAATATGCCCGCGAGGAAATCAATGCAATCGGCGGCTATTATGCCTTTTCGCGGGAACTGTGCAACGGCGACAGCATTTATGACTTTGATGTGACCAAGCTTTCAATTCATACGCTTGACATTGGCCTGGCAGGCATTGAGGTTTATGACCTGCTGAGGGATGAGTATGATATTCAGATAGAATTTGGAGACCTGGGAAATATCCTTGCTTATATTTCAATCGGGGACCGCTACAGGGAAATTGAACGCCTGGTAAGTGCATTATCCGAGCTGCGGCGCCGGTACAGCCGAAGCAAGGCGGGCTTGATGAGGCAGGAATACATTGAGCCGGATGTGGTTGTTTCGCCGCAGGCTGCTTTTTATGCAGATAAGGAATCCCTGCCTCTCAGAGATGCTGTGGGCAGAGTCTGCAGTGAATTTGTAATGTCCTACCCGCCGGGAATACCTGTACTGGCTCCCGGTGAGCGCGTAACGGAAGAGATTGTTGAACATATTGTATATGCAAAGGAAAAGGGTTGTTCATTGACAGGAGCGGAGGATCCTGCCATAGAAAGGTTGAATGTTCTGAAAGACCAGCTAATTAAAGTCAAGAGTTTTTAAGAAAAAGCTTTATGAATTTTTGAAAACTCCTGACATAGAAA
>DUSN01000059.1 GCA_012842605.1 Clostridiales bacterium
ACTTCAATGGCTGACAGTTCAATATTACCTGGCATAAGATCTACGCCTTCCGCATGATGAAGGATGCCTTCATCTGCCTTGTATGGCTCCTCCATCATGATTTTAGTAAGGATAGTAGCCAATGAAACAGGGAGATTGTCTGGTTCCTGGTAACCCAGTGAATCCGTCAGATTACCCTGCGCGTCAGTATCTACCAGGAGCACTTTCTTACCCTGTGAAGCAAGACCGATACCGAGGTTAACTGTCGTGGTCGTTTTGCCTGTGCCACCCTTCTGGTTGGCAAGGGCGATTACTTTTGACACTTTAATTCCTCCTTTCACGCAAAAAAGCCGCTTGCTTTGCTGGATAATAAAGCAACCGGCATCATATATATGAAAAAAGAACATGGGCTAAATCCATGTCCTCTTGTTCATTCAATTTCTATTATTACTTAACCTGAGTCATTTTGGAATACATTATAAATAAGAATATTATATTACTCATAATCAACATCTGAATCTCCCTTTAATACATACGATTCAGTATAGCCATTCGAATGAATGATAAATATTCCTTTTTCTTTAGCTGCTTTACTTGGTGTTCCATAAAATTGATAAGTTTCATCTTCGAATACAATACTATATTCAGAAACAAGAGCCTTTTTTGTGCTTTTTAGATATCTTAGTAGCAGTTCAGCTTTAATTTCTGCAATACTGCCATAAGTTCCTTGTTTTGTATATCCTCCTTCTTCGCTCGGCTCACTCCATATGGATATATGTAGAGGAAAATCTTTATTTTTTATAGGAAGAGAAAGTAATTCTATATTCAATTTTTCAAATCCACAATAAACCAATACATCCTGTGAAAAAGAATAGATATTCGTATATGTATCTTTTGCAAATGGGTCATGTTGGTCAAGCCGGTCATCCCTAAAAGTATCAATATCTACATGTAAAGGCCAAATTGTTACAGCAGTCTTTCTAAGATATTTTCGTTTTTCTGGATTTGGTTCAAAATAGAAGTCCTCAAACATGTTATGTGGCTTTTTTAGTTCTTTTATCAATGTAGAAATATCTTTCTCATTAATTAATGCGCATTTTATCGTCACTCTCTGGCGGCTTTGATCAAATGAAGAGTTATATCTCAAGTTAGTGATTATGCTATTCCCATTTACAACCAGTGAACTAATTAAGTCTGCTGGAATCATGTATTCACGGGCATTTTCTGGGTTCTTGTACTTCTTAAATTCCCACAAGAAAGGAATAAAAGGAATATGATCACGATATTCGCAACACCAATAACCTTGATAACCTGGAAGATATGAATCAAGCCATTCATGGTAGTTCTTATATGTATCTTCAGAATAGGGTAAGGTGCAACGATATTGATCGGCAACATAAAACATTGAATGCCACTCGGCATATTTATCCAACGTTTCAACTTCGGGCAAACTACCATGACGATTGTAAGTATTGCGATTACGGTATCTATTATAATGCAAGAACTCATTTCGCCATATTTGTACTTTGTTATTATCAATACCAAATTGTTGTATATAGTTATCACAATCTCCTGCAACTTCCTCCTGAGTTAGGCAAAAGATATCTGCGATATCATTGTACCAATAAGGAAGTGTATCAGTGAAATCAAAATGAAAACGAAATTTATCAGTTGATGATAGACTTGATTTTGCATATCTCCTAGAAGTTTTAGCTTTTCCTAGATTTAATTCATCAGATATCAATATATGCTCAATATCAGCAGGATAACTTACTTCAGCAATTTTAAGACTAATTTTTTTCGCAAATCTTCTTTGTAACGCATGAGTAGTTTGCTCTGCACATGCAATTCCTTTAAAGAAGTTATAAAAAGGAACTCCATCTTCTGGTTTTTCGCCAAAAATTCGAAGGCATACAGCTAAGAAATATACTTTAGCTGACTCAATAAAAAAGAAATTATTCTTATCAATATATCGCGAATCAAAAGGAGCATCATATAAAGAAATGAAATACTCTATAATTTTTGAGTATCCACATGAATATAATTTCCGTATTATATGTGCAGCGATCCAACGATATTTTTTATCTGGATGCCCCAGCATCCTCCATAGCAATTTACAAATCGGCAGTAAATCCCCATCAATCTTTGAAAAATTATCAGAAAATGGTTCATCCCCTGATAGAGGATGAATTGAAGGGATTTCTGTTGAAATACACCATTTTAGAGCTTCTTCAGCATAACTGGCGGGAAGATTAATAGATAATTTCTTTAATATCTCAATAATATAATCACTTGAAACATTATCTTCTGAAATCAAGTATTCTATAAAAAATGCACGAGCATCAGTTTCTTGAACATTAAAAATCTTGGTTAACTTATCATAATAATTATGATAAAAACTTAAGATCTTCTCCATATGATTTATAAATACTTTTCTCTGAACGTCTACAGCATTTCTCCAAGTCTCTAAAGTTGGCCAAACACTCCATTTGTTTATATATTTAATAAGAATGTTCATAATTTCTGATGACTCAATAGAATACGTTCCATTTAGGCATGCATCTATTAATATGCTTGCCCTTGAAACATAATCTTCCGGTAAAGTGTTAACGAGCCATAAATCAACAAATTTGACTTGGCTATGTCTATCTAATACTTTCAGGTAGTCCTCTAATTGTTCATAATTAGATATAATGCATGTTTGGACATAGGATTCCATATCTGAAACAGGTAATTTCGTTTTTGCACTTTCTATTTGCTCTTTTTTTGTTTTCTGCTTATCAACCGAGCAAAGAAAATCATGTAAAGCATTTATCTCATGACTGTTTTTGCAACCAGATATTTGATACTCACTGATGTAAGAGGTGAGCTCTTTTGCCAAAGTGCCTTTATAACTTAATGGTACATTGTATAAAGTATCATAAATTAGAATGTCCAGGCTCTTTTGGCGAACTAAAGTCGGCATTTTTGTAAGTTGATGTAAAACTTTCACTACTAGATTACAATAATCAGATGGTTGTTCTGGCAGTAAAATTGCCGACAGTGATGATATAATATCTGGACAATAAATATCTCTTTCCAACAATACAGATAACACATAAAAAGCACTTTCAGGTAAGGAAAAATGGTCCCAATCATTACGATCATCTAACCGACACATTATAGAAAAAATATTCTCTGGACATAATATTGTCGCAGTTTCAAAAACCTCTCTATATGGAAAATTTTTTGAATCGCCCATTTTTCGATAATAATCTTCTGCTAAACGAGCAAATTCATGGGAAAACTCAATATCTGAAAGTGATTTTCCATCTGATGCAACATTAGACAAAATATTAAAAAGTTCAAGCTTTCGATATGATTCGTAATCCAATCCTTTTGCAGCTTGAAGCGCCTTTTCAAAATAAATCTGACCAACACGTAAATCAATCCTCTGACCAATCTGAGCACATTTGATATACACCTCCGATGCTTCTATAGCTGATGTGGGATGTTGAATAAGTTCATCAGATATAGCTTTTAGAGTTTCTAAAGTAAATTGATACGAACGACGATCAAATGAACATAAGTCCGCTAAGGCAAATTTTGTATCACGATATATTTTGGTGGCTTTCGCTATTTTTATAAGTTCCTGATATATTGCTTGATAATTCGTTATGTCCATATTCAAAACAGCATCAAATAAAGCTAATAAATAAAGGCGAATACTTCCCGATTTTTGACTATCAAGATCGCTCCAGTATAATCGATCTAATTTTTCCAAACAACTATTATATAGCTCCACTGTAGCTTCGTTTTTAATACCCAATATCATTTGGATTCGATAAATATATGCAGGAAGCAAAAAATCGTAGACTTTTCTTATATTTTTTACTCGTTCATCAATTTCTTTTTGTTTAAACCGTTTATCTCTCAAAAGACTGTCTTTATCACAAAAATCTTCAGAATTAGTTTTCTCATTTCTTAAAGTCTTTTCCAAAACATAGAATCTTAAATTGCAATCCAATTGTTGTTCATCATCGCCATGAATATAAGGTAAATATGAAACGCGATAATTAACATGGTACTTTGATATTATGTTAAGAAGCAACTCTCTATCTTGATAATTTTTACAAAGATACTCAAGGAGCAGAATTAAATGGTTTTTATTAAACTTATCAAGATTTAACACTTGTATTTTATTGAGCACATTAATAAGATATTTAATCAAATTAGCCGGAGGCGTTCTTCTACATTTTAAATAAGCTGCTACTATCGCAAGCCTACAATGAAAAGACCAATGTAAAGTTAAAATTTGGTTTACTGTTTTCATGTCATTACGATTAAATAGACGAACAAAAATTTCAAATAATATGTTTGCCTGAAATTTTCTATTAATCCATAAGGTTATCCAACGTTTCAGTGATGCCTCATCTTTGAGCCTGAGCAGTGCTTCTGCAATATTAACAATATCCTCAAATTTTGGTCTTTGTACTGGATTTTGTTTTTCTTCAGGTTTACTGTAATAATAATTAACAGCACCTTTATAGCTGTCTAAATACGAAAAGGCTTTTGTTTTTGTTTCAGACTTCATTGAGAAGATAAAAGCTGCTTTTCCTAAGCTGTCAAAATCATTTCTATCAGCGGTAAATACTTTTAATAGAGTATTATGATCACAGTATAAATAGGCCAGTTCTGGGTTGCTATGTATTAGTTTATTGATCGCTTCATCGCTTTTCAAAAAGTCAATAATTTTGTATATCAACTGAAAAGTTTCTTTCCAGTATTTTTCTGTTTTTATGTCCGGAATGCTTAAAGTAGCTTTAATTCGTGAAATCATAATCCTGCTGGCTTCTGTAATATCCACAAGCGATTCATCTACGGATTCCTCCAAGGAAATACTTAAAAGTTTGGAAATATCTTTTTGTTTGGCAAGGAAATTATGTAAATGTTTTGCGCAATACGAATCTTTATGCCGATACTGGTACATATAATCTGTTATAATACTGACTGCTTTTAAATTATCACAATACTTATCCCGTAAAAATGTTTCAAAATCTTCATCACGAAAGTAAATATAGTCATTTTCAATATAAAGCCCGAAAGAGCAGTCTACGCTCAAACTCTCCAACATATCAGGTAAGCAGTCAAGTATTCTAGTAGCAATGACTATTGGTATCGGTCGCGGTAAATTAATAAGAACTCCAAAAATTAAAGAAATCTCTTCATTTCTTTCTCCATATCTCTTACAGATTTCGCCAAGTATATCGCTAAGTAAGTCTTCAGTAGTTTTACCATTTGGACGTAGCCTATCTATAACTTCAGAAAATAGTTCTTGTTTTGAATTTAGTATATATGCCTGAACCCGCGGTATCCCTTTACTTAATTTATGAAATTCAAAACAAATTTCATCCTCTACTGCTGGATAGAAAGATCTGATATGTTTTGTACTTTCACGCAAACTGAAAGCAGGAACTTTAAAAAATCTTGTTTTCTCTGGAAAAGTAAAATATTCTTTATGTTCTGATCGAAACGTTAAAAGTAATCGTACACCATTAGGTAAAGGTTGTTGCAGCAATTTATCAATAAAACAAGTCTTTCCGTTTTGTTTTGCTGCAAATACGCAATTATCTGCTGCATCAATAATTAACAATATAATTGCATTTTCTGATATTTTCTTTACATATTTAACTGCATGCTCCAGACGTATACATAACTCCTGGAAAAATTCAGATTCCTTTAATCTTCGTTCCAATAGAAATTCGGTTTTACATTCAAGTGCCAGGCTATTACAAATCTGAGGTATAGCCGTATCACATTCATATCTTGAGTCAGAAGGTTGTAGGTATGTTCCTCCTCCATAGCAATCGTAAAATACCACCACAGAGCCATCGGGAAGATATTTTTCTATATTGTTAACAAGAGTGGTTTTTCCAATGCCCGCTGTTGCATGGACACATATGGGAACTCTTTCCTCCTCCAATATAATTTTTGCTAAATCATAAGCGCATTCTCTTTCAATATAACCAGTTTTCAAAAAGGGAATGTTTTTAGGAGCCGGGAAAAGCCGAGCATAATTGCTACCAAAGATGGAACATACAAAATCTTTAGTCATAGCTATATTTGCATTTCTTCCAGGCATCATTCTATCCCGTATAGTCATTATTAATTCATTGTATTTGTTTTGTATGTTATCTATCCCCCAATTGCCTAGTTGCTGAATTATTTCAGCTTTTATAATGCTTCTTGTAGCTTTACCACAATCCTCAAAATCAAGTATTTTAATAAAACCTAGAAATGCTATTGAATTAAGGTTAGATTCTTTATATAGTCTTTCAATTTCTATTTTAAATTCTGGACTAAGATTTTTAATCAAGGTGCTTGTATGTTTATATTTTTTTTTCGCTAAAACTTCTTTTGATTTTGCGAGGCTTTTCTTTAAACTGTCAGAAATGGTACGATTGCTAACCAATTTTATAATAAGCTTATCTCCAGAATCCGAATTCTTTTCTGAATACTCTTTATATACATCAGCAAGTCTACGTATAATTGAATTATCTTTTTTCTTGTTATCAGAACGACATAAACTTGCAACAGTCCATACAATGTCGCCCATATATGTACTATATTTTAATTGTGAAAAAACTATTTTTGATGCACTTTGAAAATCAGTACCGCCATAATACTCAGCTAAGTCAATTGCATACAACTTACTATCATCTATATCAGCGACAATTGAATCTTGCCATGCAGGACCCTCTACGGTTACTGCTGTAAGTGTTGCATTTGGCTTAAGCATTTCCAATATTTTTTGAGCAGCCCATACAAGATGAAAATCATCCCCCGCATTAGAAGGCAAAGCCCCTGCATTGGTTTTTATACTTTCCATATTACCACCCCAAAATCAAACTTAAGAATCTGTAAAAAATTTAACTTAGCTGTAACCCGATTACAAGTCAGAACAAATTATTTGACATTAATTTTATACTTCTGTTGCCTGATGAAGTTTTCTCAATTGCCTGTATAAAATCCTTCAATGTATTCACATAATTCAAAAATAATGTACCTAACATAAGACATTGACTCCGAGAAACCTTGTTCAACTCATAACCTTTTAATAAGTCTCTTACAAGGAAAACTTCCCTTTTATTCAGATTTTCTGTTTCATTAATCGCTATATCTAAAAGCTCATTCGTATCTGACATCAAAAAACCTCTGAACAATATCAATGTAAACAACCTTATTAATATGATTTTACCACCTACATGAATATATTTCCAGAAATTCGACAAAATCCTATATATAAAAAGAGAACGCCAGCTAAAAGCCCGACATTCTCTCATCATTGCCCAGTTTAAATTTGCTTCACACTGCGTAATATGGACATATCTAAACACTCTACTCATAGAACTGTGTAAACATGTCTACACACTCGAGGTCTAACACTACAGAAACATCAATTTTATTTTTCAAAACCTTATTTCTGAAATCTTCGCCATCCGTTGTAAACGTAGTGAATTTCGCAAAGTGCTGAAAATTCAGGATTTCTAGGTATCTTTCCTTTGCATTCCTATTACGCACTCCACATGATACCCCTGCGGAAACATGTCCACCGGCTGTACTTCATTTACTTGATAGCCCTTCTCTACCATGTACATCAAGTCTCTTGCCAGGGTGGCAGGATTGCATGAAACATACACCATGCGTTCCGGAGCCATTTCTGCAATGGTATCCAGGAGTTTTTCATCACACCCTTTACGGGGAGGATCAACCACTACCACATCAGCTTTGACACCCAGTCTGGACAGCCTGGGGATGATAACCTCCGACTCTCCTGTGAGAAACTCCGCATTCGTTATTCCATTTATTCTTGCATTCTCCTTAGCATCTTCTATAGCTTGCGGGACTACTTCCACTCCATATACCTTAGCAGCTTTTCTTGCCAAAAACAGAGATATGGTTCCGATTCCGCAATAAGCATCTATCACTGTTTCTTTTCCTGTCAATGCAGCATATTCCAAAGCCTTTGCATACAGCTTTTCTGTTTGAACAGGATTAACCTGGAAGAATGACAACGGAGATATTTTAAACTTCAAGTCCCCGATTGCATCCATTATATAATCAGAGCCCCACAAGGTGACATTTTTATTGCCCAGTATGACATTGGTTCTTTCGGTTTGATAATTTTGAATTATACTGGTTATTGAAGGCAGGCCTTCCCGCAAAATAGATACCAGTTCCTTTTTCCTTGGAAGTTCCCCGTTGGTAACGATAATTACCATTAGCTGATTGCTTTTAAAGCCCACCTTGATTACCACATGCCTTATTATCCCTTTATGTACGCTTTCGTCATAAACAGGAATGTTATAGGTCTGGATAAAGCGGTGCACCAAATGGATTACCTTCTCGTTGATCCCATGCTGAATGGGGCAATCATTAATATCTATCAGATTATGACTCCGGGCTGCATAAAGACCTATAGCAAGTTTGCCTTTTATAAGACCTACCGGGAACTGAGCTTTGTTCCTATACCTCCAGGGCTCATCCATGCCGATTGCCGGCAGAATCTTTACATTATCCAAGTGCCCAATCCGCTCCAGAGCGTCTTTTACAAGCCGGGTTTTATACTTCAGCTGCCCTTCATAGGAAAGGTGCTGAAGCTGGCATCCGCCGCATCCTTTAAAATAGGGGCATTGGGGCTCAACCCTGTCCGGTGATTTTTGTATGATATGAAGCAATTTCCCATACGCATATGACTTAGTTACCTTGACTATCTTAACCAGGATTCTTTCTCCAGGCAATGCTCCTTCAACAAAGACAGCAAACCCCTGGATTCTGCCAACCCCTTCTCCTCCTGCCCCAAGACTTTCTATGTTCATTTCATAATCCTTGTTCTTTTCCACAGGTATTTTTATGTTCTCCATTTTTAATACTGCCTCCAAGTCCAGATGCTGTAGCTGCTTTTAAATCCTTCATATAGCTTGCCCAGCAGTTTTCATATTACTTCATGTACCGCCGGCATGGCAATATATGATAAAAAACACACTATCATGTAATATATATCACATTTTTGCATTAAGCGCCAAGCTATAATATTAAACAGATTAATATGCAGGGAGTGGTTATGAATGATCAGGAAAATTATTCAAATAGACGAAGAAAAGTGCAATGGCTGCGGCCTATGTGTGCCTAATTGTGCAGAAGGTGCCCTTCAAATCATAGACGGAAAAGCCAGACTGGTGAAGGACCAGTATTGTGACGGTTTAGGCGCATGTTTAGGTCATTGTCCGCAGGACGCTCTTCACATCATTGAAAGAGAAGCAGAAGAGTTTGATGAAGAAGCAGCTATGGAATTTGTAAAAAGCCTGAAAGAATCCAGGAATCAAGAAATAAAAGCTGAATCTAATGACGGTCATTTCCACAGCCATGAAAACCATAACCATATGCACATGCATATGCATGGCGGCGGATGCCCTGGCAGCAGAGTACGCACATTCAACCAGGACAGAACTGCTATTGATCCCGAAACAGCTGGAAGCGGTGATATAGCATTCAGCCTGAAATCCCAATTGCAGCAATGGCCTGTACAGCTTATGCTGGTACCCGTACAGGCACCGTATTTTAAGAATGCTGACCTTTTAATTACTGCTGACTGTGTTCCCTATTCATTTGCAGATTATCATCCAAAGCTTTTGAAAGGCAAAAGGGTGGTAATAGGCTGTCCGAAATTGGATGATTTGGATTTTTACATCGAGAAGCTGACAGCCATTATAAAGGAAAATGATTTGAAAAGCATAACTGTTGCCTTTATGGAAGTACCCTGCTGCAGCGGGATGGTATATGCTGCGCAGCAGGCAGTCTTAGCATCCGGCAAGGATCTGAAGGTAAATAAAGTCAGAATAACTATTGACGGAAAGAAGCAGGAAGTCTGATTCACAGACAAAATTGGATAAAATAAGCAGATTAGGGATATCCTATTTAATAAACATATTACTTTGAAAGACGGTGATGTAATGAAAAATAGGTTATCTCTAATAGCAGCTATTTTATTAGTGTTTTTTGTACTGGCTTCCTGTGCACCTGCCCAGCCTAAAACAACTCCCACACCATCCCCGGCAGCCACGCCGACTCCGGCTCCCACTCCGACAGAAACTGCAGGAGAAGACAATACAGGAGACGAACAGGGTGATACCGGAGAGAAATCTACTCCTGAAGGCCTTGAGGATGGTGTATATACCGGCCGTTCAGATGAAGATGAGCGAGGCAATTATGGTGAGATAAAAATCACCATTGCCGACGGTAAAATAACTGAAGCGGAGTACATCGAATATACAAGCGATGGGAAGGAAAAAAGCAAAGAAAACGGATATGAGTATGAAGAAGCTTTGAAAGCATTTGAAGATCTGCCCAAAAAGCTGATTGAAACCCAGAATGTTGATGAGGTTGATGATTATTCAGGTGCCACAGGAACATCCAATAAATTCAGAACAGCAGCCAAACGAGCTTTAGGCGGCAGTCCTGAAAATGCAGGCAACGGTGAATGATAATACCTGATGAACTTCAGCATAAGTTTACTGTATGTAACACAGGTATAATAAAAGAAGGCTGATTACAACAGCCTTCTTTTTTATTTCCTTATAGGAATCCGTATCATTTATCAGTATTAGCATCCATAAGCTCAAGAAACAGCTTATGTATTTCAGGATGCTTCTTTTTAACGTTCAATGGTTTAAGATTGCTGTCCGTAAAAGCATGCACCGTACTGCCTTTCGCCAGCAGCAAACCGTCCTCTTCCCGTATCGCCTCATACTCCATTGTCAGCCTGACTCCGGCATAATGGGTCAATCTGGTTCGAATGATCACAACATCATCATATTTGGCTCCATGAAGATAAGTACAATGAGTTTCTAAAAGCGGAAGCATTATACCCATTTCTTCCAACTGACGATAGCTTAATCCTCCATTGCGCATGAACTCTGTTCTGGCTGCTTCAAACCAGGTATAATAATTGGAGTGGTGTACTACTCCCATTTGATCGGTTTCTTTATAACGAACCCGAATTTTTGTTTCAGCATTCTTCATTGTTATGCCTCCGTTATTAAATGGACAATACCTGTGCCAAATCATACAATTCCTTATTGAAGGTCCTGGGCATGGACAGGGCTTCCTTAATATCCTCATCCATGATTTTGTTTCCTCTGATGCAAACCACCCTGTTGCCGATGTTTTTTTCCAGCAATTCTACGGCATGGTATCCCATTCTGCTGGCCAGTATGATATCAGCTGCTGTCGGACAGCCGCCTCTTTGGATATATCCAAGTACGGTTGCTCTGGTTTCCATACCGGTTTTTTCTTCGATAATTCTCTCTAATTCAACAGCTTTGCCTGCACCTTCTGCCAGGATAATTATGCTTGAGGTCTTTCCGCGGTGCCTTCCTTGTATTATCCGCTTGCAAAGATTGTCTATATCCAATGGCATTTCAGGAATAATAATACCTTCCGCTCCTCCGGCCAGCCCGGTGTATATCGCAATATCTCCTGCATGGCGGCCCATTACCTCAATGATGTTGGTTCGTTCATGAGAGGCTACAGTGTCCCGGATTTTACTTATAGCCTCTAATACGGTGTTTACAGCCGTGTCAAACCCGATGGTCAGCTCAGTGCATGGTATATCATTATCAATGGTACCGGGTATGCCGACTGTAGGAATACCTCGCTGGCTTAAATCATAAGCTCCGCGGAAGGAACCGTCTCCGCCGATTACTACCAATCCTTCTATGCCAAATACTTTCAGTACGTTAATGGCTTTTTTCATGCCTTCTTCTGTTTTAAACTGTTCAGAACGGGCAGTATTTAGAATAGTACCTCCACGATGAAGAATCTCGCCCACGGATTTTACATCCATATAATCAATTTCGCCGTTGATCAAACCATTGAAGCCTCTCCGAATGCCATACACCTGCATTCCTTTGTATACAGCAGTTCTGACTACCGCCCTTATGGCAGCATTCATGCCAGGTGCATCCCCGCCGCTTGTTAGAACTCCTATTTTCTTCATATTGTTTCTCCCCTCGAATCCTCCGTTTATGAAGGCTTTCTAATTTAAAAAAATAGACAGTTAATAACCATTTTCCATTAAAATTGCATGCACTTCCTGGACCTCGGTCTGCGGAACTAAGATCTCATAGAAATTTTCTTCTTCCGGGATATTCTTATAGACCGGCTTTATCTTTATCAAAAAACCTTCTTTGGTCAATAATTGATATATGTGGTCAGCAATAGTCTTTGACTGGGCCATATAGACAACTTTCCACATCTGCGATTCTGCCTCCTTCTGTCATCACAGATTTCCGCGGCCATATCGGTCTATAACATTTTAACACATTTTTCACCTAACATACTACTCAATTCCTTAAGCAGGGCGGAATCAGTACTTACCCATAAATCCGGACTGGACCGGAAGGTTTTATTGGTGGATTCAATATAAAGATATACCGGTATATTGCCTTTGTACTTTTTCAGTACGTTGCATATTTCATTTTGTATACCTGGGTTAATATCTTTGGAAATTTTCAGGTATAATTTTTTATAGGTCTTATTATTCGTCAATGCTTCTACTTCATTGCATATAACCTTAGGATCTTCATCCTCTCTCAGGCTTATCCTGCCTTTTATGGCAACTACCCGATCCTCTTCAAGCAATGAAGCATACCTGGAATAGACTAAAGGAAAAACAATTATCTCTATAGCACCATATAAATCTTCCAGTGTGACAAAAGCCATAGCACTGTTATTCCTGGTGTATTTAACCTTTTTATCGGTAATTATGCCGGCCAGACTAACAGCAGATCCATCGGACAGATTGTGGGACAAGCTTCCTGTTATTACTTCACCGTCTTCTGTATTTTGCAGGGACATTATATCCAAGGTGCTGTTAAATCCTTCCAGAACATCCTTGTACTCATCAAGCGGGTGCCCGCTGATATAAACACCGGTCATTTCCTTTTCCATGGACAAAATCATTTTTAAAGGAAATTCATCCATATCGGGCAGTTTGTCAGACTGACCTGCATTTATTGCTGCAGTTGACTGTTCACCAAACAAAGATACCTGCCCTGATACATTTCGCTTTCTTTCCTGAGCAATGCTGTCCAATACCTTTTCATATACTGCAATCAACTGTGAACGACGGGCTCCCAGGGAATCGAATGCACCGCATCGGATAAGGCTCTCTACCAATCTTTTGTTGATTCCCATATCTACAGTTTTATGGCAGAAATCTGTGAAGCTTACAAATTTCCCCTTGCTCTCCCTTGCCTTGATGATTGCTTCAATAGCAGGAGTGCCCACATTCTTAACAGCAGCCAGTCCAAATCGTATAGTGCTGCCGGCAACCGTAAATTTAGCATGACTTTCATTAACATCGGGAGGCAGGATTTGTATATTCTTCTTTCTGCAATATTGGATATAGCCTGCTACCTTGCCGCTGTTTCCCATTACACTGGTAATCAGTGCGGCCATGAACTGGACAGGATAATAGTGCTTCAGCCAGGCTGTTTGATATGCAACCAATGCATATGCTGCAGCATGGGATTTATTAAATGCATATTTGGCAAACTCCATCATCTCGTCGAATATCTTGTTGGCCTTTTCTATAGAAACCCCGTTGCGGTAAGCACCGGGAACTATAACATTCCCGTCTTCATCCTGTATTCCGTAAATGAAGTACTGCCGTTCCTTCTCCATTATATCTGTTTTCTTTTTTGCCATGGCACGTCGTACCAAATCTGACCTGCCCAGTGAATAACCGGCCAGATCCTTGACTATTTGCATGACCTGTTCCTGGTATACCATGCATCCATAGGTAACTTCTAAAAAAGGAGCCAGCTTCTCGTCGGTGTACTCAATGGATTCAGGATGGTTCTTGTTTGCAATATACCGTGGAATCTGATCCATGGGTCCGGGCCTGTATAAAGAAATACCTGCAATAATATCTTCAAATGTGGAAGGCTTGAGCTCTTTCATAAACTGCTTCATGCCTGAGCTTTCCAGCTGGAAAACGCCGTCAGTGTCTCCCTGGCTGAGCATTTCATAAACAGCCGGATCATCCAGGTTTATGGAGTAGATGTCTATTTTTTTGCTTTCGCTTTCTTCTACCATGGCAAGGGTATCACGAATAACTGTCAGGGTTCGCAGCCCCAGAAAGTCCATTTTCAGAAGTCCCAGCTGTTCCAGTGTTCCCATAGGGAACTGGGTGGTTATACAGTCATCATTTTTCTGAAGGGGTACATATTCGGTAATCGGCAGCCTGGAGATAACCACGCCTGCAGCATGGGTGGATGCATGCCGCGGCAGCCCTTCCAGGCTCCTGGACATGTCAATAAGGCTTCTTGCTGAAGGATCTTCCTCGTAAAGCATTTTCAGCTCAGGGTTTCTCTGCATGGCTTTATCAATAGTCATGCCAATCTCCATGGGGATCATCCTGGCAATGCGGTCCACTTCTCCATAAGGCCTATTTAAAGCACGGCCCACATCCCGGATTGCTGCCCTGGCTGCCATGGTACCAAATGTTATAATCTGAGCAACCCTGTCTTCTCCATATTTCCGGATAACATAATCAATAACTTCCTGCCGGCGCTCGTAGCAAAAGTCTATATCAATATCCGGCATGCTTACACGTTCGGGATTAAGGAAACGTTCAAACAGCAGTCCGTATTTCAAAGGATCAATCTGGGTTATGTTCAAAGTATACGCTACCAGGCTGCCTGCTGCACTGCCACGGCCGGGGCCAACCATTATGCCGTTGTCCCTGGCATATTTTATGAAATCCCATACAATCAGAAAATAATCCACATAACCCATCTGTGAAATGGTGCTGAGTTCATATTCCAAACGATCTGTTATTTCCTGGGTAATCTCAGAGTAGCGCTCCTTAAGACCTTTATAGCATAACTCCCGCAGATATGCTTCGGCTGTATACCCTTCGGGTACACTGTATTCCGGCAAATGCAGGGTATTGAAATCAAACTCCACATTGCAGCGCTGCCATATCCTATATGTATTTTCCAGTGCTTCAGGATAACCGTGGAACAACTGCTCCATTTCCTCTCCGGACTTAAGATAGAACTCCGGTGTTTCAAAGCGGAGCCGGTCCCCGTCTTCAATGGTCTTGCCTGTCTGTATGCACAGCAATACCTCATGGGCTTCGGCATCTTCCCTGTTAACATAATGAACATCATTGGTCGCAACCAATGGAATACCGGTCTCCATGCTTATCCTTACCAATGCATTATTTATCTCCTTTTGACCTGGAAGACCATGATCCTGCAGTTCCAGATAAAATGAGCCTTGTCCAAAAATTTGGTTTAAGCGGCGTGCAGCCTTTACAGCATCATCATACCGCCCCTGCTCTATGAGGCGCGGTATTTCGCCTGCCATGCAAGCGCTCAAACCTATTAACCCTTCTGAATGCTTTGACAGCGCTTCATAATCTATGCGGGGTTTGTAATAAAATCCTTCAGTGAATCCAAGAGATGATAAAGCCATCAGGTTTTTGCAGCCTGTCTGGTTCTCGGCAAGCAGCACTAAATGGGAATAATTGCTGTCGTTTCTATTGTCTTTATCCTGCATGCTGCGGGGAGCAACATAGACTTCACAGCCTATAACAGGCTTTAAGCCTCTTGACTTGGCTTCCTTATAGAAATCCACAACACCATACATAGCCCCGTGATCAGTAATGGCTATGCCCGGCATGCCTAATTCCCTGCACTTGTCCAGCAGTTCCTGAATCCGTCCGGATCCATCCAATAGGCTGTACTCGGTATGGCAATGCAGATGCACAAAATCCTTCACTTTGTTACCCACTCCCAAAACCTATTTCCTCATTGCCTTGGCAGCCAGCATTGCTTTAGCTATCAGTTCTTTGTCCCTGTAAACACAGATTTCCACTTTATTATACATCCTGCCTTCTTCCACAGGCTCCACATCAATATCCAGCATGTCCTCCAACTGAACGGGCCGGACAAAATAAACGGTAAAGGTATCTATTGCAATATCCGACTGGCGGAAGCTTTTTAATGTCACAATTCCAGCCATGGACATAAGCATGGTCAATGCACTCCAGCTGGCTGTGCCCATATGGCTTGTAAGCATGGGTGTAACCTTGCCTGAAAACCTCATCTTATTATCCATACGCTTGCTGCCAAAATTGGCAAGTATTATATCTTCCATGGTTTCGCCCATTTGAGGCTGGTTCTTCATGTACTGAATGGCCTTTATTACATCCTGACGGCTTATTACGCCTATAAGCCTGCCTTCCTCAATTACAGGCAGCAGTTCGATTCCTTCCCAGATCATTATATGAGCGGCATAGGCTATAGTGGTTTTTCTGGTTATCGTAATTGGATTCGGTGTCATATACATATGAATCGGGCCTGTTGATGCCTCGGGTACATCCTTAGGCGTAAGGACTCCTACAACCTTGCCTGCCCTGTTGACAACCGGAAAACGACTGTGGCCTGACTCTTTCAATAACCGTCTCCATTCGCCTATCTGCTCGTCTTCATACAGGAATTTGGGGTCATGCATCATGATATCTTCTACCAAAAGTATTTCTTTTTTTATCAGCCTTTCGGATATGGCCTGGTTGATCATGGTTGCTGTGGTAAAGGTATCATAAGAGGAAGAAATGACAGGCAAATTCTTTTCATCAGCCAGCCTGCGAATCTCATCGCTGCATCCAAAGCCTCCGGTTATCAGGATGGCGCAGTCATGCTCGAGGGCCAGGCGGAAGGCTTCTTCCCTGTTGCCTACAATAAGAAGGCTTCCGGAGGACAGGTACTTTTCCATGGCATCCGGTGTCATAGCGCCTATAACAAATCTTGCAAGGGTTTTATTCAAACCTCCGGATCCGCCCAGAACTGTCCCGTCCACCATTGCTGCTGCTTCAGCAAAGGTAAGGCGTTCTATGCCGCGCTTCTCATCCTTTTCCACTCTGATAGTGCCTATACGGGGAAATGTTTTTACATATTCCCTGTTTTCTGCTTCTTTTATTGCACGGTATGCCGTACCCTGACTGACACCAAGTTCCCGCGCAATTCTTCTGACTGAGATGGCTGAACCAGCTTCAAGGTTCATTATATATTGGATGATTTGATCGTGCTTTGTTGTCATACTCAGATTCCTCTTCTGCAAGTATTCATAATTCTAACGTCATTTTACCATGATATAAAGGGCAAGGCAAGGCAAGGAAGCCAATGCTATCGGATCTATTTGACAGCAACAATGCTTAGATATATATGCTTTATTGTTACCCTGAGAATAAGAACTGCCGGTACGGCTAAAAACATGCCGGCTACTCCAAAGAATAAACCCCCAGTCCACAGAGACAGGATTATATATACCGGGTGAAGATCCACTACACCGCTTAAAATTCGAGGAGTTATGAATACATTTTCCAGCTGCTGAATTAAGAGTATGACAACCAAGGTCCAAAATAACTTGTTTGGGCCGCTGATATAAGCAACTATAACTGCAGGCACAGCCCCCATCCATGGCCCGAAATACGGGATGAATTCAAATAAGCCGGCAAGGAAGCCTAAAATCAATGCATAGGGAAGTCCTGTCAGAAGGTATCCGATAGTAGCTAAAATGCCTACAACAGATGCAATAAGTATTTCGCCTCGGATAAAGCAATGAAGTATATGATTCATTTCTGATGCCGCCTGAAGAATGGTTCTACGGGATCTTAGCGGGATAATATTTACAAGCACTCTTGCAAAATATTCACGATCTTTTAGAAAGTAGAATCCAAGAACCAGTTCTATGAACAGTGACGGCAGGTATGACACACCGGCAGCCAGCCGTTCAAGAAAATGCATGACTGATTCGGTAGCTTTTTTCTGAAATGTGTCAGCATAATCAGTGAGAGAGTCCTGTATTCCTTTTGGAATGCCCATGGTTTCCATGCGGTTTTGAATGCTGCCCAGTACATTTCTTATATATTGCATAATCGATGGGAAACGCTCTGCCAGTACAAGAGCTTCATTTACAATCCTGGGGATGAACAACAGCGCAACAACAGCTACCAAAGCTGCTGCCAGCAGGATTATTACAGCTATTGCAGCTGTTCTGGACATCTTTCTTTCAAGAAAGTCACTTGCCGGCGTCAGGATATATGCGAAAATTGCACCCACTGCCAGAATGCGTAAAATATGCAGCCATTTTATCCATTGTTTAAACAGCAGCCATAGGATCAGGAAAGATATAACCAGAGCAACTGATATCCACACATGTTTTCTTGTAAACTTCATTATCTCAATCCTTTTCAGTGAATAAAAGAAAAGGGACAATCAGCGGTCCCTTATTCTTTAGCGGTATTATTATCCTGTTATTTCTGCCCTTGGTTGGATAGCATATCAGAAGCATCCTCCATGATATCTTTACCCTTTTCTATAATTTTCTTCCTGGTCTCCGGTTCCAATTGCGGCATCAGGATCATACCCGCCGCTATCCCCAGCAGGCCGCCTGCAACAAAACTTCTGATGCTGAATTTTCTCATGAACACATCCCTCCTATTCTAGTTTGCTAAAGAATATGTTTTTTATTCCCCTGTTGCTGGAAATTATTCTTTCAGCCTGTTCCATGGAAATAACCAAGATATCGCCATTAGTGTATTCATGCGGTTCATACGGCAGAATACGCCTGCCCGACATTAAATCTCCTATAACGCTTTCTGACAGTTCCAGGCCATCAATTCTGCCGGTCAAAGGATCCAGTATAATATCACTGATATAACCCAGTTCCAGGCCATCTTCCCGGACAACTTTTTTGCCAAGGAGTTTTTCAAGTTCTCCTCTGTTTAGTTCGGAATGCCGGCTTACAGCAGAAAGATTGCCTTCTGCAATAATGGCGTCATTACCTATAGTGACATCATCAAACGGGATGCCTATGGTTTTGTTGCCCCAGCCTTTGTCTGTCACATAAAATCCATCAAGCTTGGCGCTTTGCCCGTTGACATACAGGTCCTTTACTACACCCAGTCTTTTTCCTGTACTCCCGTCAATAACGGGAAGTCCGAGAATTGACTGTCTCTTAATCCTGCTTCTGTTGTTCATATGTTAGCCACCCGCAATAAAATATCTATATTTATTTTTTCATAAACCTATAATCAGATAACCAAGCAAAGCAATGTAATATATGGCACATACCCCATAATATGGGTTAAATTTAAACAAGAAAAGGGCACACAAGTTATTCTTGTGTACCCCCGCTTGCTCACTATGAAGGAATTCATTTATTATGCTTCTTTTTATAGTCCTCAATAGCTGCTTTTATAGCATGCTCCGCCAGGACTGAGCAGTGCATTTTTACCGGCGGAAGACCGCCCAGTGCTTCTGCTACTGCTTTGTTGGTCAAAGCCAATGCTTCATCCACAGACTTCCCCTTAATCATTTCAGTAGACATGCTGCTTGTGGCGATTGCAGCACCGCAGCCAAAGGTCTTAAACTTTACGTCTACAATGATATCATTCTCTATCTTCAGGAAAACCTTCATTATATCCCCGCATTTTGCGTTTCCTACTTCCCCAACGCCATCGGGATTCTCGATTTCCCCTACATTTCTGGGATTCATGAAATGGTCCATTACTTGATCGCTATACATGTTTTTGACCCCCTTTTTGCTGATTAAAGAGCGGAGACATTTCTCTCAGTCTCTGCACTACCTTGGGGATAACCTCCAATACATAATCAATTTCTTCTTCTGTATTTTGGTCACCCAATGTCAAACGGAGAGAACCATGAGCAATTTCATGGGGCAGTCCGATGGCCAGCAGTACATGGGACGGATCCAGGGAACCGGAGGTGCAGGCAGAACCGCTGGAACCTGCAATGCCCTGGATATCCAGGGTGAGAAGCAATGCTTCCCCTTCTATAAATTCAAAACTAAAATTAGCGTTACCGGGCAGCCTCATGGTTGGATGCCCGTTCAGACGGGTGTACTCCACTTTGGATAATATCCCGCTGATCAGCCGGTCCCTCAGAGCTGTCAGTCTGGCACTGTGCCCGGGTATATCCTGTGTAGCCAGTTCAATAGCCTTCCCAAGGCCGACTATTGCAGGAAGGTTTTCCGTACCAGCCCTGCGGTTTCTCTCCTGGGCGCCGCCGTGGATAAACTGCTGCAGCTTGACACCCTTTCTTATATAGAGAGCACCGACGCCCTTCGGGCCATAAAATTTATGGGCAGAAAGTGACAAAAGGTCGATGTTCATTTCTTTTACATCTATGGGAATGCTGCCTATGGCTTGTACTGCATCTGTGTGAAATGCAATGCCTTTTTCCTTAGCAATGGCACCTATCTCTTTAATAGGCTGGATGGTACCAATCTCATTATTTGCAGTCATAACTGAAATCAGTACGGTTTTATCGTTTATGGCATTTCTGACCTGCTCGGGATCAACCATGCCATACTTATCTACCGGCAGATACGTCACTTCAAAACCGTTTCGTTCCAAATAATTGCAAGTATGAAAAACCGCATGATGTTCTATAGCAGTGGTAATTATGTGATTACCCTTCTTCTGATTTGCCAGGGCCGTACCCTTTATGGCCCAGTTGTCAGATTCGGTTCCTCCGGCAGTGAAAAAGATTTCACCGGGATCGGCATTAAGAGCTTTAGCCACTCTTTCCCTTGCCAGATCCAGTGCTTTTCTGGTTTCCCTGCCAAAGCTGTGCACACTGGAAGGGTTACCATACTTCCGGGTGAAATATGGCAGCATTTCCTCCAGTACTTCTGGTTTTGTGTAAGTAGTAGCTGCATGATCAAGATATATTCTTTGCTCCATTTATTAAACGCTCCTTTTGGATGCAGATTAACCGCTCATCTCCTGTGCCTTAATATGGAAAAGAACCTTTGCTAATTTCAGAGAGCGGCTTGATCAGATCGCTATATATAGTACATATTATCCTGACTGGACACTTTCTTATAGTCGTCTATCATATCCTGCAATGTGATGGAATCAATTACGTGGTCAATACTTTTGCGTATCTTCTCCCATATGAGCCTGGTAACGCAATAGTCAGCCTTTTCGCAGTTAACGGGCTCATCCTCGGCCACACATTCAGTAGGAGCCATAGAACCTTCCAATGACCGGATTATGCTTCCAACGGTAATCTGATCAGGTGAACGGGCCAGCAGGTAACCGCCCTGTGCTCCCCTGACGCTCTTAACCAGGCCAGCCTTGCGCAAGGTGGAGATCAACTGTTCCAGATAAGGCTCGGATATGTCCTGACGCTCTGCTATGGTTTTTAAGGAAAGGGGTGTATCTCCCCCGTGCAAAGCCAAATCAAACATAGCTTTCACACCATAACGACCTTTTGTGGATAACTTCATGTCCTCACCTCATAAAACCAACTAATTTAGTCGGTTTTTATTACAGAATGAATAGTAGCATACCCTAGTAAATTTGTCAAGATTTATGCAAAAAATATCCGACTGATTTTATAGAAATTGATCTCTCTCTTCAATATCACCTTTTATCTCTGCAAGACGCTGCCTAATTTTTGCTTCCTGTCCGGAATCTCTGGGCAGGTAATATTTCCTGTTTTCCAATTCCCTGGGCATATATTGCTGTATTGCACGGCTCATTGGATAGTCATGGGAATATTTATATCCCTTGCCATGCCCAAGTTCCTGTGCACCTTTGTAATGCGCATCCCTGAGGTTAATGGGGACCTGACCTGACCTCATATTCCTGACATCTTCCAAAGCCCTGTCAATTCCCACGCAGCAGGCATTTGACTTAGGTGAACAGGCCACCATCAAAGCTGCCTCAGCCAAAATAATCCGGCTTTCCGGCCATCCCACTCTTTCCACCGCCTGGGATGCCGCCACCGCTACCTGCAAGGCTGCCGGATTGGCCAATCCCACATCTTCAGCTGCACAGATGATAATCCTCCGTGCTATGAATTCAGGCTTCTCACCTGATTCAATCATGCGGGCAAGCCAGTATAGCACCGCATCAGGCTCCATATAATTCCGCATGCTTTTTATAAACGCACTGACAATGTCATAGTGGTTGTCTCCATCTTTATCATACTTCAAAGTCTTCTGCTGTATGCATTCTTTGGCAGTCTCCAGATCAATAACAATTGTCCCGTTTTCATTGGGTTCTGTAGTTAAGTAAGCCAGTTCAAGTGCATTCAAAGCAACCCGTGCATCTCCGTCGCTCAGCTTGGCTATATGCCTGGCTGCATCAAGTTCCAATCTGATATCATACTTTCCCAGTCCTTTCTCCTTATCTTTCAGAGTTCTCTCAAGCAGGGCAAGTATGTCGGATTCCTGCAGGGGTTCAAAACGAAAAATAGTGGAACGGGACAGCAATGCTTTATTAACTTCAAAATACGGATTCTCAGTAGTAGCCCCTATTAGTATAATGGTGCCGTCCTCCACATATGGCAGCAGCACATCCTGCTGTCCTTTATTCAAGCGGTGTATTTCATCGAAGAACAGGATTACCTTCCCTTTAGGATTTAGAATCAGGTTCTGAGCTTCTGATGCAGCTTCCCTGATTTCCTTTACTCCTGACGTTACTGCATTAAGCTGAATAAACTTGTATTGTGTCTCCTTGGAGATAATTCTTGCCAGTGTTGTTTTTCCGGTACCCGGCGGACCGTAAAATATGACTGAAGACAGCCGGTCTCCTTTAATGGCACGGTACAGCAGACGGTTGCGGCCTATGATATGCTGCTGACCTATAAACTCCTCAAGGCTTTCAGGCCGCATCCTGGCTGCCAGCGGCATTTGCTGTTCCATTATCCCACTTCCTTTGCATAAAATAAATTAAGCTGATTTTGCACTATTGTTCTTCCTGGCAATTACCCATACCTGACTTTCACCCGTAAGTGTGATCCAGCTTTGCTGGACACACCATAGAAAAGAGGCCTGTTCGGCCTCTATTATCTTACCACATTTTGGGGATATAATGGATATCTGCTGCATAAATCATCTACAATTGACATTACTTCCTGTCTGTTTCTTTCTAAATTTTCAATTGCCAGATAAATGGCTTTTGCAATGAGCTTCATATCGTCTTCCTTCATGCCCCGGGATGTCACAGCAGGGGTTCCCAGCCGGATACCGCTGGTTATAAACGGACTCTGGGGATCGTCAGGGATAGCATTTTTATTGGAAGTAATCCTTACCTGATCCAGCAGTTTTTCAGCATCTTTTCCTGTAATGCCCATGTTGCGCAGATCCACCAGCATCAGATGATTGTCGGTACCTCCTGATACCAGGTTAAAGCCCAAATCCATCAAGCCTTGAGCCAGTGCTGCTGCATTTTTCACAATTTGCTTCTGATATTCCTTAAATGACGGCTCCATGGCTTCTTTAAAAGCAACAGCCTTTGCTGCAATTATATGCATAAGAGGACCACCCTGTGTGCCAGGGAATATAGCCTTATCAACTGCTTTTGCATAGGCTTCCTTGCAGAGTATCATACCTCCTCTGGGACCTCTCAGGGTTTTATGAGTGGTTGATGTAACAAAATCCGCATAGGGCACTGGATTGGGATGCAGTCCGGCAGCTACAAGTCCGGCTATATGCGCCATGTCGACCATCAAAAGCGCGCCGACTTGATCTGCAATCTCCCTGAATTTGGCAAAATCAATGATTC
>DUSN01000060.1 GCA_012842605.1 Clostridiales bacterium
TCTTCTGTTCCGAATACCTCATCTTCAATATCTGCCAAGTCTTCATCAATGGTTTCCACATATTCTTCCATTTCAGCCTGGGCTGTTTCAAGTTCGGATATAGCTTGTGCCATATCATCCAGAACATCAATAATGCTTACAAAGAGTTTTCCTTCGTTGGTGTCCTCTTTTATGCCCATTCCTTCAACCAGTCCGCGCAGGTAGGATACCTTTTCATTTAAATCAAACATGACAATCTTGCCTCCTTTTTTCTTTTATTAGGTTTGTCCAAAACGGGGCAATTTATCCGTTAAACTCGTTCCATGTACTCCCCTGTGCGGGTATCTACTCTTATAACGTCTCCTATGTTAACAAATAAAGGTACTTGTATTACCGCACCGGTTTCCAGGGTTGCCGGTTTGGATCCGCCGGTAGCTGTATCGCCCTTAAATCCGGGCTCAGTATGAGTTACCTCTAATTCTACAAAATAAGGAGGCTCAACAGAGAATGCAGCACCTTTGAAGAACTTGATGGTAACAGTTGAATTTTCCTTCACATATTGCATGGCATCCTCAACCTGTGAATGATTGAGCGGAATCTGTTCATATGTTTCCAAATCCATGAAATAGTAAAGCTCACCGTCATTATACAGATATTGCATTTCCTTGGTTTCCACATGAGCCCTCGGCAGTTTGTCGGTAGGGCTGAATGTTTTCTCCAGTACGCCGCCTGTTACAATGTTTTTCAGTTTGGTTCGGACAAAAGCAGCACCTTTGCCTGGTTTTACATGCTGAAAATCAACTATTGTGTATACAGTACCGTCCATCTCTACTGTAATACCTTTTTTAAAATCACCTGCTGAAATCATGTTATCAATCCTTTCTGTCTTCTTTTGCTCTACTGAAAAATTATAATTGAATTAAGTCCTTTCTGGAAGATGTGAGGTTTTCATAACCATCTTCAGTAATGACTACAAGATCCTCAATTCTTACTCCTCCGGTTCCCGGAATATATATGCCTGGTTCTACAGTAACAACCATTCCCGGTTCCAGCAGCTTGTCACCTCTGACTGAAAGAGAAGGTGCTTCATGGACATTCAATCCAACGCCATGTCCCAGACCATGCCCGAAGTTGTTTCCGTAGCCTTTGGATGCAATGTGATCCCTTGCTTGTTTATCAACCTCAATGCCGGTTATGCCCGGCCTTATAACATCCAGTGCCTTAAGCTGGGCTTCCAAGGTGATCTCATAGATCTCTGCCAGTTTAGGATCAGGTCTGCCCAAGGCTACCGTTCTTGTCATGTCGGAGCAGTATCCGTTTACAACACAGCCAAAATCCAGGGTCAGGAATTCTCCCAGTTCCAGCTTTTTGTCTGATGGCTCGGCATGCGGGAGTGATCCGTTTTTGCCTGCAGCAGCAATAATCGGGAAGGCTAATCCTTCACTTCCGTTCTTTCTTAAAAAGAACTCCAGTTCCAACGCTATTTCTTTCTCGCTGACTCCGGGACGAATATGATTCAGAATATGCAAAAATCCCTGATCAGCCAGTTTGGCTGCTTTCCTTATATTATTGACCTCATCAGCGGTTTTTACTATTCTCAAATTTGAAGTTATATCTTTTGCCGGGACTAGTTCAATCGGATCCAATGCTTCCCTGAAAGATGAATACTCCCTGAAATTCATAACATTATCTTCAAACCAGACTCTTGATGCATCCAAAGACACGCATTTCTCTTTTACAAATGGAGCGGTTCGTGTCCCGGGCGCATCTATGACTTTAAAACCAGGACATTGGATTTGAGCTTGCTCGATATATCGAAAGTCTGTAATTATATAGCTTTCATTTTTAAGAATGAGAAGCACAGCCTCACTGGCTGTAAAACCAGAAAAGTACCTTAGATTTTCTTTTTGAGATATAATAGCGGCATCAACCTCGTGCTCTTTCATTGCTGCCACCAGTTTTTCAACACGATGATTCAAATTGACACCTCCAGTAAATACTACGGTTTTTTTAAGGTACGAATAAAATAATCAACGGCGAGATAATACCCTTGGGTGCCTAAACCGGTGATTTGACCGATACACGCAGGTGCTGTTACAGATACATGACGAAAAGCTTCTCTTTTATGGACATTGGAAATATGTACCTCTATTACAGGCAGTCCAGCTGCCAGCACAGCATCTCTGAGCGCATAGCTGTAATGGGTATAAGCTCCCGGATTCATTATAATGCCATCATAGACTCCAATAGCGTTATGAAGGCAGTCTATTAGCTGACCCTCATGGTTTGATTGGAATGCGTCCAGCTCTGCCCCCATTTTTTGGGCATAAGCCTTCAGCCCGGATATCAGATCTGAATATGTCTCGCTGCCGTAAATATTCGGTTCTCTGCCGCCTAATAGGTTCAGATTAGGACCGTTAATCACCAAAAGCTTCATGAAATACCCACCTGACTTGAATTACCATAGAACATATTACCATAAATGACATCAATTGAACAGATGTAATTTTTCCTGATAAATCCTTTTCAGCTCTGCTGCATCCTCTGCCATCATTCCACTGGACTCACATATAATGATGATATCAAGTTCTCTTTCTGCAAGCAGCAAAGCCAATGGATCAAAGTCAGGACCATATTCGGTTTCACTATAGGTATGATGCTTTTTTTCTCCTGCCTTTGTATATTCAATGCGGCTGAAATGAACATGAAAATGCCTGCCTCTTTCCTTGCCCAGAGCATTCTCAATAGTATCCAAAATATCAGCATAATCCTGGCAGGATTGTATATTTCCCTGGTTTAGTGCATGCAGGTGACCGAAATCAATTGTGGGCATCAGAGCCGAATCCAGCTTGCACAGTTCAAGAACCTCTTTCAGGCTGCCAAGCTGGCTTTGCTTGCCCATTGTTTCAGGGCAAAGATGTATACCTTTGGCAATAAACGAACTGCATTTTTCCAAAGCCTGTGATAAAGTTATTTTGGCTGTTTCCATAGCCGCTTCTCTGTCGGTACCGGCTGAGCCTGGATGAAATATCACCCTGTTTGCACCGAACCACTCTGCAGCCTCCATGGTGCTGTATATGTATTGGATGGATTTCCTGCGCCCTTCCTCTTCTTTGCTTGCCAGGTTAATGTAATAGGGAGCATGCACACTCATGGTAATTCCCCATTTTGCAGCTTGCTCCCCTATTTCCCTGGCTGTTCCTTCTTTCAGCCTGACTCCCTTGGTTAACGAATATTCATATGCGTCCAAACCCATATCATGAAGCCACCTGGGCATATCCAGGCTGGTTTTATACCCCTGCTGGTAAAAGCTGTCTGAATTGCCTGAAGGACCGAATTTAATCTTGCTGCTTATATGTAACACTCTCCTTATTTTAAATTGTTAAAATTGACCAGCTGCAGTATTTCATCAGCAATTGCCGAAGGAGACTTATTATCAACATGCACTGTATAATGCACATTGTCATAAAAGCCGGCCCGCTGATGATAAATCTTTTCCAGTGCTTCTCTGGGATTGCTTCCTTTCAGCAAAGGCCTGTCTGACTTATCTTTCAGCCTTTCCCATATTGTATCCAGACCGGCTGCCAAACCTACTACAATTCCACTTGATTTCATCATCTCTATATTGGCGGGGTTTAATACAACTCCGCCGCCCGCAGCCAATACTATGCCTGTATCCTTAACTGTTTCTGCCAGAACCCGGCTTTCCAGCATTCGAAAATAGGATTCACCCTTTTTCTCAAAAATATCAGATATTGACATGCTTTCTTTTAGTTCTATCAATTCATCAAGATCCTTAAATTCCATTGCAGCTTTATATGCCAGCTGTTTACCTACGGTAGATTTGCCTGTTCCCATGAAGCCGACTAAAAAGATATTGCAGTTCATTCGTTCTTACCCTTTACATAAAAGTTAATTGTCATTTCCACATCAAGATTATATACTACTTTTCCGTTATCATCCAGACTGAGATCGCCGATTTTGCTTTTGTTCTTCGCCATAATCTGCAAATTTGGGATTGACAGTTTGGCTGGCAAGCTGTCCAGTCGTGAAAGAAATTTCATGAGCTCTTCATAATCCGTTGAAAAGCTGAATCTCACAGGCAGTACCATAAAATCCTGATGAGAGACCGGCTCAAGGAAAATCAGGCTGTGCCTGTTGAGCTTGCCGGCATCAGCGTCGGAAAGAAGGTAAATCAATGCATGCGAACCATAATCTTCAGGCAGGTCGGCGGCTTTTTCCAGCAGCTGTGCCTCTGCTTCTTTAATTTTATCGCGGGTTTCTTTTATCTCCCTGTTCCTGTTATCAATAACTGACATGCCTTCTTTAAGGGCGGATACTTCCCTTGTCATCGAGTCTATTTGATAAAGAACAGGGCTGAGAAACAGGTTATAATATATGAAAATTATCAATGCTATACAAAGAATTAAATACAGGACTTTTCTTTGCAATGCCAGTTTCATTGAATATTGCTCCCTGCAGCTTTTTTAACTATATTGCATCTTAAATGAAATGTTATTTCGTCATTATTCTTATATACGATTTTTTCCATGCAGACATCTGAAAAGAATCCAGAGCTGTTCAGGTTTCGCATATATTCAGCAGAATCCCTGTCACTTTTAGCAGTACCTGAAATCAGAATGGAATTATTGCTGCAGTTGAAGTCATTAAGAATTGTATCGGAAGGCAGATATTTGACCAGGATATCCAGCATGTTTTGCCAGTAAAGAGGGGTTCCCTCTTCTATTTCATTAAACTCCAGCAGCCGCGCTTCCAGCTCTTCCAAATAATTCAGGTCCTGTGCATGGTTGTCTTCCAGGTCAGAGCCCTCAGCTATTTTGCCCTGATAGCTCTTCAGCAGCTGCTCAGCTTGTTTTTTTGCATTCATGGGTTCCATAAATGCAAACCTGGCTATAGGCAACAGCAGTATCAGAAATATAGCTGCTATTATTATGTTGCGGGCAGTTTTCGGTTTTTTCCTGTATTCCGGCGGCAGGAGATTAATTTCCTTCATGCTCAGCAGTATCCTCCCTTCTTCCGGTATTATATCTGAAAAGGGAGCCCAGGCTGTTTACAAACAGATTCAGGTCCATAGAGTCAGGAACTTCAGGCAAACAGTTTCTGAAAAAGTTCAAGTCATTCCATTGCAATGGTATATGTTCTCTTATAAAATCAAACAGCCCGTTTATGTAAACGCCACCCCCATGCATAATGCCATATTGAAGTGTGTCTTTTTCATGGTGGTGAATGTAATAGTCAATCATCTGGTGGCAGACAGTAATAATCTGCATTGCATCTTCCGGAATCGGGCTTTGTCCTTCTATCTGGCGGCAGCCGAAAGGAATTACCTTCTGAGTAACCACGCCTTCAATTGAAGCAATACCCGCCGTAATGCTTTCGTATCCCAAATCCAGGATGAAGCAGACGGAAGATGAAAAAGCTTCACATCGTTTCATTATTTTACTTATCACTCTCTGCGAGGCATTGATTTGAACATCTATTATTCTTGGTTTAAGTCCAAATGCAATGGCTCTTTCAATATAAGTGCGATTTACACTCCTTGAAACTGCAAAGGTTTTTGCTAAATAGTATCCTGTCTCATCTGCAGGCAGATTTACTGTATAATCAAAATCATATTCATCGTTAAAAACATTCTGATATTGCTTAATTTCTTCCTGTATGCTTTGATGAAGGTTATATCCCTGCTTAGCAGGCAGTTTTATATCACGAACAATTAAGGATTTATGATGAAAAGAAAGTACTGTATCTTTAGCACGATAGCCCAGTCTCTTCCATTCCCTGCCGGAAGACTTAGAACCTGATAATAGATATACCGGGCAAAGCCCAAACCTGTGGATTTTAAAGCTTGGTGTCAGCACTGCTTCTATTATTTTATAGGTATGGCATCCCATATCTATTGATAGTATTTTGTTTTTTAACGGATACAAAGAGCTCACCTCACCATTGTGAGTTATACAATACCTCCTTGCAGGATTTTATTTCAAAAAGCGGCTTTTCTGATTCTATGCAAAAGAATCGGCTTAAGTTGTTTCCCTGGCTCCCTAATACACCAAATACCAGGCTTATGTCTTCATATACCGTAAGATCGCCATTAACCGTCAGATTCTCTCCTGAGATTATCAATCCTTTATAAATAACACTGTCACCGGACTGAACCAGTACTGATCCGTTAGTTACCAAAATTCCCCCATATTCACCCGGCGGAAGGATGATATCCTTTTCATCAGGAATAATGTAAACTATTGGCCTTGCTGGATCCAAAACAGTAAAACTATTACCGTCGGCTGCTATATTGTTTTCGATAACCGGGACAGCAAAATTTATATGCGAGTTTATATTCCAGTCTGTATTGGATTTCATCTCATAAATAATTTCATTATAGAATTCTTCCCGGTTGCTCATGGGTACAGGCTTTATTACCTGGTTGTCTGCAAATACCAGTCCTGAGGCATGACCTTTAAAGGAATTATCATACCCAAATAAGATATTCCCATTATGAATTTCACTTAAATGCTGATAATACTGGCTGCCGTAGATTTCTAATTCAGGAGGATTGTTAATGTAATAGTAAACAAGATCTGCCTGTTGATCTGTATCCAGACTTGTAAAACCAGGTTTGAAAAAGTGCCGGGCATATTCAGGCGTATAATTTGGAAAATAAAAGGAGTGGTTCCAACCACCAATGCTTTCACAGCTCCGGAATGTTTCGCCAACAATCGGAACCTCCTCCAGACCGAACAAAAATCCACCTGAAGCATCATAATTTAATGTGCCGTTGATGAATACCTCATTTTCCAGAATGATGGATGCTCCTCCTATTGCTGATACCCCGGCTGATTGTCCTGAATCATCAGGACATATATAAAGCTTTCCGTTAATATGCAGACTATTTCCCTGCCCGGAAGCTGATATACCGTTAAAGGCATATACATCGCCCAGGCAGGCGGCATAAGAGGTGGGATGTCCGCTGACAACCAGCTTCCTGCTTATAATATTATCAGAAAAAACAGCCTGGCTGTTATTGGAAATATTTATATCTTCTCCAGCAACAGTCCGGCGGTTTATTTCTACAGAACTGCTTTCTTCAGCCTGTATCCCGCCCTTGGCAAACACAGAGCCAAAGACCTGTAAATTGCCTTCGTTGCTTACTTTTATTCCCCCTCCGGAAATGAGGGCGAATTCAAACAATTTACTGCTGCAGACTCCGCTGATTTTGTTTATAAGAACTTCAGAATCAATCCGCCTTCTGATGTTTCCTATTTCACATCGTGAAGAAATCAGAAGACGGGAAGGATTTTTATATATATCAGTAAACCGGATCCGCACATCTACTTTTGTATCCGGCTGTTCTATGGGCAGGTCCGGATCCGGGAAATTAATAAGATAACCTTTATCCGTAAGTTTCTTGTTGATAACAGGCCCCAGCTTTCCGGCAACATGCTGCCTGGCGCTTTCCTGCAGGCTGCTTCCAGGATTCCTGTAAGGATCCCAAATGAATTCATCCAGGCATTCCTCATGGGCTTTCATCACAATCTGCTGCAGTTCATTAAGTGCAAAGTTAATTCCGGCTTCTGCCAGGTAAAAGGCTTGCTGGTGCAGCTCTTCATTTCTTGTTATGATATAATGGCTTTCCATAATTGAAAATGCGGTAATCAGCAAAAAGGATATGGCTGCCATGATAACAATTGCAATAATTAGAACCGAACCTTTCAATTATCCACCTCCGATATAGAAAACCTGTTCCATGATAAACGGAGGCTCGTCCTGGTAACCCATTCCTTCTACCCGCACTGTAAGCAAGCCATTTTCAAGCTTTGGTACAAACGAAGATATTTTCTGTCCCAGATTGTTTGTGCCCATGCCCACTCTTTCATAAACCCGTCCGGAAAGGAAATAGTATCGTGTATTTCCAATATAAAGTACTTGATCAACTACCATAACATTTTGGGGCAAATTATCAGTCATCTTAAGTGTCTCAGAAATCCGGTTCAATACTACCCGGACATTTTCCTCCACATCTGTCCGGAACTCCAGCCTCCTGTACATTTTATAGCCTGTCATATAAATGCTGATGGCAACAGACATAACTATTGAAAACAAACTGAGTGCCAACATGCATTCCATCAAAGTAAAGCCTCTGTTATCCTTCACCTGTACCCCTCCATAAAGCCAGGGATCTGTGGGGAGTTTCTATGGCTGGGCTGCTATAATGCCCTGCCGGCAGCTGAGAGGCTTGTTGTCAGTATCCTGCCGGTATGCTTCTACTTTAAGATATACAGGAGTGTCACAACCAGCTTCGGTTTTCCGTGAAAAGACAGAAATATTACCTAAACGTACAGATTTTATCATTTGAAAAGTATGAAAAACCTGTCCGTCACAAATAATGGATATATTACCGTTATGGAGGGGCTGTTCATAGATGTATATTTCCCAGTCTGATTGTGGCTGCCTGCCAATATTGATTTTAACCTGCTGGCCGCTGGGCATCTTTATGGCATGAATATTTATTATGAGCTTATCTTTATTCGCAGGGAACTGATACTCTGCATACCTTCCGGATGCATCGGATAAGCTGACATCAATATAATCATTCCCAGGGTTGAGCATTACTGACAGCAGCCCTTGTCCTGCAACTGAGAAAAGTTCCTGAATAGAATCACCATACGCATACGAATAAAAACCATTATTGGAATCATGCCGTATTACCATATCTATATAATTGGCTTTTGAAGACATGACATCCGTTATATACCGCTCCGCTTCAATTCGAAATAACATATGATCTTCTACTATGGTTCTAGCTGCAGCTAATGCTGACAACTCAGGTACTGACAGGCTCTTCGCTTTTTCATATATATTGCCCGCAGCAGCACCTGCAGTCATATACAACCGGCTGTTTTGATTGTACCTTGTAAAGCTCAACATGATGCCAAGAAAAGAAGGAACCAGGATGCCCAGAATAACCAGTACTAAAATAATCTCGACCAGGGTGTAGCCACTATCTTTGTTATTCGCTTGTGTTAACTTAACAGGCTCTTCAGCCCCCATGTCAGTCATAAACCATTACCCTTCCGGTGGTAACATCAACTGTCAGCCTGATGCTGTCTCCATTAACGGTTTTTAGCACTATTTCACCGGCCTGGTTGGGACTACCCAAATAAGAAAACCTTAAAATTCGGTATCCATCCTTGGGTGCTCCATATCCTGGATTATAAAGTGTGGAGGTTATTTGGGTGATTTTTGGATCAAGTTTTACCTTTTTGATGTTGGGATGAGTAGGATCATTGCTTCGTAAAATGTAGTAGAATTCTTTTATGTTTATTTCGAAATTGTACTGTGCACATTCCTGAACCGACAATCTTTGAACACGTCTTATGTCATTGGCTATCATATAAGCCGTGCTTCGAAGCAGCCAGCGCTCGTTAGCCCGCAGGAGGTTTGGAACAGACAAGGCAGTAAGAATACATATAACAGAAAGAACCGCTATAAGTTCCAGTATGGTATACCCCTTGCTGTTTCTGCAAAATACACCAAAACCCAACCCCATCTCCCCCACCAACACTGGAGTAGGTTATATTTTCACGAATTTATTATATTATAAATTTTTCCAAAAAACAAGAAGATTCATAACATTTTATATTATATTTTCAAATCTTAACCAGTTATACCTAAATCCCACATAATATGACATTTGTTTCAAAGATGTTGAATTCTAAACTGACAAGAATATTAATGCAAAGTATATCATAAGAAGAAAGTACACAGAGAATAGCAAAGATGAATAAACAAGCATTCTTTTTCCTATGTGTATGCGCAGCTTCCAGATCATGAACAGTACAGCAGGAATAATTACTACTTTAATGAGCGGCAAAAAACTGGTATTTATCCAATAACGAACTAATGGATTTAATTCCTCTATACCCAATTTTAAGGCTTCCATCGTCAGAAAATAATCAGCAATGTTGAATAATGCTGTAAATATCAGCATAAAAGCTATTACTCGATTGGTTTTTACTGTATTCATACCAACACAGCCTTCTACCCAGTCTATTTAAATCATATGATATTATCCCTCCCAAGTTACAAAATTATCCATAAAGAATAAAGAAGAGACTGATGCTCTTCTTTATATCGAAATTTCGCTTTTCTTCCTGCTTTAGTCCGATTTGGATCGCCTATGCCATAAAGGCGCATGATTGTAAAAATCGCTGCAGGCTGCCATTTTACTTAAATGATGAAAATTAGGTCAAGCATAAGATGTAAAACAGAACATAAATAAAGCGGGATGAAAAAATCCATCCCGCCTGATATTAGTTTTAGAACAAACCTGAAATTACGCCTGATGCATCCACATCTATCTTTTCTGCAGCAGGTACCTTGGGAAGGCCTGGCATAGTCATAATCTCACCGGTCAAGGCAACAATGAAGCCAGCACCGGCAGATACCTTAACACTGCGGATACTGATTTTGAATCCTTTGGGCCAGCCAAGCTTTTTAGGATCATCCGACAGCGAGTATTGTGTCTTGGCCATGCATACCGGGTAACTGCCAAATCCATAAGACTCAAGCTTAGCCAGTTCTTTCAGGACAGAGGGAGCAAATTCTACACCGTCTGCGCCGTAAACTTCCCTGGCAATGGCTTCTATTTTCTGCTTAAGCGGCATATCGTCTTCGTAAATGAACCGGAAGCTGCTCTTGCCTTCCTCTGCCAGCCTCATAACTTCCTCAGCCAGCTTAATTCCGCCTTCTCCGCCTTTTGCCCATACCTCGGACAGTGCCACATTTACTCCAAGCTCCTTGCATTTTTCTTCTACAAACTTAAGCTCTGCTTCACTGTCAGTTGGGAATCTGTTGATAGCCACCACTGCAGGCAGGCCGAATTTAACTGTTACATTCTCTATATGCTTCAACAGGTTTGGAATACCTTTTTCCAGTGCAGCCAGATCCTCATTTGCAAGGTTCTCCTTAAGAGCACCGCCATGATGCTTAAGAGCCCGCACAGTTGCTACTATTACTACAACAGAAGGTCTGAAACCTGCAATACGGCACTTGATGTCAAGGAACTTCTCTGCACCGAGGTCCGCACCGAAGCCTGCTTCAGTTACTACATAGTCTCCAAGCTTCAAAGCCATTCTTGTAGCAATCAGGCTGTTGCATCCATGAGCTATATTGGCAAATGGTCCTCCGTGCACGAATGCAGGAGTATGTTCCAGGGTCTGTACAAGGTTGGGCTTCAGAGCATCCTTAAGCAATGCAGCTAATGCTCCTTCTGCTTTCAGATCCCCTGCTGTAACAGGCTTATCATCTTTTGTATAACCAACTACGATTTTACGCAGCCTTTCCTTTAAGTCAACTATATTCTTCGACAGGCATAAAATAGCCATTATCTCGGATGCTACGGTAATGTCAAAACCGTCCTCACGGGGCACGCCGTTGGTTCTGCCGTTCAATCCGTTTACAATAAACCTCAGCTGCCTGTCATTCATGTCAACACAGCGTTTCCAGGTGATCTTTCTTACATCGATTCCAAGTTCATTGCCCTGGTATATATGGTTGTCCAGCATGGCTGCAAGAAGGTTGTTTGCTGCTCCGATGGCATGCAGATCCCCTGTAAAATGCAGGTTAATGTCTTCCATCGGTACTACCTGAGCATAGCCGCCGCCGGCTGCACCGCCTTTTACTCCGAATACCGGTCCGAGAGAAGGCTCACGAAGGGCTATGACAACTTTTTTCCCAAGCCTGTGCAGTGCATCTCCCAACCCTACCGTTGTTGTGGTCTTGCCTTCACCGGCCGGAGTAGGATTGATAGCCGTAACAAGGATGAGCTTGCCGTCCTTTTTGTCCTTCATGCTCTCCATTATGTTGTAATCTACTTTGCACTTGTAATTTCCATACAAGTCAATATCTATTTCATTAATGCCAAGGGATCCGGCTATTTCTTTAATAGGCTTCATCTGGACACTTTGAGCAATCTCAATATCACTTTTATACTGCATTATGATTCCTCCACTCATTCATTTCATTTCCTTTTTTTCCCTGGTTCAGATAAGTCATCCAATAGCTTATGCCTACAAACAAAACACCGCCTACAATGTTTCCCAGGGTTACAGGAATCAGATTCTTTGTTAACATCGTAACAATATTGAGTGCATTCAGCTTTTCAGGCGTTACACCCATATCAATTGCAGCTTTTACCCATTCAGGATTGCTTTTTGCCATAATTCCTGCAGCAATATAATACATATTTGCAATACTGTGCTCAAATCCCGAAGAGATAAACAGCCATATCGGGAAAAATATTGCCAAAAGCTTCCCGGCCATGTCCTTTGCTCCGGCAGACATCCATACCGCCAGGCAGACAAGCCAGTTGGCCAGTATACCGAGGTAAAATGCGCTTCCGAAGGATAACCCGGTTTTATATACGGCTGTTTTAATGGTTAAACCTCCTAAAGCTCCATTGGATGCATTAAGCTGACCGGACTTGTATATCAAGAATGCAACAAGTACCGAACCGAAAAAATTTCCCAGGTATACAAAGAACCAGTTGCGAAGAAGCCCAGTCCATTTAGACCTGCCGCTTAAGCAGGATATGACAATCAGGCAGTTGCCTGTGAACAGTTCTCCCCCGGCTACTACAACCAGCATAAGCCCCGTTGCAAACAAAGTCCCAGCAAGGGTTTTGGCCAATCCTGCTGACTCTATAGTGTGTATTGCATAGTTGGAGCCCTGTGACGCAAATGCTATGAAAGCGCCGGCCAAAATGGCCAGGATAAACAGGTTTATAGCCTTATTGCTTGTTTTTTTAGCACCTATCTCAATGAACTCAGATGCTATTTCCGCCGGGCTCAATAATGCTTTCTTCTCAGTCATCAGACTTCAAGCCTGCCTTCCCTGAAAGCTGCCAGATAATTCATGCAAAATTCGTCTTTACCCATAAGAAGCTCTGCTGAATATACAAAGGACATTATCATCTTATCCAGGGGATTGAGGATTGCACTGTCCAAACCTGCTGCAATTGCCGAGATCAGGAAGGTCTGATTGATAATCTTGCGTGCAGGCAGACCGAATGAAATATTGCTTAATCCGCAGGTAGTATGAATGCCAGGATAGTCATTCATAACCCGTCTGATAGTTTCCAGGGCTACTGTGCCGTAGTGTGTTCCTGTAGAAACAGGACGTACCATGGGATCAATATATATATCACTTATGTCAACGCCTTTTTTTGTCATGGTGTTGATCAGCCAGTCAGCAATTTTCAGCCTTTGATCAGCTGTTTCCGGCATTCCGCTGTCATCCATGCATAATGCAATAATGGAGGTGTTGTACTCTGTAACTAATGGGAATATTGACTCAAACCTTTCCTTTTCTGCCGTTACGGAGTTAATTAAAGGCTTTGGTCCCTTATAGGCTTTCAGTGCAGCTTCCAATGCCACGGGATTGGGACTGTCAATGCATAGCGGCAGGTCTGTAACCTCTTGCACCGTTTTAACCAGCCACTCAAGCAGTTCCGGCTCCCTGTAAGGAAAAGTACCGCAATTGACATCAATATAATGTGCACCTGCTTCTGCCTGTTTTATTGCAACGTCCTGCACCTGAGCAGCATCCTTGTTTTCAACTGCAGGTCTTATAGCCTTTAAGCTGGTATTGATCTTTTCGCCGATTATTATCATACGGTTGTACCTCCCTTAGTTTCTATTAAAGTCTTGGTATCTCATTCATTATTTCGGGGATGATTTCAAACAAATCACCTACGATAGCTATGTCCGCAATCTGCATCATGGGTGTATCAGGATTTTTGTCAATTGCAACAATCATGTCACAGGACTGCATTCCAACCAGGTGCTGAATCTGCCCTGAAATACCGCAGGCAATATACAGGGTTGTCTGTACTGTCTGCCCTGTCTGGCCAACCTGGTGTGTGTACGGAATCCAGCCGGCATCCACAGCTGCCCTGCTTGCACCGACAGCTCCTCCTACCATAGCTGCAAACTGTTTCAGCAGCTGGAAGCCTTCCGGTCCTTTCATACCCCGCCCGCCGGAAATAATTATTCTGGCATCAGCAAGGTTGACAGCAGTATCCTTGCTATGGAATATTTCTATGATCTTTTTTATCTTGTCCAAATCTGTGTCAAGAATGCTTTCTTTGATAATCCTTCCCTTTCGGTTTGCATCCGGTTCAGGAGCTTTCATTACCCTGGGACGGACTGTAGCCATCTGCGGCCTGTGGTTTGAGCAGCGTATTGTAGCCATTATATTGCCGCCGAATGCCGGCCTGGTCTGCAGAAGGTCCCCGTTTTCAGGATCAATTGAAAGACCGGTGCAGTCTGCAGTGAGCCCGCAGTTTACCATTACCGAAACCCTGGGAATCAA
>DUSN01000061.1 GCA_012842605.1 Clostridiales bacterium
ACCAGCTATTTTATGTCTACTTCGCAAAGGTGGTCTTGTTGTTATGCATTTTTTCTATGTCAGGAGTTTTCAAAAATTCATAAAGCTTTTTCTTAAAAACTCTTGACTTTAATTAGCTGGTCTTTCACTAAAATATTAAGGCCAAAAGCACAAAAACCGACCAATAGGCCGGTTACGTTACTAGCTCCGATGAGTACAACGTCCACATTTCGCGCTCACCTTCATCGCTTCCTGTATACATTATAACCAAATAATATATATACAAACAAGATGAAGTCAGAAAATTTTAAATAATTTTACATATTTTCTATATTCGCTTTTGTTAACTTTTCTAATCCAGGCATTCAGGATCACCTACCTCTTCATTCCCGAGGCAGACCTGATATGGTTTGCAAATCGTAACCCATCTCTATCTCGCCGGTTTCTCTGTTCCAACAGTGAAATCCACAAGTTCCAATCTTTTCTCCGTTTTCTTTAAGTACTATAATCCACCTATGCTGATTTCTAGGCTCACTCTCCAGATAAAATTCAATCCATTTTTGTGCTTGTTCCACAGAACCACATGGCTCTGAATCATAAAGATATTGATTTACTTCATCATTTGAAAACTGTCTATAAAAGAATTCTGCGTCTTCATATCCGATACACTTTAAAATAATCTCTCTGTTTCTAAATCAATAAACATATAAATATTCTCCTTAATCTAATATAGATCATAATATGTTAAATCATAAAAAAGTTCATAATTCCATGTGCTAATATTGTTGCCCAACAGTTCTCAGTTTTCAGTCTGATAAGTCCAAGTATTGTTCCATAACCTAGTCCTGCAACGAGTTTCAGTAATTGTAATACATCCCAATTCCCTGATATCATATCCGGAATAATATAAAAAAGATGCCATATTGTAAACAGAGCAATATTCCATAAAAAGATATTTAGTTTACTCGACATTACCTTGCTAAACCTGTTCCAAACATATCCCCTGAAAAGCAATTCCTCATAAACCGGTGTTACAATACTGCCATAAATAATACTCATAACCGAACTAAATCCCTGAACAAAATTGGACGGAGCTATAATAAAAAGTACGGTTGTAACGCAGGTTGCAATTATATATCGTTTGGAAAGCTTTTTAGAAAAAAAGGATAATGTCTGCTTTTTAGTTTTTGCATAACAGATTAAAATGATAGTCAAAACAATCATCATTAACATGTTAATCATCTTTTTATTAAATCGTGTATCAGGAAAAAAAGGTGAAATTAACCACTCAGCTAATTCTGCGATTCCCTGAAATGCGATCATCAGAATAAAAGCTTCCAAAATGACTGTTAATCTATTTCTACGATTTGAATTCTCCATATCTTTCATACCTAAACTGATAATGTACTCAATACAGATTATACTATTTGTATCCTGAAATTTCCAGTGCTGTTATTCTCACTTTTTCGATATCAAACCATAGTTTCAACATGGATGGCAATCCAGTTTTTCATCGCTGTAGCAAATAACGCTTCCGTCGTTGCTGAAAGGGTATTGTTTTGCGATGCCGCCGAACCATTTGTAGTCTGTACTGTATCTTGTATCGCCTTTTCCTCGCGTCGCGATGAGTTCCTCAAGTCCAGACCGCAATTCGTTAAATAACGATATATCATCAAAATCCTGTGCGTGACCGTGCAGGATTCTGTCAGCTTTTTCGGTTACCCATGAAATTTTATTAAGATTTTCGAAGAATGTTTTCAGCGGCAGACTTTCTTCCAATTGCATCCAAAGATGATGATTAATGCTGTCACCGGTAAATAATACACGCTTTTCTTTTAATAGCAGGCATATTCCTCCAGGGGTGTGTCCGGGAAGCGAAATAACCTCAAGTGTAAGCCCGCCGAGATCTATTTCATCGCCGTCTTTAATAGTCTTAAACGGAGGCATTTCAATCTTTTTTTCTTTGCAAAGCCTCACAAAAACAGGAAATCTCATATGCTTAGCAGCAATTTTTGCATCATCGGGATGCAAGAAGCAATCACAATCAAAGTACAAGTTGCCAAAAATATGATCGCAGTGACCATGTGTATTTACAACAATAAGCGGTAGATCGGTGATTTCTCTGACAACCGAGTGAACATTCGCTATACCGTTCATTGTATCAATGACAACAGCTTTTTTCTTACCGCAAACAAGATACCCTGTCGCTTCGCCGTTATCGTCCATAAGCCAAATACAGTCATCAATCTTTTTTACTTTAATTCTATTTTTCATATAAACCTCCAAAACAATCAGACCAAAAGGAAAGGCTCATGCTATGAAAAGTATAACACAATACTACCAAAAAGACTAAGAATATTCATCATCGAACAGCCTTTGAAATCATTCACTCAACACTCAAGGTTCGTTTTCATCCCAGAGATAACTTTACGCTTTTCATCTTCCGTAAGCTAAGCCTATTGACTGGATTAGCAATCTCCTGGCTATGACTTATAATATATGCCTCCATGATAGCAATAATAGGCATTTGCTTTTAGCGACAAGAGCTTATTCATTGAGTCCTCAGCCTGGTTTAGATCCAGCGTGAACTGCGGGTTTGCAATCACAGGCTGACCTTCCTCCAAAACCATGGCATCACCGGTAATAATAATTGAGTCTTTCTCCATAAAAAGCGATATGTGTCCGGGAGTGTGGCCCGGTGTAGCTATTATACGGCATCCGCCACACCAGTCCATCCTGTCATTGTCTTGCAGAAATTCGTCCACCGAAACTGGCTCTACCCGGCGAAGCATATCACAAAATGCTCTGCCGAAATCCTGCTGATCCGGCGGGAGTGTTTTCTGCACCTCCTCAGCCTGCTTAAGACGAAGAGGCTTATCCTGTGCGGTAATATAGGGCGCTTCTGCACGTGAGGAATATATCTTTAAATTGGGATTAACCCTTTTCAATGCGGCTGCAGCGCCCATATGGTCATGGTCGTGATGTGTCAGCACCAACCCGGTAAGCTGCTTCACAGTCAATCCATATTGCGCCAACTCCTTTTCGATTGTGGGAAGGGAACCAATAAAGCCGCAATCTACAAGCACAACGTTTTTTTCATCCCACAGCAGAGAGGGATATACCGTGTTTACAGTATCTCCAAATGACACTTTTATAACTAGTCTAATTATTTTATGTTCCATATTTACCTCCAGATTATCATCTACCAATTCTAAAAGCTCATCCGTATCTTTCTTAATCAATTTCCACCTTCTAATTTGTTATTCAGTTCACTCATGATTTAAGTTTACACTTATCCATTTGCTTTTTCGGTAAGCTGTTTGTCCGTATCTCCTGCATTATATTTGACAGATCCGTCAGCTGATTTTATAGCAGATATATATCAATCTACTTTACAAACATAAAACGCTGTATGATATTTCCCCAATAAGCATCTTTCATCGACGCAAATAAAACCTTCATTTTCATAAAGCTTTAGACGAAAGCATTACCTTTTTGTCAGTTCAGCTATAGCCACATAGTGTAAAACATCAAATTCTTCCGGTGCGATGCGATCCAGCAATTCTTTGTGTTCTTGCTCCCATTTACTTATTTCCTCTTCTGACAAAGAGGCTCCGATTCCCCTGCAGGCTTTCAATCTTCCATTCCAGCTATCCCGGGTAAAATGTATATATATATCATATTCTTCACTATAAGTTAACTCAAAATAATCCCTATAACATTCAGGTATGTAAATTGGATCTCTTATTCCCCCGGCACCGCTCAAATTAGGATTATATTTCAAAACAAGTTTTTCGCTTTCGTATGCAATTTTATCTTCAAATGGTAACCATCCCATATACAAAACAAGAATGCGGCCACCCGGCTTAAGTATACGATAAAGATTATTTACAATCCGCTGATGATCGAAATAAAAGAAACTCTGGCATGCAGTAATAACATCGAATGAACTATCTTCAAAATCAAGTTCTTCCACTGCAACCACATAGTAGTCTATATCTTTGCCGACAGATAATTCTATTGCTTTTTCAATTTGATTGACTGAAATATCTATACCTGTCCATTTAGCACCAAATTCGTACATATTCCTGGGAAGAACACCTGTGCCAGTTCCTAAATCCAATACTTTCTGGCCTTCAGTACATAGATTTCTGTCTATTATTTTTTTATAAAACTCCTCCGGATAAATATCCCTATACTTGGCATAATCATCTGATGTTCTTCCCCAGTCAAAGGCTCTGCCGTTATCAATTTGCGGATTAATAATACTCAAAATACACCACTTCCTCTAAATTTACAAATCAGTGTTTTTAAATATATTATACTATCATAATATAATCTCCAGAATAGATACTTAAACTTTATAGAGCCATCAGGCTGCTCTTCGCAGAAGAAATAAACCATCACTGCTGTCATCGCTCCACAAATAACTAACACGCCCGCCAGAACCCAAATATGCATTGAACCAAAGAGTACTGCCGTTGGGTGTACCACTCTGCCAAGCATCATCTGATAAATCAATCAGACAGCTGCCCATGGGAATGTTTTCTTTATCTAACACAATAATAACCAGTTCACCAGCTTCATCGATGTCATTTTGACTGACAGATAGCTCCATCAAGAATTTTTGTGGATAAGAAAGAAAAAAACTCAAGAAAGGCAAAGCGCTTGAAACAAGGAATCGCCTGTATGCAACTGCTGAGGCACTGTTTACACAAATTTATGCTTCTCTGTTTCAATATAAAGTGAAAGACCATGTTTGGGCTTTAGCTTCCCTTCAGAACGATTTTCCATTAATGCTGTGATTTTCAATATTCCACCTCCGCACTATTATGCCTCTGCATATTTATACATCAATAAGGAAACCTCCAAGTAAATAAACTTGAAGGTTTCCTTAATTGTATTTGTTAAACTTATGCAGCTTTTTACTCTATAGGACTATTCCTGCAAGTTTTAAGAAATTCTGCAAGCACTTGAACAAAAGTATTTAAATGCTCTCGTATTCTACCAGGATATGCTGATTCGATATATTCTAGTGTATCCTTACTTGTATGCCAGATTTCACCATCCAGCTCCGTTTGAGTATATCCGTCATAAGGTGCAAGCTCCCAATTTGTTGCTTCGAAATACAGATAAGGAATCCCTAAATCCTTAAAGTTTTTATGGTCACTCCAGTCACCTGTGGTGCCGGCAGGATAGGCTGGGTTTATTCCCGGATTGGTCTCCATGTTAAGTTTAAGTTTTTTGGCAATCTGTAATGCCTTATCCCTAAACCATCCTTTTTTTCCATCATTGCCATAAGCGTACATTTTATCTCCTACAGCAAGACTGTCAAGATTAATCATTACAATTGTATTTTTAATTTCTTTCTCTGACATTTTTGATGCATACTCAAATGAACCTTTTAACCCTACTTCTTCTGCTCCAAAGGCAATAAACTTAATAGTATAAGGTGTGTTTACGTCCTTTAGAATTTCTGCTACTTCAAGAATAACACCTATACCGGAAGCATTGTCATCAACACCTTTGCCCGCCGTAACAGAGTCGTAATGACCTCCTACTATAATCTGCATGTCGGTTTTGCCAGGCTTAACAGCTATTACATTAGCAGAATAATAGTCCGTCCCCCTCCTATTATAAGAAAAACTCTGAATTGTTGTTTCGTAGCCCAGTTTTCTAAAAGTATCATAGATATAGGCTGCAGCATCTGCTTCTCCTTGTGATCCGGCAGCTCTGGCTCCAATTACGTTAGTAAGATGGAAAATATGCTGGTATGCAATGTCTCCATACTGTACATCATTCTTTTTAGCCATAGCTGTTGAGAAAGATAAAGAGAAAGTTAAGATTAGTACTAATAATAAACAAATCCTTTTTTTAACCATATGGCACCTCCTGTATACTTGTATATATTTTATGTTTATATAATTATACTACTATAATGTATAATTATGAAGTATTTTTTAAATATTTTTGCAAAATTTTCTATACTCTCACTGTTCTGGAATTAGTTTGAAGCAAACCAAGAAGTAATTTTTGACTACTCCATCTGGAGTGAACATGAAGGCTCGTGCTTTACATCTCTAAAATGGGAGGAACGTAAATAGCTCCCCAGTAATATTAATGCAGCTGCAAGATACAGCACAGTAAATACCACAAAGAAATATGTGTCATCCGGGCAGAATACCATCGACAAATTAAAACAGAAGTGAATCCAAAATGCGTTAAAAAGGTTATCAGATTTCTTCATTATAACTGCCATTATAAAGGTTAATGATGTCAGGATCACTAAGTTTTCAATGATATAAAGAAGAAGCGGCCATCCGCTGTAATCGGCCGAGACAAACCAAAGCGGTGCGTGCCAAAATGCCCAAATTACACCCAAAGCAGCATTCCCTCTTATGAAACCATATCGTTTCTCTAACTCCGGACGCAAGTATCCACGCCATCCTGATTCTTCACCAGATGCTCCCTGTAAAAGCGTGAACAAAAGAGCGCCCGGCAGTATGGACGGATCAAATAAAAGCAGCGCGGTTATGGATGTCT
>DUSN01000006.1 GCA_012842605.1 Clostridiales bacterium
CATTTGTAGAAGCTGCCGGAGTTGATTTTCTGGCAATCGCTATTGGTACAGCTCACGGTGTGTATAAGGGAGAACCAAGGCTGGATTTTGAGCGTTTGTCTGCCATAAAAGAAACAGTTGATGTCCCATTGGTGCTGCACGGGGCTTCCGGTGTTCCGGATGAAAGCATAAAGGAAGCTATCCGCCGGGGAATATGCAAGATAAACATAGCAACCGAATTGAAAATACCAATGGCAGATGCCATAAAAGAATGCTTTAAAAATAATCCTGATGAAAATGACCCAAGAAATTACATGGGTGCAGCAAAGGAAGCAGTTAAAAAAGCTGTCCGGGAGAAGATCCGGCTGTTTGGCAGCAGTGGACTTGCTGATGAGCTTAAAATGCTGTAGTTATAGGCTGGGTGAACAGTATGGAAAAGCTTTTAATGGGGATTGATATCGGTACTTCGGCTTGCAAGGTTTCATTATTCGATGCCGATGGGGATGTCATTGCTCAATCTGCTAAGCAATATAAGGTTTACTATCCGGCTCCCGGTCATGCTGAACAGGATCCACGGGAATGGTGGGAAGCAGTATGTCTTGCTGTAAAAGAGACAATACGCGCATCAGGGATAGATGCCCGCCAAATTGCAGGGATTGGGGTAGACGGACAAAGCTGGTCAGCCATACCTGTTGACCGGCATGGAAATGTTTTGGACAATACGCCTATATGGATGGATACCAGGGCTGAATCAGTTTGCAGCGAAGTATTGGATAGGATTGGTTTCGATCGTATTTTCAATATTTGCGGTAATCCATTTGAACCTACATATACCACACCTAAGATACTCTGGTACAAAAGCCAAAAGAGAGATGTATACAATAATACATACAAATTTTTGCAAAGCAACAGCTACATTGTATATAAGCTTACCGGGAAAATGACTCAAGACCTTTCACAAGGGTATGGCCTGCATTTTTTTAATATGAAATCCGGTGAGTGGGACGTAAAGCTAAGCGAAGAACTTGACATACCGTTGGAAAAACTGCCGGATATCTTTATGTGTCATGATGTTGTGGGTGAAGTTACGCAGCAGGCAGCAGAGGAGTGCGGATTGCATGCCGGGATACCTGTTGTAGCAGGGGGACTGGATGCGGCATGCGGCACTCTGGGTGCCGGAGTGGCTTGGCCGGGGCAGACTCAGGAACAGGGCGGTCAGGCAGGGGGCATGAGTATCTGCCAGGACAAGGCTGCAGCTCACCCAAAGCTAATATTGAGTCATCATGTTGTCCCGGGTTTGTGGCTGTTTCAGGGCGGAACCGTAGGCGGAGGTTCTTTAAATTGGTTCAGGCGGGAGCTGGGGGCATGGGAAGAAGCCCAGGAGAAAGCCATGAGCATAAATGCATTTCAAATTATGGATAATGAAGCAGCAGAAATACAGCCGGGTTCCGACGGAGTCATATTTCTGCCATATATGGCAGGGGAAAGGTCTCCTATCTGGGATAAAAATGCAAAAGGCGTCTTCTATGGACTGGATTACAGCAAGACCAGAGCACATATGATACGTGCTGTTCTTGAGGGTTGTGCCTATGCCTTGCATCATAATCTGTGCACCGCCCAGGAAGCAGGAGCTGCTGTAAATGAACTGGTTTCAATTGGAGGTGCAGCAAACAGCAGGCTGTGGACACAAATAAAAGCGGATGTAACCGGAAAGGTGATAAAGGTTTCCGGCTCGGATACAGCAACTACTTTAGGAGCTGCCATACTCGCGGGAGTGGGTACAGGCGTTTACAGGGACTTTAATGAGGCTGTCTTCAGAACTGTATCTATTGCCAGAATCCATGAACCTGATATGAATGCACATTCCAGGTATCGGGAGTATTACAAGGTCTACCTGAAGCTGTATGATCAATTAAAGGATTTATTTACTGAAAGCGGGGCGATCCAATGAAAGCAGCTGTGCTGCATGCTAATGACGACCTGAGATATGAAGAATACCCAACTCCTCAAATCGGCAGTGGAGAGGTGCTGGTGAAGGTCAGGGCAGCCGGAATATGCGGATCGGATGTTCCAAGGGTGCTGAATAACGGAGCACATTATTATCCAATTGTTCTTGGCCATGAGTTCTCGGGAGAAGTTGTCGCAGTGGGAGAAGACGTAAAAAAACTAAATATCGGTGATCGTGTAGCAGGTGTACCCCTCATTCCATGTTTTAAGTGCGACGATTGTCAAAAGGGAAATTACTCACTGTGCAAATTCTATACTTTTATTGGTTCCAGGATACAGGGCAGCTTTGCCCAATATGTAAAACTCCCCGAAAGAAATGCGGTTAAATTTGATCCCAGCATATCCTTTGAACAGGGCGCATTGTTTGAACCCTCTACAGTAGCGCTGCATGGGCTCAAACGGGCAGGCTTTCACGGGGGTGAGGATACAGCAATTTTAGGCGGAGGCACTATTGGTTTGTTTACTGCTCAATGGGCAAAGATTTTCGGGGCAAAAAGAGTATTTGTATTTGATATTGACAATGATCGTTTGAAGCTGGCTGAAAGGCTGGGTGCAGATATTTCAATAAATACAATGGATGATGAATTTCGGGAAAAGGTTGCAGAGCTGACAAACAACAAGGGTTTTGGCTTTGTTTTTGAAACAGCAGGCTCAGATGTTACGATGAAACTAGCTTTTGAGCTTGCCGGAAACCGTTCCTCTGTTTGCTTTATAGGTACACCTACGAGGGATCTTGTTTTTACCCCCAGGTTGTTTGAAAACATGCACCGCAAGGAATTCACTTTAACCGGTTCCTGGATGTCTTACAGTGCACCTTTTCCGGGCGCAGAATGGGAACTGACGGCACATTATATTGCTGCAGGTGCTTTACAATATGATGAAGATATGATATTCAGGAAACTACCCTTATCGGAAATAAAGACCGCATTTGATTATTATAAAACTCCCGGCATTGTCAAAGGGAAAATAATACTATTGAACGAATAGGTGGGAATGGAATGATACTGGCAATTAACATGAACCCTGCCATTGACAAGGTATATGCTGTTGATGATTATCAGGCAGGCAAGGTTTTCCGTCCTCGTGCCATGACTGCAACAGCCGGCGGGAAGGGATTAAATGTTGCAAGAGTAGCTTATCTCTTGGGAGAAAAAGTGATTGTTACCGGCATGGCAGGGGGAAGCATCGGCAGGCTGATTGAAGACAATGTAAAGCAGCAGGGGCTGGACAGCAGATTTGTTCCCATACAGGGAGAATCGCGGATTTGTATCAATGTAACGGATGAAAAAAACAATACTTCCACAGAAATCCTGGAACCAGGGCCGGTCGTGACTCCTGAAGAAGCAGACAGATTCCTGGATCAGTATATGGAATTGCTGGAAGAATGCTCGGTAGTGACCGCTTCAGGAAGCTTGCCTGAAGGCATGCCAAGGGATTTTTATGCCCTGCTTATAAGGTTGGCTAAAGAGAGAGGCAAAAAATTTATTTTGGATACCAGCGGGGAGTTTTTTAAAGAAGGCATAAAAGAAAAACCATATATGATAAAGCCAAATATAGATGAATTGACCTCTGCACTGGGTTTTAAGCCTACGGATATGAGCGGGTATGTGAATGCCATAAAGATGTTCAAGGATCAGGGAATACAGCTGCCTGTGATTTCGCTTGGCAAGAGGGGATGTATCGCAGCACTGGAGGATGGTATTTATCATTTTACAACACCGGATATCAAGGTAGTTAATACGGTAGGTTCCGGAGATTCCTTTGTTGCCGGCTGCGCTGCAGGACTTTGCCGCAATTTGCCTCTGGCAGACGTAATTAAGCTTGGCATGGCATGCGGAACTGCCAATACACAATTCTTCAAAACCGGCTGGATAACTGTGGATATGGTAAATAAATTCATCCCCCGGATAAAATATGAAAAATTATCATCAGAAAGGAGTTTTGAGAATGGAGAAGGGTAAGTTCGTTATTGCCAAAGATGGTGTTGATCCGTCTAAGGTACCTTACAAAACCTTATACACCGGAGCCAAAATCCCGGCCATAGGCCTGGGCACTTTTGGTTCTGACCGCTATTCTGCAGATGAGGTTGCTGAAGCCGTAAGAGGTGCAATTTCCGTAGGATACCGGCATTTAGACTGTGCCTCGGTATATGGAAATGAACATAAAATAGGTGAGGTACTTAAAGAAGTCATGCAGTCAGGAATTAAAAGGGAGGAGTTGTGGATTACCTCCAAGGTATGGAATGACATGCATGGAGAAGGGGATGTGCTGATTTCATGTGCCAAAACATTGAAGGATTTGAAGCTGGATTATCTGGATCTTTATCTTGTGCACTGGCCTTTCCCCAATCATCACCCGCCAGGCTGCAGTGTGGATTCCAGAAGCCCTGATGCTAAACCATATATCCATGAGAACTATATGAAAACCTGGCGTCAAATGGAGAGACTGGTTGATATGGGGTTAGTAAGGCATATAGGCACTTCCAACATGACAATTCCGAAGCTGAAGCTGCTTTTAAGAGATGCAAGAATTAAGCCTGCCTGCAATGAAATGGAACTGCATCCCCATTTCCAGCAGCCCGAATTATTTAAATTCGTAGTGGATAATGGAATTGTCCCTATCGGTTATTGTCCTATCGGATCTCCTAAGCGGCCCGACCGTGACAGGACTGAGCAGGATACGGTTGATATTGAGGATCCGGTTATTGTTAAAATTGCAGAAAGACATAATATACATCCCGCGGTTGTTTGTGTAAAATGGGCGGTTCAGCGGAGACAGATACCCATTCCGTTCTCAGTAAAAAGGGAGAAATATTTGAGCAATTTACTTCATACCACTATAGATCCCTTAACTGATGAGGAAATGAAGGAGATAGAAGGCATTGACAAGAATTGCCGGCTTATCAAGGGCCAGGTATTCTTGTGGAAGGAAGGCCAGTCATGGGAAGATTTGTGGGATGTCAACGGTGAAATCACACCTCCGTGATTAATTTATAGGCCATAGGAAATATTAATATAATTTATAGCTCGGTATAATCACATCTTTGTGGTTATGCCGTTTTTATTTTATTGTGTGCTTTTGGTATACAAGTGTTTTATGATATTTCTCCAAATCAGGAAATTTTTTTAAAATATTATTGACAATATAAAGTATGCATAATATAATGAAAATACAATTTAACCGGTTAACTGCCATATAATAGTAATAATAATCGAAAAATCGCCAAAATAATACCAAAAATGACTATAAATATTAAGTTATGATAAGAACAAATTTAACCGGTTTACATATTATATCTGATTTTAGCTCATGAACAGCGATAACAATATGAGGTATGATATGAGCAGCCAGGGCATTGTTTTTAATATACAAAGGTTTTCCATACACGACGGACCTGGAATTAGAACAACTGTATTTTTGAAAGGATGCAATAATCGCTGTGTATGGTGTCACAATCCCGAATCACATGAGAAAAAGCCGGAATTGCAGTACTTTCCGGAGCGTTGCATAGGCTGCGGGCAATGCTTTAGCATTTGTGCAAATAGTGTTCATGCAATGGTTAATGGTGCAAGGGTGCTGAAAAGAGATCTATGCACCAATTGCGGCAAGTGTGCTGAGGCTTGTTACTCCGGGGCCCTGGAAATGGCAGGAAGGTTCATGTCAGCAGATCAGGTAATGGAAGAAGTCATAAAGGATAAGGTTTACTATGACAATTCCAATGGAGGTGTTACTTTTTCAGGCGGAGAGCCATTGCTGCAAAAGGATTTTCTTAAGGAACTACTTTTTGCTTCAAAATCACAATCCATTCATACTGCAGTTCAAACAGCAGGGAATTATGAATGGAGCATACTTGAGAGTTTACTTCATTTAATAGACTTTATCATGTACGATTTAAAAATTTACGATTATGATAAGCACGTCAAATATACAGGCGTTGGTAATACACGTATCTTACAAAATCTTAAGCTGCTGTCTGAGACGGATAAAGTATTTGCGGTAAGAACACCGGTGATAGCTGACATAAATGATTCTCCGGAAGAAATCAGCAAAATTGCTGAGACAATCAAGGGATTTCCGGGTCTGCTTTACTATGAGCTGATTCCTTATCATAATCTTGGTGCAAGCAAATACAGGCATCTTGGCAAGGAATATATTTATAATTTTTCTGCTCCTGCCAATGAAAAATTAAGGCTGCTTGCAAATGCTGCATCGATTCATGTGAAGAACGTTCGTTGTTGATGCATTGCCAAACTCATTAATATTTCACATGGGGGTTGCTTGCTATGGACATCCCGGCGGATTATATTCCTACATATAATGAAAGAATTGAATCACTTCGCAGAAAAAAAGTTCAATTTACAGAGCGAAAAATCAAAACACGAGGATATTTTGACAATGATGATCATGGATGCATTCCCTGGGATGAACCTATTCCATTCAAGCTTAAACCAAATCATCCCTCCGGCGGATGTTACGGCATAAGGTGCATCGGCGAGAATTTTCGTCATTGGCTGGAGGTGCATCCGGTTTATATCAATCCCATGAGCTCCCTGGCCGGAGCATGGGTTTGTGCAGTTCCGGGCATAGGCGGCTGGAAGCCGGAGGATCGTCCTTATCATTTATATCCGCTTCATAAAAAATACAATATTGTATATTCAGGAATAGGTGCAATGAACCACCTTGGTCCGGACATGAGGATTGGACTGGAGCTTGGCTGGGGCGGCCTATTGAATAAGATTCGAAAATACCGTGAGCTTAATCGTCCTATAGACACCTCATTTTATGACGGGGAAGAGGATGTGGTATTAGGCGTGCAAGCGTGGATACTCCGTCATGTCATTAAGGCAAGGGAAATGGCTCGTGAGGAGAAAAATGCTTTTCTTAAGTCTAATCTGCTTTCTATTGCTGATATGAATGAATGGCTTATAGATAATCCTCCCCGCACTCTAAGAGAAGCGTGCCAGTTTCTTGCCTGGTTTCAGTCCATAGACCGCATGTATCACACAGGCGGTGCCCTTGGTCAGTTGGATGAACTGCTGCGCCCCTATTATGAGCGGGATATTAAGAATGGTTTGGAAACTGATGAATCCGTTATTTGGCATACAGCAAGCTTGTTTTTTAACGATACCCATTACTCCCAGCTCGGAGGGCCTGCACCCGACGGGCATGATTTGACCAGCCCAATATCATTCCTGATACTTGAGGCTGCCCATAGATTAAAAATACCATGCAACCTGGCTATACGAGTTCATGATGGTCTTAATCCTGAACTGCTCAGAAGAGCAATCACTTATCTTTTCGAAGATGGCACCGGCCCAAGTTTTTCCTGTTCAAAAGGCTTGGATGAGGGCTTTGTGAAAAACGGCATTCCTATTGGTTTGGCACGGATGCGGGCAAAGGTTGGCTGCAACTGGACTGCTCTTCCCGGTATAGAATACTGTCTGCAGGATGTGACAAGACTTTGCCTGGTTTCGCCATTTCTGCACGCATTTCATGAAATTGCAGAGGACCCATCAGAAGAAAAAACAATGGAGAACCTGTGGGAGCATTATAAAAGGCATCTTTCAACTTGTGTGGATATAATCAAGCAGGGCTTTGACTGGCATATGCAGCATCAATCTGAGAATGCTCCTGAGATTGTTTATAACCTGTTTTGCCATGGCCCGATTGAGAGAGGCCTGGATGTGGCAGCAGGCGGCGTGGATCTGATAAACCTAACCTGTGACGGGGTGGGTCTGGCCACAGTGGCAGACTCATTTGCTGCCACTGAACAAAGGGTGGTTAAGGAAGGACGACTCACCTGGGAAGAATTGAAGCATCTGCTTGACACCAATTTTGAAGGGGCTGAAGTCCAAAGGCTAATGCTAAGAGATATTCCAAGGTACGGCTCCGGGGGAAGCAGGGCAGACTGGTGGGCAAAGGAGATTTCCAGTCTGTACACCCGGCTGATGAATGAAAAGCCAACTCCTATGGGCTTTAATGTAATACCCGGGCTTTTCTCACACGGCGTAATAAACAGGCTGGGGCGGGATCTGGGCGCTACCCCCAACGGCAGGTTTGCACATGCTCCTATAGCTCACAGTGCAGATCCGGATCCTGGTTTTTCTAAGGATTGGGGTGCTGCACCGACAGCAAAATCCAATGCAGTGGCATATGTTCAGCCTGGATATGGGAATTCAGCGCCATTGCAGATTGATTTGGACAGGGAACTGATACAGGACGCTGGAGGAATAGAAGCGGTGGAAGCCCTGATCAAAGGCCATAATGCCCTTGGAGGTACACTTGTTAATATAAACATTGTATCTAAAGAACAAATTTTGGAGGCACATAAAGATCCCGACAAATATCCCGACCTTGTGGTGAGGGTTACAGGCTACAGCGGTTATTTCAGGTCGCTTTCTCCTGAATATCGCCAGCAGGTTGTGGATCGAATTCTGTCCAGGAACTAAGGTGCTATAGTGAGGGGGTTACGCTTTATGAAAGACAAATCACTGGAAAGGACAGGGTTTCAGGAGAGTGCACCTTATAGTCCATCCATTGATTTGAAAACAGACTTTGTCATGGTATATGGCATTGATGACTCCATGCCGGAGAGGGTAAAAAAGTGGAAGGAAAAAGGGTACGTTGTTCACCTGATGACAGGTGTAGCCTGGGGGCGATATCAGGATTATCTCTATGGAAAATATGACGGCCGCAGCCATTGGGATGAAGCTCAGAAGGATCAGGATGGCAATTATATTCTGCATGGCAGGGATGTGCCTTATATGGTACCCACAGTTGCCTTTGCAGATTACTTGACAGAAAATATCAAGAAAGCAGTGGATGCGGGTGTAGAAGCCATTCATCTTGAAGAACCTGAGTTTTGGGTGCGAGGCGGGTACTCAGATGCATTTAAAAGAGAGTGGGAGATTTACTACGGAGAACCATGGATAGCACCACATGAATCTGCAGACGCCCAGTATCGTGCATCAAAGCTTAAGGCATATCTTTACACCAGATGTCTTGATCGTTTGTGCAGTTCTCTCAAAGAGTATGCCAAGGTGTATCACAATCGAAACATACGGTTTTATGTTCCTACTCACAGCCTGATTAACTATACTCAGTGGGGAATTGTCAGCCCTGAATCCAATCTCCTGGAACTGCCCGCAGTAGACGGTTATATTGCCCAGATTTGGACCGGAACATCCAGGACTAAAAATGTTTATCAGGGAGTGAGGAAGGAACGAACCTTTGAGACAGCTTTTCTGGAATACGGCATTATGCAGGAACTTGTTAGGGGAACTAAGCGGCGCATGTGGTTTCTGCATGATCCAATAGAGGATAACCCAAATTATACCTGGTCTGATTACAGATACAATTATTTCAGGACAGTGGTTGCATCTTTATTACATCCTGGTATTTCAAGCTATGAAGTAGCTCCCTGGCCTAACCGTATCTTTAATCGCGAGTATCCAAAGGAAGACGGAAGCGGTAAAGAGAGAATTCCTTCAGACTATGCTGCGGTCTTGCTTGTTGTCATGAACACTTTGCGAAACATGGATCAAAAAGATGTACGATGGAAAGATCAGCCTGCAGTAGCCGGGATACTACTGGCCGATTCCGGAATGTTTCAGAGGTATCCCAAAGAAGCCTTTGGTCAGGGATATGCTGCATTTAAGAACAGTAAAGAGATAATGCAAACTGTGGCGGACTGGAGCGCATTCTACGGCATGGCTCTTCCCTTATTGAAGCATGGATTAAACTTAAGGCCTGTGCAGCTTGAAAATATCCGGCGTTTCCCTGGGTACCTGGATGGGTACAAAATTCTGTTGCTCAGCTATGAGTTTATGAAGCCGGAGTATCCTGATATTCACAATGCTCTTGCACAATGGGTTACAGGCGGTGGTGTGCTGATCTATGTTGGCGATGACAGCGACGCATATCATGGGATAAGAGCATGGTGGAATCAAGGAAAAACCAAATATGCTTCTCCCAGGGAGCATCTGTTTGAATGCCTGGGATTGGATAAGACACCTGTTAAAAGCAGCCCAGGTGATTATCATTCAGAAAAACCGGCAAACTTCATACCCGTAGGAAAAGGCTTGATTTCCTGGCTGAATATCCATCCATCTTTGATAGCCTCAAGCAAAAATAATGCAAATCTTCTAAGAGAAGTTGTTAAGAAGGCTATAGCCATGAAAAATGAACCGGGACTTTCATGGTCTGAAAGTAATCACTTTGTTCTGCATCGCGGCCCGTACGTCATAGCTGCTGTAATGGATGAGTCGGTGGATGACAATCCTGTTGAACTGGAAGGATTGTTTGTCGATCTGTTCCATGCAAATTTAAAAATAAGGAAAAAGGTTGTTTTGCAGCCCGGTGAAAATTGCTTCTTATACGATTTGAACTACTGCAAAAATCAAGAGCCTAAAGTCATCGCAGCATCATCCAGGATTGATGAAATAATTGAGAATGAGGCGGAGTATCGCTTATCTGCCTGCGGCCCGGAAGGGGTGCCGGGCAGAGCCAGAATTTATACCGGCAGGCCGATTCAGACAGCAAAGGCAATATGCAACAATGATGAAGTTAAGATCAGCTCAGAATGGGACGAAGAAAGCAAAACCGTTTTACTGGCTTATGAGAACAAGGCTGATGGCCTGGATATTATCTTACGATGAGATTTAACTAAAATAACAATTATGGAGGTGCCTGAATGGGGTAGAAGGTAAACTTACACACAGCACAGCAGTTGAAATTAGGAGAAAAAAAGATAAAAAGCTGTTGAAAAGAGTCTGGTCTTATAGATATGTTTACTTGTTCATACTTCCTGCAGTTGTCTGGTATCTCATTTTTCACTATTACCCTATGTATGGAGTATTGCTTGCATTTAAGAACTTCAAATATAACCTGGGAATACTTGGCAGCCAGTGGGCTGGGCTTAAGTATTTCAAAGCGTTCCTTACTGATTCCAGCTTTTGGGATATTATACGCAATACTATAACTATAAGTGTTCTGAAACTGATTTTTGGATTCCCGGCTCCAATAATACTGGCCTTAATGCTCAATGAAGTCGTACATAGCAAATTCAAGCGCATTGTTCAAACCGTTTCATATCTTCCTCACTTTGTTTCATGGGTTGTAGTGGTAACAATACTTCAGAAATTGTTATCGCCTAATGTAGGTCTGGTAAATGATATCCGGCATTCCATGGGGCTTGATCCGATTTTTTTCATGGGAGAACCGCGGCTGTTCTACGTGCTGGTAGTTATCAGTGATATCTGGAAAGGTGTGGGATGGGGATCTATCATCTACTTGGCTGCTCTGACCAATATTGACCCCACATTGTATGAAGCTGCAGAAATAGACGGTGCCGGAAGATTCCGCAAAATTACCAGCATCACGCTGCCATGTCTGATGCCTACAATAGGAATTCTTCTTATTATGTCCCTTAGCGGAATATTAAATGCCGGCTTTGACCAGATTTACCTGATGCAGACCCCCAGTACCCTGGGAGTATCTGAAGTGCTGGATACTTATGTTTTGAAAAAAGGTATCCGGCAGGGAGAATTCTCATATTCCACTGCCATAGGTTTATTCAAGTCAGTAATTTCCATGTTCTTGATCATAACAGTCAATAATGTGTCTCGAAGACTCACTGAAGTGTCTTTATGGTGAGAGGAATTGCTGCGAGCTGCCTGATTCAGCATGAACAAGGAGGGAAGTGTTACTGTGAGCGTAAGGAGAAAAACTATTGGTGAGAAGATATTTAACATTGTCAATTATACATTGCTGATTTTATTTTCCTTAACAACAATATACCCATTCATCTATTTCCTTGCTTTGTCTTTCAATGATGGTTATGACGCTATGAAGGGAGGCATTTACCTATTTCCAAGGGAATTTACTCTGGAAAATTATAAAAAGGCATTTGATCACCCGCAAATAACCAACTCATTTATGATATCGGTAACAAGAACACTGCTGGTGACAGTCTTAGCAGTATTCTTTACTGCAATGATGGCTTACGGCCTTTCTAAAAAGGGTCTTCCCGGCAGGAAATACATTATCTTCTTTTTCTTCTTTACTACCTTGTTTGGCGGAGGTCTGATACCTACCTTTGTCCTGTATCGTCAGCTGGGCATATACAATACATATTGGGTTCTTATCATCCCCTCTATTTTCAGCTTTTACAATGCAATTGTTATGCGCACTTTTTTCAACGGTATTCCTGACAGCCTGTCAGAATCTGCAGTTATTGACGGTGCCAGTGATTTGACAATTTTCTTTAGGATAATTTTGCCCTTGTCTCTTCCGGTGCTTGCTACCATCGCCCTGTTTGTTGGTGTAGGCGCATGGAATGACTGGTTTACCGGAGAGTTCTTTATTCAAAGCGAAGAATTAAGGCCGGCAGCTACGCTGCTGAACAAATTGATAAGTGAGGCATCCTTTGAATCCAGCACTACCAACACCGGTTCTTCAATATTAAATGTGAACAGGGAATTGGAATCTATACGGCAGTCAGGTGTTACACCGGAAGCCCTGAGAATGACTTTTGTTATTATTGTTGTTACCCCGATTATTATGATATACCCATTCATTCAAAAGTACTTTGTAAAAGGCGTAATGATAGGTTCATTGAAGGAATGATCTTTTATAAAAAAAGCCCGTTGGCTTTTTTATAAAAATAAGAATAGGAGGTAAAACAATGAAAAAAGCAAGAATCAAAAAGCTCATCAGTTTATTGGTTGTTGTGCTATTGGTCCTGTCAATGGCTGCCTGTGCACGCACCCCTGTCTCAAATGACCCAACTAAAAAACCGGATGAAACAGGAACAGGCGATCAGCCGGCTGCAACACCAGTACCGACAGAAGAACCATTGGAGGAAGTAGAAATTACATTCCTAAGCTGCTGGAACGGCGGCGGTGCCGGATTCCCGCAGGATCAGATCAACAACCCCGTTGCACAAAAGGTAAAGGAACTGACCGGAATTACACTCAAAATGGAATCCATTACTACAAATGAGACCGAAAAGCTGAATACCATGTTTGCATCCGGTGTTATGCCTGATTTTGTTAATGCACCTTTCTGGAGTACAACAGGCGGAGAAGGAAAAGTTATCCTGAAAGCAGCTACAGAGGGTTTGTTGTTTGACCTCACAGATTACATCGATAAATATCCCAATATAAAGAAGCTTTATGAGATCGGAGTTGCCAGGGACTTCAAGGAATTTGACCTGTTCCACCCGGACTTTGGCGGCAGGATCTACCTTATCCCGCAGCAGACCCCGGGCGAAAATCCGGAGGATGTTACAAACTGGGCTTATGGAGTATATGCACGCGGTGATATACTGAGGGAACTGGGGATCAAACCTGAAGAAGTCAACACCTCGGAAAAAGTATATGAGCTGCTGGTAAAAATTAAAGAAGGCGATTTCAAAGACATCACCGGCAGGCC
>DUSN01000062.1 GCA_012842605.1 Clostridiales bacterium
ATGATTCGAGGGTAAGCACTGGCACCTGCAACTATCATCTTAGGTTTATGTTCTCTTGCCAGGGAAGCCAGCCGGTCATAGTCAATGTATCCTGTTTTAGTGTCAACACCATAAGGAACAATATTAAAATATTTACCCGAAATATTAACCGGGCTTCCGTGGGTGAGATGGCCTCCGTGGGCAAGGTTCATGCCCAAAATGGTATCACCGGGTTTGAGCATGGCAAAATAAACTGCTGTATTGGCCTGAGCTCCGGAGTGGGGCTGTACATTTGCATGTTCTGCTCCAAAGATTGCTTTAGCCCGGTCAATAGCCAGCCTTTCTACAACATCCACATACTCACAACCGCCATAGTAACGTTTACCGGGATATCCTTCTGCATACTTGTTTGTCAGATGGGATCCCATGGCAGCCATAACGGCTGTGCTTACGAAGTTTTCGGAAGCTATCAGCTCCAGGTGATTCCTTTGACGATTTAATTCCTGTTCCATGGCTGCTGCTGTTTCTGGATCTACTAATGCAATTTCTTTCAAATCAATCATGGCAAGCTCCTTTGTATATAAAATTTATAAAAGGGTTGTAACCCTTTATTATTCGCAAATATATTGTGATTTTACTGCTTTATTTAAATTAAATAATACCAGGATTCGTGCATTATTCCAGTTTTCATGAAAGTTGTCAACTATGGTAAATATTTATTCAATTTTGTAAATAATTATATGAAAGTTATTATACAGTCTTAATCCGTCTTTTACAAGTTTATTTTAAAACTGCTAATGCCGGTTTTTTAAGCCGGCATTGCTGATATCTTTTATTTTAGTCTTTCTCTTTATATCTCTTATGTCTATTTATATCTATAAGTATAATGCAGCTGATTATATGCTTTGAAGAATTTTCACAAGCTCAGCCTTCGGTCTTGCACCAACAAGCTGATTTACCACCTCTCCGTTCTTGAAAAACAGAAGAGTGGGAATGCTCATAACCTTGAACCTGATTGCCAGGTCCCTGTTTTCATCTACATTCAGCTTTGCTATCTTAACCTTTCCATCAAATTCTTCTGCCAATTGGTCAATAATAGGTGCAATCATTCTGCAGGGGCCGCACCAGGCTGCCCAAAAATCAACCAGGACCGGAAGTGAGGAGTTCTCCACTTCATCTTCAAAATTATCCATGGTCAGATTAATCACCTTATCACTTGCCATTATCGTTTTCTCCTTTCTTAGTCTTTATTATTTGTACCATTTTAGGTGAAAATTGATGTCCCTTTTGAAAATATGGTTCCAATGCCCTGATCACTAAAAAGGAAAGTGCGGTAAACAGCAGCCCCAGCAATGCACCTCCCAGTTCCTGATTGAAACCATATAACCCGCCGAGCAAAAAGCCTGCCGCAACACCCAGTATCAAAGCAGCCAAAGGGATCAGGTAAGTAATTGCTGAAGCCTTAAGCACCTGACCGGATGCCAGTTCAAGCTCAACAAAGTCTCCTACCTCACCTTTGAGTACATTTGGTATAGTAAGAATCATTTCATCAGAATGGCTGCCCATCTGACAAGCGCCGCATTTGCTGCAAGCCGAGCTTCTGCGAACCATTACAACAGCATTGTCTTCTTGTATATCAACGATTTCCCCGAATTCATTCATGCATTATCATCTCTCATTCTGTTGGGATTATCCTTCCAGCCAATCAAGTCCCTGATTACCTCACCGGCAATGATCAGGCCGGCCACCGAAGGCACAAAGGAAATACTCCCCGGCACAGCCCTGCGCTTTACCTGGCCCCTGGTACCGGTGCTTTCCTTGGCCAAATCCAAATCAGTTACCTGAGGGGTCAGCGGAGGCTCAGTGGAGTATACTACCTTCAACCTGCCTATGCCCCGCTTTCTTAACTCACGGCGCATTACCTTTGCCAGGGGATCCACAGAAGTGCTGTATATATCAGCCACCCGGAAACGCGTTGGGTCCATTTTATTGCCGGCTCCCATGCTGGATATGATAGGTATTCCCATTTCACTGCATCTTACTGCCAGGTCTATCTTGGCTGATACCGTATCTATTGCATCAATAACATAGTCATAGTCGTTTCTAATCAAATCCTGGCCTGTTTCAGAAGTATAAAACACCTGGCAGGCTGTAACTTCAGCATCAGGATTGATGCTTAAAATACGTTCCTTCATTACCTCTACCTTAGGCCTGCCAAGGGTATTCATGGAGGCATGCAGCTGGCGGTTCAGATTTGTAAGGCATACACAATCATCATCCACCAGGACAAAGGAACCCAAACCTGCTCTAGCCAATGCTTCTACAGCAAAAGATCCAACTCCTCCGATTCCAAAAATGGCTACCTTGCTATTCTTTAGTTTATTCAAAGCTTCGTATCCAATAAGCATTTCTGCCCTGGAAAAAGCATGCAGCATTAATCAACACCCTTGCTCAACTAATATTTAACCTACCGTGCAATTTACTAAACATCCGTTCCGGGAATCTTGCTTTCACCTTCGTCCTTTATCACACATATATGCAGTTCTTCCAGCTGAGATGCATCAACGACCGAAGGAGCCTCTGTCATCAAATCGGAAGCATTCTGTACTTTGGGGAAGGCTATTACATCCCGGATAGATTCTCTATCTGCCAGCAGCATGATCATCCTGTCCAAGCCATACGCTATACCGCCATGAGGCGGGGTTCCGTATTTGAATGCCTCAAGCAGAAAGCCGAATCTTTCCCATGCCTGCTCCTGTGTAAAACCCAGAACTTTAAGCATTTTTTCCTGAAGTTCGGTGCTGTGGATTCTAATGCTGCCTCCGCCCAGCTCAACTCCGTTCATTACTATATCATATGCTTTAGCTCTGACTTTGCCGGGATCTGTCTCCAGCAAATGTATATCTTCATCCATGGGGCTGGTGAAGGGATGATGCTTGGCAGTAAAGCGCTGTTCTTCTTCATCATACTCCAGCAGCGGGAATTCAGTTACCCACAGCAGATTTTTAACGCCTGGATCCAGCAGGCCAAGCTTTTCAGCAATCTGAAGCCTTAGGTGGCCCAGAGCGGCAAATACTATATCATCCTTGTCGGCTGCAAAAAGGAGCAGGTCTCCCACTTCAGCATCCAGTCTTTGCAAAATCGCATGCAGCTCTTCCTGGGAAAAGAATTTGGCTATGGGTGATTTGATCCCTTCTGCAGTCACGTTGATCCATGCCAGGCCTTTAGCTCGGTACGTTTTTACATATTCACCCAGGGCATCTATTTCCTTTCGAGAAAACTTGCTGCCGCATCCTTTTGCATTAATTGCACGGACACTGCCTCCATTAGCTACTGCATCTGCAAATACTTTAAAGCCGCATCCCTTTACAAGGTCGCTTACATTTTTAAGTTCAAGGCCGAACCGTGTATCAGGCTTATCCGAGCCATACCTTTCCATGGCTTCCTTGTAGGTTATCCTGGGCAGAGGAAGAGAAATTTCAATTCCCAGAGCCCTTTTAAGTATATCAGCAAGCAGTCTTTCGTTCAAGGTAATAACATCATCTACATCAACAAAGGACATTTCTATATCAATCTGAGTAAACTCGGGCTGCCTGTCCGCTCTCAAATCTTCATCCCTGAAGCAGCGGGCTATCTGGAAGTACCTGTCAAAGCCTGACAGCATCAGCAGCTGTTTGAATAACTGGGGGGACTGAGGCAGGGCATAGAATGAACCAGGATGGACCCGGCTCGGAACCAGGTAGTCCCTGGCACCTTCCGGAGTGCTCTTGGTCAGCATGGGAGTCTCAATCTCCAAAAAGCCTTCCTTATCGAGAAAATCTCGAACCCATTTGGTTACCTTGTGCCTTAGGATGATATTTTTCTGCATTTCAGGCCGCCGCAGGTCAAGGTAGCGGTACTTCAGCCGCAATGCTTCAGATGCATTCAACCCGTCCTCAATATAGATAGGAGGAGTTGCTGCAGTAGAAAGAATCTTCAGGTCCGAAGCTATTACCTCCACATCACCGTTGGGATACTTAGGATTGATGGCAGAGGCTTCCCTTTCCACCACTGTTCCCTTCACTGCCAAAACATACTCACTGCGTATTAACTGAGCTTTATCCAATACATCACTGCTTACTTCATTATTGAATACAACCTGAATAAAGCCTTCGCGGTCGCGAAGATAAATAAAAATCAGCTTGCCCAGGTCCCTTCTGCGCTGTACCCAGCCTGTCAGTACTACTTCCCGGCCTGCCAAATCCTTGGTGACCATTCCGCACATATGAGTTCTCTTCCAACTGCCCATTGATTCACTCATTGTATTACCTCCTTGTCCTGTTACAATAGCTTCTATTATCTGTACCAGTTTTTTTTCTGAATCAGGATTCTTTAAAGTTCACATTATCTATCTGCCATATAGCTTATTAATGTAATCAGTCAGTGCATGCATACCTGTCATACTGCATCTGGCAACCTGTGTCAGTTATGCTTAACATGCATATCGTTTTTACTATGCTGAAATAAACTCACAAATCTTGCCAAATGCCACCGTTTCTTCTTTGCCTGTAGCCATTTCTTTCAACTTGAGCTGTCCTGAGGCCAGTTCTTCATCACCCAAAGTACCCACAAACCGGGCACCCAGCTTATCGGCGTACTTGAACTGTGATTTAAGGCTGCGGCCTATATGATCCATGTCACACGATATGCCATTGTCCCTAAGCTTCCGGATAAGCTCAAAAGCCTTTACCCTGGCTTCTTCACCGATCGTTGCAAAGTACAAGTCACAGACTGCCGGCTTAGGGATAGTGACTCCCTGTTTCTCCATAGCCAGCAGCAAACGTTCCAGACCCAGTCCAAACCCTACACCCGGTACCTGAGGTCCTCCGCATTCTTCTACCAATCCATCATAGCGGCCGCCCCCGCAGATAGTTCCCTGTGCTCCAATGGACCCGGATATGATCTCAAAAACAGTTTTGGTGTAGTAATCCAGCCCCCTGACAATCATTGGGTCTATAGTATAATCAAAACCTGCCGCTTCAAGGAAACGCTTGATTTCTTCAAAATGCCGGCTGCATTCCTCGCACAGGTGATCCAGCATATGAGGAACCCCCTCAATTATGTCCTGGCATTCGCTCACCTTGCAGTCCAGAATGCGCAGAGGATTCTTTTCATAACGTTCCTTGCAGGTTTCGCACAGTTCATCCAGATGACCGGCCAGATAAGACTTGAGAATCTCATGGTAAACAGGCCTGCAATTTGGGCATCCTATGCTGTTTATTTTCACGCTTAAATCCTTTATGCCCAGGCGGGTGAACAAGGTCATAGCCATGGTAATGATCTCAACATCCACAGAAGCCTGGGGCGCACCGAATACTTCCACGCCAAACTGATGGAACTCCCTTAGCCTGCCGGCCTGTGGTCTCTCATACCGGTAGCACGGGGTTATGTAGTACATCTTAACAGGCTGGGGCTCTGCATATAGCTTGTGCTCGATATATGCCCTGGCGGCACCTGCAGTGCCTTCAGGCTTTAAGGTAATGCTGCGTTCTCCCTTGTCCAGAAAGGTGTACATTTCCTTCTGTACAATATCCGTGGTATCCCCGACACCACGTTCAAACAGTTCTGTATGTTCAAAAACCGGTGTTCTAATCTCCTGGTAACCGTAAGCCCTTGCTATTTCCCGTATGGTGTCTTCTATATAATGCCACTTATATGCCTCCTGAGGCAGTACATCCTTTGTACCCTTTGGAGCTTTCGTTAACATTATTAATTCCTCCTCACGATAGTCATTTGTATCTAAAGTATGGCTTTATAAGTCATACTTATCAGGCTGAAATTATTAAATAAAAAATCTCTGCATCCCTAAAGGGACGAGAGATTATAACCCGCGGTGCCACCCTGCTTGAAGAGCATGCCTGAAATGCCAGACAAATATATACTCTTCCACTCATAATCTTTAACGCTTACAGCGGATATGCCTACTGAAAGTTCAGCATACCTGCTCCGGAGTGTCCTTCCCCGTTCTTTCGCCGGATATGCTTTCAGCCATGGCATATCCTCTCTGTTGCTGCCGAAACGGCTACTCTCTCCATCATTGCAATTCTCATATTTTAACTTTATCTGGGATTTTACTGTATTATAATCGCCACATGCAATATTGTCAACTACTATACAGCACTTTTAGCTTTTTTTCTATCATCTCACCTACCCGGGACAGGTATTCATCCAAATTCTTTACATTGCCGATGCGTACCAGCCTGTCTTCGCCGGGATAGTATATTTTACTTGACGCGCCTGCTCCAAAAGCCCATATATCCCGTTTCTCATCCATAAACTGAATATTGTAAAGGCATTCCTTGCCGGGCAATGCATAGCCTATGTTTTCCAGGTGGTCCAGCATGTATTTCTGGCGGTAGAGATAATACGGTTCCATTCCAAGGCGGTCCAGCCATTCTCTGCAAACCTCCGCCATTTCCTCCGCCAGTCCCTTTCTGGACGGATCATACTGCCGGAAGGAATCCTTCCATGCAGAAGCTCTTTTTACAGCCAGTGTATGAATTGTTATGTTGTCCGGCTTTAGGGCAGCAATGCTTTCCATTGTACGGCGCATGTGCTGCTCTGTTTCTCCGGGAAGGCCTAATATAACATCCATATTTATGCAGTCATAGCCTATTTCCCTGGCTTGCATAAATATACGGACAATGTCCTCTACTGTGTGGCTTCTGCCGATCAGATCCAGGGTTTCCTGGTTCATTGACTGCGGATTGATGCTTACCCTGGTAACACCATAGTCCTTCATTATCTGCAGCTTCTTTTTATCCAGGCTGTCCGGCCGTCCGGCTTCCACAGTGTATTCCCGCAGCTTGAATATTTGAGCTATATGTTTTTGCACAATGCATAGCAGTTTCTCCAGATGGATATGCTCCAGAACAGTAGGAGTGCCGCCCCCTATATAAATAGTATCCACCTGCGTTCCCTGTTTCAGGAGCTCATTCATAACAGCAGCCAGTTCTTGTTCCAGGCAGTCCAGGTAAGCATCCATCTTATTTGATACCCTGCTGATTAAATCAGAAGGAAAGGAACAATAATGACAGCGTGTTGAACAAAATGGTATATGAATATAAACTGAAGCTTTATTATCATAAGGCTTATCAATTAGCGGCCGCTGGTTTTCTGCCGTTCGTATCAGCAAGTCAGCTTTTTCAGGGTGCAGCTTATATACATTCAGCAGTTCCTGCCTGATTTTTTCATAATCAAAGCCTTTGTCCAGCATTTCATGAACCAGCTTGACAGGCCGGATACCTGTCAAAGCGCCCCATTTGGGATGCTTGCCTGTATATTCGGCCAGGAGATCAAACACGCACCCCTTCAAACCGTTTTTAATCACCCTGTTGCTTTTCCGGTTGCCGGCTGTGCTTCTCTCCTCATCTAAATAGTCCAGTTCCATGTTATCTGAACTTGATATGGTTTTATGTTCACAAAGTATATCCTGCCCTTTTTGCAAAGCAGCCATAAAAGAAAAAAAACCCGGTTTTTCTTCCATAAAACTGCTTGTCAGCACCATATGATCACCGGTTAATTCCTGATAGGCTGAATCTTCGCTTTTATCAGGGATTGCAACCGTTTCATCAGGAAAAAACACTTTAGCCAATTCCATTATTTCATTGTCATAGTTAACCTGCGGCGCTTTAACCAGTATCATTTTACTCTGATTCCACTCCAATTAAAAAAGGGTTTGTTATGCTTTCCAGTTTTAATGTGCTTGGGCTGCCGTGACCGGGATAGATGGGCAGACTGTTATCCAGTACCATCAATTTTTCATTGACGGATTGAATTAATTCACTGAAATCTGCCCGGGGAAGATCCGTTCTGCCAATTGAACCCCTGAATAATGTATCGCCGGTAAACAGTATTCCGTCCCCCAGGTAAGACACTCCTCCCCTGGTATGACCAGGGGTATGAATTACCTTCAGCGATGTTTTCCCTATTTGCAGTATATCTCCGTCTTCCAGAACAAAATCCGGAGGCACCTGAACAGTTTCTCTGCCAAAATGAGCAGACAAATTCAGCACGGCATCGGTGAGCATACCTTCATCTTCCCGATGAATTGCAACCTGTGCTCCTGTTAATTCCTTAAGCTCCTTTACAGCACCTATATGATCAAAATGCCCATGAGTCAATAAGATATACATGGGCTGCAGGCTGTTTTTCTTTATCAAATCCATTATTCTTTCAGGATTAGCACCAGGGTCAATAATGGCGCAAAGCTTTGTTTCCTCACAGTAATATATATAGCAGTTTACTGACAAGACCCCCACAACTACGGGCAGCATATTCATATGCAAACCACCCTTCTAAAATAACCTCTTGCTGTCCAGCAGCATGGTTACAGGACCGTCATTAATCAGGCTGACCTCCATATGGGCTCTGAAAACACCTTTCTTAACAGGAATACCCTGTTCCTCAGCCAGCCTGCAGAATTCTTCGTAATAAAATTCAGCATCTTCAGGCCCTGCGGCTGAGGAAAAGCTGGGACGCCTTCCCTTCCTGCAATCGCCGCAAAGAGTAAATTGGGAGACTACCAATAGCTCTCCCCCAACATCTTTTACAGATAGATTCATTTTTTCCTGGTCATCTTCGAAAACACGCAGATTTACGATTTTATCCACCATGTATTCCAGGTCCTGTCTGGTATCCCCGGATTCCACCCCCAAGAATACCAAATGACCTCTTTGAATCTTAGAAACCAGGCTGCCGTCTACACTGACACTTGCCTGCTTTACTCGCTGAACTACAGCTCTCAAACCAATCTCTCCTCAGTAATCATGCATTTACACGATAAACATCCACAACATCCTTAAGTCTGCTTAAGTACCTCATAACCTTTTCCAGCTGCTGGGTATCATGTATTTCCATATTAATATTAATGACAACCATTTTATTTTTGGCAGTACGAGCGTTAATAGCAGTAACATTTATTTTAATTTCTGCTATGGCATTGGTCAGGTCTGCCAATATAGCCTGCCTGTCCCTGGCTACTATTTGAATTTCTGCATTGTAGGAGGCTTTATGCTCACCTACCCAACCTACTTCAATCAGGCGGTTGGTATCAACAAACTCATCTGCCAGATTGACACAGTCGGCCCGATGGACTGACACACCTCTTCCCCTCGTAATGTAGCCTATGATGGGGTCACCAGGAACCGGATTGCAGCACTTGGCAAAGCGCACCATTACATTATCTATGCCCTTAACCTTAACACCGTTATCCGATGAGCTTTTTGCTTTTTCTGTACGCGGTTCTTTAACTATGGTTTCAGGAACTTCCTGAGCGTTAGCCTTGCGGTACTCATCTATCAGGCGGGTAAGAACCTGACCGGTGGTAATTCCTCCATAACCGACAGCAGAGTATAAGTCATCCATGGAGGTAAAGCCATATTTTTTAAATATTCCCTCTACCCATTCGCTGCGCGTCAGCTGAGACAGGGCAAAACCATGGCGCTTGGCTTCACGTTCCAGCATTTCCCTGCCTTTTTCAATATTCTCTTCCCGTCGTTCCTTCTTAAACCATTGTCTTATCTTGTTTCTGGCTTGATTGGTTTTGACAATTTTCAACCAGTCCCTGCTGGGTCCATGGTTTGCTGACTGTGTGGTAAGAATTTCGACTATGTCCCCGGTTTCCAACTGGTAGTCCAGAGGAACTATCTTGCCGTTGACCTTGGCACCTATACATCTGTTGCCAATGGCACTGTGAATGGTATAGGCAAAATCAAGGGGTGTAGCTCCCTTGGGCAAATCTATTACATCACCTTTGGGGGTAAATACGAATACCTCATCAGTGAACAAGTCAATTTTTAAGGTTTCCATGAACTCCCTGGCGTCACGGGAATCATTCTGCCATTCCAGGAGCTGGCGCAGCCAGGCCAGTTTTTTGTCAATATCATAGGAGGTTTTACGCCCCTCCTTGTACTTCCAGTGGGCAGCAATACCATATTCTGCCGTACGATGCATTTCCCATGTTCGAATTTGAATTTCGAAGGGTTCGCCTTCAGGTCCAATTACAGTGGTATGCAAAGACTGGTACATGTTAGGCTTGGGCACTGCAATATAATCCTTGAACCTGCCTGGAATGGGCTTCCAGAGAGTATGAGCAATCCCCAGCACCCCATAGCAGTCCTTTACTGTGTTGACCAGGACACGTATGGCCAGCAAGTCATAAATCTGCTCAAAATCCTTATGCTGCATATACATTTTCTTGTATATGCTATAGAAGTTTTTGGGCCGGCCTTCTATTTCGCATTCAATTCCAAGTTCATTGAGCTTTTCCTTTAGTGTCTCAATGACCTCCTGAATGAAAGCTTCTCTTTCCCTTCGCTTTCGTGCTACTTTTTCCACCAGGTCATAATAGCCTTTAGGATCAATATACCTCAGCGATATGTCTTCAAGTTCCCATTTTATTTTAAAGATACCAAGCCGGTGAGCCAGCGGGGCGTATATTTCCAAAGTTTCATAAGCTTTTTCCCGCTGTTTTTCTTCATCCACATATTCCAAAGTACGCAGGTTGTGAAGCCTGTCCGACAATTTGATGATAATAACCCGAATGTCTTTAGCCATTGCTAAAAACATCTTTCGTAAGTTCTCAACCTGCTGCTCTTCTTTGGTTGTATATGACAACCTGCTCAATTTGGTAACCCCGTCCACCATTCCGGCTACTTCTATACCAAACTTCGCTTCCAGTTCTTCCTTGGTTACACCAGTATCCTCTATTGTATCATGAAGCAATCCGGCTATGATGGTGTCAACATCCATACCCAAATCCGTCAGGATAATGGCCACAGCAAGGGGATGTATGCTGTATGGCTCGCCGGATGAGCGTTTCTGGCCGGCATGAGCTTTTTCGGCATACTCATATGCTTCCTTGACTTTGTTGGCAGCTTCTTCACCGAATGCCTTTTCTATCTTTGACAATAGCACTTCCAGCATACCTCTCTCCTTTCTATCTGGCATTACCCTTCATCCTGAGTGCTGATATATTTGGTGTCATATTCTACTTTCCCTGATTTTAGTTAACATAATAACGCAGTAATTATAAATCAATAGGATGGTTTATTCAATATATTCAGTTATTATTCAACTGTGCTATTGAGCTATTATTGTGTCATAATTAGTTGTCAAATTTAATGAGAGAATGGACTTCATAACCATCCAGGGTTTGCCTGCCGTTCAGGAAACACAGTTCCATGGCAAAAAGCACTCCTGCTACTATGCCCCCAAGTTTTTCTACCAGCTTGACTACAGCAAGAGCAGTTCCCCCCGTTGCCAGGAGGTCATCTACAATAATAACCTTTTGACCTGGCTTAATGGCATCTTTATGAATTTCCAGAACATCCTTCCCATATTCAAGATCATATTCATAGCTAACTGTTTCAGCCGGAAGTTTGCCGGGTTTGCGCACCAGGACAAATCCAACTCCCAAACCGTAAGCAACAGGAGCTCCCAGGACAAATCCACGGGCCTCAGGACCTACTACAACATCGACACCTTTCTCTCTGCAAATCTCAACCATAGTATCTATGGTATATTTGTAGGCATCCTTATCCTTCAGCAATGTAGTTATGTCCTTGAATGAGATGCCTTTTTTGGGAAAATCTTCGATTACCCTGATTTTTTCTTTTAAGTCCATACTCCATCCTCCTTGTATACTCTTGCATTAATTACTTATGCCATACTGAGCCAGCCATCGTCTGTGGTAATTTATCAGCCGGCTTTCATCCAATTGCCTGCTGACAGGATTCTTATTGCATAGTATTTTAATGTACTGATTGCCGGATTCCATATTTATAAATCCAAGTTCTTTGAATACTTCCAGTGCCAGGCTCAGCTGAAATCCGTTTATCGGTGTCCCGCTGCTGTCCCTGCAGTGCTGCAGCAATTGCCTGTTGTCCGTCCATATATTGCGGCCCGGGACAATTTTCCGCAGCCATTTGTATATTACGCCCAGCAAATCCCTGTTCATGGTAAATGACGAGCTTAATATATTTTTTAGCTCCATATTATTATTCAACTTAAAGCAATATCTTTTCCCGTTCAAGCATTTTATAAACTTTTTGCCTGCAGGACTGAATCCTTCCTCAAACACCGGTGTCAGTACTGTATGATATAAATTATCCTTATATACTGAAAGGTCCGGAATTAGAATTACCGTACTGCGCCCTAGACCGTTTGCAGGATTAGGTTGATGATAGTGTACAGGAAACTTGTCCAGCAGATTGCGATCCAAAAGCTCAAGCAGCAGTCCGGCTGCCGCTTCAAAAGTATTCACAAATACTGCAGTGCCTATCATAGAGCTGCCTAAGCAATCCAGTGCCTCATCTAAAGAAATCAGAACCGTCTCTATGCTGCATTGGCCGTCATTGGCAGAAGAATCGCAGGTTTTGCTGTCATCCAGCAGAACGTCATTATAATTATACATAAAATAATGGAAAAAAACATCAAAAAATTTACTATGGAAGCAACCTAATAGTTCTTCCAGGTCCCTCGGACCTTCATATACCCGTTTCATACTATGTATTTGAAACTGGGTACTGCTGATCCCCATCCATTCATTGCGTTTTAAAGAAGTAAGCAGGCTTACCCGGCAGCCCTGCTGCAGGTCTTTTTCACATTCAGCCATTCCGAATCCCACCGCATCCCATGAACGCTGCCCCAGGGACAAGGCCAGTTTGAGGTGGTTTGCGTTCTTTCCTATAATTCTGCTGTTCTCTACAACAGCAGAGGGCAGTAAAAACCTGGGTACAGGATTCCCGCAGCCAAAGGGAGCAAGCATTTCTATTTCCTTCAGCAAATTTGCGGAAATCTGCTCCGGCTTCAGCTGTCCGTCATATATGTAATGAGGTATAAGCGCTTCATCTTCCAAAACCTCATCTGCATAAGCACAGATTTTGCTGCGGAATTTGTCAATATCCGCTGTTTTAATGGACAGGCCGGCTGCCATCTCATGGCCTCCGAACTTAGTTAAAAGTTTGCTGCAATGAGAAATTGCATTGTATAAATGAAATCCTTTTATGCTTCGGGCTGAGCCTACTGCCTGATCCCCGTCAATTGACATGACAATAGCCGGACGGGTGTACTGCTCTGCAATTCTTGAGGCTACTATGCCTATAACGCCAGGGTGCCACCCCTCTCCGGCTACTACAATAACACGCTGGTGAGCCAAGTCAACTTGATTTGGTATCATTTTAAGTGCTGATTCCAAAATCAGGCTTTCTGTCTCTCTTCGAAGCCGGTTTTGTTCTGCAAGCTCAATTGCAGAAGGCAGGGCTTGTTCAATGGATTTTGAAGTCAACAGATTATATCCTGAATGGAATGTGGTCATTCTGCCGGGAGCATTTAAACATGGACCAATAATAAAGGATACTTTTGCTGAGTCTATGGGCTGTCCGGTCAGCTCCAGTACCTGAAGAAGCGCTGATATGCCCGGCCGTGGGTTTTCATTGATCTGCTTCAGCCCCAGGGAAGCAAAAACACGGTTCTCACCGATAAGTGGTACGATATCAGCAATGGTGCCAATGGCTACTATGTCAAGATAGGGCTGCAGACCTTCTGTTCCGCCCAACGCCTGTACCAGCTTGGCAGTTACCCCTACACCGGCCAGATCCTTAAAGGGATATGCCTGACCCGGTATTTTGGGATTGATAACGGCATATGCATTGGGAAGCACATTACCCGGTGTATGATGGTCTGTAATTATTATATCCAGCAAAGGCTGAATCTCATTGACTTCCTCAATGGCAGAAATACCGCAGTCCACTGTAATAACAAGGCCTGCGCCGTTTTCCAGTATGCTTCGCAGCGCTTCCAGATGAATCCCATAGCCTTCATCCTGCCTGCTGGGTATATATATTTCTGTTATGGCACCCAGTGAAGACAGGTAAAGAGACAGCACTGATGAAGAAGTAATGCCATCTGCATCGTAATCACCGTAAATGACTATCTTTTCTTTTTTGTTTATGGCTTGACGTATACGATGAACTGCCTCTGCCATGCCTTTTAAATCAAAGGGATCGTGGAGCTGGTCAAGAGACGGATTAAGAAATGCCCGGGCTTCTGCCGGTGATGATACCCCCCGATTGACCAGAAGCCTGGCAGTTACTTCGCTGATATTCAAATCGAACTGCAAAAGCATTGCGATGGTTTCCGTGTTTTCCAACAACGGTGCACACATCTCATATATTGCCATTGAAACCCCTCACTCAAACTAGCACAAATAAAAACTGCTTCCCAGTCTATAATTCTATCTGCCAAATTCCGCCAAGTAAAATTATATCTAAGTTAAGTTCGTCTATGTTAAACTATATCTGATTCCAATTATTAAATCCAATTAGCTTTCAATTAACAGCCTTCCTCCAGCAGTTCCAATGCCTTTAATGCCAAGGCGCATTCCAGTCTTTTCTTTTCCATTTCGCATCCAAGCTCATAAGGTTCATTAATGCTGCCTGAAAAATGCTGGGCATTGGCAGCACAGCCTCCGCTGCAGTAAAACTTAGCCCAGCAGGCTGCACATTTTTCCTTGGTGAACACATTAGAGCTGCCAAACATTTTCTGCATTTTTTTATTGAAGGTTGTGTTAAGGACATTGCCCATTCTAAATTCTTCATCACCAACAAACTGGTGACAGGGATAAATATCTCCTGTTGGTGTTACAGCTATGTATTCATTGCCTGCCCCGCAGCCCATAGACCTCTTAGCTGCACAAGGCCCCTGCTCCAGGTCCACCATAAAATGGAAGAAGTTAAACCCACAGCCTTGATTTTTCCTATCCCGGTATGCTTGCATCAGTCTCTCATAAGCATTAAAAATTTCCGGCAAGTCTTCAGCTGAAAGGTGATATTCTTCTTCCTCTGAAGCCACAACCGGCTCAACGGAAATTTGCTTAAACCCTAAGTCTGCCAAATGCAGGACATCCTTGTCAAAATCCTTATTGTATTTAGTAAAAGTGCCTCTGACGTAGTAATCCTTTTGATTGCGGGACTCTGCCAGTTTAACGGCTTTAGGGACAATCAGGTCATAACTGCCCATACCAGTTCTGGTCTTTCTTAAGTGGTTATGAACCTCAGGCCTGCCGTCAATGCTTATAACAACATTGACAAACTCCCGGTTGATATAATTAATGGCTTCGTCGTCAAGCAGCAATCCGTTTGTTGTGATGGTAAACTTAAACTTTTTATTGTATTGCTTTTCCAGTTCCCTTCCGTATTGCACCAGCTTTTTGACTACCTCAAAATTCATCATTGGCTCTCCGCCGAAAAAGTCAACCTCCAGATTCCTCCTGTGACCCGAGTGCTGCACCAGGAATTCCAGGGCTTTTTTACCGGTTTCGAGGTCCAGCAGACCTCTTTCTCCCTTGAAATCGCCTGTGGAGGCAAAACAATAGCTGCACCGGAGATTGCAGTCATGTGCTGCATGCAGGCACATAGCCTTAATAACAGGTTCGCCTGCCATTGCAGGCTTGTCCTGTGGATCCCATGAAGTGTATAGCATCTGAGCGTCAATCAATTCTCTTATTTCTTCAAGCCCTTCCTTTAGGGTTTCACTCCCGTATTTTTGTCCTAAGGCAGCATTAACAGCTTCCCACGGGAATTCCGGGCCGAAGTCCAGCAAATCCCAGATGAGCTCATCAATTATATGAACGGCACCGCTGTGTACATCAAGTACAAGCCGGATACCGCCTATTTCAAACTTATGTATCATTAAACCTTTCCCTTTCATATGATTCTGTTCTATAAATTCAGCATGCTTGTCAACTCAGCAATCTTATTTACAATGTAACCTTTTTTAAATCCAGTTCGCTGAATTGTTTACAAGTCAACCCTTCAAGATTATATTACATAGTTAAGGCATCTGGTTGTCCAATTTACATTTACTTGAATGAAGATAGCAGTAGCTAAGGCTACTGCTATCCATGCTTATTAATATGTAAGATGCTGCAGGCTTATTTCTGACAGCTTTGATTGCCAACAGTGCAGGATGTTTTGCACGCAGACTGGCATGATGCCTGGCATTCTCCGCAACCGCCCTTAATCAAGCTTTGCTTAAGGCTGCCCTTGTGCAGAGTTCTAATATGCTTCATCTTGAAATCTCCCTCTCTCTACAAATTCCAATATATTATACCACAGAACAAGTCTTATGAAAAGTACTGCCGGGATTTTTACGATATTTCTGCCATTACCGGATATTGATTCCTATTGCCCCGCCTGCTGCACCAACTATAATCGCCATTAATGTATCAGATAAAAGAATACGATCAAACGCAAAATGTCCGCCTGATATAATTCCTATTAAAGATACCAGTATTACATAGCTGACACCTGTCGCTGCACCTTTCAGCCAACCCTTGCTGGTGGTCTGCCTGGCTACATAAGCACCTCCCACGGCAATGCTTAATATCCTGATTACCTGTACAACAGGCCTGATAATTGTTTCCGACAAGCTGGACAATTGCATGGTAAATGCAAACAGGATGATAAAAAACAATGTTATCACAACCGCAAATACAGATCCCTTTGAGACAAGAGCCAAATCCTGCAGCAAAGAGCTTTCTTCCTGTTTTGCAGCTATTCTCCTACCTTTCTTCATCCTTTCCCAACTCCCTCTATGCATCTTATTCCAAACATATGCAAAAAGGGAGGCTGATATGACAACCCATGAGTCTATTACAATCCAAAAAATGATTAAAAAAAGCCGGTTTCCTAAGGAAACACGGCTTCTTTTACTCAGTCGGAAATTGGTCTGTCTACATCGCGGATAGCCCAGCGTTCAAACACCAGTTTTACTTTATCTGTCCCAACTTCAATTGTTAGAATATCATCCTGGATTTTTACTATCTTGCCGCAAATTCCTCCGATGGTGGTTACATTGTCGCCAACCTTAAGAGAGGCAAGCATCTCTTTATTTTCTTTTTCACGTTTTCTTTGGGGACGAATCAGCAAAAAGTAAAACACTGCTATCATCAATACAAAAGGCAACAATGAAGTCAGCAACGCCAGTGGTCCGGCTTCTGCTCCGGGTGCTGTTTGTGCTGCAAGTAACATTAAATACCCTCCTTTTTCAGCATATATTAATATATTAAACGGTTTGTCCGGTTTATTCAAGGATTAACTTCAATTATTTTCACTCATAACCAAACTTTGCAAAAAACTCATTTCTGAACTCAACTAAGCGTTCTTCCCTGATAGCCTGCCGTACCTGTTCCATCAGGCGTATCAGGAATCTAAGATTATGTATTGACGCCAGAATGGAAGCCAGTATCTCATCGGCTTTTATCAGGTGGCGAATATAAGCCCGTGTAAAGTTTTTGCAGGCGTAGCAGTCGCATTCCGGATCCAATGGTGAGAAATCCCTTTCATATGCTGCGTTACGTACTACAACTTTGCCATGACTGGTAAGGACAGTACCGTTCCTGGCAATGCGGGTGGGCAGAACGCAGTCAAACATATCCACACCTCGCAGGACTCCTTCCAGCAGGCAGTCCGGAGACCCGACTCCCATTAAATATCTGGGCTTATTTCGCGGCATCAGCGGAACTGTGCAGTCCAGCATTTCATACATGATAGATTTCGGCTCACCCACGCTTAATCCGCCAATAGCATAGCCGGGAAGGTCATGAGCCAGTATGCCTTCAGCACTCTTCTTTCTTAGGTCGGCATACACGCTGCCTTGAATAATGCCGAACAAAGCCTGATCATCCCTCTGATGCGCTTTTATGCAACGTTCCAGCCACCGGGTTGTTCGTTCCACAGAACGGTTTGCATACTCATAATCAACAGGGTATGGGGTGCACTCATCAAATGCCATAATAATGTCGGCACCGAGAGCATTTTCTATCTCAATTGCCTTTTCAGGCGACAAAAAATGGCTGGACCCGTCCAGATGAGATTTGAACGCTACACCTTCTTCTTTGATATTGCGAAGCTCAGCCAGGCTGAACACCTGAAAGCCTCCGCTGTCAGTCAGGATGGGACGGTTCCAGTTCATAAACTTATGCAGCCCGCCGGCTTCCCTAATCAGTTCGTGTCCGGGACGCATATACAGGTGATAAGTATTGGAAAGAATTATTTCAGCTTTTATTTCTTCCAGATTTCCTGGAGTCAGAGCTTTAACTGTTGCCTGTGTCCCTACCGGCATAAATACTGGAGTATCAAAACTGCCGTGCGGGGTATGAAATCTGCCCAGTCTTGCTTTTGATCTGGGATCTTCCTTTATCAACTCAAATTCGAACATGCTTCCTCCATCGTAATTTATTATTGGGGACATTTCTCAATATTATTGGGGACATTTCTCAACTTCTTCTCAATTTCTTTTACTTGGTCTTAAACTTAATTTAGTTTTTAAGAACTGTCCCCCCAAATACTTGAATTTTTGAGAACTGTCCCCCTTATTTGTCGGTGATGAACATGGCATCGCCGAAGCTGAAGAACCTGTATCTTTCAGATATGGCTTCTTCATATACTTTAAGGATTTCTTCCCTGCCTGCAAGTGCGCTTACCAGCATCAGCAATGTGGATTTGGGAAGATGAAAATTGGTGATCAAAGCATCAGTCACTTTGAACCGGTATCCTGGGTAAATGAAGATACCTGTTTCTCCCTTTCCCGAATGGATCACACCGCTTTCATCTGCGATCGATTCCAGGGTGCGCAGGGATGTAGTGCCTACTGCGATTATCCTGTTTCCTGCCTTCCTTGCACCATTAATGCAATCTGCTGCTTCCTGCGAGACATCGTATACTTCTTCATGCATTTTATGTTCCTCAATATTTTCTGCTTTCACCGGCCGGAAAGTACCAAGCCCAACATGCAGGGTTACTCTTGCAATAATAACGCCCTTGTCCTCCAATTGCTTAAGAAGCTCAGGAGTAAAGTGCAGACCTGCTGTGGGAGCCGCAGCAGAACCTTCATAACGGGCGTAGACCGTTTGATACCGGTTCTTATCCTTCAGTTCTTCATGAATGTAAGGCGGCAAAGGCATAATCCCAACCCGGTCAAGCACTTCTTCAAAAACTCCGTCAAAAAAAAAGCGGACAATGCGTCCCCCTTCTTCTGTTTTGCTCAGCACCTCTGCCTTTAACAGTCCATCGCCAAATACAAACCGTGTTCCAATCTGGGCCCTTCTGCCGGGTTTTACCAGCACCCGCCATGTATCGCCCTCTTCCCGGTTGAGGAGCACAAACTCTATTTTACCTCCGGTATCTTCCCTATTCCCCAGCAGCCTGGCCGGAATCACTTTTGTATCATTTATTACCAGGCAGTCACCCGGATATAGATACTCTCCTATCTCTTTGAATACTCTATGCTCAATTACTTTTGATTTTCGATGGTATACCAAAAGCCTGGATTCATCCCGCTTTTCCAGCGGTGTCTGCGCTATCAGCTCTTCCGGCAGTTCATAATCAAAATCGGAAACCTTCAATACTGTCTCTCCATTCTGCTAATATTTATACAAATGTTCAATCAATGCAAAAGTCAACTCAAAGATTCAATAATATTCCCATCTTATCCGATAATATCCCGATATTATAACCCAATTATACATAAACACACTGAACAATTGCTGCCAATAACGGATTACAGCAAGCTTTCCTGTTCATGGACCGGAAGCTTAAGGTGCTTGAAGCCCAGAGAAGTCAATACCCTTCCCCGTGGTGTACGGGCAATAAATCCAAGCTGCAGCAGATACGGTTCACAAACATCTTCGATGGTGGTGCTTTCCTCTCCGGTGGAGGCTGCCAAAGTATCCAAACCAACCGGTCCGCCGTCAAATTTCAGTGCAATGGTTCTAAGAATCCTTCTGTCTACATCGTCCAGTCCCATATCGTCCACTTCCAGCATGTCCAGGGCTTCTTTTGCAACATCAACAGTAATTGTCCCGTCAGCCCGAATCTGAGCAAAATCCCGAACTCGTTTCAGCAAACGATTGGTAATGCGGGGAGTACCCCTGGATCTTCTGGCAATCTCATAAGCTCCTTCATCATCAATATCAATACCTAAAATCCCTGCAGAACGGACTACTATTTTCTTTAGTTCTTCAGGTGAATACAACTCCAGACGGTTGATAACACCGAAACGGTCCCGAAGTGGTGAAGTAAGCATGCCTGCCCGTGTAGTTGCACCAATAAGAGTGAATCTGGGCAGATCCAGGCGAATGGACCGGGCACTGGGGCCTTTGCCGATTATAATATCCAGGGCATAGTCCTCCATAGCCGGATAAAGAATTTCCTCTACGCTCCGGTTAAGCCTGTGGATTTCATCTATGAATAAAACATCCCGGTCACCTAAGTTGGTAAGGATGGCAGCAAGATCTCCTGCCTTCTCTATAGCCGGACCTGAAGTGACGCGTATGCTGACACCCAATTCATTGGCTATTATATTAGCAAGGGTAGTTTTGCCCAATCCGGGCGGTCCGTACAGCAGCACGTGATCCAGTGCTTCTCCCCTTTCCCGGGCAGCCTGGATAAAAATCAGCATCTTTTCCTTAACTTTTTCCTGACCTATGTATTCCGATAACCGCCTTGGTCTGAGGCTGAATTCAATATCCTGATCCTCAATCATAGCATTGGATGCTATAATACGGTCTTCCCGTTCCAGCAAACTCTATTCCTCCTATCTTCCGGAGTTGTCCAGATTTTTTAGTGCCTGACGTATCAAGGCGGAAGCATCCTTTCCCTCCAGCCCGGCCAGTGCTCTTTCAGCCTCTGATGCCGGGTAGCCTAATGCCTGCAGTGCCTGCAATGCTTCCATTTGCTCAGTGTTCCACCGTCTTGATGCAATTGTCATGGATTCCTGAGGTCTGATTATATCATTGTCTATCTTGTCCTTCAATTCCAGGATAACCCTCTCAGCTGTTTTTTTCCCGATACCGGGTACACTGCAAAGACTTTTGCTGTCACCGGTAATGATAGCCATAGCAAGCTGGCCTGCTGAAAAAGCCGACAGCATTGCCAGGGCAGCCTTGGGACCTACCCCGGAAACAGATATTAATTTTTCAAAAAACTGTTTTTCATCTTTATTTAAAAAACCATAAAGCTCCTGGCAATCTTCCCGCAGATGAAGATAGGTAAACAGTTTTACCCGATCGCCCTTGGACGGGAGGTTATTCAATACAGAACCCGGTACATAAATCTGATAGCCAATTCCGTTGGCTTCCACAACAACATATTGATTATCTGATTCGGTTAAAATCCCGTTTATGTATGCGTACACTTGCTTCTCTCCTATCTGCTGCCCAGCTTTCTTCCATTCTGGGAGCTATGTATATGGCACACTGCTACAGCCAGCGCATCAGCCGCGTCATCCGGTTTAGGTATTTCCCTGAGGTTTAATAAAAGCTTGACCATATTTTGTACCTGATGCTTGTCCGCCCTTCCATATCCTACTACTGCCTGCTTGACCTGCAGCGGAGTATACTCATAAAGGTCGATGTTTTTCCTGGCTCCTGCCAGCACTGCTGCACCCCGGGCATGTCCGATAATCAGGGCGGTCTTTACATTCTTGTTAAAAAACAGCTCCTCATACGCCATTGCATCAGGGGAGTATTGCTGAATAAGGTCATCAACAGAATTGAATATTTTCAATAACCTCTGAGGGGTATTCATACCTGATGGGGTGGTTACTATGCCATAATCCAGAACCTTCATTGCATTATTGCTTGACTCAATTACACCATAGCCCATGATAGCCATTCCCGGATCTATACCCAAAACAATCACCAAATCACCCTTATCTGCTGTGTAAAAGCCCTAATTAGCTAATAACTGAAGCGGCCATTTAAGACTATCTTTTATATGACCATCTTCTGATAACCTTTATAAATCTACTTATAACTACAGATTATGCTGACAGTCATATGCTTCATTTTCCACTATAGTAATATTATGCTTTTTAGGGAGTGATGTCAATGTATAATGCCTGACAGTTCTTCCGAACATAAACTTAAACATCAGTCTTGTATTCATGGACTGCTTTTGATATAGTCCTATAATGTAAAATTAATTGGTTAAAATATCTTGCATATTTATTCACTATTATGTATAATTATTTACAACTTGAGAAAGAAAGGTGAAGTATAATGTCTGAAAAACAGAAGGTAATTCTTGCATATTCGGGAGGATTGGATACTTCCATAATCATTCCATGGCTTAAAGAAAACTACGACTACGAAGTTATAGCTATGGCTGCAGACGTAGGCCAGGGAGAAGAACTTGAGCCACTTAGGGAAAAGGCAATAAAAACAGGTGCAAGCAAGATTTATATAGAAGATCTTAAAGAAGAATTTGTAAATGATTTTATATTTCCCACGCTGAAAGCCGGTGCCGTTTATGAAAAGAAATACCTTCTCGGCACCTCCTTTGCCCGTCCGGTTATTGCAAAGCGTCTGGTAGAGATCGCCGAAAAGGAAGGAGCAGTTGCTATTTGCCACGGCGCAACCGGAAAAGGCAATGACCAGGTACGCTTTGAGCTGACCATAAAAGCTCTTAATCCCAATTTGAGAATAATCGCTCCCTGGCGCATATGGGACATAAAATCCAGGGAAGAAGAAATTGAATACGCTTTAGCCCGCAATATTACCATTCCGGTTTCAAAAGAGCACAACTACAGCATGGACAGAAACCTGTGGCATTTAAGCCATGAAGGCAGCGACCTGGAGGATCCCTGGAACGAACCCAAGGAAAACCTTTTAATGATTTGCACTCCACCGACAAAAGCTCCGGATGAGCCGGAATACGTGGAAATAGAATTTGAAAAGGGTATACCGGTAAAGGTAAACGGAACTGCTTATGACGGAGTTTCATTAATCCAGCTGCTTAACGAGATTGGTGCAAGGCATGGTGTGGGAATTGCGGATATGGTAGAAAATCGGCTGGTGGGCATGAAATCCCGTGGTGTATATGAGACACCGGGCGGAACAATCCTCTATGCGGCTCACCAGGAACTTGAATCCATAACCCTGGACCGCGCTGTTCTCCAATACAAGCAGCTTGTGGCTATTAAGTTTGCCGAACTGGTGTATGACGGCAACTGGTTTACCCCATTGCGCAAAGCCTTGTCAGCCTTTGTTGACGTAACCCAGGAAACAGTTACCGGCAAAGTCCGCCTGAAACTGTACAAGGGAAATGTATACCCAGCCGGTGTACAGTCGCCCTATTCGCTGTACAGCGAGGAATTTGCCACCTTCGGAGAAGATGAAGTATATAACCAGAAGGATGCTGAAGGTTTCATCAACTTGTTCGGACTGCCCCTTAAGATACGGGCTCTTATGGAACAAAAACGGGGGCTGAAGCCATGAAACTGTGGGGCGGGCGGTTTGAGAAAAAAACATCCGCCGAAGTTGATGACTTTCATTCCTCCATTCATTTTGACTATAAAATGTATCGCCAGGATATTCTGGGCAGCATAGCACATGCAAAAATGCTGGGCCGCCAGGGCATTATTCCGGCTGATGAAGCTGAGTTAATCTGCGATACGCTGAAAAAGCTCCTTGATGAAATTGAAGCAGGTGAAATTCAATTCAGCATAGAAGCAGAAGACATCCATATGAATATTGAAACGCTGCTTATTGAACGAATAGGAGATGTCGGCAAAAAGCTTCATACCGGAAGAAGCCGAAATGACCAGGTGGCATTGGATACGCGGATGTATGCCATGGAAGAGACCGGACATATCCTGACACTGCTTGCAGCATTGGAATCCGAGCTGCTGCGTCAGGCAGAACAGAATATTGAAAGTTACATGCCGGGATATACTCATCTGCAGAAGGCCCAGCCCATTACCCTGGCTCACCATCTGATGGCATATTTTGAAATGTTCAGAAGAGACATGGAGCGGCTGATTGACTGCAGAAAACGGATCAACATAATGCCTTTAGGTTCAGGCGCATTGGCCGGAACTACCTATCCCCTGGACCGGAACTGGGCAGCCGGGGAACTGGGCTTTGGAGACATAACCCGAAACAGTCTGGATGCGGTGAGTGACAGGGATTTTGTAATAGAAACCCTGTGCTGCTGTTCCATGATAATGATGCACCTGAGCCGTTTCTGTGAAGAGTTGATAATATGGTCCACAGATGAATTCCGGTTTGTTGAAATGGATGATGCCTACAGCACAGGCAGCAGCATTATGCCGCAGAAGAAAAACCCTGACGTAGCCGAGCTTATAAGAGGCAAAACCGGAAGAGTATATGGCGACCTTATTACCATCCTTACTGTTATGAAGGGCCTGCCCCTGGCATACAACAAGGACATGCAGGAAGACAAGGAAGCATTGTTTGACGGCCTGGAAACCGTAAAAAAATGTATACGGGTCTTCACAGGCATGATATCAACCCTGAAGTTCTGCAAAGAACGCATGGAACGCAGCGCTCTGTCGGGATTTGCCAATGCCACGGATGCAGCAGATTATTTAGTAAAAAAAGGCCTTCCCTTTAGAAGCGCCCATGAAGTAACAGGCAAGCTGGTGCTGCACTGCCTGAAAGAGGGCAAAGGCCTCCTGGATCTGGATATAGATGAGCTTAAAGAATTTTCTCCCCTGTTTGAAGAGGATGTATACCAGGCACTATCACTGGAAGCCTGTGTAAACGGTCGCAAGCTTCCGGGGGGACCGGCTGCTGAGGCAGTGAAAAATGCAATAGCACAGGGCAAAGAATGGCTGAAAAAAACGGCAGGTTAATTTCCTGCCGTTTTTCTACTTTCTGATTTGTCCGTTGCCGAGAACAACATACTTAATGGTTGTCAGTTCCTTCAATCCCATAGGTCCTCTCGCATGAAGCTTTTGTGTGCTTATTCCTATTTCTGCACCAAACCCGAATTCAAAACCGTCGGTAAACCGTGTTGATGCATTTACATAGACAGCGGCTGCGTCGACCTCCTGGGTAAACCTGCGTCCTTTGAAATAATTCGTAGTTACAATAGCTTCGGAATGCTTCGTACCGTATTTGGATATATGAGAAATAGCTTCGTCGATGCCGTCAACAACCTTAACCGCCATAATCAAATCCAAATATTCGGTATACCAGTCTTCCTCTGCAGCAGGAATAAGTCCGTCTACATATCGGGCTGCCTCAGGGCACCCGCGAAGTTCTACACCCGCTTCTCTCAGCTTTTGGGCTATAACCGGAAGCAATTCCGGAGCTGCCTTTTTGTCTATCAGCAGCTTTTCAGCCGCGTTGCATACACCGGGGCGCTGGGTTTTGGCATTAACAACAATATTAACAGCCATTTCAGGATCACATTCGCTGTCAACATATACATGACAGTTCCCTACCCCTGTCTCAATAACAGGAATCCTGGAGTTTTCCACTACCGTCCTGATAAGACCGGCACCGCCTCTGGGGATAAGTACATCTATAATTCCGTTTAGCTGCATCAATTCAATGACACTCTTGCGGTCCGTATCACATATCAATTGTATTGAGCCTTCCGGAATGCCTGCCTTGCAGGCTGCCCGGGCCATAACAGATGAAATAGCCTGATTTGAATTTATAGCCTCAGAGCCGCCTCTTAATACAACTGCATTTGCAGTCTTAATGCAAAGGCCTATGGCATCAGCCGTTACATTGGGGCGTGACTCATATATAATGCCGACTACTCCAAGCGGCACCCGCCGTTGTGCTACTTCAAGGCCGTTGGGACGAGTCCAGGCAGAAATGGTTTCTCCAATGGGGTCAGGCAGCGCTTTAATTTGGCGAAGGCCTTCTGCCATATCACTGATGCGTTTCTTATTCAAGGTAAGCCGGTCTATAAAAGCTTTCGGCCTCCCTGCAGCTGTTGCCGCATCCACATCTTTCTGATTTTCCTGCAAAATCCTGTCTGCTTCAGATTCCAGCGCAGCAGCCATCGCTTCCAATGCCATATCCTTGATTTGTGATGAAAGTGAAGCCAAATGCCTGGCTGCGTTTTTAGCCTGGGTTGCTTTTGCTAATACTTCACTCATTCACTTCACCCTCCCTGCAGGGTACAAACAGAGTTCCTATGTCTTCCCCTGCCAGCACCCTGGTAATATTACGAGGATCATCCCCGTTTGCAATAACCATTGGGATACCATGCTGGTTGCAGATCTGAGCAGCTGCTATTTTAGTTTTCATGCCGCCGGTACCAAGATTGTTATGAGTGCTTCCGCAGGCATTGATAATGTCTTCTGTTATACCGTATACCACATGGATCAGCCGGGCATCCTTATGGTCATTAGGATCCTTGTCGTACAAGCCGTCAATGTCTGACAGCAGGATCAGCAAATCAGCCTTAACCAGTACTGATACTATGGCTGATAAGGTATCGTTGTCACCGAATTGAATCTGTTCGATAGAAATTGTATCATTTTCATTGACGATAGGAATGCTGTTATAACGGAACAATGTAGAAAAAGTGTTGACCGCGTTCTGCTCTCTTTCTCCTCCGTCCAAAACGTCCTTGGTAAGCAGAACCTGAGAGGTCAGATGACCGTATTCTCCAAATAGTTTGGAATATATATACATGAGATTAACCTGGCCAATAGCAGCCAATGCCTGCTTTTCAGGTATAGTATCCGGCCGCTGGGCCAGGCCCATTTTAGCACGGCCTACTGCAATAGCACCGGATGTAACCAGAATGACATTTTTTCCCTGATTTTTTAGATCGGACAAGACCCGTGCGAGTTGTTCAATGATCATCAGATTCAGTTTGCCGTTAGGATGGGTAATTGTAGATGTCCCTACTTTTACCACTATAGTACTAGCAGATTTGATTCTGCTTTTTGTTCTGGTCAAGTTAATCAAACCCCCTATGCCCCGTCAGCGGGCATTACGCTTTAATAGTTTTGTCTTATTTTACTATTTTTCAATTCGATTAGCAATATGCCTTGTTTATATTCCGATTGCAAGTTTACTATTAGATTTCCATTAGTTCTCTGTTAGTTATCTGTTTATCATCTGATGGTTTTATTATTCAATTTCATTGTCTATATTTAGTGTTTAGCTTTCCCAGTCCTCCATCAATTGCTCTACTGCCTCAATGCTGTCCAGGACCATACCTTTGCTTACCTGTTCCTGCAGTTCCTGACTCAGCCTGTCAATCGGAATATTGGTAGCCTCTACGGCAATCATATAACCGGTATCTTTATCCGCCCTGAATATAACCAGAAAACCGTCCTCCTCCCTGATTATATAGTGGTCAGGGCAATAGCTGTTTATTTTAGTCGACAGCAATACTCTTTCAGGTGAAAAATCTTTTAGCTGCCAATCCGGAAAGGCCTGGGCAATTTCGCTCCTTGTTTTCCCTATAAAGCGCTTTTCCATAAACTGCTCCTCAGTATAGGTGTGCCCGCATTTGGTATAGTGACGCTCCAGTATAATTTTGGCATCATTTTCGGTCTTGCTAGCCTCAATTACATAAGGACTGGGGGTCTGTGATCCTTCATCAAGTGATTGATTCGTATCTTCACGGGTTATATAGTCCTTATTAAAACGCCCGTATATATCAGGAATACGCCTGAGATAACCATAGGACAGAACCGCTATGGAAAGCAGCAATACCAGGCCTGGAACCAGGATAAATATTTTTTTATATCTATGGAAAAACACTATTATCCCTCCACAAACTGTCTTTGGATAATAGTGTTTCCATTTTTTCTCAAAATATACATGCACATAGATATCAATATAAGTATATACCTTAATTAGGCCTTACTCCCAAAATCTTTATAAAGCGGATCCTGCTCCAGAAATATTTTGACAGTGGATATTCCTTTCTGTCATAAGTATGAGTGTTAATCTGAATATTACTCACCTCCGGAGGATTGCCGCATTTGACGATTATAAGAGAATGACTGAACCTGCCTGTATCCTGAAAGGCTAACTGAATAATATCGCCTGGTTCCAAATTGGTTATAACTGTCTCCTGTCCCACCGGCCCAGGTCCTCCTGTTTTTCTTGTTAGAAAATTGTAAAGGTATTGGACACCGGTCCATGCCGGAGCCTTATCATTCGGGTTTCTATAGTACCATCCAAAATCCCTTGTATAGTTCATTATACCACTGCCTGCGTAAATGCATTGGGAAATAAAATTAGTACAATCTCCCCCAAGATTGGAATAATCATAGTATTGTGGATTCCTGCCTAAAGCCCAGATATTTGCATATTCAACTGCTTTTATTCTGTCATACGGCAGCATAAAACAACCCTCCGCATATTATATAAATCCATTATATGCAGAGGGTATATATCAGGTAACGTTTCATCTTATAAGTTGTATACAGCATTTATAGCTTTGCCTGGATTATGCTTCAAAATCCTCCGGGAACTCGGCATTATGATATACATTTTGCACATCATCATTGTCTTCCATCATATCAATCAGCTTCATTACTTTCTGAGCTTGTTCCGCATCAAGCTGTACCGTATTTTGAGGCACCATCTCTATTTCAGCCGATGCAAAAGTATATCCCGCTTGTTCCAGCGCATCCCGTACGGCGGAAAAATTAGTGGGATCAGTGTATATTTCATACGCATCGGTATTATCCTGGACATCCTCAGCACCTGCCTCGATAGCAGTCATCATTAATTCATCCTCGTCCAATTTTTCGTTCTTTTCTATTACCAGCACGCCTTTGCGGTCAAACATCCAGGAAACGCATCCGGTAGCACCAAGGCTTCCACCGTTTCTGTCAAATATATAACGCATTTCGCTTGCTGTTCGATTGCGGTTGTCTGTAAGTACTTCCACTATCATAGCGACTCCGCTCGGCCCATAGCCCTCGTAGGTTACATCCTCATAATTGACGGAGTCTACTTCTCCTGCTGCTTTTTTGATGCTTCGCATTATATTTTCATTTGGCATGTTGTTTGCTTTGGCCTTTGCTATAACATCTTTAAGCCGGGAATTAACGTTAGGGTCGCTGCTTCCGCCTTCTTTTACCGCCACTGCAATTTCCCTGCCAATTTTAGTAAAAATCTTGCCCTTCTGTGCATCGGTTTTTTCTTTTTTATGCTTTATATTCGCCCATTTTGAATGGCCTGACATAGGTAAACCTCCTATATTAAATTGCCATTTCATATGATACCATATGTTGTCCTGCCTGTAAAGTTTATGCGTCAAAGTACTCAATCACCGTCAGGTACCAGGTTGAGCATTTGGTCTTCATTGTCTACATTTACGTAGGAGTCAGGAACGTCTCCTACAATAATCGTATCGGTTATTGGAACCCTTGTAGACACAGTAATGATTTCACTTCCCAGGGGTACAACAATTCGCACCTGGGTTTTCAACTCCAGATATATCTTGTGCCTTGTCTGATTTATTCCAGCCTGCCGGAATTCATCACTGAAATCTGTAGACACTGACCCTACCGGGATGATCTTTACAGGGATGTTGGGACCTCTGCCGGACAACAGCTTGCTCTTTGTAATTGATCCCAGCGGCACGCTTATCCCCGCTTCTCCCAATGACTGGATCTCGTCCTGGGCCAAAGTAGATGTTTCCCGCGCCAGGGTATTTATTAGAATAGTGTTATACTGAATCATAGTAATTTTTCCATCTTTATCAGTCAATACATCAGTAAGATCGGTATATTTTATATTGCTTCCAAGTATCTTGCTTACCGCGTTGTTCATTGCCAGAACAGCTATGTATTCGACTTTGGCTTCCGACATAGCTATTATGGTAGGCTTAATACCGGTATCTATCAATATGAATATCAATACTGCTGTAACTACAATTATTAATAAAATAATGATTGCTTTGTTTTTCGGCCTGATTTGGAGCATGGCAGACACCTCCCCTTATATTTTATGCAAAAGGCAGTAAGACTGTGACGAATACAGAGGTGCACAGCATGGCTCTATTTTTGGATTTTGAATATCTTAATTTATATATCTGTTTGAATCCTGCCAACCTGTATGGCATATACTATGCTATCATCCTTTACATTTAGTTTATATGGCAATAAAATTATAGTAGAAAAATTTATATTAAATCAGATATTTTTTTAATTCTTTACGTCTAATATTATAGCAATCCAAAATGAAAGGAGTATCCGCATGAGCAAAGCTTTATTGATTATAGACTATACCAATGATTTTGTAGCAGATGACGGTAAGTTAACCTGCGGAAAAGCAGCACAAGACATTGAAAATAATATAGCAGCAAAAGTAAGGCAATATTATGAAACTAATGAATATATTATTATTGCAAATGATTTGCACTATAAAGACGACTTATCCCATCCTGAAAGCAGGCTGTTTCCGGAGCATAATATATCAGGAACAGAAGGCAGAAATGTATATGGCAAAGTTGGAGATCTGCTAAACGAAATATTGAAAAGCAAATACAGCAAAATACGGTTTTTTGATAAGACAAGATACTCTGCTTTTGCCAAGACATACCTTCAAGCTTATTTAGAAGAAGAAAATATAGATACTATTGAACTATGCGGTGTTTGTACAGATATATGCATTCTGCATACTGCTGTAGATGCCTATAATTTAGGGTATTTCAATACCATAATTGACAGCAGGTGTGTTGCAAGTTTCAATCAAACCGGGCATGACTGGGCACTAAATCACTTTAGAAATACATTAGGATTTACCGTGTATTAAAAAGGTAAAAAATGGTAATACACAAAAATATAAATAGTAAATGGCAGATTGATGTGTTATAATGTAGAAAAATAACATTACGTGTTATTGGAGGTTTTATGAAAGCAAACAATGTAGACAAGGAAAATGGAAACGGTAAAGGAAATTCTGTAAAGGAACGCTTTTCTAATTCCTTTACCGCAAGAAAAAAGGAACCCAATTTCCTGCTGTCGGTCTTTGTTACAAGCATAAGGCTTTTTGTAATAGCTCTGCTTGTCATAGGCTTTGCCTGTTTTGGTGCTTTGCTGGGTGTAGCCAAGGCTTATGTTGATGGTACACCTGCATTGGATATTCAACGGATCGAGGATCAGAATCTTACTTCTTTCATATATGATAAGAACGGAGAATTGATTACAGAGTACAAGGGGCTGGAGCATCGCATTTGGGCTCCTCTTGAGGAAATACCAAAAATGATTCAGGATGCTCTTATTGCAACCGAGGATGTACGCTTTTATGCCCATAACGGTCTGGATTACAAACGCCTGGCAGGTGCCTTCATCAACAACCTGAGAAGTGAATCTGTTCAAGGCGGCAGCACCATTACACAGCAATTAATTAAAAACACCATGTTAAGCCCTGAACAGACCTACAAACGTAAGATCCAGGAAGCTTATCTGGCTATTCAGCTGGAACAGGAATATGAAAAGGAAGAAATTCTGGAAGCGTATTTGAATACTATTTACCTGGGAAGCGGAAACTATGGTGTTAAAGCGGCTGCTTTGAACTATTTCGGCAAAGATCTTAAAGACCTTAACTTGCGGGAATGTGCGACTCTTATCGGTATTACCAAAAATCCTTATAAATATGATCCCAGACTAAATTTCTACAAAAGAAAGACACCTGAAGTAACTTACGCAAGAACCAACCTGGTATTAAGGCTGATGTATGAAAACGGTTTTATTACCAAGGAGCAGTATGAAGAAGCCCGGTTTAACGACAAATTCCCTGCCAGCACCAAGAATGAGGGATTTGTGGTACTGGAAGAATCCAGCCATCAGAAACTTTATGATTATCCGTATTTTGTAGAGTACGCCATTGAGGACCTGATAGGGGAATTGATGGAGCTGTACGGCTGGGAAGGATCAGATGGCCGCAAAAAAGCTATCAATTTAATTCAAACCGGCGGACTGCATATTTATACTACACTGGATCCTGAAATCCAGAAAATTGTAGAGGATACAATATACAACTATGATAAGTATCCCAAGACCAAAAACTCCAAGGATAGTGTTCTCCGGCAGAAGCAAGGCGACAGGGTCCTGGATATACCACAGCCGCAGGCTGCAGCAGTAGTATTGGATCATCAAACCGGAGAATTAAGAGCAATCGTCGGCGGCAGGCTTGAGCCGCAGGAGCGGTTCTGGCAGAACCGGGCTAATCTGCCATGGGCACCCGGCTCATCCATCAAGCCTTTGGCTGTCTATGCTCCTTTCATAGAAGCAGGTTACCCAGGCGGTATTATTGTGGATGATATTCCCGTGCCAATAAAAGGCTGGGATGACGGCGGAGGCAAGGGATACCCTTCCAATTACAGCACCAGCAAGTTCTACGGCCCCATAACTACCAAGGTGGCTATTCAGCATTCATATAATATGTCAGCAGCCAGAACCTTGCTGGAGCGTGTTGGGGTTGAATACTCCATGAATAAGCTTAAGGAACTTGGGATTACTGAACCCAACTACGTTGAAAAAGGGCTGCCGTCTGACCTGGCTTTAGGAAGTGACCCGGTAAATATGATTGAAATGACTGCTGCCTATGGTGCATTGGCCAACAAGGGAGTATATAAGGAGCCTATTTCCATTCTCAAGGTAATAGACAAAGACGGCAAAGTGCTGCTGGACAATAAATCACAGCTGACGCTGACAGTGTTTAAGGAAAGCACCACATATATATTGACAGAATATCTTAAGAATGCAGTTGCCAATGGTACAGGTGACAGAGCATTATTTAAAAATATGAGTATTGCCGGCAAGACCGGAACCAACAGCGACTTCCACGGCGTTTTCTTTGCAGGATATACACCATACTATACTGCCACTGTTGTGATAGCGCATGATAGACACAGTGTCTCCCTGGAGAAGGACGCAACAGGCGGTAAGTTTGCTGCCCCCTTATGGAAGGCTTTTATGGAAAAAATTCACGAAGGCCTGGAAAACAAGCCTTTTTATGATGAAGTGCCCAGCGGTGTAAAATCAGTTAAGATTTGCGCTATATCCGGTAAACTGCCAACCAAAGAATGTGACAAGACTACTACAGAACTGTTCCCGTCGGATGCAGTGCCCAAAGAAGAGTGCGACATGCATCAGAAAATTACCGTTTGTGCATTCTCAGGCAAACTCCCTACGCCCTACTGTCCGGAGGAGTCTAAGGTGGACAAATCTGTTGTAGTCTTGCCTAAGGATTCAATTTATCAGCAGTTAAAGGATGACCAGCTGGAAAAAGTACTCCCAGGAGCTTTCCGAAGCCTGGATGACCTGGAAGATTACGATTATAATGATCCCAAGTATAAGGAAGCATTCTGTCCTCTCCATAATGAGCAGTGGCATAAGGGTGAACAGCAGAGACAAGAACTTACCCAGGCTGCTAACCAGTTAATCGCGCTTGTTACAGATAATATGACCCGCTACGCCTCGTACCTGACACAGCAGGAGGCTAATACTTTGAACAAGGCGGTAGACAAGCTTAAGAAAGCTCTCGAAGCAGAAGTGCTGCAGCCACCAAAAGAGGATGATCCGTATTATACAGAGTTGCCGGTGTTCCAGCCCGATAAAGTAATGGCTGAAATAAACAATCTCCAGCAAACCTATAACAGCATCTTTGATGCTGAATTCTGGGATCGGGTAAACGGAGACAACGGAGGAAATGACGATAATAATGGGAATAACGGAAATGATAATAGTGCCGGCAGTCTTTGGTGGAACGGCGGAGGCAGAGGCAGATAGCATATCAGAATAGCTTAGTAGCAAATTCATTAAACTAAAAAAGAGAGACCACTTAACTTGTGTCTCTCTTTTTAATTTACTTTTTATCAGTATCACATGTAATTTGCTGCTTGAAGCTTTAGAGTGGTTTCTTTCTGGCTCTTTTAACTCTATCTATAATAACCATTTTTAGCTATTGTTCTTTTCATTTGCTGACAGGATTTCTTTCAAAGCTTTTGTTGTTATCGGTGCTCCTTTGGCAGCATCATCCTGATAGTGCATTTTGCCTGGATCTCCCAGTCCAATTATTACAGGAATATTCATTTGCTTTAATATGCTCAAAGTATCACCTTTTACTTTTTTCGAAGATTTAGGAGCACCATGCTTGTCAACTCCTCTGTCAACCACATTTCCATCTTTTGTAACCGACTTGGTTACTTCTATTTCTTCTTCTCCTTCAGCATTGGATGCTACAGCGACAACACCCAAAACATCTATATCAGGGTGCCTGGCAATATTCATCAGCATCTCTTCTCCGGAACCAATGCCGGCATGCCCACAGTCATCCACCATAACTATTACAGGATCACCGTCTGATTCCCTAATAAGCTGAATAGCTGATTCTGCATCCATAGGAGTCGGATTCCCTGCCAGCCCGGATATCACCCGGCCGCCGATATTTCGCGCTGCTGCTTCAACGGCATTCTTAGCAAAGTCATCACCGTCTGTAACAAATATAACTCTTTTTTTCAATAGCACACCCCATTCATTTTTTTTCTGTCTCTTCTGCCTTTTTGTTGTTTTGATATACCTGCCTTATATCCTTATCTGCATTTATTATGAACTGCTCAGGATGACGAACTTCATTCTCAAAAGGGTTATTGCCTTCCGGTACTGCTTGTTTTAATTTATGATAGCTGACTATCCTGATAAAGCCTCACCTCTGATCTTAAAAAAATCCGGGAATAAGAAAAAATAGTAATGATCCAACTACTTTTCCTAAAAGTGTAACTACAACAATTAGATAAATCCAGCGGACGATATTTAGTTTTTTTGCAGCTACTGTGATAATATCCAGCGTCTCAGTCAGCGCAGCCGCCAGCATCCCTACGAAAATACCCATCATGAAGCCCAGTGGTATAATAATTATCTGAAGGTGCTTCAAAGTAAGGCCAGAAAAATAAATAAAGCATGAAACTAAAGCACCTAAAACTATACTGCACTGATACAGCAGTGTATATTCTTTTTTTCTGCTCCATTCAATAATTTTTACAGTGACACCGATAACCGTAAAAAATGCTGTAACACTGGCCCCGACTGCAAGTCCTCCTGATACACCGGTCACAATGGTAATAACTGCTTTTATCAATTCTGTTTTTTCCCTTCCTGATCTCTCAGATATTCCCTTAGTTCCTTTTCTGACTGGTGCATTTCCAATTCCAGCGGTCCTGGGTTCTCTTTGTTTTTCATTTTTGCAAATATATCCAGAAAGATAGCTATCCCCATTCCAATTCCCAGGGAATAAGAAACAGTAAACAATACAGGATTGTCAACCTTCTCTCCGGTAATAAAATAGTATATTATCTGGTGGGCCTTGTTCATATCAACATCCGAATGGAAATACATTATAGCCAGAGCAGCACCAATAAAAAGAAGCACCATGGAAAATGCTACTCGTAAAAACAATAAAACCGGATTTTCTTTGCTTCGTTGTTTAGGCTCATAAAGGGCAGATGATTCACCAATTGGTATAACGGCAATTCCAGGAACTTCCTGCTGAATCAACTGCACAATCTGCACTGCCGTTAAGCGAACCTGGGTATTTATGCCATTGGGAAAGACAATAATGCATTCTATTTTTTCTTTTAAATTTTCAGGACCTGCCAACTCTATGAAATCACCCAGGAGAGCTTTTTCTCCGGTGTATTTCTTATAGAATGGCTTGAATTGAAAATAAACTTCAGGATTGTCCATCAATAGTGCCTCCTGCCGGACATTCAATATACTTGGCACCTGAATATGATCTATTTTGATTGGCCTGCCGGCTTAAGATGGTCCATAAAGATACTACTCCGGCAATGACTATGACTATAAAAAAAATTGTCCATTTTACAGACTTCTTTTTTTCCATATTCCATCTTCCTTAAACCACAATTACGTGTAATCAGTTAGCTTATGTTATTTTACGCATTCACTGGAATATTATTCAAAAGATATCGGGGACAGTTCTCAATTATCTGATATCTTAAAAAAATGAGAACTGTCCCCGTTAAGAAAAAAAGATGGTGTGGGTTTGGAAACTCACACCATAGAAAAGAGTAAGCGGAAGTGCATTAAAGAGTATATTGGGGCAAAGCTAAAGCATTTCTCTCATTTTCATCAGAACCTTTTTCTCGATTCTGGATACCTGTACCTGGGATATGTTAAGCATCTCTGCAATCTCGCTCTGAGTTTTATCCCGAAAGTACCTCATAATGATTATAGTTCGCTCTCTTTTATCTAATTTGGACAACAAATCATTCAATGTGATTCGTTCCATGGCTTCATCTATCTGCGGAGTGTCTTCAGAAACTTTATCTATTAACAGAATGGGATTGTCTTCATCCTCGTAAATAACATCATAAATGGATGCAGGCGTGCGGACTGACTCCATTGCATAGACAATTTCTTCAGGAGAGCTGTCTACCGCCTCCGCAATTTCCTGGATACTGGGATCCCTCCCCAGCTTTCCTTTCAGCTGTTCTCTGGCAACTGCTGACTTATTGACCAGCTCCTTCAGGGAACGACTGACTTTAATCATTCCATCGTCCCTTAAGAAGCGTTTGATTTCACCAACTATCATAGGCACAGCATAGGTTGAGAAACGGACATTGAACTTTGGTTCATAGTTCTGAATGGCTTTAATCAATCCGATGGATCCAAGCTGAAATAAATCTTCATATTCATAGCCCCTGTTCATAAATTTCTTAACCAGGCTTTTTACCAGAGCTATGTTTTTGCGAACCAAAATCTCCTTGGCTTCATTGTCGCCATTCTGTGCTTTTTCTATAAGGGCCAGGGTTTCTTCATGGGTAAGAAGCTGTCTGTCATCTTCCTGATACTCTGCCATTGTACTCATTCGTCTCTCTCCGTTTCGGCAGTATCATTCCTGATATACTTAACCATTCTAACCTTCGTCCCTTGACCTGGAGCAGAATTCACCTCCACCTCATCCATAAAAGTTTCCATAACAGTGAATCCCATACCGGAGCGCTCCAACTCAGGTTTAGATGTGTACAGAGGCTGTCGTGCCAGTTCTATATCCTCTATACCCTTGCCATGGTCTATAACTTCTATTACCACACAATCATCATAAATCTGGGTTATCAACTGCACATATTCGTTTGGATTATCATAGCCGTGTATGATTGCATTGGTAACAGCTTCCGAAACTGCTGTTTTGATATCTGCAATTTCTTCCAGGGTGGGATCCAACTGGGCAGCAAAAGCAGCAACTGCTACCCTGGCAAATGCCTCATTCTGTGACCTGCTGAGGAACTCAAGCCTCATTTCATTTCTTAAATTCATACTGCTTCCCCCCTGATACCGTCAACAGCCTGCTCTACGGTATTATATACTTTCAAGATACGGTAAAGGCCGGACACATCAAGAATTCTGGCTAATTGCGGATTTACATTGGTTATGCAGACCTGTCCTCCTCTTTTGCTGATTGTTTTATAACGGCCAATAAAGACGCCTATGCCTGAACTATCCATAAAATTCAGATTGCGCAAATCCAATATTAAATGCCGAATTGAAGAATCCTCCAGCAGTTCATCCAAGGATTTCCTGATTTCCTCAGCATGATGATGGTCCAACTCACCTTCCAGCCTGACAATCAGAATATCCTTTTTTCTTTCGTTGCCCGTCAGCAAGTCTACTGCCTCCCTTATCCAAATCATTCCATTGTTCATCTTAATTGTATATTCTTCACCGCCTTCAAATATCCTTCATCGAATAATGGGTGTTTTTGACATTGTTTGGAAAAATAAGCAAAAACCCTCACGACTTTTGTCGTAAGGGTTTTATGAAAATATTATTTACTATACTTCTACTTCCTGGACTTCTACACGAATTGACTGACGCTTGTTGAGATCCTGCAAGATAAGGTTTTCGTCCTGCCAGTCTTTATATTTTTGACGTTCATCTTCCGTCAATATCAATTTGTCCAATATTTCTCTTCCGGTGAGTTGTTTGTTGCTGACCATGGTTTGCATAATAGGTTTATTTTCAAGAACAGTAAGTACCGCATAAACATATTTCATAATCCAAACTCCCTCAAACATATATAATAGCACTTACTAGTTTACAACAAAATGTCCCAAAATTCAACGACTAATGCCATATGGTCAGCTTGATAAAGAGTGGAAGGGCTCTCAAAAACCGCACACTACAAAACTGCCGGCTATTCACCATCTGCAGTGTCGTTCTTCTCACTTTCTCTCTCCGGAACTGGAAGTTTAGCAGCATCTTCCTCCTCAGCTTCAGCCCTCATGGTAGGCTTAAGTGATGCGGCAATTAACTCATTTGGTGCATCTAATATACTGATTTCTTCTGATATCTCCAGGTCCTGTACGCGAATATTGTTAGCTTTTTGCAGTTTATGAAGCGGTACCAAAATATAAGGCGGTATATTCTTAGCCAGCCCCTCTACAACAACCGTATCCTTTTGATGCTGCAAAATATACCCCCGTTTCTCTACAATATCCTTTCCTTCGAATCGAAGAGGAACTCTGGCATGTATCTTTTTCTCTGTTTCAATGTTTATCAGGTCCAGGTGTATTATTTCCCTTGATACCGGATCTCTTTGCACTTCCAATATCTTAACAGGATGTATTTCTCCATTTAGTGAAACATCGAATACAGCTCCCTCTCCTTTTCGCTGAACAAAATTCTCAACACTTTTTTTATCAAAAATAACAGGGACGGTGGTATTGTTAGGTCCATAAAGCACTCCCGGCACATATCCCTGGCGTCTTAACTTCTTTGCCTTTGTCTGCGGAACCCTTTGTGTTACTTGGAGCAACTCGGTGTTCATTGAATCATCCTTTCAGCTTAAAATTACAGTCACTATTGTATCCACAACTGTAAGTTTTAAACATAAAAGGATGATCCTTCTTATTCTACCTCATTAACCGCATTTATCGGTTACTCAGCTCCTGCAGCAATTTCCTCCTGAATACTGCCGTTTCCTATGATGCCGTATTCTTTGCCTAAATACTCCATTGCATTCAATACTTTATCAAGGTGCTCCTTCGTATGCCCTGCCATAAGGCTGATGCGGATTCTGGAAAGGTTCCTGGAAACTGCAGGATAGAATACCGGATTTACATATATCCCCATCTCATCCAGACGTCTGCCTATTTCTTTAACTTTCCAGTCATCACCGATTATAATCGGGAATATTGCTGTCTCAGAATGACCCAGATTAAACCCTAAGCTGAGCAGATTCTTCCTGAAGTAGCGGATGTTTTCCCATAGCTTTTCCCTTAGCTGAGGCTCTTCTACTATTACTTTCATAGCCTCGCAGAGGGATCCTGCTGCCTGGGGCGTCATGGCTGTAGAGAACATATATCCCCTTGAATAGAACCTTAGATATTCAACCAATTCAGCATTGGATGCAATAAATCCTCCCACAGCACCAAATGCCTTGCTGAATGTTCCCGCTACAATATCTACTTTGCCTTCCAGATGAAAATGCTCCGGTGTTCCCCGTCCGTGTTCTCCGATTACACCTGTTGCATGAGCTTCATCGACCATAACATAAGCTCCATACTTATGCGCCAGCTCCACAATCTCATCCAGAGGAGCAATATCTCCGTCCATGGAATAGACTCCATCTACTACAACCAATTTTGTAACATATTCATTCTGAGATTTTTCTAAAATCTTTTTCAGTGCGTCCATGTTGTTATGCCTGAAATATCGGACATTTGTTTTCTGGCAGCCATCTACTATGCTGGCATGCACATACTGGTCCAATATGGCAATATCCTGCTTACCTAACAGGGCGAGGAGAGTGTTGCAGTTTGAGCCGAATCCAGAGGTATAAATAATTGCATCCTCACAGCCTTTGAATGATGCAACATCCTTTTCCAGTTGACGATGAATATCAAGAGTACCCCCTAAAAGAGGAACACTTCCTGCACCAGCGCCATATTTCATTAAAGCTTTATAGCCTGCTTCCAATACACGGGGGTGACGTGTCAGGTTCAGATAATCATTTGAGGCCATATATATCATTTCCCTGGGTTTTCCGGTATAGGTGTCTATCACCTCCATTGTCGGCCCCGAACCGTTCAAGGATACCCTGCGGTATTGATAATGATGCTTTTCCTTTACATCCTCCATATAACTTTGAAATATTGATGCTCTTTTCATGATATCAGCATCTTGTATGTACGCAAAGTCTTTCAGGCTGTATTTGGTCGAATCCATTTACTAATCCTCCTTTATTGTGCTCATTATGTGCACAACATTATTATACTACTTCTTTCTATGGAAATGCAAACTGTAGAAAAAAAGCAAATGGAAAAACAGAACAGAATGACTGTATTTAATAAAAGCGGATAAAAGTAAAAAAAAGCAGCTTACTGCTGCATTTTTTTATTTTTTACATTTTATAAATTTGGATTTCACATTTACATTTTAGCATTTAATAATAGCCGACTCCATAATCCGTTTAATATCCGGGATTGTAATAGCCATTGTTTCCATAACCATAATTCGGGTCATATCCATAGCCGGGGTTATAGCCAGAACCGTAATAATATCCCGGATTATAACCATAATCATAACGTCTTCTCCTGCGGAAAAGCTCGCTGATCAGAATAATTGCAATCAAATCTCTTAACAGCGGCCTTCTCCTGAATTGTGATGCTTCAGCTTCATTTTCCTGCTCTGCTTTGAGATCAGCATATTGTATTAAGTCCGGCATTCCTCTGACACATGCATCATAGCATTCGTTAATCATACTCTCAACCTGAGCCTCAGAGGGGTAATACATATAAGGGTTATCCATTCGATCGCAGGTTCGATGAACATATGGGTAAATCCTATAGTAAATATCCGGATACATAATGGGTTGAACCATCCCGTTGTCTATAACAGGCTCAAGGGATGGATACATATATCCATATCTATAATGATAATCGATTGGATACATAAATTCCTGCGCGGGAGTCATACCCCATCCTTGATAATTCATAGAATCGCCTCCTTCATACCTATCGCTACATATATCCACACCAATATCATATGAAGGATGCAATAAAAGCGTTCACCCTGCTTTTCTAAACGCTTGTATAATTAAATCAAGTTCCTTTTCGTCAAGTGTCTCAAGGGAAAGCAAGCTTTCCGCAACAGCTTCCAATATCTTTATATTTTTCGCGAGAAGCTCTTTTACTTCGTTATAAAGCATATCCATCCGGGCTTTGCATTCTTCAAGTATTTCATTCTGAACCTGATGGAAACCATTGTTATATAAAACATCATAGTTAAGCAAGCCTGATTTTGAATTCATGCCAAAGCGCCTTATCATGTTAAGAAGCGTCTCTGTAGCCTTTTCCAAATCATTGGAAGCGCCTGTGGTAATGTTTTCTTCACCAAAAATCAACTCTTCTGCGGCACGGCCTGCTAAAGCAATCTTAATGCTGTTTTCCATGTCCTTTTTCTTATGATACATGCGGTCAGGGGGTATGTTCATGCTAAATCCCCCGGCACCTTTAGTACTGGGTATTATGGTAACACGAGACACTCTATTTTCAGGAGAGATAAATTTTGTAACCAAGGCGTGGCCTGCTTCATGAAATGCAGTCAGCCTGCGGTCCTGTTCAGAAATTGTGCTCCGGTCCTTCTTTTCTGCACCTGCTATTACAGTATAGAAAGCCCTATCAATATCATCAGCATTTATATATCCGCTGCTTCGCTTGGCAGCCAAAATGGCAGCTTCATTCAGAAGGTTTTCCAGTTTGGCACCGCTGAAATATACTGTCTGCTGTGCAAGCTTTTCCAGGCTGACTCCTTTGTCTATCGGCTTGTTACGTGCATGAAGCTCTAAAATTCTCAGGCGGCTTTTAACATCAGGCAGCTGAATCTCAATATGGCGATCAAATCGGCCGGGTCTCAGCAGCGCTTCATCCAAAATATCCAGCCTGTTGGTAGCTGCAATTACTACTATGCCTTCATTATCCTGGAAACCGGACATCTCGGACAGAAGAGCATTCAGGGTCTGATCCCTTTCATCGTTGCCCCCGCCGTCTGCTCCGTCCCTCTTCTTTCCCAGTGCATCTATTTCATCAATAAATATAACGCATTTCCCATAGCTTCTGGCTTTTTTAAACAAGTCGCGTATTCGGCTGGCTCCTACTCCTACATAAACCTGCACAAAATCCGAACCAGATACGGCTATGAAAGGCACACCGGATTCACCGGCTACTGCTTTTGCCATTAAAGTCTTACCTGTCCCCGGTGCCCCGTAGAAGATCACTCCCCGCGGCAGGCGAGCGCCATAGCGTGTGTATTTTTCAGGGTTTTTGATAAAATCAACCAGTTCCTGTACGCTTTCTTTTGCTTCTTCATTACCGGCAACATTGCTGAAATTCACATTTACATTCTCCGGCAATACAGCATTAAAAAAAGATTTTCCGACATTTCCCTGTTTCTGCTTAGAAACATTTCTGTTGACAACAAATATCAATACCCCGAACACACCCAAGGTAAAAACCATGCTGAGAAGCTGTTCTCCCTGGATGCTTTCAGTCATTTCCTCCACTTCTATATCCTTCATCAACAAGAATTCTTTAAGATCTTCCTTGCGGGGATTGTCGGTTACGAAGGTCTTGCCGTTCTTGTATTCACCTTTTATCAAATCGGAATTTCCTAAATAAACATTTCCTATATTTCCATATTCCACAGCCTGCAAAAATTGATTATAAGTAATCTTTTCAGGCTCAGGCGACCGATTGGCAAAAAGAATACCTGCTATAACAGCACTTATGACTAATACAACTGCAATAATATGAATCTTCTTGACCTTCTTCATAGCAATCCCTCCTTTCTAAATCAAACGTATATGTTCTTCGGCCTTTTAGTTTACATAATATCCGACTGTATGCTATTATACAATAGATCATGGTATAAGTCCACCCTAACATCACTCCATGCAGGCATCTTGATTTACGGCTTCAAATGTTATCATGAAATAATACTTGCTTAGCAATATTCCAGCTATGCATCTTAATGGTTCTCGCTTACCAGCTTGTACTCATGAAAACGACTCTTGTTTAGTAAATTTCCTATAGCTCAGCTTCCTGGTTCTTGCCTGCTTTTTAACATGAAGCAACTCTTTTTGCAAAAAACTGCTACTTATCTTCCTTTCTCTTGTCTGCCAGCATTGACCATAAACACACACTTGTTCAGCAATATTTTTATTGCCATTCTCCTGGTTCTCGTTTTTCTTTCTCAGCCGTAAGCACAACCCTTGTTTAGCAATAATGCGATTGGGCAAAATATGAAAATGAAGATAATAAGTAAATTTATGGATTAAAAAGTTTTATTGATATATTCATTATGATGGAATATTTTTGAGGAATTGTAATCTATATTGCATTATATACTTACTATCAAAGGTATCCTTGATTTGATAACCAAAAGAATGTATGGTAAACTGTTGAAAATATAAACCGCGGTAACCGGTAGTGCAGCGGCAGATGCAGGTAATAGACTTTAAGTTAGTTTAGCTGGGTGTAAAGCAGCAGGTATTTGTCAGCTGTCAGATGTTATAACTAATTATGATCAGATGATTATGCCAAGGAAGTGATAAAATGACGGATTCGTCTAAAAATAGCAGAGTGAATAGAAAAAGAGGCAAAGGTGCCGGCAAGAATAAAAAAGGGCTTGCTATATTGAAAAAAATATTTGCTGTTATCGGGATTTTAGGTGCATTATCTGTTTTGGCTGTAACAATATACCTGTTTACCATTATTGGCACACTGGATGATTTTGATCCTGAGAAACTGGTTGACTATGAGCAAACCTCACTGGTATATGACAGAAATGACAACTTGATTTCCAGCATACACGGCATAGAAAACAGGATTTATGTTCCACTGAGCAATATACCAAAACATGTGCAAAACGCTTTTATTGCTGTTGAAGATGTTCGTTTTCGAAAGCATCCGGGATTTGATATCCGGAGGATGTTCGGTTCTCTGCTGCAAAATATAAAAGCCCGGGATATAGTAGCAGGTGCAGGCACTATAACTCAGCAGGTTATACGCAACACTGTACTCTCCCAGGAACAAACCATCGACCGCAAAGTAAAAGAGATATTGCTTGCATGGCAGCTGGAACAAAAATATTCCAAAGATCAAATATTGGAAATGTACTTAAATATTATATATTTTGCCAAGGGGGCATATGGAATAGAAGCTGCTGCAAAAACCTATTTTGGTAAAACTGCCAGTGAGCTGACGGTTGCAGAAGGCGCTTTGCTTGCCGGAATAATCAAGAATCCGCACCGCAACTCGCCGTTTATTGACAAAGAACGTGCACTGGAAAGAAAAAATCTGTCAATAGACCTAATGGTTAAGAATGGTTATTTGACCGAAGAAGAAGGCGAAGCTGCTAAGAAGGAAGAAATTAAATTTGCAGAAGATGTAAAACCGGCTTATACCCATGGATATTTTATGGACATGGTGCTGGAGGAAGCAGCAGCCTTATTGAAAATTAAACCGGAAGAGCTTTATACCGGCGGATACAGAATTTACACAACAATGGATAATGATCTGCAGGAATATATTGAAGAACTGTATTCCCAGGATGATTTATTCCCAAAAAGCCCGGTCTCAGGAGAAACCTGTGAATCCGCACTGGTTATTATGGATAATAATACCGGTGAAGTGCGTGCTGTTTTAGGGGGCCGAAGTTACCCTGAAGGCGAGAGATATGTACTGAACCGGGCAGAAACCAGACGCCAGCCAGGGTCGGCCATCAAGCCTCTGGTTGTGTATTCACCTGCAATAGAGGTCTTCAATTATACACCTGTCAGCTTTATTAAAGATGAGCCTGTTACATTTGGTAAATATACTCCGCGCAATGCCGGGGGCAAGTTTTACGGCGATGTAACTTTGCGAATGGCGCTAGCAAAATCGATAAACATACCTGCTGTCAAAATTCTTAATGAGATTGGTATTGATACCGGCATTTCCCTGGCGGAAAAATTGGGAATTCCTTTTACGGAATCAGATCGCAACAACCTGGCTGTAGCATTAGGTGGTATGGAAAAAGGCGTCACTCCTCTGGAACTTGCAAGAGCATATGCTACACTGGGCAACAGAGGAAGCTACAAAGATTATACTACTATCAGAAGAATTGAAGACTCCTTTGGAAAAACCTTGTATGAATACAAGCCTTCTAAAAAACAGGTTATATCTGAAGAAACAGCGTTTCTTGTGAGCAATATACTCCAGTCAGCTGCAAGTAAGGGTGGAACTGCCAGCAGGCTGGCCGGCATGAAATTAGCAGCCAAAACAGGAACCGTGCAATTACCGGATACAGGGGAATTCGCAAACATAGATGGTACCAACGATGCATGGATCGCGGCTTATAATCCGGAATATACGGTTGTAGTCTGGATGGGGTTTGACAGAAGAACCAGGGAGAATTACCTGCCTCCGGGTGCATCCGGCGGATCCTTCCCTGCTGAAATTGCAAAGCAAGTTTTTGAATACTTATACAGGAATAAAGATACACCCAATTTTCAAAAACCATTAGGGGTCAATGAAGTTAAACTGGATGGCAAGGCATTGTGGGAGCATAATCGTGTATTGCTTGCATCTGCCCTGACACCTGATGACTATGTCGTTAAAGAATACTTTAAACAAGGAACTGAGCCGACTGAACAAACAGATTATTGGGTTGTACCTAATGCTCCGTATAATTTCAGTGTGACATTAAATGATGATGAGAAACCTGTTATTTCATTTACACCAAGTAATACATTTGCTGCCTACAATATTATGAGAACAGCCGGAGAACAAGGATCTCCCATCCTCGTACAACAGATTAGGACAGGTGCTTTGGATCCTGTTGAATGGACCGATACACAAGTAAATCCAGGTGAAACATATGGTTACTTCATTGTGCCTATACACCCTGAAATGAAACTGGAAGGAGAGCCGGTTCAAGGTCCTCAGACAAGTGTTATCTATATAGATATTCCCGCACCCCAAATCCCCGATAATGATATTTGGGACAATATTCTTGATTGGCTGCTTCCGGGAAACAATCAGGAAGATGAAAATAATGAAGGCGGCCAGGACAGCGGCGATTAATGGGGACAGTTAATGGGGACAGTTCTCAATTATATGATCAAAAAAGGTGTACCCAAGGTACACCTTTTCTTATCTTTAGCTTACAGCCGTTTGATCAGCTGCTTAATTTATACATCTATAGGCCGGATATCAGCCCAGTTCTTTCAGCTTTTCTTCTATTTTTTCACGACTAATAGTGCTCAAAGCAGATATATTGCATTCCAATGCCTTTTCCAGCATTTCCCTGGCTTTTTCCAATTCTCCCCGCTGTTTATAAATATCCCCAAGATAATACAAAGTAACTGCCTGATCTCCCTTTTGCTCATAAGCTTTTTGGAAATATAAAAATGCATTGTCCATATCACCCATGCGATAATAGGTCTGCCCTATATTATCCAACACAACCGGATCAGTGTCATCATATTCCAATGCGTTCAGGTTGAATTTCAAAGCTTCTTCATAGTCTCCCTTTTCTATGAGCAAATAACCCAATGTACCGTAAGTTCTGGAGTTTTTCAGTTTGTTGTGGAGTTCCCTCATTCTTTCTATGGCTGCATCCAGATCACCTAACTTCCAGTAAACAAGGGACAAGTTTATTTTTGCATTGTTTTTTACACTCTCATTTCTTGGGTAAAACACCAATATTTTGTCAAAGATTGCCCTTGCCTCCTCAAAATAACCTGAGCGCAGCAGCAGAACTCCATGTGCCATTCGATAATTAGGATTGGATACATCATTTTTTTCTGCTTTCTTATACCAATCTAAAGCTTTGTCAAGTTTACCTCTGGAATGATTATAATAGCCTAGAAAGCCATAAATATTACCTTTTAACCCCATTGTTCAATACTCCTTTCAATCTTCTTTAACAGACGTCTTTTTCTTGTAAACAGTTCATCTCTCAGTTTAGATGAACCGTTATTATAGTCACCGTTGTTCCGAAGCCTGCTCGCCAGCTGTATGGCTCTTTCTGTACACTCAAGTGCTTTTTTATAGTCCTTTTTGCCATGTTCCAGGTACTTGGCCATCTCAACAAGAGGAAATATCAGCATGCTGCCCTCTTCCCCCGCCAATTCCTCCCACAGATTCATGGCTTCTTCAGGCCCGTCATGCCTCTTTCTTAAATAAGCAAATCGCTTTTTTGCATCTACCTTAAGTGAATGTATCACAGCAGTATCAATGCAGCATTTATAGCACTCCGAAGCTTCTTGAATTCTATGGTTTCTTTCCAGTTCTTTTGCTATACTCAATAACTCATGGGGATTTGCATAGCCAATCGGATTTTTGTACAATTTGCTTATATGTATCAGCAAAGCAGCCAAAGCCGCAATATCCCATTCGTTATGTTTTATTACCTGCTTCATAGCATCAGTTTTTCTTGTTTCCAGATAATCAAAATAAATCTTTGGTATCAATTGTCCCGGAATGTCATTTTTCCTTTGCTGTTTAAGAATTTTATCCTCGATAGAAACAAGGGAACAGCTCTCTAAAAAATTTCCCCATAACCGCCTTGCTACATGCAGCAAATCCAGGTGCGAATCCTCCCAGTACAAAGGCCGGAGCCTGGAATATACAAAACGGCTCTCCAGCAACGGCCAGTCAAAGGCTTTTCCATTAAATGTAACAAGTACTCGAAAATTTTTCAGTACATCCAGGACTGCTAATAACATAGGATATTCTTCGTCAAAGTCACGCATCAGATACTGCTCTATCACTAACCCGTTGTCCGTAAAATAGCCTATTCCTATTAAGAACGGGTAAGTACCTGTTCCACCCGCCAAGCCGGTAGTTTCAGTATCTAACAACACTATATCCTGAATACAAATATCGCGGTCTAATCTTGTCCACCATCTATTATCACTAAAGCTGGATGCCCACAGATCGGACAAATTAACTGAACCATATATTGTACTCTTACCATATATCGTTCGTTTCCTGATAAATGACCCATATGCTCCTATGATTGCCTGCCCGCCGAAATCCTCCATCCTTTCATTGCAGCCGACTGTTTTTCTGTCCGTATCAACTTTATTTCCATTGTTTATGGATTTATATATGGGCTCATATGTGTCCAGGCTGCCATCATTTTCCGTGTAAGCAGTTTGTTCATGAACAGGCCGCTCTAAATTTCCGGCATCCGGATTATGCAAAGGGGAGTTGGATGACATTGCCTTGAGCTTGTTCTTCAAATTGGGTATCACCAAGTATTCCTCCCAGAATTTTTTGTGCCATATATTTGCCATTAGCTGATACCTCAGCAGCAGGTCCGACACAAGCTGGACAACCACTTTCGCAATAGCAGTTCGATATTACCTCATATGCTTTTTTAAACAACTCCAGATGAATCTCATAAAGCCGCTCACTGAAACCAATACCGCCAGGACAGCTGTCATAGATATAGATTGTGGGTTTATGAGTAAAAGGAGATTTAACATGATATACAACATGGATATCACGGGGATCACACATCAGGTAAAGCGGTGCTATATGTCCTAAGACATTGGCTATTCCCATCAATCCGTTCTGCAAATCATCCTGGCTTTCGATGCCTTTCGGAATATCATTCAATGTCATCCAATAGGCTGTTGTCTGCAGTTCCATTTCCGGTAAACGAACAGGCCCCCAGCCCAGGTTCTCATGTGTATCAAACTTTATCTTCTTGAACATGGTAACGAGAGATGTTACCATGACATCACCCCAGCTTCTGCCTGTCTTCCCCTCATCCTTTGTGCTAAATACATCCAAAACCTTTAAAGTAACTGCCAGGTTGGCATCAGTATAATAATCCACATCCACTTTTCTTACATATGCCTTCTTTTCCTCAAAATCCAGTTTTTCAACCTGATACTGGACACCTTCATGAATGTAAATGGCTTCCTCATGGAGCAGCTGTGGTGCACTGAAGCGATCCATTTCACCAATTACCCGGTGCTGTGGAGTGGTTATATCTATAATGATAAAGTTTTCATTGGCAGCTGTACGAAGGCTGACTGAATCAGCCGGAAAATTGTCCGCTGTCCAGTACCAGCGGCTGCCTACATGCCGCAGCACCTTTTCCTCTTCCAGAAACTCCAGTATTTGATCTAATGAATCAACTCCGAAGGTTTCTCCGTCTTCAAACGGCAGCTCGAAAGCAGCACATTTGATATGGGACATTAGAATATACAGGTTATTGGGATTGATTAGTCCGTGTTCAGGACTGGATTCAAGGAAAAATTCAGGATGCTGTATAATATATTGATCCAGCGGATTGCTGCTGGCAACTATCATTGCAAGAGCTGTATCATTTCTGCGCCCTGCCCGGCCGGCCTGCTGCCATGTGCTTGCTATAGTACCGGGATAACCGCACATTATGCATGCCTGCAGCCTTCCTATGTCAATGCCCAGCTCAAGCGCATTGGTGCTGACTACACCTAATATATTGCCTGATCTGAGCCCTTGTTCAATTTCACGCCTCTGGCTTGGCAGATAGCCGCCGCGATATCCTCTGACACTGTTGGATTTGCCCAGCTTATCCTGTACCAATTGCTTCAGATAGGTGACCAGAACTTCCACAGTAAGACGGCTTTTGGCAAATAAAATAGTTTGTATTCCATTAAGTATAAAATTGGTGGCAAGCCTTCTTGTTTCTAAAAGAGAGCTTCTCCTAATGCCTAATTGCTTGTTCACTACAGGTGGATTGTAGAATATCATATGTTTTTTGCCGGACGGAGCACCGTTTTCATCTATTAGTTCCACTTCCTGCCCAATAATGCGCTCAGTCAGTTCTTTGGGGTTTGCTATAGTTGCTGAGCAGCAGATGAATTGCGGATCAGATCCATAGAATTTGCAAATACGGTGCAATCGGCGAAGGACATTGGCTAAATGGCTTCCGAATATCCCCCTATAAGAATGAATCTCATCTATTACAACAAACTTAAGATTCTCAAACAATTTAACCCATTTTGTATGATGAGGCATTATCCCGGAATGAAGCATATCAGGATTGGTAACAACAATATGGCCGGCTTGGCGGATTGCCTTCCTGGCGCTGACTGGTGTATCTCCATCATATGTATATGTCTTGATAGGATGGCCCAGCAAGTCCATAATTTCATGCAGCTCACTCACCTGATCCTGGGACAGCGCTTTTGTTGGGAACAAATACAATGCTCTTGCATCGTCGTTATTCAGTATTTCATTAATAACAGGAAGATTATAACAGAGTGTCTTTCCTGATGCAGTAGGAGTTACTACAACTATATTTTTTCGCTGGAATACCAATTCAACTGCTTTGGACTGATGTGAGTACAGCTGATGTATGCCTTTCTTTTTTAGTACTATTTCCAGCTCAGGTCGCAGCCCTTTGGGAAATGAGCCATACACCGCACTCTTGGATTCCATTTCTTTCCAATATGTAATATTTTGCATGATTTCCGGGCTGCTGCGTATATGATCTACCAGTTGATCAATATTCATTAAACCATTCCCCTTACTAATCTCTTTCCTATTAATTATATCTATTTTCCCCCTTAATGTCTATGTGGGGACGTTTCTCAATTTTCCTGTGGGGACATTTCTCAGTTATTACTTAATAAAAACGGCAAACTCATTTTGGGACAGCTAATAAAGTAATTACATAAAAAAGAAAGCCAATACTAATCTTTTCACAAAGGATAGCATGGCTTAAAAAATATGTGCGACTTGGAGATAATGGGGCTTGTTGGGCTTATATACTTATAAAAATATAACTTAACACTGCATAAAATACAGTATCTATTATGTATTATGCAGCATTTTTCAGAAGTTCACTAAAAATCTGCGAATATAAGGTGTGTCCGCTATTTATAAGTTCATACCCCCTATCACATAATTGTGAACAACAGGCTATAGTTATAGAAGGTATTATACGACATATTTCTCTATAACTTAATCCTGCTAAAACTCTCAGGACATATGCACAGAACGCCCTGTAATTAATCAGTTCCCTTTTAGCCTTCCATGCAATATTTATAATATTATCATGCGCAGAGCCTGTCAGTTTACTGGATACGTAACTTACCACATTATCGGGTGAAATGCTTCTCAATATTATGCTTCTACCACTGATATATTCATTTTCAGCAGCAGTAGAAAATTGCTCATCATAATCCTTTAAATTATCTGTTTTATTTTGATACTTGACAAATTCATAGTATTTCTTTATAAAGCTCTCTCCATCAGCATGAAAAAGCTCCATTATAAAGCTCTTATCTATAATCTTATGGGTGTCTTCCCGTTTGCCTATATAGATTCCATATGAAGAATAGGGATAATCCTCTTCCCTGCCGTTATATTCGGGAATATCCTTAGGATTGTTGTGTATATAAGCAGATACTGCTAAGTTATACCGTTCTGAAGATAATATCCTGCTTTGAAATCTATCCTGGAATAAATGCCCGTGCCTATTATATTTTGTATTGTAATATCTAACATAAGCCGTATTCAAACTGTGCATAAATTTCGACACATCAAAACCTTTAGGATCCAGATGAATATGAACATGGTTATTCATCAAGCAGTATGCATATACACTAGCTTGGTATTTATCTGTATAACGTTTGAGCAAAGCCAAATAGTAGTCCTTGTCCTCATTTTCCCTAAACAGAAGTATTTCTGAGGAACTTCTGCTCATAATGTGATAGATAGCCAGTTCATGCTTTTGCCGTGCTCTTCTGGGCATAACAATAACCACCTATCAAAGGTAATTAACTAAAGGATAGATTTATAAGTTTAATTATATTTTACCATAGAACACATGTTCGTGTAAAGCGTTAATAAATTTTTTTCTTAAAATTTTTGATAGTATTGTTTATGAAATAATTATAACTTAGTCATATTCTGGTACATGATAAAAAGGAATTGATATTGGGAAAAACAAAGGGACATTTCACAATAATATTAGTAAGTAATAAAATTGAGAACTGTCCCCATTATTTTATATATGGATAGCCCAGCCTTCTACTGTGCGCATGGATTCCATTACCGCTTCTGATATAGTAGGATGAGCATGTATCATGTTGGCTATATCCTCCGGCAGCAACTCAGCTGTCTTTGCCAGCAGTATTTCATGAATAATCTCTGTTGCATCAGCACCAATGCAATGGGCTCCTAAAATTTCTTTTGTGTTAGGATCATACAGTACCTTTACCATTCCGTCAGGCTGTTCTACGGCAACAGACTTACCAGCTCCTCTGTATGGAAAGCTTGCTTTTTTATATTCTACAGAATCCTGCTTTGCCCGCCATTCAGAATATCCGAAGCTTGCTACCTGAGGATCACAATAAACAGCACTTGGAATACTCATTGGATCAATTCTCTTCGGAGGATTCAACCCCGCTATATGCTCAACTGCAATTTCTCCTTCCTTTGACGCTACATGAGCCAATAAAGGAGTATTGATAACATCTCCTATTGCATAAATGCCGGGTACATTTGTCTCATAGTAGTCTCCAACCTGGATAAAGCCTTTATCTGTTAGCACCCCTACCGATTCCAGCCCAAGCCCCGAGGAGTTGGGTACCCTTCCAACAGCAACAAGAATCTGATTTACTGAAATTGTTTTATGTTTCTCATTATTGTCTGCCAAAACTACAGAAACATGGTCTTCTAATTTTTCCATTGATAAGGCCTTGGTTTTCGTCATTACCTCTATTCCTCTGGCTCTAAATATCCTGGCTAAATAATTAGATATTTCCTCATCCTCAAGGGGCAAAATTCGATCCATTAACTCCACCAAAATTACTTTTACTCCGAAAGAATTCATTATATATGCAAACTCGACACCAATTGCTCCGCCGCCTATTATCAGTATCCTTTCCGGAAGTCTCTCCAGCATTAACGCACCTGTAGATGAAAGCACATATTTTTCATCAAAAGGAAACCCCGGGACTTCCCTTGGTCTTGAACCTGTAGCAATAATGATATTCTTGCCTGTAACTTTCCTGCCCGATGAAAGGTTTACCTCATTCTTACCAATAATTGTTCCTGTACCTTCAAACAAATCTACTTTATTTTTCTTCAGCAGATAACTTACTCCCTTAGACAGTGTATCCGCTGCTTTTCTTGACTTTTTAAAAACTTTTCCATAATCGAATCCTTTACGATCTATTGATATGCCCAGTTCTTCCATAGCAGACAAACTGCGATACAGCTCTGCCTGGTGAATCAGTGCTTTAGAAGGGATACAGCCTACATTAAGGCATACGCCGCCCACCTTTTCCTTCTCTATTATGGCAGCCCTTAACCCCAGCTGGGATGCACGGATAGCAGCCACATAACCCCCCGGTCCGCCTCCGATTATAACAACATCATACTCATATGATTGGTTCATATTTCCCCCTCCAAATTGGCTCAAGTACACTTTTTCATAAGAATAATGTTACTTATGTCAGAACAACGCACGAATCGGATCCTCAATAATATCTTTCAAATCTTTAAGGAAGGCTGCTCCTGCTGCTCCGTCAATTACCCTGTGGTCACATGAAAGAGTCATCTTCATTTGTGTTTGAATTGTAATATTATCGTCCTGATCAACTGCCGGAACCTTTTTCATTTCTCCGACAGCTAAAATAGCTGAACCCGGCGGATTAATTACAGCAGTAAACTCTTCAATCCCAAATGAGCCAAGGTTGCTTATAGTAAATCCTGCATTCTGATATTCATCGGGAGCCAATTTATTGTTTCTGGCCTTTTCTATCAATACCAGAAGTTCCTTATTAATTGCAATTACGCCTTTATTTCCGCAATCACGGACAACAGGAGTTATCAACCCGTCAGGCTGTGCAACAGCCAACCCAATGTCAACTTGTTTTCTTTGAATAATTGTATCTCCATTCCAGGTTGCATTCACCATAGGATGCTTTTTGAGTGCTTCAGCAGCATACTTAATAAAAAATGCATTAAAGGAAACTTTTTCCTGCAGGGATTCATTTAATCTCTTTCTGGTTTGAATAAGATTGTCTACATTTACAGAGACAGTCAGATAATAATGAGGTGCGCTGAATTTGGACTCCGACAGACGCTGAGCAATAATTTTTCTCTTTTGCGATACCGGAATCTCAATATCACCGACAGCTGCGACAACAGCTTGTACCGGCGTTGAAATCTTAAAGGCTTGCTGTTCTTTCCCTTGCTGAATCTCAATTTTCTGTGCTTCAGTCACATTATATCCTTTAGCCATACTGCTTATTTCAGTCACATTGCTCTTATCAAGTTTATCCTTCATGTATCTTTCTATATCGGCTTTAACTATGCGGCCAGCCGGACCGCTTCCATTAATATCGCTTAAATCAATTTTATTCATTTCTGCTATTCTACGTGCTAAAGGCGATGCTTTAATACGAGTATCACCATATGCTTTTATTGATTCATTTTTTATATATATTTGAGAACTGTCCCCAAAGTCATTTTTGCTTAATTCTTGAGAACTGTCCCCACCATCGATTTTTTGAGAACTGTCCCCATCATCAAGTATTTGAGAAATGTCCCCGAGGTTGTCGCCAATGATGGCAATGACCTCACCTACTGCTGCTTTTTCACCTTCCTGGACCAGAATTTTAAGCAAAATTCCTTCTGCAGTGGATTCATAGTCCATTGTAGCCTTATCGGTTTCTACTTCACACAATATATCACCGGCCTCAACCCGGTCTCCTTCTTTTTTATGCCACCTAGCCAAAATTCCTTCTTCCATGGTAGGTGACAAGGCAGTCATAAAAACTTTTTCAGCCATATATTATACCCCCTGTTATTTCTGGGTTTACCACTATAATTATTTCGTTTTACCTTATATACATTACTTTCTTTACGGCATCTATAATCTTTTTCACGGTAGGCTGAACTTCCAGTTCCAAAGTATGATTGTATGGCATGGGAACATCTTCGGAAGTTACCAGCTCAACCGGTGCATCCAAATAATCAAAGCAATTTCTTAATACCAGCCATCCGACATGGGAAGCCACACTGGCAAAAGGCCATGTTTCATCCACAATAACACACCTGTTCGTCTTTCTGACTGATCGATAAATAGCTTCCTCATCCAGAGGTTTAATGGTACGAAGGTCAATAATCTCAGCATCTACCCCCATCTCTGCCAGCTGCTGGGCAGCCTGTTCCACCAGCCGCAGCGGTTTGGAATAGGTTACTATGGTTACATCCCTGCCCTCTCTCTTTACATCAGCCTTGCCGATAGGAATCAGATATTCCTCTTCCGGGACTTCACCTTTCCAGGAATACATAAGCTCTGCTTCCAAAAACAATACCGGATTGTCATTTCGGATGCTGGATTTCAAAAGGCCTTTTGCATCATAGGGTGTACCAGGAGCCACGACTATCAATCCCGGAACATGAGCATAAATTGACTGCAATGCCTGTGAGTGCTGGGAGCTTAAATATTCTGCAGGCCCGTTCGGACCACGAAAAACGATTGGAATGCTCACCTGCCCTCCGGACATATGCCGCATTTTCGCAGCATTATTTACCACCTGGTCATAAGCCAGGAGCGAAAAGTTAAATGTCATCCATTCTACAATAGGCCGCAGACCAGCCATGGCCGCTCCGATTCCTATACCGCTGAAACTTGCCTCCGTTATGGGTGTGTCAATAACCCGTTTAGGACCATATTTATCTAAAAGGCCTTGGCTGACCTTATATGCACCATTGTATTCGGCTACTTCTTCTCCCATCAGAAATACCCGTTCATCACGTGCCATTTCCTCATCAATTGCCTGTCTTATTGCTTCGCGAAAGGTAATTACCGCCATTGCTCCACCTCCATTTAAGCGTAGATATCTTCATACATTGCCTCAAGGGAAGGCTCTTCACTTTGTTCCGCATATTGCACGGACTCATTAACGATATCTTTTTGTTTTTTATCCAGCAGGGTATATTCGTCTTCTGTAAGCATTCCTGCCTCCATCATCTCAGTTTTAAAAATAATTATTGGATCCTTGCTTTTGTATGCTTCCAGTTCTTCCTTGGTTCGATATTTGGCCGGATCGCTCATAGAATGCCCTCGATAGCGATAGGTCTGAATCTCCAGGAATACCGGAGTGTTCTTTTCTTTAACAAGTTTAATTGCCTTTTTTGTTTCTTCATATACAGTCAGGACATTCATGCCATCAACCTGCCAGGCAGGTATTTCATAAGATGCCCCCATAACTGAATAATCATGAACGGAAGAAACCCTCTTGTAATTGGTGCCCATGCCATACTGGTTATTTTCACAAATGAAAATTATAGGAAGATTCCAGATTTTTGCCATATTCATGGTTTCATGGAATACACCCTGGTGAATAGCCCCGTCTCCGAAATAGCAAAGAACCACACCGTCTTCCTGGTTATATTTCAGCTTGAACGCTACTCCTGCGGCAATTGGAATATGGCCTCCTACAATACCATTTCCTCCGTACATATGCTTATCTGCATCAAACATATGCATGGATCCGCCTTTTCCCTTTGAACAGCCTGTGGCCTTGCCGAATAATTCCGCCATGGCTGCATTTGGATCCATACCGCATGCTAAAGCATGCCCATGGTCCCGATAACCAGTTAAGACATAGTCTTTTTTCAAATCCAATGCCGCGATTGATCCTACAGCAACTGCCTCCTGCCCGATATATAAATGACAAAAACCGCCGATTTTACGCAAGCCGTACATTTGAGCCGACTTTTCCTCAAATCTGCGAATTAATAGCATTTGCTCCAACAAGCCCATTAGAAATGCCTTTTCATATTGATTTACTTTCAACGATATCCCTCCCATTGCCAACAATGCAAAGACTAAGTATCAAGATAACAATATTTTTCAATTTTCTGATATCTGATGGTGTTATTTAAAATCAACAGTATAGTGCAATCCCTTCATTGGTTCGTAATAAACACCTTTCTCAATAACTGTTTCCAATACCACAAAATCCTTCAAGTCTTCGTTGATGCGCCAGAACATAGTAAGTTTATCTCCTACAGTTTCCAACACCTCCGCCGTTAAGGAGGGTTCATTCAGTACACTAGCTTTTCCATGTATTGTAATAATCTGATCCAGAGCACGTGTTTGAATCATCCAGGTTACCTCAGGGTGCTGCTGTATTTGTTTCACCTTATTGGAATTACTGGAGGTAACAGAAAAAATAACGCCTATTCTTCCTCTCAAAAGAACCGGCGTCATCCATCTTGTATAGATATTTCTATTCTGATCTATTGTAGAAAGAACTCCTGCGTTGGAATCATCTAAAATTTCATCCAGTATATTCATAAATTTTTGTCGATCCATTTTACCATCCTCCACTGAAGATTGTTACTTAATATATACCCATGAACTTATGCTGCAAAACACCCAGCAGTCTCGCAGTCCCCGGGGACTTTCCCCGGGGACAGTTCTCAATTTTTCATGTTTTCATGTATATACTTATCAGATTAACCTTTTGTTAATTTTCTTTATTGGTTCTAATGGTTGCAGTTTCCAGCGGCGATTATGACATAATAAATACAGGAATTTGACTTTACACAGTGCTCTCAAATAAATGCACAGATACTAAAATCCGAAGCAGACTGCCAATTTATGTATAATTGTATGATATAATTAACATGCATATGTAGCATAATGTGAATCAAACGAAATCAAAAGGGTATCAGCACATATATTGAACTTCTATACGTCTTAAGGGGGAAAATTGCATGGAGGAAAATAAGCTTGAAGCTTTTTGGGATGGTGCAGTCCGTGGAGATGCAGAGGCACAGTTTCAAATGGCTATGAAGTATATCTATGGTGATGGCGTTGATGAAGATAATGAAAAAGCAGTTGAATTGCTGCATAAAGCATCTATGCAAGGTCATATCGAAGCGCAGTATAATTTAGGAGTTTGTTATCATTATGGCTATGGCACTAAAGTAGATTACAAGATAGCATTTGAACTGTACAAGAAGTCTGCTTTACAAGGTTATGCTAAAGGGAAATGTCTTGTTGGTTTCTTTTATTTTCATGGATTATATGTAAAACAAGATTATGCTGAGGCTATAAAGTGGTTTTTAGAAGCCGAAGAACAGAATGATGCTGCAGCCGAATATTGGCTGGGAGTCTGCTATGCCAATGGGTATGGTGTTACTCAAAATAAAGCAGAGGCAATTAAGTGGTATCAAAAATCTGCTTCTCAAGGATATCCATATGCTCAAAAAGCATTAGAAGATATTTTAAGAATGTAATCACACTCTGGTTACGGAAACTCTGCTTAGCAGTCTTGCATTTTTGCAGACTGAATATGTAAAAAAACAGCTTACTTCTTGTGGTAAGCTGCTTTTTATGAGCTAACATCTCTAAACAAGTCTGACAGAGACCTATTTATAAAAGCACCTAATAAAACCACTTTGTGGGTAATAGAAAAGTCCATGGTAAAGTAGTAACAGCAATAAAAATGGAAACCTTCCATCGCGGCAGTTCTTCTTCAATCAGCTGGTTAAAAGTATAATTATAATTGAAAAGGATAATGCACAATCCGGATATTAATACAGACAGCAAGATTAAAATAATTGATAAAACATTGCTGAATGGATCAAAGGATATTCCCCTTATCACTTCATTTGAAAGCCCGAGAAAGTCCTGCAGGCCCACGCAGGCAAACAGAATAACCGCACCAATGATATCTGCCAGAAAACCAAATAACCAAACTCTTATAATGCTTTTTTTGTAAAATACCAGCCAATTTAACTCCTTATGTGGACGAAAGAGGAAGTAAGAGGCAATTACAATTAGTGAGTCAAAGATAAAGTTACCAGCCAAAGTTATAAAGATAACGGGAGGGAAAAATAATATTAACCATACTGGAAAGATTACATTGTACAGTTTTATTTGCTTCATATTAATAGTCTCCCCTTAAGAAATTAAAATGCAAAGCTAAAATTCCAACAAAAGCACATTCTTTTTATAATGAAAAACTGCGTGTATAAAATCACAACTTGCAGTTATAAATTTTCTGCTTAAAGTATTAGGCTTATGGAAAATGGAACTATAAAAAAGAAAAAATAATACTGTGTAGATTCACTGTATTATCTAATTACACTGATTATACTATATTTTTGTTATTTGTACTATAATTTTTTCTTTTTTTTCAATAAGATTTCATAGAAAAGAAACAAAGACAAAATTTAAATATTAATAATTTCCAGTAGAGTAAATATTCACTACATTAAAAATATATCTACAAAATACTGGTCATAACCGGGTAGGAAGCGTCATCGCTCAGTCCGCCCTCCAATGGGGCAAGGCCGCTCCAGAGAAAGTTGGAGCGAAAAATGGAACCAGGACCGAATTTCATTCGTATCTGATCTACCGCCCGGTCTACCTTCTTCTGCTTTTCCCAATCCCTTTCAAACATGGAAAGCTGGACATTACTGGCCGGAGACAAATCACTGACTCGTACGCCAAGATGACGAATGGGTTCTCCTTTCCAGGCCTCATCAAATAATTGCTTGCAATACCCGTAAATGGCAGTGGTGCTGTCAATGGGTGACTGGATTTTCAGTTGATGGCTGTATAATGTCAGATCCTCTGCCCTCTTGATGGAAACTGAAATCACCCGGCAGCACAGGCCTTCAAAGCGCAGGCGCATGCCAACTGTTTCTACCAGGGACAGTAGAACCTGGTACGCTGTTTCTTTGTCCTCCACATCAAAATGAATGGTCGTAGAATTTCCCATCCCTTTTATTACTTCCCTTGACGAGAGAGAAACCGGAGAGTCCTCAATTCCGTTGGCATAATTCCAAATAAGCTCTCCCCAGCTTTTGAACTTATATTTCAGCAACTCCGGATCACAATTGGCAAGGCTGCCAATGGTATCAATGCCCATTTTACGCAGCTTATACGATGTGGCACGCCCAACCATATACAGTTCCTCCACAGGCAGGGGCCACATCTTTTCAGGAATTTCCGGGGGGAATAATGTGGAAACCGCATCCGGCTTTTTGAGATCCGAAGCCATCTTGGCCAGCAGCTTATTGGTGCTGATTCCTATGCTGACGGTAAAACCCAGCTCTTTCTTAATACACTCCCTAACCTTGTTGGCCGCTTCTATTGATTGACTTTCTTCGATAATCCCGGACATGTCCATGAAGCATTCGTCTATGCTGAAAACCTGTACCTTGTCAGTAAAACTTTTCAGCAATTCTACCAAAGAATGATGGCAGCACATGTAAAGGGCATAATTGGGCGGAATAGTGACAAGATGAGGGCATTTCCGTTTTGCCTCCCAAACGGCCTCACCTGTTTTTACTCCGTATTTTTTGGTGGGAGCGCTTTTAGCTAAAATAATCCCGTGTCTTGTAGCCTGGGAACCAGCCACCGCAGAAGGGATGTCCCGCAAATCCACCTTCGCCCCGTGCTGAAGCCGATAAACCGCTTCAAATGACAAAAAAGCTGAGTTGACATCCACATGAAAAATAAGTTTTTCTTCGTTATTCATATCCTGCATCACCTATATATATTGTATTATAGAACATATGTTCGTGTAAAGTAGTGTTTGCCGAACAAATCAAATATATGCGTTAGTTCAAGACGCTGAATTTAAAAGTAAATCCAAGATTTCAAGTTTAATCTGCAGATAAATTTTTGAGAGTTTCCTTGAAACATAAGATTTTGCATAGCTTCATTCAGGCAGAAAAAATTACTAAAATTAAATTATTATATTGACCTGAATTACTTTATATGGTATTTTTGAATTTGTTAACTTTACAAAAATGATTAATATGGAAGGATGGTTTGGATGACTGCAAGCTCTGTAAAGGTGAGGTTCAACTTAATATAGTTGCTTGGGTCTATAGCAATATTGAGTGTTGAATACAGGTCATTGGCCTGTTTATTTGCTGTGCCCAAAAAGACTGCCCTTACAGATGCTTCGGCATAACCATCTTTATAAGCATATTGGTTGTATCATAAAGCAAGAGTGAGCCGGTGAGCAGATTCACCGGTTTTATTTTGGGAGAATGAAAAGCGGTACTCTTCTTGCTTTCCATGATACAGTCGTGATTCTCGTGATTCTACAATTTTTGGAAGAATCAGGCCCGCAGGAGCATTCTGCCCATTACAGGCAGGGTATGTCTTGCGGGTTTTCTGTTTTTAAAATTTACATAAATTTAGAAAAGAAAGAGGTCAAGCAATGGTAGTCATTAAAACCGAAAATTTAACTAAAATCTATACCCGTTTTGAAAAGGAAGCGGGATTGAAAGGCAGCATCAAAAGCCTGTTTCATAGAGAAAAAATAACAAAGACGGCGCTGAACCGGTTTGATCTGAAGATTGAGGAAGGAGAATTCGTTGGACTGATAGGACCAAACGGAGCAGGCAAGACCACTCTTATGAAAATCCTGACCGGGATTATCTCCCCTACCGCCGGGAATGTATCCGTACTGGGGTACGTTCCAAGTGAGTTGAAAAACGCGTATAAAAAGCAATTTGCCATAGTCATGGGCCAAAAAAGCCAGCTGTTTCAGGAATTATCGGCAGCGGATACATTTCTGCTTCTTAAGGAAATTTATGATATACCGGATACGGAATACCGCAAAAGCCTGGATTATTTCATTGATCTGTTTTCCGTTTCTGAATACCTGAATGTCCAGGTGCGCACATTGTCCCTGGGTGAGCGAATGAAAATGGAGCTCATCGCTGCCCTGCTGCACAATCCAAAAATTCTGTTTCTGGATGAACCGACAATCGGCCTGGATGCGGTAGCACAAAAGCAGATTCGCAGTTTCCTGAAAGAGGTTAACCGTGACAAGGGAACAACCATCCTTCTAACCAGCCATTACATGGATGACATCAAAAGCTTGTGCAAGCGATGTGTTGTAATAAACAGAGGCTGCAAGATTTATGACGGCAGCCTGGACATGCTTTTCGAGCGATATCAGACCCACAAGCTGATTACCGTTTCCTTTAGTGAAGCGACTGATTATATCCCCCATTTCAATGCAGTAATTGTAGAACAAAATCCTTTTAAGCTCTCACTGATGGTGCATAGCAAAGACGCACGCTGCATATTGACAGAAATGCTGCGGGAATGCGAGATAAGCGATATCTCAATTGAGGCTGAGGATATAGGCAACGTGGTAGAGCGGATCTATAGCGACAAGGGAGGTATTCTGTATGAGGAAGTACATTGAAACGGCAAAGGTTCTGTTTAAGGCCCAGCTTGTATACCATTTTGACATCCTGCTCACCGTAGTATTCACAATTTCTAAAATTCTACTGGCTCATGTCCTGTGGGGGGCGATCTTTGAAAATCAGGATACGGTATCAGGATTTACCTATCCCTCCATGCTTTCTTACTACATCATAAGCTCCTTTATCACCCAACTGGATCAGTCGGCAGGCACGGGCGGCCAGATTGCTGCAGAAATCCGGAGCGGCCGGTTTTCCAAGTATATCGTGAAGCCAATGAGCATATTCTGGTATTTTACTGCTCAAACAGCAGGGGTCTCGGCTTTTCTCCTGTCCTTCAACCTGCTTGCTGCTTTGGCCTGGATTTTCATCTTCAGGGTTGATTTTACCATTACAGTTGATATTGCGGTAATACTTTCAGCCCTAATCCTGATTTTGCTCGGGCTTTTATTCATGATGCAGATGAATTACTATATCGGTATACTGGCATTTAAGTTTTTGGATACCAGCGTATTCTCTATGATAAAAGATAATGTTGTCCGTTTTGTAACCGGTTCTCTTATTCCACTGGCATTGCTGCCCGCTGGCATTGTGGAAATCATGAGGCTGTTCCCATTTTATTATGTTTCTTATTTGCCTTCCATGCTGCTGATTGGAAAAAATGAAAGCGAAGCCCTGGCAGGAATAATTATACTGGCTTGCTGGAATGCTGCCTTTGGTATACTGAATGCGGCAACATACAAAAATCTGAAAATGAAATATGACGGGGTGGGAATATGAACATATACAAGCATTTAAAAATCATATGGATGCTGTTAAAAATGAAGCTGGCCAGAACAATGGCCTTCCGGTTCACCTTTTTCGGTGCCTTCTTTGTAGACGGATCCATGTTCCTTATACAGATCCTGATGTTTAATGCGATTTACTCCCAAACAGGCAGTATAGGCGGATGGGACAAGCAGCAAATGCTGCTGTTTATTGGAACCTTCTCCCTCATCAATGCTGTAAATATGGCAATTTACTTTTTTGGAGTGATCACTATCCCATGGAAGATTAAGTCAGGTGATTTGGATTTGTATATAACGAAGCCAGTGAACACCTTGTTCCATATATCCTTTGAAAACATCGATATTGGTTCTGTTCCGCTGATATTCGCCAGCTTGGGAATTATTGCCTATGCCGTTTCCGGAATGAATGTACAGATTACATTTTGGAGAGTATCAGGATATTTTTTGCTGGTAGGCATGATGCTGATCCTTTACTATGACATGGAAGTAATCATGAGAACAATACCATTCTTTGTGATCCAGGCTTCCTCCATCGAGCGTTTTGAAGGAGAAGCCGTCACCCTATGCATGAAAATTCCGGGAACACTGTTCAAAGGAGCGTTCAAAGTCCTGTTCTATCTGGTGCTGCCCTATGGCATCATGGCAACGGTACCTGCACAGTTCTTTGCGGGTACACTAACACCTGCAGGGTTTCTCTATTCTATGTGCATAGTGGCAGCCTTTACAGCATTTACTTTGGCATTCTGGAAACTTGGATTAAAACACTACAAGAGTGCAAGCAGTTAGACGGGAATATAGGGAGAGTGGGAATATGAGGAAAGCAAGAATTTGAAAAATCGTAAGTATGAGGAGAATGCTTAAGGCCGGTATCAGTCAAAAATTATAAGCATTTCGACCATTCCGGTTTAAAACTGGGTATAATAAAAGCACCGAGTTATAGACAAGAATTGTATGTAAAACAGTAATATGCTAAATTAACATTTATGGCAAGTAAATGTATTAGATTAAACTTGTTTAAAGACTAAAGACTTGATTGAGTTTTTAAAATGGGAGAAATGCTGAATGTACAACAAGACCGGTTGTCTTTTGATACATGGCTTTGGAGGCGACCCAAGCGACGTTGAACCTCTTGCAGATTTTTTGCATCAAAAAGGCATTTTAGTACTATGTCCCACTCTTAAAGGCCATACTGGAAAAAGAAGGGATCTGAGAGGTGTATCCTACCGCCAATGGATTCAATCCGCAGAAGAAGGTTTGAAGGCACTGAGCAATCAGTGTGACAATCTGGTGCTAATAGGCTTCTCCATGGGAGGATTGATATCGGTCAGCCTGCCCCATTCAAACCAGGTTAGGGGTATTGTATTGCTCAATACCCCTATTTACCCCTGGAATCTGAAGCAAATCGGCCTTAACATCATCACGGACCTGAGAAAAAGATCCTATGAACATATAAGATATTATACATCCTCTATTAAAAAAATACCCATATCAGCCACAATAGAATTTCTTAAATTTTTGAACACAGCAAAACATAATTTTAAGCAGCAGAAATACCCCTTATTTATTGGTCAGGCTTTGGCAGATGACACTGTCCAACCCAGAAGTGCGGAGTATATCTACCACAGCTGCCCTATTGCCGATAAATCCCTGTACTATTACGGCACTTCGAATCATCTTATCTGTCACAGTAAGGCAGCACCTGAATTATTTAAAGATATTCTTATGTTTATAGAAAACTGCTGTGTGCGAAATTTATAATAATAAATACCGGGGTGTCTGCACTGATTATCCCGGTATTACTTATTTTTAACCTTTACCCAGTTGATACTTTTGCTAAGCCCAACACCATTCATCCTCTCCTTAGCAGGAAGGTTTCCATGATGGTCAAGCCCTGCTTTACAACCAGAAAAACTATGCCCCATTTGCCGGGCAGCAGTAAAAAGCAATAAAATTTAGAACTGTCCCCATTATGCATTCACCTATCAAATCATATATATCATACTATATATTACAGCGCTGTTATATTTACGGAGGTGAATGTGCAAATGGTAATTTTTACGCCATATAAAAGAATTACCAGCGGTATAGACACCCAGACCGATGCAGGCAGTCGTGAAGAAGCTGTAAAGAAGGCCATCAGAAAACAGACCGGCGGTGTTCCAACCCAGGATGCCGTTGAAATCGGCAATTTGCCAGGTGGAATGTGGCCTATACTGGAGCCATACACAAATGACAACAGCGGAGGGTTATTATCTCCTTTACCCGGAGTACCTGCACCAAAATTTATTTGGGATGACTTAACAATGGAACCGGGTGAAACCCGTTATTTTGCACATGCAGTAGAATTAACCGGTAATCCGGAGGATACTGATTTCGTTATATTCATTGCAACCTTTGCCGATGATGCACACCGCCTTTTCCTGGAAGAATGGACACCGGAAGGAGAATTTGTATTCGCATTCAACTTCGATGGTGGCGAGGTGGATGGCAATATGTCACCTACAACTTTCATGGGCGAACTGTGCCCTCCCTATAACTGGCAGATAATAAGATATTTCTCCATGGATGGGATATATGTTGAGCAGGAAGGCAATTTTCTCGTTCTGTCTTATGAAGTAGTAAACTACAATTCCATAGGAGCAGTCAATCCTGCCGGCCTGGCTTATGTCATGGATGTTTATAAGGAAGTTGAAACAGAAAACGGTAATGGAAACGGCAACGGTGATGGCAATGGCAATGGCAATGGAGATTAAGAATAGGAGGGAACAAAATGGGATTTCTGGATGTTGAAAGAATAACCAGCAGCAGCGATACTCAGGTTGATGCGGTTTCACGGCAAAACGCTGTCCTGAAGGCCATAAACAAGGAAAACGGCGATGATCCGATTCAGGACGCTGTTGTTTTAGGCAACATGCCACACGGAATATGGCCCATCCTTGAACCTTACAAAACCGATCCGTCCTTTGCATCAACTCTCGCTCTACCTCCGGATTTCATTTGGGACAGCACAGAGGCATCACCAGGTGAAGTACGGTATTTCGCCGTTGCGCGTCCTATTGATACAGCGGATTCAGTGACAATATTCATACTAACCTTTTCGGATGATGCTCACCGGCTTTACGTTGAAGAATGCGATGCTAACGGTAATGTTGTACAGTCTATAACTCCTGATAATGACGGTCTTATAGACAGCCCGCTCGAGCCGATTCTGGGCCGGCAGCATTTCCCTACAACTGGCAGCGTATTCGTTATTGGTCTACAAGCTTTGCCCCCATGTTGGAAGAAAGCTTCCTGGTGATTTCCTGGCAGGTAGTCAATTATAACCCTATCGACTCAATTAACCCTGCAAGTCTGGCATTTGTAGTGGACATTTTTGACGCACTTTAGCTGTAATAATCTGAGATGCACTTAATATAAAACCAAAGCAAATGCTATTAGCTGATTGCCTGACATAATTAAGAACTTACTATGTAATGCACTCAAATATGGTAAAGCAAGGGACAGCCTATTTGCTGCCCCTTGCTTTATAATTATAACTTATCAAAATGTCTCTTCAATAGTATATTCCTGTGTACCCAGTCCCCTCTTCTCCAGCTCATCCAGTTGAATATATGGGCTCTTCCCATGGAGTCTCTGGAACAGATGTCCTTCTGTGCCAAGTTCCATTCCCTTTGGCACGCCAGCAAGATTCAGGTTCTCAAACTTAATGGCATCTATGCATGCTCTTTCAATTGCAACGATATCCTGAGAAGCCATAATTCCGATATCAGGAACCAGCGCAGGCGTTGACAAGCCCCAGCAATCGCATAACGCGGTGATGTTTGTAAGGAAGTTTATGTAGAATACATGTCCGGGCTCGAATGTTTTCAATACCTGCTCAGTGCAGATTGCCATTCCGGTTTGAAAATCCTGATACTGGTTATTTGTCATACGAATTGCTCCTACCGGACAGACCTTTACACAATGGGTACAGAGCGTGCAATGATGGAAATTGACAGTGTACTTGTTTTCTATAAATGTGTTTGCATCATGATTGCAGCTGTTAATACAGAGCTCGCAATGTGTACAAAGATCCTCGTCCCATTCCAGGCCGCCCTCGAGGCCGTGTATCTGCTGCCTGGTCCGATCCGTTACACAGCCCATGGCAATATTTTTGCATGCGCCGCCGTACCCGCAGACTCCATGGCCTTTTACATGTGAGAGATCAATCATTACGTCAGCATCATGAATATACCCGCCGATATCTACATTCTTGAATGTTCTGAAATCTACATACTTTTCATAAAAGTACTTTCCTGTTATACCGCAAACAGGAGCAATCGGCACTCCCAAGTATTCTTCCGTATAGCCCCTTACCCGGGCTCCTTCCGTTACCTGGTCAGTGATATATACCCTGGCACCAAATTCCTTCAGCTTGTCAACCAGTATTTTGACAAACAGCGGGTGGATTGTAGTATAACCGATGCCGCGGCCCAGGTGCATCTTTATAACAGTAAGCTTATCCTTCACAACCTTTTCCATTCCCAAATGATCCAGCATCCTGTTGAACTTAGCCGGAAGAGTAGCACTTGCATCATATTTGTCGTACTCAACCGATGTGAACAAAACCTTCGAACCCATCCGTGATCTCTCCTTTGACCTTTGTTGTTTATTACCATTTCATATCATATAGAATTGTGTTCAAAAAGTAAAGCCTGCAAACTCTTTAAGGATAATATAAGAAGCATTATATTGCAATTTTGGATGCGAATGGTATAGAATTGACTAAAAAGGAGGGTTGTACAACATTATGGTAATTGGCAAAAAGTCAGGCATCTATGGCTCATCCGTAAACAAATTCCTTGATTCCTTCAAGTTCGAAACTCAAGAATAGCTTAAATTTAACAAGTTACTCATGCATACTGTTTTCTACTACTATCACCTGTATACCCAGATCCTCAATTTTTGACAGTTCATCCTCTACTGCATCTCAATCTGTTATCAGTATATCGATTTTTCTTGCATTAATATCTTTCAGGAATGAATTATGGCCAATCTTATGATTAGGAAACAATGCTATGTTTTTTCTGGAGTTTTCCGCAATAGCTCTTTGAAATGCAGAGGTTTCAGGTGTGCTGTTGGAAATGCCGAACTCAGCAGAAAATCCTGCTCCGGTGAGAAAACTGACATCAAAGCGCATATTCCTGACAAACTCCTTGGCAAAGGCATCTATTATTCTCTGAAGACCTGTCAATGCAGTAAAATTATGATTGATTCAGTATAGTGCCAAGCCAACAATTAAAGGAAATCTGTTAATAATTGAGCACTGTACCCATGATTTAAAAATTGAGAACTGTCCCCAATTATTCAAAGGGGAATATTCCTAAAGCCTTGTATGTAGCCCAGTCCACATAATGAGTGAGCGGGAGATTGTTGTCTTTCTTAAATTTAAGCAACGCAGCTTTCATGCCCTCACCATAAATGCCGTCAATAGCACCTGTATAGTATCCTAACTTCTGCAGACGTTTCTGCACCTCTGCCACTTGTGATTTTCTGTCTCCAGGCTCCAGCTTGTCAAAAGTGCTGCCCATATTGCCATAAGGTCCCCCATATACAATAACCCGCGTCTTAAAGGGTACGATACTGTACAGCTCTTCCACATCCCGATTTCTCATTCTGAAGCAGCCATGGGAAGCCCGATTGCCTATGGAGCTGGGCCTGTTTGTGCCATGTATTCCATATGTACCCCAAGGTACATTCAATCCCATCCATCGCGTACCAAACCCGCCGCCCCAGTTCCTGGCTTTATTGACAATATACCATACCCCTATAGGTGACGGTGTCTCAGGTTTACCCTGGGCTACCGGGTATTTCTTTATAAGTTTGTTGTTTTCAAACAAATAAAGCATGGATTCAGTCAGATCTATGAGAATATCATATTGACTTTCAGTTTTATTGTTAGGTTCTTTTGTAACATGCTCCACAGCAGCATCTTCACTTGTTCCATACACAGGCAGGTGCTGCTCCAGGTTTATTATTTGCTGATCCAAAGCTGCATATAGAAGAGCGATAAGCAAAACATAAACAATAGCCTGTATTTGCCTCAAACTTGTTTTCTTGAACATGCCCAACACCTCCACTGCTATGTAAAATATATTCTTGCACATAGCGGTGTTAGAACACATTCTCTTTTCTATTTTTGAGACATACTGTACATCGTTCTGACTTCACAACCTGTATCTATCCGGTCAGGCACAGCTTGACCAGAGATAATATTCAGCGCAGTCTCCACTGCCTCATAGCCAATCTTGTAAGAGTTTTGACTTACATAACCAAATATTTGACCTTTGCGTAAGAGTTCAGAGGTTTCTTCAGTAAAATCAAAACCCACAATTTTTACTTCCTGTTTCCATTGTGATAAAGCTGCAGCGGTTCCGGCAGCAATTTCCGGACAAGCAGCAAACACTCCGTTAATTTCGGGAAATGCAGCAAGGATATCATTAAGGGTCTTCTGGGTATTTTCTTTACTGCCATTGCAGTCAAATATGTTAATAATGCTTATTTGCTGGTATTCCTCCATAGCCTTGCAAAACCCGTTTTGTCTTTCCAGGGCTTTCGGGTCATCCGATGAAATATTCAGCATAACTGCCTTTCCCCTGTGTTTCATGCCTTCCGCTAACATCTGCCCTGCTTTTTCGGCTGCCAATTCGTTGTCAGAATATATGTATGTACCGGGGATATCATCTGGACCCTCTGAATCCAGATAAATCAGGTGAATGCCTTTTTCCCGGGCTCTTTCCAATTGCTTGTACAGCTGCTGATTTTCAGCAGGAGTTATAATAATAGCCTTAGTGGTTCTGCGGACAGCTTTTTTTATTAAATTTATGCTGCTCTCCTCATCATCCGTCAAATTTATGTTGTAAACTTCCAAGTTTGCATTATATAAATCAGCAGCATCTTTAATTCCATCAATAATCAGCCTTCTGTGCTCGCTGCCATCAGAAGAAATAAAAGCATAAACTTCAGCATAGTCATGATTTGCTGTTAAAACCACATTACAACCAGCCAACACTAAAATTAATAATAATGTACAGATGACAGCAATGACCCTCATAAACCCCTTGTACCTTCCTCCCAGGCAATATTATTTCAGTGCAGCCAGAACACAGTCCTTAACATATTGCATGCCCTTTTCTTCTATGCTCTGCACTATTTCTGCATTATGTGTCCCCGGCTGAAGCCAGATGTACTGAATGCCCAATGAAGCAGCTTCTTCAATCACCTTGATTCCTATGCGGGGATTGACCACCATATCAATTACCTCAGGTCTTTCCGGAAGCTCAGACAGACTGTGGTAACATTTGTCACCGTCAATTTCATCATGACCGGGGTTTACCGGATATACCCTATAACCATGGTCTTTTAGCTTTTTATAAATCTTATATCCAAATTTATCAGGATGAATGCTGGCACCTACAACAGCCCATGTTTTGCATTTCAGCATTTCTTGCGAAAGACTCATATATACCTCCCTTTCCGCTTGGCAGTTTACATGGTCAAGCCCTGCAATAGTATATATAACAAGCAGAATTTCATCTGCCTGAAATTTAATAATCATGCAATCCGGCATACTATAATTCTATGACTTCTATATTCTCCAGCGCTTCTTTAATCAATACCTCTTCATCGATCAATTGCTCAGATTTTATAATTTTCTCCAGCCGGGGGTGTGTTGCCGGGTGCCTGGGTGTAAAAACAGTGCAGCAATCTTCGTAAGGCAGTATTGAGGTCTCATATGTACCTATATTGCTGGCAATGTTCATTATATCAATCTTATCAAAGCCAATCAGCGGGCGAAACACCGGCATTGCAACTGCAGCATTGGTAACCACCAGGCTGTCCACAGTCTGGCTTGCCACCTGCCCGATGCTTTCTCCGGTAATCAAGGCAGCAGCTCCTTCCCGTTTGGCTACTTCCTGTGCTATTTTCATCATGCTGCGCCTCATAAGAATGGTGAGCTGTTCATCAGGGCATTTTTCATACAATTCCTGCTGAATACGGGTAAAAGGTACCACATGTAGGCGGATAGAGCCGCAATAACGAGTCAGAATCCTTGCAAGCTCTATTACTTTTTCCTTGGATCTGTCACTTGTATATGGGAAACTATGGAAATGCACCGCGGTAAGTGCAACTCCCCTCTTGGCTATCATCCAGCCTGCTACCGGGCTGTCTATTCCCCCTGACAGAAGAAGTGCAGCCTTGCCGTTTGTACCCACAGGCATTCCTCCGGCACAGGGTATCATTTCATGATAAATATAGGTGTATTCCCGCACTTCAACATTCAGTACCATATCCGGGTTATGAACATCAACCTTTAATTCCGGGAATTGTCTCAAAAGCCTGCCGCCTAATTCCCTGCTGATGGTCATGGAATCCATGGGAAACTTTTTGTCTGCCCGCCTGGACTCCACTTTGAATGTCAAAACATCTTTCTGCGAATTGGCAATAAAATCCTTCATTATCATTTGAGCATACTGGGTTATAGTATCAAAATCCTTATCCAATTTATAAGCCGGACTTATTGATACTATGCCAAAAACACGGGTTAGTGCATCAACAACAGCCGCTTCATCAGAATAATTCTCCACATAAAACCTTCCCTGCGCCTTTAGAACCTTAACCCCGCTTATATCCTTCAATGCTCTCTTGATGTTGTTGAGCAATACTCTTTCAAAATACGGCCTGTTTTGGCCTTTTAGGTGAATTTCGCCGTAGCGTATCAGTATAACTTTTTCCATTCTTACCTCCTGGTGAACCTTTCTATTCTGCTGACTGCGCGAACCAGAGTGGGAATAAATTCATCTATCTCTTCTGTAGTTGTCAAATAGGAAATACTTATGCGTATGGAGCCTTCAGCCGTCCTGTTATCCAGTCCCATAGCCTTTAATACATGGCTGAGCTTTCTTTCCCTGCTGGAGCAGGCCGAACCGGTGCTTACATACACCCCTTCTTCCTCCAGGGCATGCAGCAAAATCTCACCTTTTAGCCCAGGAAATCCAACATTCAGTATATGAGGGGCACTCTCACCTACACTTCCGTTTATTACCGCATTAAGCAAAGCCTCCTGTATACCTTTAATCAGCTTATCCTTCAGACGCTTGAGATAAGAACTGTCATCTGCCAGTTTTTGTGCCACCCATTTAGCGCCCTCCCCCATACCTACAATGCCGGGAATATTTTCTGTGCCGCTGCGTAACCCGCCTTGTTGATTTCCGCCGAACAAAATAGGCTGGATCCTTACGTCCTTTCTCTTATATAATGCACCAACGCCCTTGGGTGCATGGATTTTATGCCCACTCATTGAAAGCAGGTCTATTCCCCACCTGTCCGGGAATAGAGGAACCTTGCCAAAGGCCTGGATGCCATCCACGTGGAATACAGGTTTACGTTCCAGCCCCTCAAGCAGTGCACCGATCTCATGAATCGGCTGAATAGAGCCGGTTTCATTGTTAACATGCATGATGCTTATCAGAATAGTGTCCCGCCGCAGGTTAGCTTTCAACTCGTCCAAAGATATTATACCGTTTTTATCAACAGTCAGGTAGGTTACTTCAAATCCTTGTTTTTCCAGATGTTTAAAAGCCTGTAAAACAGACGGATGTTCAATAGCTGTTGTAATACAGTGCATACCGCTGCGTTTTTTATCATAAGCCGTTCCCAGAATGGCCATATTATTGGCTTCGGTACCGCCGGATGTAAATATGATTTCATCAGGGGATGTCTTAAGCAGACTGCTTATGTGGTTCTTAGCCTCCTTAATTCGTTTTTCCGCTTGAATGCCTAAACGATGCATCGATGATGGATTGCCAAAATCATTTTTCAAGCAGTCTGTCACTGCATCCACTACTTCAGGAACGACAGGTGTGGTTGCTGCATAATCCAAATAAATCTGTTTCATATCCCGCTCCCTGTTCTATTCTAATAAAATCCTGTCTGATAATAGTCTCTACAAGTATAGGTTAACCTTTACAATTGTTTTGTAATCGAAGTGGCAAGACAAAAGCTTTTACTATAAAAAAGCCCCCTGTTGGGAGCATTCCTTAGTTTATTTTCACATTCCTGGGATTTACCAATTTGAACATTTTGAGCATCTCTTCACTTGGTTCAAATACCAGGATGGATTTGTCTCCATTATGAGTAAATATGCCATAGTATAAACCGCCGCCCCGGTTAAGGAAATAATTGAATTTTTTAATGCCCGGATACTGCAGCATTTTCATAAATCCATCGTCGCTTGCAGGAGCTATTATTTCAAATTCTTTAATATTGGCACTAAGAAGTTTTTTTCGCCGGGAATTATTGATTACCTTGGCTATATCCAGTATACCGTTGGTAAAGGTATAGTCATACTCGATTCTCTGATTGTTGCGGACTGTAAAGCAAAGAAAGGTAAGCCCTCCGAAGAAAACAAACATTATAAGCCCCAGTAAATTAAATGAGCCCTGAAATATTTGATTGAAAAATACCTGAAATGAAAAGATTGTAAGAATGCCAAAGAAAATCATTCCAATCCAAGCCAGCACATAAACAACTGTGCTTAAACCCGTATTTACCTTGTGCACGGATTCTTCCCGAAACAGATCCATATTCTTCAACTCCCTGTTGTCTTTCTTAAAAAAACTCGCTATCATCAGTATTGCTTATATTTTATCATGATTTTGCACCTTATGGTACATTATTTTGTCCAAAATTCAAAAAATCATTGATTTATAAGTCAAATGAACAAAAATCATCGGATTAACTGCTGCAAACAAGAAGGAAAAGCCTGTCCGATTTAGAATTATATTATATAAGACATAATCATTATCTTTCTACTCTACTAAAGCAACAAGAAGGAGGGAGGCTATGATTTGCCCGTCCTGCGGCACCAAAAACAACTACTACCATAAATTTTGTTATAATTGCGGTGCCAGTCTTACTGCTGATGTCCAGGAAACAAAAAGAGATTCACTGTTTGTTACGGAACAGGATATTAATAATGTCCAGCCAGAAACTGATATATTTGCATTTGAGCCTTACGACGATCTACTTGTAAAAGAACAGACTGATAAAGAACCGGAGTTTAGTATTCAGAGTCAGCTTCCTCTGAGACGGTATCGCAAGGAAGAAAAATCCGGAGACAGACTGCAGAAATTTATTAAGGCATGCATTTCCATTATCCTTATTGCTTTGATAGGTTTTCTCTGTTATATGGGATATGATCAGCTCCTGCGAAATCCCACAGACAACCAGCCTGCTTTAAAACGTATTGACCTGGAGTATTTCGTTGAGGAAACCTTATTAGACGGTGAATCAGCCAGAAAAGTCACTATTTTGTCCGACATAGGTGAACAGGTCAGGCTGCTTGACAAAAAATTCGCCGTAGTAAATGGCCAGGCTGAGATCATCATCCCGGACAAGGAATTTTCCCTTAATGATTATGAAAAAATGAATGGCTCGCTGCAGGTAAACCTTCCTGTCACCATTCTGGCCGACGGTTATCCGGAACGAAATGAAGAAATCAGGTTTGAGGTGCCAGTAAAATCCGCTGCTTTAGAAGTTATTTCTCCATCTGATAAAGAAGCTGTTGTAGACGGTGATACCTACAAATTAATGCTAAAAGTTGAACCGGGGTCGGAAGTCTTTATAAACAACAATAATTATACCCATTTGCTCGACCAGCAGGGCCAGCTCTCTTTGCAGCTTAAACTGCCCGATCAGGCTGAAACCAAATATGAAATACGTGTTTCTGCCAAAGGATATGAAGACACTATCGATACGGTAATCTTAAAGAAAAGACAGATGGAATTCCCGCTGACAGTAGACCAAAGCGTGCCTATTCAGGCCACTGAAGGTGAATGGGTGAAGATAACAGGCAATACTCATCCTGAGGCTGTATTGTCAACCAATTTGCAGGTGCGTGAAGAACCCAGTCAGGATCCTGATACCGGTGATTTTAAGTTATATGTAAAAGCAACAGCCAAGGGCTATACACCTTTTGTGCTTACAGCCAGTCTTGAAGGCAAGGAAGACTCTGTGCTGGACTTGGTAATCGAACGGCCGGTCAGCGAACGTGAATATACCACTTCAGCCTGGGCGCCTGAATATAATGAGCTAAAGGAGTATCCACATCTTCACAATGGAATCATCTTTCTATTCACCGGTAAAGTAACTCAGATTCAATCAACCGGCACCAAAACCACGCTGATAGTTAATGTTGCTGATGATGGTCAGCCAGAACAGCTAATATGCGTAGACTACTGGGGAACAGCAAGTTTCGGACCTGGTCAAAAGATACGGATATTCGGAAACCGCTGGGGCAATAAAAATGACATGCCTTATATAATGGCTCCATATATATACAGATAAGACTATAAACCATCATGCTAAAAGCTACCCATATACCTATAAAGCAACCAGCGTCACTCTAACAATGGCGCTGGTTTTTTAATATTTATATTAACAGTAACATGATTATTTTCTTGTAAGTTCACTACGATCAAAGTCGGGTACTCGCAACATACTTCTTCTCGTTCTAGGCTGGAACCATTGGCAGCCTATCTTACTCTAAGCATCAGGAGCTGCTCCCGTTTGAGAAAATAATGCTTAACACGCTTAAACGGTCAACAGTCAGGTTGTTCAGGCAATATAAAACAACCCAGACAAGCCAATACTCGTCTGGGTTAATATTATCATAACAAAGGAATTCGGTGAACATCTCTGATCCTTTGTCTAAGGAGGAGTTATATTACAAGTATATTAATCATAGACATCTATGCCGCCAAGTTTTACCTTTAGTACAAAGTCGTTGCCGTTTCTCCACAGGCTGACATCAATAACGTCACCTACTTCAAAGCTTTCCAGGGTAGATTTCAGTTCGTCTATTTTTTCAATCTTCTTGCCGTTAATACCGGTAATAACGTCACCGGGCTTAATTCCTGCTTCCAGGGCCGGGCTGTCTTTGGTTACATCAGTAATCAATATTCCTACGGGGTATCCAAATTCTTCGGATGCTTCCTTGTTTATCTCTGTAATATATACTCCCAGCCATGGCTTCTGCGGATAGGAAACCTTACCGGTTTCTATAATTTCCTGGGCAATTGGCTTAAATACATTTGACGGAATTGCAAATCCAAGACCTTCTACCAGATCACCGCCAAACTTTATGGTGTTCATTCCAATAACTTCGCCTTTCATATTGAACAACGCTCCGCCGCTGTTGCCCCTGTTAATAGCTGCATCGGTCTGCAGCAGAGTCATTTTTCTTCCATCCAGCTGCAGTGTTCTGTTGACCGCGCTGATTACTCCAAAGTTTACAGTACCGGCCAGTTCATGTCCTAATGGGTTACCTATGGCAATTGCAAAATCTCCTTTTCGGACCTTGTCAGAATCCCCTATCTTTGCTACAGTCAAATCGTCATGTTTAATTTTTAATACTGCCACATCGCTTTGGGGATCAGACCCTATCAGTTCAGCTTCCACCTTTTCACCGTCATAGAGAATAACAAATAGCTGTTTTGCTCCGTCAATCACGTGATGGTTGGTGAGGATATGCCCTTCCTTGCTGATAATTATACCAGAACCGTAGCCTTCAACTTCCTGTGATCTGGATTCATTAAAGAAGAAGAAATCCGGTATAACCACTTCAGAACGATTGGTGATGCCCACCACTGCCTTTTCAACCTGTTCTACAATATCCGCTACCGGATTGTCCGGACGTATGATAAGGTCTGCGGTACTGCCAAGGACAACCCTGTTCTCCTTATCTGCTGCTGTTGTATCTTTGCTGTTATTTGACAGACCTGATTTATTATCCATAACCTGCCTATCCTGTGACCCATTGGCACCGGGCAGATAAGGGGATATAGCATAAACAGCCAGACCGCCAATCAAAGCAAAAATCAATGCTACTATGATATAGCTTTTGACTGTATTTCTTCTTTGATAGCGTTCCTCATCAAATTCATAAAATTCCCTCATTTATTACACCTCCGATATTTATCAAAGAAAGCTTCTCCTGTTTTCTGATTTTATTATAAACCAGCTTTTTGAATAAAATATGAACATGGTGTAAACAAAAGCTAATCTTAAATATCTTATTGCTTTCTTACTGCTTTGAGGGAAAATATAAACGCTGATCCTTTGCCTACTTCACTGTTCAACCATATATTCTGGCCGTGACCTTCTATTATTTTCTTAACTATGGACAAGCCCAGCCCGGTGCCTCCTTTTCCGCTTCTTGACTTGTCTATCTGATAAAACGGTTCCCAAATATGCGCAATTTCCTCCTTAGGTATGCCTGGACCCTGGTCTGCGATTTTAACAAAAACATTATCCTTATGTGTCCATGTTTTAATAGAAATCAGGCCGCCTTCCCTGTTAAATTTAATGGCATTGTCCAGCAGATTTATTATAACCTGCTGCAGCCGGTCAGGATCACCTTCAACCAGGCAGACATCCTTTTCAAAGTCCACTTCCACATCCATGCCTCTTTCATTAATACGATCTTCTCTTGCGATAAGAACTCTTCTGATGGTTTCGTTGATATCCACCGTCTTCATTTCCATAGAAAACTGTCCTGTCTGTATCCGGGACAAATCCAGCAATTCATTGATCAGGCGATTCATTCTTTCAGTCTCATCCAGGGCAATTTTCAGGTACTTGTTTTGATCTTCAGGAGGAATGGTATTGTCCAATACTCCCTGGATATAGCCGCGCATAGAAGTCAGTGGGGACTTTAATTCATGTGATACATTGGCTACAAAGCTTCTCCTCATTAACTCAAGCTGCTCCAATGCGTCAGCCATAGCATTAAAGTTCATAGCCAGCTGCCCCACTTCATCTTTTGTCTTAACCTTAACCCGCCTTTTAAAATTTCCGGTTGCTATTTCTCTGGAAATAATGTTCATTTCAGTAAGAGGCCTTGAAAACCGTCTTGAGATGATATACAGCAATAGCATGGACAGAATGGAAGACAGGATAGCCGAACGCCAAATGCTTTCATAAGTATCCCTGAGTGTCCGGTTGATGCCCTGTATTGGAGAATGCAGAAAAACAGTTCCCTGTATTTTATTATTAATAATTAGGGGCATGCCTACAGTTAATACAGGCACTGCAAAGCTTTCTCCAAAACGCCCGATGCGGGTGATGGTATTGCCTTCCAGCACCTGAACGAATTCATCTACTGTCAGTTTATGGTTTTCCCAGTCTACCTCATCCAATTGGGAGGAATTATGGCTGCTCCATATATATCCCCGTTCATTGGTAACCCATATAGTGGCTCCCAGGAATCTATCAATTACCTGATATTGATATCTCAGCGTCAGGGAGTCTATCAGGCCCAGTGAATACAGCTCTATATACTGAGAAATTGCCTTACCCTCTCTGAGAAGCTCTTCCTTACGGGTATCCATGATATAATCCTGAAAAAATGAGGATAACAGAATTCCCAGAGTCAACAGTGCTGACAGTATGATGACAAAATAAGTCACCATTAATCTAACAAATAGTGACCTGAACATTTATTTCACCTCAAATTTGTAACCCACGCCCCAAACAGTCTTTATCTGCCAGTTGTCACTTTCCTTATTCAGCTTTTCCCGTATTCGCTTAATGTGAACATCCACAGTTCTGGAATCGCCAAAGAAATCAAATCCCCATACCTGTTCCAACAACTGTTCCCGGGTGAATACCTTGTTTGGATTGGAAGCCAGGTAATATAAAAGCTCCAGTTCTCTGGGCGGAAATTCAATATTTTTGCCATGGTAGGTCACAGTATAATCAGACAAGCTTACAGTTAAATTGGGGTATGATATCTGCCTTGAATCTATCTTTTGCGGCTTATGCCTTCTTAAAACGGCTTTGATTCTGGCTATCAGCTCTTTTGGATCAAAGGGTTTGACTATATAATCATCAGCACCAAGCTCTAACCCCAGCACCTTGTCAAAGGTTTCTCCCTTGGCTGTCAGCATAATGATCGGGATATCGCTTATTTTCCGTATCTCCCTGCAAATATCCCAGCCATCCAGCCCCGGAAGCATCAGGTCAAGAACCACCAGATCCGGCGGGTTTTCCTTAAAAGCTTTCAAAGCCTTATAGCCGTCCTGGAAGGGTTCCACCCGGAACCCTTCCTTTTCCAGATACAATTTTATCAACTGGTTGATGTTAAAGTCGTCATCCACCACCATGATGCGGTTTTCGCTCATATTTTTCTATCCCCCGTATTCTATGCTATGCCAGGCAGCAATCAAAACGGCAGAATCATCTTTATCTGCTGATGTCAGCCAGTTTCTGATAACTGTCCTTTAATGCATAATAGAGGCCGCCATATACCTCATAGTACTTTTCATATACAGGTATATTATCTTCAATGGGATTTTGTACTTTCACTACTTTAATGGCTGCGTCACATGCTTCAGCTGCATTTTTATAAACACCGGTTCCGATTCCGGCCAGCAGCGCTACTCCCAGGGCAGGTCCTTCCTTGGAGTTGGTAACGGCTATGGGGGTCTGGAACACATCTGCCATCATCTGTCTCCACAGCGGGCTCTTTCCGCCGCCGCCGGAAGCGCGTACTTCATGTACCGGAACGTCCATTTGACGGATAATCTCAAGACAATCCCGCAGGCTGTATGCTACACCCTCCATTACCGAACGAATCATTTCGCACCTGCCGTGCCTTGCCGTTAAACCAAAGAATACTCCTCTGGCATAGGGGTCTAAATGAGGTGCCCTCTCTCCCATCAAATAGGGCAGGTAAATCAAGCCTTCACAGCCCGGTTTTGCCTTCTCAGCTTCCTTGTCCATTAGTTCATAAGGATCAACCCCCATAAACCCGGCCAGTTCCTTCTCCATTCCTCCAAACTGGTTTCTCATCCATTGCAGAGAAAGGCCTGCTGCCTGTGTTACTCCCATTACATGCCAGGTGTTGGGTACGGCATGGCAGAATGTCTGAGTTCTTCCCTTGGGATCTATTTTGACCTGGTCCATTGAAGCAAATACAACACCGGATGTTCCTATGGTGGAGGATATTACTCCGGGTTTTATTATTCCGTTGCCCACTGCACCGGCAGCCTGGTCACCGCCGCCTCCCACTACCGGTGTACCCTGGGGCAGCCCTGTCAGGCGGGCAGCTTCTGCTGATATGTATCCGCTTACCTCATGGGATTCGTATACCTTTGGCAACCAGTCAGGTGAAATACCAAGCTTGTTCAAAACCTCGCTGCTCCATTGACGTTTGGGGATATCCAGGAATTGAGTACCGCTGGCATCTGAAACCTCTGTTGCAAATACGCCGGTCAGCCTGTACCTTATGTAGTCCTTAGGCAGCAATATTTTGTCGATCTTCTGGAAAATATCGCTCTGGTGGTTCTTAACCCACATGACCTTGGAAGCAGTAAAACCTGTTAAGGCAGGATTTGCTGTTATTTCCATCAGTTTTTCCCTGCCGATTATCTCGGTTATCTGATCGCATTCGTTTTGGGTTCTCTGATCACACCAGATAATAGAGGACCTAAGAACATTGCCTTCCTTATCCAGCAGCACCATTCCATGCATCTGGCCTGACAATCCTAAGCCCTTAATATCCTTTGGATTTACTCCGCTGGATTTTATAACCTGGGCTATAGTATCAACGACCGCTTTCCACCAATCCTCCGGATCCTGTTCAGCCCATCCGATATGCGGCTGATACAGCGGATACTCGCCCAATGCACTGGCTATGGTATTGCCTTCCACATCAAACAATACTGTTTTTGTGCCTGACGTACCTATATCTACTCCCAGCAAATACATAACGTTATATTCCTCCTTTATATTTATTTTATTTCTACCACGGTAACCCCTGTTTCTCCCTCACCAAACTTGCCCAATCGATAGGATTTTACATGGGGATGCTTTTTGAGCAGCTGGTGAATTGAGTTTCTAAGAATGCCTGTGCCCTTGCCATGGATGATAGTTACCTCATTAAGTCCGGCCAAAAAGGCATTGTCCAGGTAAATGTCAGTTTCTGCCATAGCTTCTTCTGAATTCATTCCTCTCAAATCCAGCTCAGAAGAAACCGAAGTTGTTCTTGGTGTAATCTTCCTGCCTGATTTTACTGAAACTGCTGTATCTTCTTCAGCTTGACGCAAGTCGGATATATTGGCATTAACCTTCATAATTCCCACTTGCACCAATAAATTACCCTCCTCATCAGGCATGCTGAGCACCTGCCCTTTTTGATCCAAAGAGGCAAGGTATACTGTCTGTCCCAACTGCAGGTTTCTAAGGGGCATTCTTGGAGACAGGGCAGTTTTATGCCGGGCATCTCCTTCCAGGCGTTCAAAGGTATTCTTAAGTTTTTTGCGGGCTTCTTCTATAGCACGGTTTCTTTCTTTTTCCTCAGTTTCCCGTGCCAGCTTCTGTAGTTCCTTAATTATTTCATCAGCCTCTGCCCTGGCATTCTGTATCAGCTTTCTGGCTTCCTCCCTGGCTTTGTTTAAAAGCTTGGCCTTTTGCTGCTCAAATTCCATTAGTTCCTTTTCATGTTTTTCCTTAATTGCCTCAATTTCTGCAAGATAAGCTTTGGACTGCTGCCGTTCCTGCTCAGCTGCAATACGGTTTCTTTCTATGTCACCCATTATGTCTTCAAAACGCACATTCTCCTGGCTCAAGTATTCCCTTGCTCCGTCTATCAGGGACTCATCCAGCCCCAGCCTGCGGGAGATTTCAAAGGCATTGCTTTTGCCGGGTACACCAATTAAAAGGCGGTAAGTAGGCCGCAGGGTTTCAACATCAAATTCAACGGATGCGTTTTCCACGCCTTCCCTTTTGATGGCATATACCTTAAGCTCACTGTAGTGGGTGGTTGCCATAGTCCTGATATTTCTATTATGCAGGTGATCCAGGATAGACATGGCCAGAGCGGCGCCTTCAGTTGGATCCGTACCGGCTCCCAGCTCGTCAAAGAGTACAAGGTCATAGGGATTCACATTCCGCAGAATCTGCACTATATTGGACATATGTGATGAAAAGGTGCTCAAGCTTTGCTCTATGCTCTGCTCATCCCCAATATCGGCATAAACATTGTTGAATACTCCAAGTGCAGTACCATAATCAGCGGGCAGGTGCAGCCCTGCCTGAGCCATAAGAACAAAAAGTCCTGTGGTTTTCAATGTAACGGTTTTCCCGCCTGTATTAGGCCCGGTAATAACAAGTGTAGTAAATCTCCTGCCCAGTTCCAATGTAATGGGCACTACAACATTCGGATCGATAAGCGGATGCCTTCCGTTTTTTATATAAAGTGAAGGCGTATCTGCAATTGACGGCCGAACTCCTCGGATTGATATGCTGAAGGCACCCTTTGCAAAAATGAAATCCAGGCGGATCAATATCTCGAAAGCTGACAGGATTTCCTCTCCCGCCGCTCCAACCTGAGCAGTCAGGTCTGCTAATATTCGTTCAACTTCATCTGCTTCCTTAATCATCAGCTGCCTGATTTCGTTGTTTGCCTCAACCACAGACATGGGTTCTATAAACAGAGTTGCACCGCTGGATGACTGGTCATGCACAATGCCGGGCATCTGGGACCGGTATTCCTGCTTAACCGGCAGGACATAACGGCCGTTCCGCATGGTTATAATAGGCTCCTGCAGAAATTTCAGCATCTGTGGAGAATGCAAATAACTGTTGAGCCGTTCCCTTACCCTTTCGTTTGCCCTGTTTATCTGCCTGCGAATATTGGCAAGTTCGGGACTTGCATGGTCATACAAGGTGTCTTCGGTCTCTATGCACCTGCGGATACTATCCAATAACACCCTTTGAGTCTGCATTGCCGCGACCATGGAGGGTATCCATTTTAACTCAGCTTTAGCCTTGTGCTCATTCATTCTGATCTTTACTGAACTGATCAGTGAGAGTACCTGAGCTATTTGCAGCAGTTCCTTAGGACTCAAAACTGAACCTATTATGGCTTTCCTGATATGCTGCCTTATATTTGGGAAGGATGACAGAAAACCGCTTCCTTCTACAGCAAGAATGGACTCCGCTTCAGAGGTTTCTTCCTGCCATTGTTCTATTGTCATTCGGTCTGAAACGGGTTTCAGCTGAAGGACAAGCTCGCGTCCTGAGTCGGACTGTGCAAACCCGGCCAGTTTTTCTATGATCTTATGGTATTCCAGTACCCTTAATGTTTTTTCGTTCATTGTGTCTCCTCATTCATTTACGGCCTTTTCTTATTCAACGCCCCGGAAGAAGTGGCCTTTGGTAAATCCGTTTCTTTTTAATTCCTGCACATAAGCAGACAGTTCTTCAGGCAGGCCGGTCCCCGGATTATCCAGTGCAAACCGGTAGGCCTTGATTACAGGCATAAACTCCTCCGGTCTCAGGCCTTCCAGTTTCAGTCCCCAGACAGAGGCTGAAAGCTTGTGTATTGCCTCCATATTATCTGCAAGAAAAATAGGCTGGCTGTTCAATATTTCACTATAGCAATGTGCAATTCTTTTTTTTCTGACCGTAAAATCATAACCCAGCCGGTCAGTCAGTGTATGTTCTCCCAAAAATCTGCAGTTGCTGCAGCTGTCGTTCCCGTCGGCCTGGGGACAATATTCCAGCGTCATGAGAGTTATGCGTCCATACACCAATATTTCACATGGTAATGAACTTCCATTTATTATATCACGGATTTCAGCTATTGTTAACTCCGGGGAAAGCACGACACCCTTCAAGCCGAAATCATGCAGCTGATCTATAGTTAAAGTGTTAAATACGTTCAGGGTATGTGCACCAAAGTAATTGCTTATCCCCTTTTCATGCATCAGCTTCAATTGTCCAAGGTTAGAAAACTGATAACCGTCAAACATATTCCAGAACTGATCCGGGAGACTGCGCAGCAAAGTCATGTCATACATTCTGGTTATAGTGGGCAGCAGTAAATGCAGTTCAATACCGGCTTCTTTAATGCTTTGTACCTGTTCCTGCATCAACTCCCATTTAAAAGCAAAAGATGCGGGCGAAAAGGTTACCCTGTCCAATCCTTCAAGAACCCGGGGGTTAAAATCAAGGCGGTCTAAGTATCCATTAAGGATCGGACGAGCAGGCGGGCTGTACACCGGGAACTGCCTGCCCCTCTCATCAGCAGCGGACTTTGCAGCTGTTGCTTCTGATTTCAATGCCCTGTCATTATAGTATGCAATCCTTTTTTTCATTAGTTCATCTGCTGCATCCCGCCGCAGCTGGTTAATTGCCGAAACAGGCAGAAATATTTCATTCTCGCATTCCAGATCAGCTGACAGCAATTCGAACGGGGTATCCCCCAGCTTGCCAAGGTGCTGCAGCAGAATATCCTTGTCCATCGCTCTATTTACAGCTTTCTGTACCTCGAAGCTGCCTTCCGCTCTTCCCTCTATGCCGTTTGGATCCCGAAGAATCAGCACCGGGTTATTCCCGATTTCAAATTTAGCCTTTGCAGTAACCGGTATCTTACGGCCATATATATTGCTGTATGATTCACCGGCAGATTTCAACTGAGATGCCTTTAAAGTACGGTAAACCTTAGTTCCCGGCTTAGGCCGTATGGATGATGGTATTCCGGCCAGCTGGCCCCGAAGCCCGCGGTTGGCCTTCTTACCGTTGATTATTATGCTGCTTACTGTCTGTCCTGTATTTCCCTCACTGCTCATCCAAAACTCAATGCTGTCGCCTGTTTCTATATCCTCTTCCAGGGCTATCCATACTATGCCTTTTTCCTGCTTTACTGTTTTTCCCAGGTATATACCCCAGTGGCTGGGCTTCTCACGGGCAAACAGGCTGCCATGACTGGTGCCGTAATAGTAGCCCTTGGTAAAGCTTCCGCGGTTGAATATTTGCTCCAGCTCCTCATAAGCTGACCGGTCTGGAATATATCGTCCTGTTTTCAGGATACTATCCAGTGCTTTCCGGTATTCCCTTGTAACTACCGCTACATATTCCGGTCTTTTCATCCTGCCTTCTATCTTTAGGCTTGTTACCCCTGCAGATAATATTTCATCCAGAAAATCCAGAGTAGAGAGATCTTTCATGCTTATATGATAAGCCGGCTGACTTTGTTTACCTTTTTGCTTGTCCAATGTATATGCCAAACGGCATGGCTGTGCACACATCCCGCGATTTCCGCTCCTTCCGCCCAGCATGCTGCTCATAAGGCACTGGCCGGAATAGGAAACACAAAGCGCACCATGAATGAATGTTTCCAGCTCTATGGAGCTGTTGTCAGAAATATGCGCCAGTTCCTCCAAGGTCAGTTCCCGGGCAAGTACAACACGGTCAAAGCCCATTTCCTCCAATACCCTGACTCCCTCTAACTGGTGTATTGTCATCTGAGTACTGGCATGCAGGGAAAGTCTTGAGTGGTGCCTTTCTATCCAGCGGGCGGTTCCTAAGTCCTGGACTATTACACCGTCTACCTTAAGCTCTTCCAGCAAGGGCAGAAAGGATATCAGCTCTTCCAGTTCCTTCTGCTTTATAAGAATGTTAAGGGTAATATATATCCTTACACCATACAGGTGCGCATACTCTACAGCCTTCTTAAGCGTGTCATTGTCAAAATTAGCTGCCTGTCTTCTGGCATTAAATTTCGTACCGCCTACATAGACTGCATCTGCACCGTTTTGTACAGCTGCCACTAAGGCTTCCCAACTGCCTGCCGGTGCAAGCAGTTCCGGCAGATTTTTCTTCAAGTTATCATCTCCTTTGCCTCTTATTATACTATCTGCACTTGAAAAAGGAACTATTTGCTATACAAAAAAATACCGGACACTAAGTCCGGTTTTCTAAATTTAAAATCTAATTTTATTATGAATCAGTTTAGCAGCTATTTGTTCAGGCATTTCTTAAGAGTTTTATAAATGCTTATGAGTTCAAATCCGACAGCAACATCATTCTTTGAATATCCATATTGCAGGTAACGACTATAATCGATGTCGCTGACAGAACTTTCATTAACCAGCATGGATAGTATGGGGCTCTCATCAATATGCTTGTTTATTTGGTCCCAAGAAGAATCCAATTGCTTTTGCATATGTACCCTCCTAAGCAAATTTCAGAATTCCATACCATATCCAAAGCCTGATTATATAATACATATATTATCCATATAAACATGATTATCTTTATTAAAACAAAGAATAAGTGAATTATTTAATAATTTTATCCTATTTTTTCAGCTGATACGGAAAAAGCATAAAATGAAATAAGAACAGCATTATCAACTGTTCTTATTCCAATAATTTATATATTTACTGTCGCTTTCCTTTACGAGAGACATCGTAGATAGCAGGAGCAGATGAATCACCGCCAGGGATAACTGTCACCTTTCCGTATGCCTCCTTCAGTTCATTAACCTGGGATCTGAGGGATTCCACTTCATCCTTGAGTTTGAGGACTTCATCGCCTAAGTTTATAGCGGTCAATATTGCCGCCATGGCAGTGCTTAGGCCGGGTTGCGCATTGGTGATCTCTTCCATTTTTCGGTTCACATAAATCGCTACCCGATGGATATATTCTTCGGTATCAAAAGCTCGGATCGTATACTCCCGGCCGGCTATTCTCACTACAGCCTTTACCTTATCTACCATCTACGAACAACCCCTATTATCTTATATTATTTGATAACATTATACACTACTTTCCAATTTTATACAACAACTTTTGTCGAAACTAAATCTTATCCTTATAGCACTGAATGCAGTTACCTTAATCTGGCGTTCAGTTCTTCTTCCAGCAATCCTATTATTCTTTGATGAGCCCTGTTCACTTCATCATCCGTAAGGGTGCGGTCCGAGGCTCTGTATGTCAGTGAATAGGCCATGCTTTTGCAGCCTTCCGGAATCTGACTGCCTTCATATATGTCAAACAAGGATACTTCCTCCAGAATATTTCCGCCGCCCTTGCATATCAGATCCAGTATCTGAGCAGCCTGAATTCTTTTTTCCACAATGAATGCCAGGTCTCTTGTTACAGCCGGGTACTTAGGCAGGGCTTTATACTTCCTTACGGTATCGGCATTTTCCAGCAAGGCCTGCAGATTCAACTCTGCCATTATTACCCTGGTGTTCAACTCGTAGTTTTCAGCTGTTCTTGGATGTACTTCTCCGAAAATGCCTGCCGATTTACCGTCAACCAGCACTTCTGCTGTCCTGCCCGGGTGGAGAGCCGGATGAACGGCCTTCTGATAATCTGTTCTCTTGCTTAATCCCAGCAAGGAAATCAATGCCTCTATTTTACCCTTGAGGGTATAGAAATCAACACCGTCTCCATACTCACCCATGGCCAGGGTAAGAACTTCATCAGGAAGATCGGTGAGAGGCAGTGCTTTGGGCAGAAATACCGGGTTGATCTCAAAAATGCTGCAGCTTTCTATGCGGCGGTTGTAATTGCGGGATAATACCTCCAGGATATTTGGCATTAAAGTTGTCCGCATTATGCTTTGGTCCTCTCCCAGGGGATTGGCTATCCTTACTGTTTCAGGCACCATATCGACGGTAATGCCTATCGATTCATATACGCGGGGACTGGTGAATGAATAGGTGATTACCTCATACATTCCCATACCGGTTAAAGCAAGCTTTATCGAATCCACCAGTTTTTGATTTTCTGTCCTGATGCCTTTGGCAGCAGAGCCTTCCATTAAGGTCATGGGAATGCGGTCATATCCGTATATACGGGCAACTTCTTCAGCCAGGTCAGCTTCTCCCTCTATATCGTTCCTATAGGTTGGAACCAGTGTTGTTATGCTCTCGCCATCCACTGAAGTCTCCAGTCCAAGATCATTTAGAATATCCGCAATTTCATCAGCTGTTAAATTCAGTCCCAGCAGTTGATTGATGCGGTTCCATTTAGCAGTTAATTTCCTGTTGTCAGTTGAAGCGTTCAGCACATCAATACGGCCTTCCACCACTGTGCCTGCGCCAAGTTCCTGTACCAGCTGAACAGCCCGGTCTATTGCAGTAAGTGTCATATTAATGTCCAGGCCTTTCTCAAACCGGCTGGAAGACTCGCTTCTCAAACCTAATGCCTTTGAGGTCAAGCGTACGCTGGTACCATTGAATAATGCGCTTTCAAAAACTATATGTTTGGTATCAGCACTGATTTCACTGTTGGCACCGCCCATGACACCCGCAACGGCTATGGGCTTGCTGGCATCTGCTATAACCAGCATGTCAGGTGTAAGGCTTCTTTGCTTATCATCTAAGGTTACTATGGATTCTCCCGGTTTGGCTGTACGTACTACTATTTTTCTGCCTTCAATTTTATCATAGTCGAACGCATGCATGGGCTGGCCCAGTTCCAGCATGACATAATTGGTTATATCCACTATATTGTTGATGGGACGTATTCCTGCTGCAGCCAGGCGGCGGCGCATCCACTGGGGAGAAGGGCCTATCTTGACATCCTTGACTATCCTGGCAATATATCTTGGACAAAGATCAGGATTCTCCACTACTACCTGCAGCTCGTCTTTAACATTTCCTATACTCGGCATAACATCTATTTTAGGCATGCGCCATGATTTGCCTGTGGATACTGCAATTTCCCTTGCCATGCCTACCATGCTGAGACAGTCAGGGCGATTGGAGGTAATCTCCAGATCAACTACCTGTCCGTTAAGATCAAGAGCTTCCTTGATATCCATCCCCAAGGGATATTCCTCCTGCAGGATAAGAATCCCGTCAACCTCAGCCCCGGGATAATCGCTGTCTTTGAGTTCCAGCTCCTCACCGGAACACATCATGCCGTGTGACTCCACTCCTCTCAGTTTACCCTTCTTTATAGTCACACCTCCGGGAAGCTTGGCTCCATGAAGTGCAACGGGAACCAGCTGCCCCGGTGCTACATTGCTGGCACCGGTTACTATTTGTATAACTTCAGTACCTACGTCTACATTGCATACTACCAGCTTGTCGGCATTGGGGTGCTGTTCCACGGATATAATCCTGCCGACTACCACATTCGAAATGTTTTCCCTGAGAGTAATTACTTCCTCTACCTTGGAACCGGTCATTGTCAGCTTGTCGGCCAGTTCCCGTATGTCCATATCTATTTCTACATAATCTTTTACCCAGTTTATCGGCATCAACATATTGATCTCCTCCTAGAACTGCTTCAGGAACCGGATATCATTTTCAAACAAAAGCCGTATATCATCGATTCCATATTTCAAATTAGTTATTCTGTCCAGCCCCATTCCAAATGCAAAGCCGCTGTATTCCTGCGGATCAATCCCGCAGTACGCAAGAACCTTGGGGTGTACCATGCCTGCTCCCAGGATTTCAATCCATCCTGTATAGGAGCATACCCGGCAGCCTGAACCATGGCATATGGCACAGGTTACATCCACTTCTGCACTGGGCTCTGTAAATGGAAAATGATGAGGCCGGAACTTGGTCTTGGTTTCCGGACCGAATACCTGTTTAGCAAAGACATCCAATACACCTTTCAAATCTCCCATGGTAATATTTTTATCTACTACCAGGCCTTCTATCTGATGGAATATGGGTGAATGAGTAGCATCTATGGCATCGGACCGGTAAACCCGTCCCGGGCAGATAACCTTAATAGGAGGTTTCTTCTTCAGCATTGTTCGGATTTGAACCGGCGAAGTATGGGTGCGGAGCAGAATATTCTCATTGATATAGAACGTATCCTGCACATCCCTGGCCGGATGATTTTTCGGTATGTTAAGGGCTTCGAAATTATAGCTGTCCCATTCTACCTCAGGGCCTTCAGCTACATCAAAACCCATTCCCAGGAATATATCTTTCAGTTCGTTCAGAACCTTGGTAACCGGATGCAGCTTGCCAAGAGCAGGAACCTTTCCAGGTACTGTAACGTCTATGGCTTCTTCAGCCAGACGTTTTTCCAGAGCTGCATTCTTCAGCTCCGCTGTTTTTTTGCTCAGCTCATTCTCAAGGTAAGACCTTATTTCATTAGCCAGCTGTCCAATGACCGGCCGCTCTTCAGGGGGAAGTTTTCCCATTTCCCGCAGGACCAGGGTAAGCTCTCCCTTTTTGCCCAATGTCTTGACCCTGAACTCTTCCAGCTGGTCCAAGTTATTCAGGCTGTCCATGGCTTCCATTGCCTTTCTTTTTATTTGCTCTAACTTGTCCCTCATTGACTGTAACATCTCCTTTCGCATTGCTGCGCTCTTTGCTGTAAATATGTATATCTGTTAATACAAAAAAGCCTCCGCCCGCATAATGGGACGAAGGCTGTTTACCACGTGGTACCACCCAATTTCATTTCATAAAGAAATCTCTTCAGCGTTAACGGACCTTTCCCCGGCAGGACCTACTGCTGTTTCAGCCCTGCGGCTCCGGAGCGAACTTCAATTCAGGATTCAGAGGAATGCTTTCAGCCGGTGACATTCCCTCTCTGACTAAACCCGGACGAATCTACTCTTCTCCTTCATAGCCTTTATTTTGTCAGAACCAATCTTCTGTACATTATATATGCTGTTACTGAACCTGTGGTTTCAAAGATCCTCCAGAAAAACTCGGATACCATGGGGACCGGACTCCTTTACAGGTTATTTTACATAATTATAGCATAGCAAATTTACCTGTTCAAGGTATTACATGTCCAAAATAATCCCTTTTCGGAAAATTTCGTAAATCAGAATTCCTGCTGCTACCGAAGCGTTCAGTGATTCAGCACCGCCAACCATAGGAATTTTAATAAGACTGTGTGCCTTTTGCTTTACCGTCAGGCTGATTCCGTGAGACTCGCTCCCGATAACAAGAGCAGTCTTGCTGTATCCTCCTGCCCATGTAAAAACATTGCTTCCATCCAGATGACTGGCAGCAATATGATAGCCTTCACGGGACAAATCATCCAGCAATCCTTCTGTGTCATCTGCCTGATAAACTGGCACCCGGAAGATTGAACCCATAGTAGACCTGACAGCTTTGGGGTTATATGGATCCACACAGTCATTTATCAAAACAACACCATTTCCTCCGGCTGCATCCACCGTGCGGATAATGGTTCCCAGGTTCCCGGGATCTTTCACTCCATCCAGTATTACCAGAAAACTGCGGTCTTTTCCGATTTCCTCTTTCAGGTCAAAACTCTTTTGCTTAATCACAGCCAAAATGCCCTGCGGGGTCTGTGTATCAGAAAGCGATCCAAAGAGGCTGTCTTTAACCACAAGTCGTCTTACAGCCCGGTCTTCAGTTTCTATGGGAAGTAGTTCAGAAAAGCTTTCCGAAAAAACCAGCAGCTCTACTTCATAGTCTGACAACAGCGCTTCTGCAACCATTTTCCTTCCCTCTGCAATAAACAGCTTTTCTGAATCACGGAATTTTTTCATCATTAAGCTCTTAATGCGCTTTATATTGCTATTGGAAGGACTGGTTATAATCTCTGCTTTCTCCGCAGTTTTATTTCCGGTTTGATTTTTCATTGGATTTCTCCTGAAACCTTTCTATTTCGTCTGCCTCGCCCAGTACTACAAGGACATCGCCCTCCTGGATAGTATCCGTACCGGCTGGGGATATATTAATATGTTCACCGCGTTTAATTGCCATTACATTTATACCATACTTTGCCCTGATATCCAATTCTTTTAATGTGCGATTTTCCCATGCAGGCACGGCTTCCAGTTCTACAAGACTATAATGGGGTGTCAGCTGAATGTAATCCAGAATGTTTGTGGATACCAGGCTTTGGGCAACCCTTATTCCCATATCCCTCTCGGGGAAGACTACCTTGTCAGCACCTATCTTGTAAAGTACCTTGGAGTGAAGCTCATTTCTTGCCTTGGCCAATACATAGCTTACTCCGGCTTCCTTGCACAGCAGTGTAATCAGAATGCTTGCCTGTATATCTTCCCCAATAGCCACCACTGCAGCATCAAAATTGCGTATGCCTATAGCCTTCAGTGTATTCTCATCGGTTGCATCAGCCTGAATGGCATGGGTTACCTTATCCGATATATATTGTACCCTTTCTTCATTTTTGTCAACAGCCAGAACATCATGTCCCATATTATACAGAGTAGTAGCAATGCTTGCACCAAACCTGCCTATTCCAAATATCACAAACTGCTTCATGAATTTTCATGCTCCTTTAACCTACCATAATGCGTTCTTCCGGATAGTGAATACTATTTGATGACAGGGACTGTTTTTTTGCAAAAGCAAGTGTCAGAGAAAGAGGTCCTACTCGTCCCATGAACATGGATAGTACAAGTATCATTTTGCTTATATTAAGCATTCCGGCAATATCCATAACAGAAAGACCTACTGTTCCAAGTGCCGAGGCTGCCTGGAACATAATATCCATAAATGGGGCAGATTCTAATAAAGAAAGAACAGAGATGACAACTGATAAGGCCAGCAAGGAAATCAATGCAATAGCCAATGCCCTTAAAGCAATTGAAATGGGGATGCACTTTTTGAAAACAACTATGTCTTCCTTTCCCTTAATCACACTCCACACCATAAGCAGGATAACGCTGAAGGTGGTAGTCTTGATACCCCCGCCCATGGAGGACGGAGACCCGCCTATGAACATCAGAAGCATCATCAGGAATTTGGATGCATTGGTCAATACACCAATGCTGATGGTGTTCATTCCTGCTGTTTTAGAGCCGGCTGATAAAAATAAGGACGCCAGGATCTTGTTACCAAGGGAAAGATGCCCCATGGTATCCGGATTATTGTATTCAACTAAGAAAAAGAATATGGAACCTGACAATGCAAGCGCAGCAGTCGCAAATACAACTATTTTAGTATGCAATGTCCATTTTCTTATATGAAATCCATGGCGGCCCAAGTCCATAATAACCGTAAAACCCAGGCTTCCTAATACTATCAATCCAAGAATAATAAAGTTAATAATTACATCCCCGGTAAAACCTGTCAGGCTGGAATAGTGACCCATCAAATCAAACCCGGCATTGCAGAATGCGGATATGGAATGAAAAATACTGAAATAAATGCCGGTTCCCCACCCGAATACAGGTATAAACCGCAAGGCCAGCAAAAAAGCACCTGCAGCTTCTATAAGAAAGGTAATAAGTAATATTCGCCGTGTAAGCCGTACAACTCCCTGCAGGTTATGCAGGTTAAGGGCTTCCATTATTAACAGCCTTTCCCGCAGAGTTATTCTCTTGCCCAGCAGCATAAAAACAAGAGTACTCATAGTCATAATACCCAGTCCTCCAGTTTGAACCAGGAATAATATGACCAACTGCCCCAGCAGGCTTAATTGGGTACCGGTATCTACTACCACCAGGCCGGTTACACACACTGCAGATGTGGCAGTAAAAAGGGCATCCATAAATCCCATGCTTTGTCCCTGAACAGAAGCAGCAGGAAGAAGCAGCAAAGCCGTTCCCAGTATGATAGTTAACAGGAAGCTCAGTGCAAGAACTCTCGCCGGCGACATATAATTATGTTTTCTTTTTATATTCATAAAATCTCAACCTTATATGCTCAATAAGGAAACTTCGCATTAGCTTATTTCTATTATGGCAAATTATCATCAACATATATTCTGCCTGCAGCTTTTTACCATACAGGTTTCCTTTAAGAAGAAAAATCGCTGCTTTCTTCTGATTATTATTATTTGCTGTATACCGGTGCTATCCTGTCTATTCTGTTTGTCCAGATACCGCCTTTATAGTTCTTCGGAAGCTCATCAAGCGACTCTACTGTGTCAAAACCCTCCGACCATTCACCGCTGCCTGCAACCAGTACAAATATGGTACCGTTGTTTTTCATTCTCTCGACAAACCTGTCAGGCCAGCCCCATAGTACTCTTGCATATTTTTCAGGCAAGTAGAAGAAAGTATTTTTCATGGAATCCGGTACATAGCCCGTCCATCCTAACAGCATATATTGTACTAGCATTCGTTTAACAGACGCCTTTGACATAACCTTTAGGTCAGGCAGTTCCTGCTTCAGCACTCTCATGGGCTCATCTCCTCCATAGGCAGCCAGGCTGCCTATCCTTTCTGAAGGCAGCTTTTTCAGGTATTCGGCCAATGCTTGTCCTTCTGCAGGGTCATTGCTTTTTATATGAAGCAAAAGTCTTTTGCCGGGAAAGCTCTCAAACACCTCATCCAGGGATGGCATAAGGCCTACACCCTTGCCGCGAAAGGGATAAGTTTTTCCGTCGTCGGCTGTATAACCATAGCCTACATCTAGCTTTTTCAGCTCTTCCATTGTATAGTCTCTAATGCTGCCCTGCCCATCGGTGCGATATTCAAGAACAGCATCATGGAAAACCGCGAACTGCCCGTCCTTTGTGAGCTGCACGTCAAGCTCCACCATATCTGCCCCTAATTCAAAGGCTGCCTTCATGGACGGTATTGTATTTTCCAGATAAGGGTGCTCAGGCTCATATATTATCCTCGCAGTATTTGTATCCCCTGTAATGCCTTCCATGGAAAAGGTCTGAGCAAGGCCTCGGTGAGCCAGAAGAAATGGCCTTTCGTCCTCGTCACGCACCAGAAGCGAGCTGTTATTTATGTAGATAAATGCCAGCAGGATTATGAAGAACCATAGCAGTTTGCTTTTAAATAGTTTTTTTCGTTTTCTCATCCATATATCTCCTTAATATTCTCAGTACCCGGCTATGCCAAAATCATAGTAATACAACCCCTATTATACTGGTATTTAAATTATTATACAACTTGTATTGACTTATCTCATGCTGTGATGTGCCTTGCTGTTTTAAGAGGCAGGAGACTTCTGATATATGTTAATAAACCAGCAGCACATTATATTTTAAAAATACTCTGTTTTTCATTGAACCGTTTGCCGCTTTTGTGCGACTATATACATGAAAGGCGATGGAGTGATTAAAATGGATTTTACAGAGCTTTACGACATTTATGCAGATACAGTATACTCGTATATCCGATTCAGGATTAAGGATAAATACCTTGCTGAAGATATTTTTCAGGATACTTTTTTATCTGTTTATCAAAAAGCAACTGAACTTAAAAAGGTGCGCTCTGTAAAAGCCTGGCTGTTAAAAATCGCTCACAACAAAATGGTTGACAGGCTGCGAAAAAATAAGGATGAACTGCTGTCAGACCATCCTGCCGGGAAGGAAACTTCCTGTATGCATGGTCAGGATCAGCTGATTGACGGTATTTTCATTAATGAGCTTCTCAATCAGCTTGATGAAACATCAAGGGAGATTATATACGGCATATATGCTGAACAGCTTAGCTGCAAGGATATGGCTGAAATATTGGGCCTGCCCGAAGGCACGGTCAAAAGCAGGTCCTATTATGCCAGAGCCAGGCTGAGAGAGTGGCTTAAGGAGGCTAAAGATAATGATTAATGATTTCAAGCTGGAATTGATAGATGCTTACATCAACAAGGAGCTTAACAGCAAGCAAAAAATTGCTTTCTATGAGCTTCTAAAAACAGACAGCGATTTCAAGATGCTCTTCATGCAGGAATTTGAACTGCACAAGCAGCTTAAGCAGCTAAAGACTCAAATTGACGATGCGACAAAAGCAAGAGTCCTGCAGAACATATACAGGCAAAACAGGTCGCAGGCAGAGGTGGTAAATGCTGTAAAGAATTACTTTATAAACTGGTCCCTGAGGATGGCTGTCCCAAGCCCGATATTACCATATATCAATAATAATATATTAAGGAGATGTTTACAATGAGTAATGACCGTAATGATATACCTGAAATTCCGGTTAAGGAAATTAGCGAAATCCTGGATGTTGTATCAACCAAGGTGCCAAAATTGATTTCAGACCTGATGAAAACTCTTTATTCAGAGGAAACAGGCAGACAGATGGGCAAGGCAGTAGGTGCATTATACAAAGAGATAGTAGATGCAGGACTGCCTAAGGAAGATGCTCTGGAAATGGCTAAGGATTATATGAATACACTGAAAAACTTCTCACCCGAAAAAATTATAAACAAATAGCAGGATATGATATGAAGGCTTTACGAATAGTAATAGGGGTCTTTAGATTAATCGGCAGCTTGTCGCTGTGTTTTCCAAGGCTGTTCATTAATAGAAGAAAAGGAGCAGCCGCTTTTAAAGAGCAGTTGATCGGGCTTGATCTGGATGCCGATGTTGTGAGTGAACTTGCAGAATGCTACCAGGATCTTGGGAAGCTGGATAACTGGATACCAAAGAAGTATAAAAACAAAGCCGGGTAAGCTTTAAACTTCCCGGCATTTTTTTTATGCATTCAGTTTTTCCTTGGCTATTCCAACCAGCTGTGCAAAACCGGCTGCGTCGTTTACCGCCATATCAGCCAGAATTTTTCTGTCTACCTGGATGTCTGCTTTTTTCAGACCGTTGATGAATCTGCTGTAGCTCAGGCCGTTCAGCCTTGCAGCAGCATTGATCCTTGCAATCCAAAGCTTTCTGAAATCTCTCTTTCTAAGTTTTCTTCCTGTATATGCATAAGCCAAGGCTCTCATTACGGCTTGGTTGGCCGGACGGAAGTGCCTTTTGCTTGCACCGAAATAGCCTTTGGCAAGCTTAAGAATCTTTTTATGTTTTTTCCTGGCGTTTACTGCCTTTTTAACTCTTGCCATTTAGTATTACCTCCTTCTGTATTATTTGTAGGGAATCAATTTTCTGATGGTCTTTTCTTCCATAGCTGCAACGTATGCACCTTTGCGGAGATTTCTCTTTCTCTTGGAAGACTTCTTAGTCAAAATATGACTCTTATAGGCCTTGGCCCTCTTTATCTTTCCGGATTTGGTCAAGCTGAATCTCTTGGCCGCTCCGCGGTGAGTTTTCATTTTTGGCATTATTGTTTCCTCCTCTCAAGCTACTCTTTTGGTGCTAGAATCATTATCATACTCCTGCCTTCTACCTTAGGTTTACGTTCTACTACCATATCGGCAGTCAGCAATGAGTTGAATGTCTCCATAACCTGAAAACCGATATCACGATGGGTCATTTCACGCCCACGGAAACGGATAGTCACCTTTACCTTATCGCCGGAACGCAGAAACTTGTCTGCACTCCTTGCCTTGACAGCCATATCATGCTCTTCAATGGATGCCGACAGGCGGATCTCTTTAACATCAATTACTTTTTGGTTTTTACGTGCTTCCTTTTCCTTTTTTGCAATCTCAAACTTATATTTCCCGTAATCCATGATTTTACATACAGGCGGATTGCCTGTTGGTGCAACAAGGACAAGATCCAGCTGTTTTTGATCGGCTATTTCCAGCGCTTTTTTGGTTGGCATGATACCTAACTGTTCACCGTTGCTGTCGATGACTCTAACTTCCTTGACCCTGATCTCTTCATTAATGGAGAGTTCGTGTTTACTGATATTCATTCACCTCCGATATTATTGGTGCCGGTATACTCCCCGGCTTAGATGACTATCCCACTCATTTCAATGTAAATAAAAGGAGTGGGTATAATCTACCCACTCCAAAAATATGCTGATACATATTATTTGCTTAACCTTGCCTGGCGTGAGCCGGAAGGTGAGAAGTGGATAGCTTCTACTTGTCGCGCAAATATGATATCACAAGGCATACAGGTGTGTCAACAATTTTTGTTCTGTTTTAAAAGGCCTTGTCTTTTATTTCCTTCAGCAGGAGAGCTTTAAAGTCTTCCAGTTTCATGGTGCCCAGATCCCCTTTGCTTCTTGAGCGGACAGCTACAGTGCCGTTTTCCATTTCCTTATCTCCTATGACCAGCATATAGGGAACCTTTTCCA